>JANYKS010000086.1 GCA_025358125.1 Actinomycetes bacterium
CTCGTGAACGCACTTGCGTCACCCATCTATGAAGCCAGATCGCCGGCTCTGTGATCGCTTCTCACTCGGCCTTCGCACATTCTGCGCTCTCGCGGGCGAACGATCTGCGCTGTCGGGATCTTGAGCTCGCGCTCTGCCTCGCATCGCCCATTTCCGCCTATCGCGGAACGGCAGATCGGAACGGTGCAGTGCGCCTACGCGTTGAGGAGCATTGTGCCGATGATCGACCCGACCACATTGGCCGGAATTGTCAATGCTTGTGAGCCGAGCCAGTGGCCGAGGCGCTCCCAACCCGAACGTCGCACCTGTTCGTCGGTGCTGGCGAGCACGTCTGCCAATTCGGCCTCAAGGGGAGCCAACCATTCGAGCAACGCATCCGGTGCGCTGGGTGAATAGTTGACGTAGTAGACGATCCCGCCCGATCCTCCAGAGCCCCCGGCGGCACCTCCGCCCCCACCAGCCGCCCCGCCGTTGCCGGCTGAGCCGCCGGCGCCGCCACTCCCACCAAACAGATACGGCAGAAGCGCGGTGACCGTCGCGGGAGGCAATGACGCAAGGAGGGCGCCGAGATCATCGCTGCGATTCGTCATGCGGACATCCTTTCAGAAATGAACGGCGACCCGATCTGCCGCTCAGCGCTAGTTGGATACGCAGCGAGCCAGGGGCCAAGGCTCGTACTTTGATTGTGACGGTCGTGACACCGCAAGGAGTAGCGTCCGGTCGGTGAGCGAGCCGCCGTACGATCCGTTCGATTGGGCACGGGCCGAGGCGAATCGGCTCCGGCAACTGTCGCGAGACCAGTCCGTGGTTGGTGAGCCTGGATATCCACGACTTGCAACCAAGGCTAAGCCCCGATTGGCCGCAGCACTCGACTTCCTGCGGCGTAACGACGGCGGTGGCGAGTTCTATCGACTCGCCAATGACGGCGACAAAAGCAAGATGGCTGAGCAGTACCTATTGGACGTAGCCGACGTTCTCGACCAATACGTCGCGGCGGTGGAGTCCGGCATGGCCTCCAGCCTTCCGTACGAAGTTCGTGCCCGCGTCGACGCAGCCACCGACTTGATGGAACAGGTAGCTCTGTTGCTCAACGAACGCGATGTGCATCCGGGCGCGCCGATCATGCTCGCTGGTGCTGCCCTGGAGGCCGCACTCCGATCGCTTTGGGAACAGGCGGGCAGCCCATCGCTGGCTGGGAAGCCCGGAATAAACTCCTACAGCACGGCGCTCCAGACGGCGGGCAAGCTGGACCGGCAGGATGCGAAGGACGTGACCGCGTGGTCCGGCCTCAGAAACGACGCAGCGCACGGCCACTTTGATTTGCTCGACGCCCCGCGAGCGCGCCTCATGGCTGATGGCATCAACCTGTTCATGCAACGGCGAGCGCCGCGAGGCTGACAGCGATGATCGGAGATCCAGGCTGGACCTGAGAGCGTGTGGCCCAATCTGAGGTGGCTC
This sequence comes from Actinomycetes bacterium, assembly GCA_025358125.1. GTDB lineage: Bacteria > Actinomycetota > Acidimicrobiia > Acidimicrobiales > Ilumatobacteraceae > WLMZ01. The sequence continues at coordinate 1,459 of JANYKS010000086.1, forward strand.
ATGACTCCGCTCGGAGCTACCGACGACATACGCGAGCGGCGCATAAAGGGCGGCGCAGAACGACGACGCAATCGCATCCCTCGAACCGCCCATATCGAAGCCTCTGCATCGTCCCGTATCTCGAAATACCACCATCCGGACACCACCGAAAGCGGGACGCATCACTCCAGCGAATCGACGTATCATGCCCGGGGCGACGAGGCCGACTGGGGAGGATTGCGGTGTCACACAAGCAGACGTTCAAGCGGCGGGGATTTCTGGCGGCGGGCGCCGGAGCCGTAGCGGGACTCTTCGTCGAGGGGAACCAGCGGGCAATCGCATTGAGCGGCGGAGGCGACCAGGGGCCACTGATCCTCGGCTCGAACAATTTCTACATTGCAGGCTCTTCGGGCGCCAATTTCGCTAACACCTCCTCGGCACCCACGGTGGTCGAGGCGTCGCCGAATTTCGGTAACTTCATCGGCTCCGGCCCTTCGCACGTGTTCAAGGCCGATGCCACTCCAGCGTCGGCGCAGTTCATCCGGAGCGGGCTATCTGGTTCGCTGGTGCGATCGAGATGATTCTGCGGCCGGAGCAGGACCCGTTGCATCGCATTGGTGACATGGACTGGTAGCCGGCCGCCGATCAGATCAGATCAGATCAGCGTGGATGGTGGTGCAGGGCCGACGCGCCGATATGGACCAGTTGAGAGTTCATCGGAGGGCGGCGTTCTGAGCCGCGCGTTCTGTGCGATTCGGGTTCGTGGTAGGAGCGGTCGGCGGCGAGAAATCAAAGGAATGAACCGCTGAGGATGTTGGCCATCAACGTCTTGAACTCTTCGGGCGAGGAGAGGATGTAGCGAGCGCGTGTCGGACAACGTGGTTCCCGGAGTTTCGATGTCCAGTGCTTTTCGCCGATGACTGCATCGCAGTAGGCAGCCGCGCTGCTGAGGTAGACGGGATCGTTGTGGTCGTTGAGTTGCCAACGTCGATCCGCAAGAAGGGCTGCACGGTGCAGATGTTGAACCACTGACTGCATCGGCATGCTGAATCGGCCTGGGATCCGCGGAGGTTCCTTATCTTGGAAACGAGGATGGACCTATGGCAACCAGTGGTGCGCGGCGGAGGCCCCAGAAGTATCCGATCGAGCTGCGCGAGCGGGCGGTGCGGATGGTGTTGGAGATCCGTCAGGAACCCGTCGATCACCCCGGTGTGATTGGCAGGTCGCGAAGCAGCTCGGGATCGGGACCGAGTGGTTGCGTGGCTGGGTCAAGAAGGCCGAGATCGACGGTGGCCGCAAGCCCGGCACGCCAACGGCTGACGTCCAATGGATCTTCGAGCTGGAACGCGAGAACCGGGAGCTGCGTCGCGCGAACGACATGGCGGAATCAACCGGTGAGCGCACTGGGCCTGTGACGATCCGAGCCTCTCGATCACAGGAGCGGTGTCATGGCAGGAATAGTCACGCACGAGCAGAAGCAGCTCGCGTTCCGTCTTCGTGGTCGAGGTTGGCGTCTCGTCGACATCGCTCGAGAGATTGGGTGCACCGCGCCGATGGTTGCTTTGATGGTGAACGACGGCAAGTTCATCACTGGACTGCGCGACGAATGGGAGCCGCGCTCCGATCATCTGGCCATCGGTGATCGTGAGGAGATCCTGGTCGGTGTACGCGCCGGCGAGTCATTCGCAGCGATCGCGAGACGATTGGGACGGCAGTGTTCAACGATCAGTCGAGAGGTGGCCGCGAACGGGGGCGAGACATCTATTCGGCGTGGGCCGCGCATCAGCGGGCACGGAATGCCGCGCGTAGACCGAAGCTGTGCAAGCTTCGTGAGGGTCCGCTGTGCGACGAGGTCGCTCGCGGATTGATCCAGCTCTGGTCGCCCGACGAGATCTCGCGGCGCCTACCGTTTGATTTCCCGGACGACCCGGAGATCACGAGACGATCTACCAATCCCTGTTCGTTCAAGGCCGAGGTGAGTCGCGCCGCGAGCTGGCCCGCTGCCTGAGATCAGGGCGCGTCTGCCGCAAGAAGCGCGGCACGCCCGACGGGCGCGGACGAATCCCCGACATGGTCATGATCTGCGAACGGCCCGCAGAGGTCGCCGATCGTGCGGTGCCCGGTCACTGGGAGGGCGACCTCATCCTTGGCGAAGGCGGCCGCAGCGCGGTTGGCACGCTTGTCGAGCGAAGCACGCGCCTGGTGTTGCTCCTTCACCAGAACGTCGCGATCGTTCGACCGGCGCTCTGCGTGAGCGTCATGCGCTGCGCGTTGTGGGTGTTGCGGCGTTTCGCCGAGGTAGTGCTGCGATCGACCGGTCTCGAATCGGATCCGGATCGGCGCCTCTGGGCAGGGGTGCCCCGACTCGCGACGATCATCTACGACGCCGCGCGGCACTCAGCGCAAGTTGATGGCCGCGCTGGCTCTATTGGAGTGCTACGGCGAGCGTGGCGATCTGGTGCGGAGCGATGCTTCGCCAGTAGCTGGCGTCGTGGAACCCCGATGAGAATCGTCCTTGGTTCGGCACGGGCAGCGAAGCCGCAACTCGTCGTGCTTGTCCGATGAACTCGTCATCGGTCCCGCAATCGATCCGCACCGTGAGCGAGGACAGCTTGGGCAGTCCGTCAACAACGTTGTAGCGGCCAAAGTCGGCAGGGTCGTCGAATGCGTCGGGGGCCGAGTGTTCGAAGCTGTCCCAGATCGCAGGGCTTGCCGCGGCGACGGCTCGGAACTCCCCAGGTGCCCGCTCGGCCGTGAGCACAGCGCCGTACCCGCCCATCGACCAGCCCAGAACAGCGCGCGGCGCGTTCCGTTCGAGCATGGCAGTGACGGCGGGCAACCGCTCGGCAGTGATCATCGTCTATGGATCGACACCGCTGCGGAGCGGATGCCAATGGTTGTCGGCGCCACCGTCGACTGCGACCACCGCAAGCGAATGCCCGAGCGCTGCGACGACATCGTGAACGTGAATCGTGTCGAAGGCGAACTGATGGTCGTCGTTGCGTCCGTGCAGACAGAGCACCACACCGGTCACAACACCCTGAGGCGGACGCGCCATCGCCCACGCAAACGGTCTGGCACATCGCTGCGCTGTCCAACGAGAACTGTTCGACCGTCCAGCCGGACTCGGGCACGTGATGATCAGGACTGTTTGAACCGCCCTGGGATCCGCGGAGACTCTCGTTGAACATGTTGTAGCGTCTGGGGTTCTGGTCGTGTGACTCTCGAAGCGCCCGCCGCTCGGTGGTCGGGTTGGTTACGCAACGAAGCGTCAGCCGACCGGAACCCGTGTCGCGTGTGGTTCGAAAGAGGCGTTCACCAAGGGCAAGTACCCTGCGCGTGCGCTGATGCAAGCGTGGTCGGCGATGCAGAACAACGAGTGGTGCGGACCGTTACCGAACCCGTCCTCGGCCGATCGCTGACGGGCGACGCAGACGCCGAACGGCTCAGCGGTCGGCGAGGCGTCGCGCGGTGGCGATGACCTTGGCGCGCGCGTCGGCCCGGTCGACGGTGGCGCACTGACCGTCGGCCACGACCTGGGTGCCCTCGACCCACACCGATCGAACCGAAGCTCGGCTCCCGGCCCAGACGATGCGTGCAACCAGCTCGTGAGGCGAGAGCACCGGCTCGAACCCGTCGTCGTGCACGTCGAGAGACACCATGTCGGCTCGGGATCCGGGCGTCAGTCGTCCGAGGTCGGGCCGGCCGATCGCGTCGGCAGCCTCACTGGTGACCATCGATAGCAGGTCGGCAGCGGTCATCCGCGACGCGTCCATGGCGCGGATCCGTGCGAACCGAGCTGCGGTACGGACGTCTTCGAACAGGTCGAGCCGGTCGTGCGACGCCGGGCCGTCGGTCGCTATGCCGACCTTGACGCCGAGGCGGCGCATGTCGTCGACGGGTGCAATGCCACTCGCGTGGCGACCGTTCGAGGCCGGGCAGTGCGCGACGCCGACACCACGCTCCGCGAACAGCTCGATGTCGCCCGGAGTCACCCACACGCAATGGGCGGCAACGGTGCGCGGGCTTAGCAGCCCGAGCTCGTCGAGATACGAGGGCACGGTCTTGCCCGTCTTGCGCTCCACCGCGGCGGCCTCGCCGGGCTGCTCGGCGACGTGGATGTGCACGAGCATCGGATCGTCAGCGACCGCTGCGGCGACGGACTCCAACGTCGAACGGGACAGCGAGTAGGCAGCGTGTGGACCTACGCCGATCTCGATCGTGCGGTGACCGCGCCACGTTCGGCGCAGGTCACGGATCGCGTCGAGCTGCGCGTCGATTGTGCCCATGGCGGCGAAGTCGGCGAAGTCGGCGGCCTCGATGAGCGGTGCGGCGACGATGCACCGTAGGCCGGCCGCAGCGGCAGCGCGAGCCAGGGCGTCGCCGAAGAAGTACATCTCGCTCGAGGTCGTGATCCCGTTGCGGAGCAGCTCGGCCGCGCCGTACTGCATGGCCCAGTGGACGTCGATGTCGGTGAGGCGCCCCTCGCGCGGCCACATCACCTCTGTGAGCCAGCGATCCGTCGGCAGGCCCTCGCCGGTGCCGCGGAGCAACAGCATCGGCGTGTGTGCGTGGATGTCGACCATCCCGGGCATCAGCACCCCGTCGACCTGGACGACGGGCGCACCGGCAGGTGCCGGCGGCGCATCCGACGCCTGGCCCGACCACACCACCACGCCGTCATCGACGTCGACGACCCCCGGCGAGTGGACCTCGGGCATGCCCGAGTCCGTCGGTGCCATGGTCACCAGGTTCTCGGCCGAGAATCGCGTCTGCGTCACGCTGCGCGTCCGGTGAGGTCGAGGAGCCGGATGAACCGCTTGCGGGCGATGAAGAGCGCGATGAGCGTCACCACCCACGGAAGCGCATCGGTGATCTGCACCGCCAGCCCGTTGCCTTGCAGGCGGAACCCCAACCCCTCGGCGAGGCCGAACAGCATCGCTGCGGCAAGCACGCCGAGCGGGTGCGCCTGCCCGAGCAGGACGGCGACAACTGCGATCCAGCCGCGTCCGGCGGACATGTTCTCGGAGAACTGCACGACGTTGCCGAGGGCGAGCTGAGCCCCTGCAAGGCCGGCGAGCGCGCCGGAGATCAAGACGGCGGCGTACTGGTAGGTGGTCACCGGCACGCCACGGGTCTGAGCCGCCGGAGCGTTTTCGCCCACACCGCGCAGCCGCAGGCCGACAGGAGTGCGGAACAGCAGGACCCAGATCAGCGGCACGAGGAGGAACGCGCAGTAGCCAGGGAGCGTGAGTTGGAACAGAGCGCTTCCGATGACAGGAATGCGGGAGAGCCCGGGAAGGGCGTAGGTGCTGAGCCCGACGATGGCCGGATCGCGAAACACGCCGCGCAGATCGAAGAACTGCGGGAGGAGGAAGCCCGTCAGCCCGACAGCGAGCAGGTTGATCGCGATCCCGATGACGATCGGATCACCTTTGCGCGACACGTGTCCCACAGCGAGGAGGCTCGACGTTGCGACGCCCGCCGCCATCCCGCACAGGACGCCGACGTACGCGTTGCCGCTCACGTAGGACATCGACACGGCCGTGAATGCGCCGACGAGCATCGTTCCCTCCAGCGAGATCTGGAACACGCCGGCGCGTTCGCAGATGAGGCCACCCATCGCCGCGAGCAGGATCGGGATGGTCGCGCGAACGACCGACAGGAGCAACGCGGAGTCGAACAAGCGGTCGAACATCAGCGAGCCGCGATGCCCGGGGCGGCCGATCCCGCGTCCGACTCGACTGGATCGGGCCGCAGGGCGCCCAGGGGTTCTTCGTCCGCAATCGCGAGGTCGCCGCTGCTGCCGGCATGGCCGCGCCTGCGTCTGCGCACGGCTGGCACGACTCGCATCGCCAGTGCCAGGATCACGACGGCCTGGAGGACCTGGGCGAGCTGGCCCGAGATGCCGGCATTGCGCTGCATCGCCAGCCCTCCGACCTGCAACGCAGCGAAGAAGGCGCCGGCGATCAGGATCGGCACCGGGCGGCTCACGGCGAGCAGGCACACCAGCAGGCCAGTCCATGCGAACCCGCTGCCGGCGAGGTCGCCATCGACGAAACGGCCCGATTGGCCGAGCACGAGGTGCGCGCCCACCATCCCGGCGATGGCACCACCGACCGCCATGCTCGCGACGGTCTGGCGAGTGACGTGGACACCGCCGTAGCGGGCAAACCGGAGGTTGATGCCGGAGATGAAGCTCTGGTAACCGGCGGCGGTGCGGTTGTTGAACAGGCTGATCGCGATCACGAGCACCGCGATGAGCAGCACGGTCGCGCTCGCGCCGCCGAAGAGCCAGTCGAGCTTGGGAAGCCGGCTGTGCGGCGGCAGCGCAACCGTGGTGGTCGACGTGGCGGTCTTGTCGCCGAAGTAGTACTTCACGAGGTAGCTCGTGAGTGCACGGGCAGGAGCGTTGAGCAGCAGGCTGGTGATCAGGATGGGCAGTTGGATCGCCGTCTGCCCGAGCGCAGGCAGCAGCGCCCAGACGACACCGGCGGCGGTGCCCGCGAGAAACGATGCGATGATGACGAGCGCTGCCGGCCCCGGCATGTGGATGCCCGTGAGCGCAGCGGCGAGGCCGCCGACCACCATCTGTCCTTCTCCACCGAGGTTGATGATGCCGGAGCGAAGCGGGATCGAGATGGCCAGCGCCATGCCCACGATCGGGATGGCACGATCGATGATCGTGCGCGGCCCGGCGCCGGTCGTCGCGCCCTTCCACATCTCGCTGTACGCCGTGAGCGGGTTCGCGCCCGACGCGAGCAGGATGACCGCCGCGATCCCGAACGACAGCACCAGCGCCACCGTGACCGGGCTGCGCAGGCCAGCCGAGAAGCGATGACCAGCCCGAGTGACGCCGCCGGTTGCATGGAACCGATCAGGTATGGACACGTTGCTGCTCATTCGCGCCGGTCATGTACAGCCCGATCTCGACGTCGTCGGTCTCGTGCGGGTCGAGCTGGGCGACCAGGCGACCGTCGAACATCACGAAGATCGTGGTCGACAGCGCAAGGATCTCCCAGAGCTCGGCGGACACGAGCAACACCCCTCTCCCGGCGTCGCGGTGGGCGACGAGTTGGCCGTGGATGAACTCGCTCGCGCCGACGTCGACCCCGCGGGTCGGCTGCTCTGCAATGAGCACCGGCGCATCGTGCGCGAGCTCGCGGGCGACGACCACCTTCTGGAGGTTCCCACCCGACAGCTCCGCCACCTTCTGGTCGGGCCCGGCGACTTTGATGTCGTATGTGTCGATCAGCTCGCGGGCGTGCCGCTCCACCGCGCGACGGTTGAGCCAACCGCGCCGTTGGAACCGGCGTTGCCACTGGTAGGCCATGAACAGGTTCTGGCTCGTCGAAGCGAGTGCTGCCGACCCGACCCGGTGCCGGTCCTCGGGCACGTACGCGAGGCCGGCGTCGCGCCGGCCCCGCAGGTCGAGGTGCACGACGTCCTCGCCTTGCAGCGTGATGGTCCCGTCGGTGACCGGACGCAAGCCCATGATCGCCTCGATGAGCTCTGCCTGCCCGCTGCCCGTGACACCAGCGACGCCGACGATCTCACCCTCGTGGACCGTGAGGCTGACGTCATCGACACGGCGGATGCCGTCCGCATCGTCCACGCGAAGGTGGCTCACCTCGAGCAGCGAGGCACCGACTGCGTGCTCCGCACGACGCCGGCTGGTGTCCACCGATCGACCCGTCATGGCAATGGATAACTCTGCGGGCGAGGTGTCCGATGTGGCCACCTCGTGCACGACCCGTCCCCTCCGCAAGACGGTGACGCGGTCGCTGATCGCCATCACCTCGTTCAGCTTGTGGGTGATGAAGAGGATCGTGCGTCCGTCAGCACGAAGCCTGCGAAGGACCTCGAACAAGCCGTCGCGTTCTTGCGGCGTGAGCACCGCCGTCGGCTCGTCGAGGATGAGCACGCGAGCGTCGCGATACAGCGCCTTCAGGATCTCGACGCGTTGCAGTGCGCCGACGCGAAGGTGTTCGATGCGCGCCGAGGGGTCGATGCCGAGGCCGTAGCTCTTCGCCAGATCGCCGACCTGACGAACCGAGGATGCCCGGTCAATGAACCATCCGCGCCGCGGTTCGTGCCCGTACACGACGTTGTCGGCCACCGTCATGGTGGGGAACAACTGGAACGCCTGGTGAACCATGCCGAGACCGGAGGCGATGGCGTCGAGCGCAGACTTGAACTGCACTCGCTCGCCCCGGACGAGGATCTCTCCATCGTCCGGAGCGACGAGCCCGAACAGGATCGACATGAGCGTCGATTTGCCGGCACCGTTCTCACCGACGATCGCGTGGATCTCCCCGCTCCGGACTGTCATCGAGATCGCGTCGTTCGCGAGCACGCCTGGGTACTGCTTGGTGATCCCCCGCAGCTCCAGTTCGATCGCGCCCTCGGTCATCTGCTCGAACGTCTTCTGGGGCGACCGGTCAGCCGGCCGCAAGGGGGTCGGGGATCACCAACGAGCCGTCGATGATCTTCGCCGCGGCGTCCTTGACCTTGGCGATCACATCGGGATGGTCAGCGATGACGCAGCCACTCGACGCAACGTCGTCCTGCAGCGCGATGACGCCCGTGGCGCCCTCCTTGAGACCGAAGGACACGACCGAACCGGCGGTGCCGGCGAGCACCTGGTCGATGAGCTGCTCGACCACTTGATCGACGAGCTTGAGGTTGTTGTCGACGACCGTGCCGGCAGCCATGCTGCACTGGTTGATGTCGACGCCGTAGGACAAGACGCCCTTGGCCTTCGCCGCGTCGAAGATGCCGCCGTTCGAGCCGGCGCCGACGGCGAACACCTGGTCGAGGCCCTGTGCGATGAGGGCGTCAGCCTGCTCCTTGCCGCGAGCCGGGTCGGAGAAGGGGTTGTCGCCTCCGATGTAGACCGCCGAGTTCGACACGTTCGGGTTCACGGATTTTGCGCCGAGCGCGAAGCTGTCGATGTAGCGGTGCAGGAACGGGATGTCCAGCGCGGCGACGGACCCGATCTTGTTCGTCTTGGTGAGCATCCCTGCCTCGATTCCGAGCAGGTACGCACCCTCTTGCTCGCGGAAGACGCCGCAGTGCAGGTTCGCCGGCGGGGTGGTCGGGCAGCTGTCGATCAGGATGAACTGCTGCTTGGGGTTCGCAGCCGCGAACTCGGCGGCGAGGTCGGTGAAGTCGAACGTCGTCAGCACGATGACGTCGGGCTTCTCCCCGACCGCTGCTTCGAGGTTGGCACGGCGGCTGTTGAGGTCCGTCGACTCGTAGACCTTCGACTTGCCCCCGAGCTTCTTCGCTTCCGCTTCCGTGCCGGTCTGGCCGAGCACGAGGAACTCGTTGACACCGATCGGCGTCGGTGTGATGTAGATCAGGCTCTGTCCGCCCTTTCCAGCGGCGGCCGTGCCGCCGGCGGCGGTGCTGCCGGCAGTCGTGCTGGCGGCGGTCGTGGCGCCGGAGGCGGCGGTGCTGGCCGACGACTTCGACTTATCGCTACCGCAACCGGCGACGATGAGCGCGAACGCGGCGAGCACCCCGATCGGGAGCCGAACCATTCCTGTACTCCTGCTGTTCATTGCTGCTCCTTGTTGATGCGGTGCCGGAACCCCGGCGGGTGCTCTAGCCGGCTCCAGGCCGGCCCCTTCAGACGTTCTGACCGGCCGTGACCGACTCCAGAGTGTCGCCCGAACGGAAGTGGACGACGCGTCGCTCGGTGACCAGCGCGTCGATGAACGCCACCGGCGTGACATCGAACGCGGGGTTGATCGCCTGCGTGCCGGGCGGGCACACCCTCACCCCGGCAAAGGAGCAGACTTCGTCACTACCGCGATCCTCGATCACGATGACGTCGCCGCTCGGCGTGTCGATGTCCACGGTGGACTCCGGCGCCACCACGACGAACGGAACGCCCGCCTGACGCGCTGCGAGGGCGAGCGCGAACGTGCCGATCTTGTTCGCCGTGTCGCCGTTGGCGGCGATGCGGTCGGCGCCGACCACGATTGCGTCCGCTGCGCCTCGGCTCAGCAAGAACGCGGCTGCCGAGTCCACGACCAGCCGGTGGGGCGCACCCATTCGTGCCAGTTCCCACGTGGTGAGCCTGGCGCCCTGGAGCAGGGGCCGAGTCTCGAGGGGCAGTGCCTCCACGAGCAAGCTGCGCTCGTGCAAGGTCTGGATGACCGCGAGGGCGGTGCCCCGGTCGACGGCGGCGAGGCCTCCGGTGTTGCAGATGGTCATCACCTTCAACGGCCGCAGACCAACGAGCTCGAGCAACAGGTCGGCTCCTCGTTCACCCATGGAGATCGACGCGCCGAGTTCCTCGTCGCGGATCGCGTGGGCCTCGGCGAGAACGGCGGTCACACCGTCGCCGGCCTTCGATGCAACCCGTTCGACCATTCGACGGAGGTTGACCGCTGTGGGACGAGCGTCGCGGAGCGAGGCGACGGCGGCATCGAATGCTTCACGATCGGTCGCCGGGTCGTGGAGTGTGGCGGCGAGGGCGACGCCGTACGCGCCGGCGACACCGATGGCCGGTGCGCCACGGACGGACAGCCGCCGAATTGCCTCGACGACGTCGCCGACGGTCTCGCAGTGCAGCACCTCCTCGGCGTGGGGAAGCGCGGTCTGGTCGAGGATGTCGAGGCCACTACCACTCCAGCGGACGGTTGGAGCGCGCTCGGCGACCACCCGTTCTTCATCGGAGTTGTCAGACAACATCGCCGCAGCGTAGCACTGGATGGTCAGCGGTCAAGATCCGTCGCTGGGTGGTCGAGTTCATCGGACACGCACGAGGTTGAATTGAAACCGACCCTCGATGAACCACGTCCGCGAAAATGCGACGGCACGGTTCTTGGCGTCGAAGTGCGTCTGCTCGAGCAGCACGTACAGGGCGTCCGGAGCCTCGTCGCCCCACCCGATCTCGTCGCCGGTCGAGGCATGGATAGCGGTGAGCGCGGACGTCGCATATGCACCGTGCGCGTCGAGCAGGCCGAACAGCGAGCCGCTCACGGTGAGCAGGTCGAAATCCTCCGCGAGGACGTGGCGGGGAATGGTTTCGTGTGAGTACGCGACGATCTCGCCGTCGGCGGTGATCTCACGTCGGGTCGACAGCACGGGTGCACCTGAAACCAGGTCCAGCGCTGCGGCCTCACGAGCGGTCGCGTCACGGATCGCGATCGTTCGAAAGCTCGCGCCGGGCTGTCGGTCGAGACGCACGATCGTCGCCGAAATGGACTCGAGCCGGTGCAGATCGGCTGCGACGGCGCGTGTCGCGACCGTCGCGAAAGTTCCCAGGCCGTGCAGCGTGACGGTGAGCCCACGAGCGTCGACGGCGCGCAATGCGGTACGCACGGTCGCTCTCGAGACGCCGTAGTGCGCAGCGAGCTCGTGCTCACCCGGCAGCCGCTCACTGGGGCTCCACTCACCGTCCTCGAGCCGACGGCGGAGGTCGTCGGCAACAGTCCTCGACAATTTCGCAATCCCGCTGCGGCCGCTCACAGTTCCCCCATGCGCCACCCAGAGTAGCGCTTGACACCTTTCCGACATCATCGCTAGGTTGTCTGACAACAGGAGGCAGGATGATCTCGATCGACTTGACCGGATCGGTCGTCGCCGTCACAGGTGCGGCCGGCGGTATCGGTTCCGGCATCGCCCGTCGCTTCGCCGAGGCCGGCGCGACGCTCGTTCTCCACCACCACCGGGGCGACGCACCGGTGGTCGACGCCCCAGGGGGCAGCCGCACCATTCGGGCCGACCTCACCGCCGTCGACGGTCCCGCCTCGGTCGTCGCCGCGGCGATCGAGGCGTTCGGCCGCCTCGACGCCGTCGTCAACAACGCAGGCATCCAGCCGGGCGCGGCATTCATGGACATCACCGACGAAGACTTCGAGTTGATGTTCGTCACCAACGTCACGGCATGCCACCGGATGACGCGCGAGCTCGCCACACACGTGGCTGCGAGAGGCGGCACCGGGTCCGTGGTGCACATCGCCTCCATCGAGGGGTCGCATCCTGCCGTCGGCCACAGCCACTACTCGACGTCGAAAGCCGCGCTGTTGATGCATGCCCGGGCCGCCGCAGTCGAGCTCGGCCCGCTCGGTGTGCGCGTCAACGCAGTCTCTCCGGGCCTGATCGGTCGGCCCGGCATCGAGGAGGCATGGCCGGAAGGCGTCGGGCGATGGTTGGCGGCCGCGCCGTTGGGCCGGCTGGGCGAGCCGGAGGACATCGGTGATGCGTGCGTGTTCCTGTGTTCGCCGCTCGCGCGGTGGATCACGGGGACCAACGTCGTCGTCGACGGCGGCGTCTCGGCACGCAACACGTGGTGAACAGAGGAGGATCATGAAGCTCGACCAACAGGTGTTCGTTGTCACGGGCGCGTCCGGTGGTATCGGCCGCGGCGTCACCCAGGCGCTGCTCGACGAGGGCGCACGAGTCCTGCTGAGCGACCTCGACCAGAGTCGCCTTCAGGAGGTGGCGGCGGCCCTCGACCCGACGGGAGACCGCACTGCGTGCGTGGCGGCAGACCTCACCTCCAAAGAGGCGATCGCATCGGTTCCCGGGCATGCGGTCGCTGCGTTCGGGCGCCTCGACGGCCTCGTCAACAACGCAGGTGCGATCGTGATGGATCCTGCGTGGGATGCGTCGGTCGAGGACTGGGCGATGCAGCTGAACGTCAACGTCACCGCGTCGTTTGCCATGGCCCGCGCCGTCGGCAACCACCTCCGTGCCAACGGAGGCGGGTCGATCGTCAACATCGCGTCGAACGCCGGCAAGGTCGGCTACGACAACATGGCGGCCTACAACGCGTCGAAAGCGGCCGTCATCAGCCTCACGCGGTCGCTCTCGCGAGAGTGGGCCAGCGACGGGATCAACGTGAACGCTGTCTGCCCGGGCGGTGTCGACACCCCGATGCTGGCGGCGGTCGCACGTTGGCTCGAGCCCCGAGTCGGCGTCACCGCCGACGCCTTGCTCGAAGGCATGGGTGCGGCGCAGCTCGGCCGAAAGATCGCGCCGATCGAAGTTGGCCGAGTGGTCGCGTTCCTCCTCGGCCCCGACGCTCAGATCATCCGCGGTCAGTCGATCAGCATCGACGGCGGCGACACTCCGTACTGATCGTGATCGACCGCTTCACATCGACCCTCGGTGATTGCGCCGGCGACCCGCTCGACGAGTGCGTCCACGCCAGCCGTCTGCTCGGCGGAGATCCGTCGCTGGTGCTCCACGGCGGCGGGAACACGTCGGTCAAGGCGGCCTGGAACGACATCACCGGTGAAGTCGTGGACGCGCTCTACGTCAAGGGATCGGGATGGGATCTCGCCACGATCGAGCGCGCCGGGTTCGCACCGTTGCCACTGGCGAGGATGCGTGCACTCCTGTCGCTCGAGCAGCTGTCCGACCCGGACATGATGCGCGAACTGTCTGCGGCGCGGCTGGATCCCGCAGCACCGCAACCGTCGGTCGAGGCGCTCCTGCACGCCTTCATCCCTCACGTCTCGGTGCTGCACAGCCATGCCGATGTGATCCTGACGTTGACGAACCTCGCCGACGGTGCCGAGCAGATCGCCACGCTCTACGGCGAGCGCGTCGTCGTCGTGCCGTACGTCATGCCCGGGTTCGACCTTGCTCGCGAGGTCGCTCGGCGGTGGGACGCGGAGGCTCACGACGCGACCGTCGGCATGGTGCTGCTGAACCATGGATTGTTCACCTTCGGTGCATCGGCCGCTGAGGCGTATGCGCGCCACACCGAGCTCATCAACGCCGCCGAAGCGCACCTTTCGACCCTGCCGGCCGCGTCGGTTGCGTCGGCCGGGGCCGCGCTCGCAGCCGGGACGCCGGATGCCTGCTCGATCGCCATCGCCGACCTGAGGCGAACGCTGTCGCTCGTTGCGGCGCGACCGATGATCGTCACCCGTGACGCCACACCGGCGACGAGGGCCTTCACCAGCCGTGGCGATCTCGCCGACGTCGCGACACGTGGACCGATCACCCCGGACCACGTGATCAGGACCAAGCCGATCCCGCTCGTCGGCCGAAACGTCGAGGGCTACGCCGGACGTTACGCGGAATACTTCCAGCGGCACCAGAGCCGGTCGCGCACGGAGGTCACGATGCTGGACCCCGCACCACGCGTCGTGCTCGACCGGGAGCTCGGCATGCTCACGGCCGGGGTCCAGGCCAAGGACGCCGCGATCGCCGCCGACATCTACCGGCACACGATGGCAGTGATCAGCACGTGCGAGGACCGCCTCGGAGGCTGGGTGCCGCTCACCGAAGACCACCTCTTCGACATGGAGTACTGGGACCTCGAGCAGGCAAAGCTGCGCCTTGGCGGCGCTCCGCCGCCACTCGCCGGTCAGATTGCCGTGGTCACCGGGGCAGCATCTGGCATCGGACGCGCCTGCGCCGCGACGCTGCTCGCACGTGGAGCGGCGGTCCTCGGTCTCGATGTCTCCCACGAGGTGGAACGGTCGTTCAGCGGCCCCGCGTGGTTGGGTCTCCGGGTGGATGTCACCGACGCCGACGCGCATCGATCAGCCCTCGACGCAGGAATCGACCGTTTCGGTGGGGTCGACATCGCGGTGATTGCCGCCGGGATCTTCGGCGCGAGCGTGCCGATCGCCGCTCTCGACGGTGCCCAGTGGCGTCGGGTGATGGCCGTCAACGTCGACGCCGTCGCCGAGGCGTTCACGCAGCTGCACCCGTTCCTTGCGCGCTCGCCCGTCGGTGGCCGCGTCGTCCTCATCGGGTCGAAGAACGTCCGTGCACCCGGTGTCGGCGCAGCGGCGTACTCGGCCTCGAAAGCAGCCGTCACTCAACTCGCACGCGTCGCTGCACTCGAGTGGGCGGCCGACAACATCCGCGTCAACACGGTGCACCCCGACGCCGTGTTCGACACCGGCCTGTGGAGCGACGAGCTGCTCGCGGAACGCGCGTCACGTGCCAGGATGTCCGTCGACGCGTACAAACATCGAAACCTGCTCGAGATGGAGGTCACGTCAGACCTCGTCGGGCGGGTCGTTGCGGACCTCTGCGGCGAATCGTTCGCCGCGACGACGGGCGCGCAGGTGCCCATCGACGGAGGAAACGAGAGGACGCTGTGACGCCATGACCATTGATCGCGTAGACATCGATCCCGACACGTTCATGCCGATCCTCGCGATCCGCGCAGGTGACGTGCCACAGCGAGTGCTCGTCGTCGGTGACCCCGCACGCGCAGAGCACGCATCCTCACGCCTCGAGGATCGCCGCCTGCTCGCGCGCAGCCGGGAGTACGTGTCGTTCACGGGACGACACCGCGGTGAGGAGATCGGCATCGTCTCCCACGGCGTGGGCAGCGCCGGGGCCACGGTCTGCTTCGAGGAACTGTGCCGCAGCGGCGTGCGCCGGCTGATCCGGGCTGGAACCGCCGGCGGGATGCAGCCGAGAGTCCGGGCCGGCGGACTCGTCATCGTGAGGGGTGCAGCACGCGACGACGGAGCAACCGCTCGCCTCGTGCCTCCGGGGTTTCCCGCCCTCGCCGACACCGATGTCGTCCTCGCACTCCGTGCGGCCGCCGCGCTCGCTGGACGAGACGTTCACGAGGGCGTGGTTCTCACCAGCGACCTGTTTTATCCCCACTCGGTACTGGGAAGTGATCTGCCGATGTGGCAGCGCAGCGGTGTGGTGGCCGTGGAGATGGAGTGCGCTGCGCTGTTCGTCACCGCCGCACTGCACGGCGCCGCAGCCGGCGCGATCCTCGCCATCGACGGCAACCCGCTGGACCAGCACGACGACGACATGTCCGGCTACGACCCACGCAAACCCATCGTTGCGCAAACCGTCGAGCAGATGATCACGATCGCGCTCGATGCCGTGGCGCAGCCGATCTGGAAGGGAGGAGCCGCCGATGCCGACGTTCATGGAACGCAAGCGTGACGAGCTCCGTGCCCGCGGCATCGACCCGCTCCGCCTTCCGCCGGGCCAGTACGTCACAGACCGCTTCCCCGTTCTACACCTCGGCCCGGTGCCTGCTTACGGCTCGCTCGACCGGTGGACGCTCCGTGTCGGTGGTGACGCGGTCGATCGTCCCGTCACGCTCACGTGGGACTCGCTGCGGTCGATGCGCCCGAGTGAGCTCACCGCCGACATCCACTGCGTCACGAAATGGTCGCGCCTCGACGTCACGTGGGGAGGCGTCATGTTGGACGACGTCCTCGAGCTCTGTGGTGTGCAGCCCGATCCCGGCACGCTCGTCGCGCGCGGCGAGCACGGGTTCTCGTCCAGCATCGCCTGGAAGGATCTGGCGCACCACGACGCATTGCTGGCTTGGGAGGTCGATGGCGCGGCGCTCGATGCCGAACATGGTTGGCCGCTCCGGTTGGTCGTGCCGCACCTCTACTTCTGGAAGTCGGTGAAGTGGCTGCGCGCCCTCGAGGTGTGCCACGGCCAGCGCGCCGGCTTCTGGGAAGAGCGGGGGTACAACGTCCACGGCGATCCGTTCAGCGAGGAGCGGTACTGGGGTGACGACGGCGCTCAGGCATCCACGAGCTCCGCGTCCGGTGTGGGACGCGAAGTCAACGCAGCCGGCGCGACCTCACTGAGCCGCCCGCTGCGCATCCTGCTCGAGCGCGCGGTGACGAACGCTGCGGGCGCGCTCACCGCCGATGTGGCTGCACTGCGCGACGCGTGCGCGTTCGTGCTCGGGCGCGTGCTCGACATGGCCGATGCGCCGTGGCCCGCGCTCATCGATGCGGCTGCAATCCGCGGTGGATGGGATCGGTGGCGGATCGGGGGTCTGCTCGCCGCAGAGCACCCGGACAGCGACGGCACACCGGAGGCGACACGAGAGCTGCTCGCTGAGCTCGCGGACGAGCTGAGCGTCGTCGGCGGGATCTGTGCCGAGGGTTGGGAGGGCGGTGATCGCCAAGCGGCCACGGAGAGTGCCGAGTGGCGCGAGGGCAAGCGTCGCCGCAATCTCGTCTTCGGCCTCGAACGGCTGGTGGAGCTCGCGGACAGCGGCGACGCCGCGGGCCTGGACCAGTTGGCCGATTCGCTTGCAGGGCTCGACCAGACTGGTGAGCATCGCATCGTGCTCGATCTCATCCACGCTGGCGCGCGCGATGTCGCGGCCGTCGGCGCCATCCGCGTCGGGACTCGTGAATCCCTCGCACGAGCGTTGCAGGAGTCGCCGTTCGCAGCGTCCGTTCGGCGGCTCGATGCCGTCGATGACCAAGGAGGAACCCCGTGACCGCAAACAGCATCACACCGACGGTGGCAGACGTCGCGTTCGGCATCCGCCGCCGCGTCCTCCAGCACACGATTGCCAACAACGGCGGGTACCTTTCCCAGGCGTGCTCGGCCGCCGAGCTGCTCGCCACGCTCTACACCGGGTTGGCGAACCTCGGGCCCTCGGCCGCGCCACCGGTGCCCGGACCGTTCACGGGCACTCCTGGGCCAGGCGCGAAGACCATGAACGGCGCCGCCTACAACGGTGCACCGGCAGCGGACCGTGACCGGATCTTCTTCTCTCCCGCCCACTACGCGCTCGTGCTGTACGCCGCTCTCATCGAAGTCGGCAGGCTTGAGGAGTCCTCGCTCGAGCAGTTCAACAAGGACGGCGGCACCGTGGAGATGATCGGCGCGGAGCACTCACCCGGGTTCGAGTCGACCACCGGCTCGCTGGCGCAGGCGCTCAGCACCGCCGGGGGTGTGGCCCTCGCCAGGCGGTTGCGAGGCGACACCGGCCGTGTATGGGTGTTCATGAGCGACGGCGAAATGCAGGAAGGACAGACGTGGGAAGCCGTCGCGGCGCTGTCGCACCACCGCATCGACAATCTCACCGCGATCATCGACGTCAACGGGCAGCAGTGTGACGGGACGACGCCGACCGTCATGACCGTCGAACCCGCCGTCGAGCGGCTTCGAGCTTTCGGCGCCGTCGCCCACGAGATCGACGGCCACGATCCCGACGCGCTGCGCGCCGCATGCGCAGCCAGACAGCCGGGCCGTCCGACGTTCGTCGTGGCACGCACTGATCCAGCTCGCGGGATCCCGCTGTTGCACGAACGAGCGCCCGGACTGCACTACGTCAGGTTCACGTCCGCAGACGAACGCGACCGCTACGCGGTCGCACTGAAGGAGCTCACGTGATGACCGCCACCGAGATCGTAAGCCGGCCGTACGTCGACGCATTCATCGCATGGGCCAAGGACCGGCCCGACGTCGTTGTGCTCTCCGCCGACCTCACGAACTCGTGCGAGGTCGGCCAATGGCGGGACACGTATCCCGATCGGTTCTTCTCGTTCGGGATGGCGGAGCAGAACATGCTCGGCTTCGCAGCCGGCTTGGCACGTGAGGGGTACCGGCCGTTCGTGCACACCTTCTCGGTGTTCCTCTACCGTCGGCCGTACGACCAGCTCGCCATGTCGATCGCCTATCCGAACCTGCCGGTCCGGTTGATGGGGTTTCTTCCCGGGATCACGACGCCGGGCGGCGTCACCCATCAGGCGATCGAGGACATCGCCGTGCTCCGATCGATGCCGAACATGACGATCCTCGAGACAGGCGATGCGACGGAGGTCGAGACCGTCCTCGATGCCGCGGACTCCGTCGACGGCCCCGTCTACGTGAGAGTGCTCCGCGGCGAGGTGCCGCGCCTGTTCCCTCGCGACGAGCCGTTCAGGTTGGGGGTTCACCGCGTGCTGTCGGAAGGCACCGACATCACGATCATCACCGCAGGCATCACCACCGAGGAAGCATTGCGCGTCACGCCACTCATGCGTGATGCCGGCCTCTCGGTGCACCACGTGCACGTGTCGACGCACAAGCCCTTCGGTGACGCCGTGATCGACGACGCGATTCGGCGTGCCTCTCACGGGGTGGTGACGCTCGAAAATCACACCGTCGTCGGAGGGCTCGGAAGCGCGATCGCCGAGCGGATCGCCGACGCAGGAATGGGCCAGAGACTCGTGAGGCTCGGTCTGCGCGACCGGTATGCGCACGGTGCCAGCAAGGAGTATCTGATGCGGTCCCTCGGGCTCGATGCGATGGCGTTGACGGCCGCTGTGGAGGACCTCGTCGGGCGACCGCTCGGCATCACCGCCGACCGCATCGGCGCGGTCCACGTCGGAGCCGTACACAGCGCCGCAAAGGCGGAGGCGCTCTGATGCTCGAGCCTGCACACCTGGAGCTGTCGGGTGAGCGGCTGCGTGTGGTCTACCACCTCGATGGTCTCGACGACACCGAAGCTCGAGCGCTCGCACGGCACATCTGCGTCGAACAGACCGTCGAGTTCCCCGCCGACCTGATCCCCGCAGATGACGACATCTCGCTGCACATCATCGGCCAGATCGAGCACTTCGCTGAATCCGAGGGTGGACATGTCGCCACCATCAGCTACGCGGCGGAGTGCACCGCATATCAGCTGCCACAGCTAATGAACGTGGTCTTCGGCAACATCAGCCTCCTCCCCGGCATTCGCGTCGAGTCGCTCGACCTCCCGGCATCAGTGCTCGCCGCGTTCCCGGGACCGCGATTCGGGGTCGAGGGTCTGCGTCGCCTGCTGAACGCGCACCACCGCCCCATCCTCGCCACAGCCTTGAAGCCGATGGGCACCCCGCTCCACGTGCTCGCAGAGATGACGTACGACTTCGCTGCGGCGGGCATCGATCTCATCAAGGACGACCACGGCCTGTCCTCACAACCGTTCGCCAACTTCGAGCGTCGCGTCGAGCTGTGCACCGCAGCGCTCGCCCGCGCCAACGCCGACCACGGCACCCACGCCGTGTACCTCCCCTCACTCAATGTCGGCGCCGACCGCACGTTTCAAGCCGCGGCGATGGCGCGCGACGCCGGTGCGAAAGGAGCGCTGCTGCTCCCAGGGCTCTACGGCTACGACACGATGCGGGCCGTCGCGGCCGACGACGCTTTGGGCCTCGTCGTGATGAGCCACCCGAGCATGCTCGGCGCCTTCACCTCTCCTCCCCGCCATGGCATGAGTCACGCCCTCGTGCTCGGCACGCTGGCGCGTCTCGCAGGCGCCGACGTGTCGGTGTTCCCCAACCACTCCGGACGGTTCTCGTTCGCTCCGCAGCAGTGCGCTGCCATCGCCCACGCTCTCGGTGAACCGCTCGGCCGTCTCGCGCCGGCGTTCCCGGCGCCGGCCGGCGGAATGACCCTGCAGCGGATTCCCGAGATGGTCGAGTTCTACGGCAACGATGTCGTGATGCTGATCGGCGGCGAACTGCACCGCGGCGACCGGGGTGGGCAAGCGCGTGCGATGAGGCGTGCTGCGGATCGCGGGCAACGATGAATGCGGGCCGCCCCACGGTCACGCAGATCGTCGAACTCCTCGGTCTGGAGCCGCTCCCCGTTGAAGGAGGTTTGTTCGTACAGACGTGGCGCTCCAGCGCAGGCGACGACGTCATCGGGACCGCGACTCTGGCTGCGTTCACGAACGACCCTGACTCGTTCTCCGCGATGCACCGGCTCCCCGTCGACGAGGTGTGGCACTTCTACCTCGGTGATCCCGTCGATCTCGTCCTGCTCCACCCCGGCGGCGGCGTCACGACGCCTCGCCTCGGCCATGACATCTTCGCCGGCGAGCGGCTGCAGCTCGTCGTGCCTGCGGGAACGTGGATGGGCGGCGCGCTCGCCCCCGACGGTGAATGGGCCGTGTTCGGGAACACGATGGCCCCGGGTTTCCGAAGCGAGATGTACGAGGGCGGAGACGCTGCACTGCTGATCGAGCAGTGGCGTGGCGCTGCGGACCACATCCACCGGTTCACGCGCCCAGGCCATTCGACGACCATGCCTCCAGGTCTCTGAGCATCTCGTCTGGGGTGGAGATTGGAATCACGCACTCTCCGGTCCGGAATACGCCGGCAGCAAGGGCGGACGCGAGGCGCTGCGGTCCCTCCTCGATGTACTTGGTCTCACTGTCCCCACGCGTGGTCTTCCTCACCGAATTCGCCGGGTTGCTCAGCATCGACCACATCGCGCTGGGAGGCGGCTCGCATGCAGCCTCCCGTGTCGACGCGACGGGTCTCAGCGATCACGACTTCTACATCGTCGAGACCGACGGTCGCGACTCGACGGACGCATGACGCCCGGGGCCTTCCTGCAACGCTGCCCGACCCTCTGCCATGTCGGCCCCGTCGGTGCCTGGGAAGCATTCAACAACTCGGGTTCCGCACTGCCAGTCAGCTGATCGCCGAAGCTGATCTTGCCCAGGCCGATCGCGTCATCCTGGCAACGCAACCCCGGCGCGACAGCCAGCGGCTGCGCGTACGTGGTGTTGACGTCGTGTTGAGGGACCAGGGTCCACTGTTTGCTCGGCGCGACTTGGCGTCGATCATGGGCGATGGAATGACGGTCGAAGATTGGTCCAGGCCCTCAACCGGCGGGTCTATCTGTTCGCGCAGCCATCAGCCTTGGGCAAGGTGCTCAACAAATTCGGCTCTCCTGCTGCTTCCGTGGGTCATGTTGGCCGGGTAGGGGTGGGCAGTGGCCGCCGCGGTCGAGGAGGCAGAGGGCGATCAGGTTGTCGGTGGATCTGAAGCCGTAGGCGATGCGGGTCAGTAGCCGAAGTTTGGTGTTGATGCTTATCTGGAGCGCTTGCGCTGGAAGTCTTGTTCTGCGGGGTCTGTGCGTGGTGGACATGTCGCCGACGTGGTGTCAGGGTCTGGTGAGTCCGTCGGCTCGTTCTTGACCGAAGCGTCGGGCGACTTGTTGGAGGAGGTGATGGTTCTCGGCTTTGAGACGTTGGATCTCATCGAGGGTGTCTTCGAGGCATCGTTTCAGCGAATTGGTGGAGGCACGTTGGGCGGAGGGGACGGTTGCGGTTTCTGTGCGGGAGTTGCGGAGCCGGTCGATCTCGGCGCGTAGATCGGGTTGGCGGTAGAGCCATGATCGCGAGACGCCTGCCGCATTGCCGACGCCGGTGAAGCTCACGTTGTTGCTGTCGGCGCCTGGTTCCGAGGGTGTGGCGAAATTGGTGAGCTGTCGCGCGGACCGGTCGCCCGGCCTCGTCGCGGACGTCGATGTCGTGCTGCCAGCGGGCGAGTCGTTCACGCAGGGTGGCGTAGTTGAATGGGCGGGCGCCGTCGGGGTTCGAGTGCGCTGCAGGGAACAACGCCTGCGGCCTTCGACTTCGTGTCGTTTGTTGCTGTTCAGACTCCGCGAATCAGTCGCACCGAACCGACGTGAGATGGCCGGGGGAACGTTCCGTTCGCACCTCCGGCGACCATCACCTTGACAGATGCCGCCATGAGGCGCAAAGTGCCAGACCCGAAGAGCAATCGTCTCTGAAACCGCTCGTCCAGACCGCCGCCGAGGGCGGGAAAAGGGCGGATGGGGCGGCGAAAGGGCGTCAAACACCGGTCATTCACGGTCATCTACGGTCACTCACGGTCACTCGAAAAACACCGCTGAGCTGGTCACATAGCCTCTGATCAGCAGTGATGCCGATCTCAGGCGGGGGGTTCGATTCCCCCCAGCTCCACCGCGTCTCAAAAATGGCCTCTGACCAGGTCCTTTGTAGAAGGAAGGCAAGAGCGGCAAATCCCCCCGGTTCACCCGCAGGGCTGTGACCAGGGGATATGCGTCCGATCGGGACGGGGGAATCTGGGGGTAGCAACCCCCCAGCAGAGAATCGGGCATCGCGAAACCGCAGGTCAACAGGGGTCAGGTGCCGACCGCTCTTGACCAGGGCGGCAAAAGGGCGGACCACGACACGGCGAGTGCAAGCCGAAGACTCGATCGGCATCGAATGCTCGACGCGAGTCGTGCCTTTCGTTGCAGTTCGCGCGGCGCACGCTCGACGCGACCATCGGTGCACGTACGCGCCGACCGGTGTTGCTTCACAAGGGAGCTCGCATGGCACGGCACAACACATGCACACATTTGTTTATGATTGTGTGTGTTCTTATGTCGACAGAGATGTTAACGTCGATGGCAAGCGGTCGGTTGCCGCAGGAAGTGGACTATTCGATGACGAACGCACTCGCTAGCCGACTCGATTCCATCCAACAACACAGCGGCATCTCCGGCAGAGACATCGCCCAACTGCTCGCAACCACCCCCCAAACCGTCTCTCGCTGGAGAACAGGGCAGGCCGCGCCTCAGCCTCGTCTGCTCGACCGGCTGCTCACCTTGGAATGGCTGGTCTCCCAGCTCGCTGACTACTACTCGGCAGAGGAAGCGAAGTTGTGGCTGTTCAGCCCACATCGCCTGCTTGGAGGTGCCCGACCGGCGGATCTCATCGTCGAGCAGAGAACCGACGAAGTGCTCAAGCTCATCGACCAGCTCGATTCAGCTGCCTACATCTGAGTCACCGCCTCAATGCCCCCGTATGATCCGGATCTCCTCGACGCACTGGAGGGCTGCGTTGTCGGGCGGGTGTCAGGCACCGGCTGGGCGGCAAGGAGGTTGTCGATTTCCGACGCGGCCGTGAGCGGATCGAGCGAGCAATACAGAGTCTCGACGCTGGACGGGTTCCATCGGCCGCCACGAAGGTTCGAGCGGGTCACCGAGGAGGGCGCAAGAACTTGGCGCCAGACGGTGCCTGCCACGCGCCCGACAACGCAGCCCTCCAGAGCATCGAGGAGATCCGGGTCATACGTGGCATCGGGCGGCCTCAGTCAGATGTAGGCAGCTGAATCGAGCTGGTCAATGAGCTTGAGCACTTCGTCGGTTCTCTGCTCGACGATGAGATCCGCCGGTCGGGCACCTCCAAG
>JANYKS010000089.1 GCA_025358125.1 Actinomycetes bacterium
ACCTCAACGCCAGCATCGAATACCGCACCCACCTCGCCCAAGTCCTCGTCCGCCGAGCCCTCACCGCAGCATCCTGAACTCACCCCAACGTTCATCGCGCCCACCCTCGCCGTACATCGATCCGCTTCGGCCTCGTGCCCGCCACACCGGCTAGCGTGGCCAATCTGACACCTCGTCAGAAACAGTCGGAAAGAGGTGCTCGTATGGGAAATCCCGTCATCGTCGAAGCCGGCCGCACGGCAATCGGCAAACGCAACGGCTACTTCGCCCACCTGCATGCAACCAAGCTGCTCGGTGCGGCCCAGGTCGGCGTGATGGCACGGGCCGGCATCGATCCGGCCACCGTTGGCCAGGTCGTCGGCGGGTGCGTCACCCAGGCCGGCGAGCAGGGCAGCAACGTCACGCGTGGTGCGTGGTTGCAGGCCAATCTCGCGTACCAGGTCGCGGCGACGACGATCGACACCCAGTGCGGCAGCAGCCAGCAGGCCAACCACATGATTCATAACATGATCCATGCCGACGTCATCGATGTCGGTCTCGCCTGCGGCGTCGAGCACATGAGCGCGGTGTGGCTCGGCGCAGCTTCACCACAGGTCGACGGCAAGTTCGTCAACGGCCGTTCCAAGGCCGACGATTTCCCGTGGGACATGCCCGACCAATTCGGTGCGGCCGAACGCATCGCAGCCAAGCGCGGCATCACGCGCGAAGACGTCGATTTCCTCGGTCTGATTTCTCAGCAGAAGGCAATCCGCGCAACTGAAGAGGGCCGGTTCGAGAATGAGATCATCCCCGTCACCGTCGCCGATGCCGACGGCAACGACATCGTCATCACCAGAGACGGAGGCCTGCGCGAAACGACCGCTGCGGCGCTCGGCGCACTCAAGCCGGTGATGACCGACGGGATTCACACCGCCGGCAACAGCAGCCAGATCAGCGACGGAGCGGCGGCGGTTCTGTGGATGAGCGAGGAGCGGGCCAAGGCAGAAGGGCTGCGGCCACGGGCACGAATCCTGGCCCAGTGCCTCGTCGGCAGCGATCCCTACTATCACCTCGACGGTCCTGTCGATGCGACGGCGAAGGTGCTCGCCGATGCCGGGATGACGATGGACGACATCGACATCGTCGAGATCAACGAGGCGTTCGCGTCGGTAGTGCTGAGCTGGGCCAAGGTCAACAACATCTCCCGCGATGACTTGATCAACAAGGTCAACGTCAATGGCGGCGCGATCGCACTCGGGCATCCCGTCGGCTCGACCGGCAGCCGGCTGATCACCACGGCGTTGCACGAACTGGAGCGAAGCGGCAAGGAGATCGCGCTCGTGACGATGTGCTGCGGGGGCGCCGTCGCAACGGGCACCATCCTGCAGCGGATCTGACCGATTCATGTCGAACGATCCGGCCCGTGCACTTGGCCCTCCGATCGGCCATGTCGGCGAAACCGACGCACCGTGGGTCGCCATCCCGGGCGGCGAACTCCGTCTCCTGCACGCAGACATCGGCGCCGGCGTTTGGGTGGTCGCCAACCGGTTCGAACCCGGTATGGCGGTGCAGCGTCACCGGCACACCGGTCCGGTTTTCGCGTGGACGACCGCCGGATGTTGGATGTATCAGGAGTACGGGGTGCGCTACGCGGCCGGCAGCTACATCCACGAGCCGGCCGGGTCGATCCACAGTCTTGTCGTTCCGAGCGACAACACAGAAACGACGGAGGTGTTCTTCGTGATCCACGGCGCCAACCTCGATCTCGACGCCGACGACAACATCGTCGGGATCACCGACGCCACGAGCATTTGGCTGGCGTATCACACGCTGTGCGAAATGCAGGGGAAACAGTCGCTCCTACGTCAGCGCGTCGGGTAGGTCCGTGGCTCGCACCGCGCATGACACCCGCGACAAGCTGATCACGATCGGTCAGCGCCTGTTCGCCGAGCAGGGTGTGTTCCGTGTCCCGCTGCGGCTCGTCGTCGATCAGGCCGGACAGAAGAACACCTCTGCGCTGCACTATCACTTCGGCGGCCGGGAAGGTCTGCTCAATGCAATCCTCGAGCGCCACAACCACAGCATCGAGGCCGAACGCGCAACGATGCTCGGCGACATCCGGGCCGCGGGTCGCACGGCGGACATCCCCGCCGTGGTGCGATCCGTCGTGTTGCCGTTCGCACGAAAGTTGGAAACAGGCGAAGGCCGCGAGTTCCTTCGCATCGTTGCCCAGCTCTCCGACATGTTCGACTACTGGGACGAGGGCGCGCCGAAGACTCCCGAGCAGGCCTACGCCGCGTTCGTGATGCTCGCGGCTGCTGTCCCGGATCTGTCGCCGGAGATGCGCCACGAGCGGGTCACAACGTTCCTGATGCTCGTGGCCGACGCGCTCGCGTTGCGTGCCCGCCAGATCGATCAGGGTCGTCAGCTACAGGTTTCGGCGCAAGCCTTCATCGCCAACCTGATCGACATGAGCGTCGGAGCGCTGCAGGCGCCGAGCCTGTCGACATGAGCCCGACTGCACCGGGCCCAGCCGATGGATGATCTCGAGCGCATCGCCGCTCTGCGGCGGATGAAGGGCTTGGCGCTCGTGTTGCTGTTCGCGGCAGCGGCGCTGTACGTCGTCGCGCGGGCCAACGAGGCCGCCAGCACGACATGGGGTTATGTCAGGGCCTTTGCCGAAGCCGCGATGGTCGGCGCGCTTGCCGACTGGTTCGCGGTGACGGCATTGTTCCGGCATCCGCTCGGCATCCCGATTCCGCACACCGCAATCATCCAGAACCGCAAGGATCAGATCGGTCGATCGCTCGGCGAGTTCGTCGAAACCAACTTCATGTCGAGCGACGTCATCGGCGAACGACTTGCCACCGCGGGCGGCGGGCGGCGGCTCGGTGAATGGTTGTCCGACCCGGGTCACGCAGCCCGCGCCGCGCGTGCGGCGGGTGATGTGATCCACGGTGTCATCGAGGTGATCGACGACACGCAGGTGCAGGAAGGCATCGAGCGGATCATCGAGAACAGGATCCGCTCCACACCGGTCGCCCCGTTGCTCGCCACGACGATCGATCTCGCGATCGAGGGCGGCCATCACCAACGACTGCTGGATGCAATCTTGTCTGGATTGCAGGGTTTCCTCGACGACAACCGGCTCACGTTCCGCGAGCGCCTCGAGCAGGAATCGCCGTGGTGGGTTCCCGGAGCCATTGACGATCGGATCTTCGCCAAGATCTACGACAGCCTGTCGCGCTTCTTGGTCGATGTCGGCCGCGAACCCGCGCACGAAGTCCGGCGCTCGATCGAGACTCGGGTCGCATCGTTCGCTGATCGGCTCAGGAACGACCAGGGAATGCTCGCCAAGAGCGAGCAGTTCAAGGAGGAACTCCTCGCTCATCCCGACATGCAGGCATGGATGTCGTCGCTGTGGAAGGACGCCAAGCGCGGCGTCATGGATGCCGCGTCCCGACCTGACAGCGAACTCAATCAGCGGATCACAACGTCGCTGCGAAACCTCGGCGAGCGGCTGTGCACGGACGTTGAACTGCAGGCCAAGGTCGACCGATGGGTAGCACAGGCGCTCGGGTACGTGATCGACAACTACCGCAGCGAGGTGACCACACTGATCGAATCCACCATTGCCCGCTGGGACGGCGACGTGACCGCGCGCAAGATGGAACTCCAGGTCGGACGCGATCTCCAGTTCATCCGGATCAACGGCACGATCGTCGGCGGCCTGGCCGGAATCGCGATCCACACGATCAGCGAAGTGTTGCTCAAATGAGGGGTATCACACGGGCGCTTTTCCTGTGTCGGCTGAGGACCCGCCAGATGCCTGCCCGGCTGATGTCGCGCATGGCCTGGGATCACGCGGGCAGTCGGCACCCACGGCCAGCGCCTCCGACGCCAGCCTCCGACGCCTGCCCGGCTGATGCCGCGCATGGCCTGGGATCACACGGGCAGTCGGCACCCACGGCCGCCTCTCCGACGCCTGCCCGGCTGATGTCGCGCATGGGCTGGGATCACGCGGGCAGTCGGCACCAACGGCCGCCCCTCCGACGCCGCTGCGACCGGTCAGCCGACGACTGAGGGGTCCGGGATGTAGGTGCGCAGCAGCCACTGGAAGCTGTGCCAGCCGGCCTGCGGGGTGCCAACGACCCGATACGCCTGGGCCGCGGCGTCTGCTCCGATGGGTTTGCCGTTTGGCGCCTTCATGTGCGCTTCGGCGGCGCGCTCCAGCATCACGAAGAAACCGACCGTCTCATCGATGGTGGCGCCGACGGTGAGCAGGCCGTGGTTGCGCAGCAGGATCGCCTTCGCATCGCCGAGGGCCGCCCCGATCCGCTTGCCGCCATCGCTGGAGACGATGTCCACTTCTTCGTCGTCGAAAATCTCGTGGTCCTCGTAGAACGCGCATGATTCCTGGGTGATCGGGCGCAGCGGCTCGACGAGTGCACAGAACGGCGTGCCGTACGGGGTGTGGGTGTGGGCGGCCGACACGATGTCGGGCCGGGCCTCGTGGATCGGCCAGTGGATGTTGTAGGCGGCCTGATTGATGGTCCCGGTGCCTTCGACAACACCGCCGTCAGGCCCGATCAGGACGAGGTCGTCGACGGTCACGAGATGAAATGGAACTCCGTAGCGCGCCATCCAGAAATGATCCAGGCGTTCGGGGTCGCGAGCAGAGATGTGGCCGTCGCCGAGGCTCCCCCAGCGCAGCGCGCCGAAGATTCGATAGGCGAGCGCGAGACGCGTCAAGCGGTGGGCACGCAGCTGCGCGGGATCGTCGATCTCCGCTTCGTAGGCGCTTGAGTCCAACAACGGGTAGGGCATCCATGCATCATAGATTCTCGGAATGGACATCGGTGTTGCGCTCCCCCAAATGGCCCCTGGTCTGACCCGACAGCGGGTCACGGCATGGTGCCGGGGAATCGACGAAGGCCCGTACTCGTCGGTATCGGCCGGCGAGCGAATCACGTTCGACAATCTCGAGGGCATCACCCTGTGCGCTGCTGCAGCGATGCTGACCGAGCGCGTACGCGTCTTCTTCAATGTCGCGGTCGCGCCATGGCACGCTCCCGCGATGTTGGCCAAGCAACTCGCAACGATCGACGTACTCTCCGATGGTCGGATCGATGTCGCCGTCGGGGTCGGCGGCCGCCAGCAGGACTACGACGCGCTCGGTTCCCCGTTCGAACGGCGCCACAGCCGGGTCGACGCCACCGTCGCCGAGTTGCGCCGGCTGTGGGCCGGCGGGGCTGCAGCCGATGGCCACCGGATCGGCCCGGCACCCCAGCAGGCCGGCGGACCACCCATCCTCTGCAGCGGCATGGGCCCGAAGTCGCTCGCGAGGGCAGCACTGTGGGCCGACGGTGTCAGCGGATTCGCGCTCACCGGAGACACGGCGGAGGCCGACCGCTCGTTCAGAGCGGCAGAGCAGGCGTGGCGGACCGCTGGCCGGACGGACCCTCCGCGCCTGGTGACGGGGGTCTTCGTCGCGCTCGGACCCGAGGCAGAGCAGACGCTGAAGTCGTTCGCGATGCAGTACCTCGAGGTGTTCGGCACCGACGTCGCGCGCATGCTCGCCGATGCCATGACCGTGCATTCGCCGGCGGTGCTGCGCGACACCGTCAGGGCAATGAGCGAGGCCGGCTGCAACGAACTGATCCTCGTGCCTGCCAGCAGCGACCCGGCGCTTCTCCAGCGGATCACCGAGGTCGTTGCACGCTGAGCAATCGACGTAGGGTTGCGCATGACGGACCGACGCGTTGCTCTGATCACCCTGGCATCTGGTTATGTCGGCCCACCGCTCGCCCGCCTGCTCGCCGGGTCTGGCCACGACCTCGTGCTGCATCTGCCCGGCGACGATCGATCAACCATGGTCAGCGAGCACGACGCCAGCGCGCTGCTCGACGACCTCGCCGCACTCGGAGCGAAGGTCGAGACGATCACCGACGTCGACCTCACGACTCCGGCCGGCAACGAAGCGGTCGTGGCCGCTGCCCTCGACCGGTTCGGGCGCCTGGACGCAGCATGCTTCGTCACCGGCGCGATCGTCACCGGGAGGTTCCTCGACTCGTCACTCGACCAGTGGGAGAAGGTCAAGCGGGTCAACCTCGACATGGTGTTCCACGCGTTGCGCGCAGCGCTACCGCCGATGGTCGAGGCGGGACGGGGCCAGATCGTCGTCTTCACGAGTGCCACCGGGGCGCGCCCAGAACCGATGGTGTCGCTGTACGGCTCGACCCGGGCCGGCGCGAACGCACTCGTGCGCGCCGTCGGGCTCGAACACGCCAAGTTCGGTGTGACCGTCAATGCGATCGGCACGAACTACATGGATTTCTCGGGCTTCCTCGCTGCAACCGGCGCCGATGATCCCGAACGGCGCAAGCTGATCGAGGGTCAGGTCCCGATGCGTCGCCTCGGCGGGATGGACGAACTGGCCGAGTTCACGGCCGTGCTGCTCGACGGCAGGAGCCGGTTCCAGACCGGTCAGTTTTTCAGCTACAGCGGCGGTTGGAGCACGTAAGTGTATCCAAATTTGGCCGGCCGCCGAATCTGACACACCGTCAGAAACCAATGATACAGTGCGATCCATGCGTGAACTGCCCAAGATCATCTCGGTCGATGATCATGTGATCGAGCCCGCCACAGTGTGGTCCGATCGCCTCCCGTCGAAGTATCGCGACATCGGTCCGCGAATCGTTCGGCGCCCGGTCAAAGAATTGACCTACGTCGGCGGCAAGTTCACTGCGATACCCGGTGAGGTCGGTGACGAGGGCGAGATCGTCGACTGGTGGTTCTATGAAGATCTCCGGCGCCCGCTGACACGCCTGGATACTGCTGTCGGTTTCGCCCGCGACGACATCACTCTCAGGGGCATCACCTACGACGAGATGCGCCAAGGCTCGTACCTGCTCAAAGAGCGACTGGATGACATGGACATCAACGGCGTCGAGGCGTCGCTCTGCTTCCCGACGTTCCCGCGATTCTGCGGCCAGACGTTCACCGAGGCCGCTGACCGGGATCTCGGTCTGCTCTGCATCAAGGCCTACAACGACTGGATGGTCGAGGAATGGAGCGGCCTGTCGGGCGGCCGGCTGCTCCCACTGGTCATCGTCCCGCTGTGGGACCCCGCCCTCGCAGCGGCGGAGGTTCGGCGCAACGCCGCTCGCGGCGTTCACGCAGTCTGCTTCAGCGAGATCCCGCCGAACCTCGGCCTGCCGAGCATTCACGATGCCGACGGCTATTGGATGCCGTTCTTCGATGCGTGCAACGAAACGAACGTCACGATCAACATGCACATCGGCAGCGGCTCGAAGATGCCGTCGACCTCGGCAGATGCCCCGGCAGCCGTCGGATCGACGCTCACGTTCGCGAACTGCTGCTTCAGCATGGTCGACTGGTTGATGAGCGGGATCTTCACCGAGTTCAAGGACCTGAAGATCGCATACAGCGAAGGCCAGATCGGTTGGATGCCGTACATCCTCGAACGTGCCGATGTGGTGTGGCAGGAGAATCGGGGGTGGGGTGGCATCGCCGACAAGGTGCTCGAACCGCCGAGCGAATTGTTCAAGAAGCATGTCTATGGCTGTTTCTTCGACGACAAGCACGGGCTCACCTGTCTCGACAAGATCGGTGAGGACAACGTCACGTACGAGAGCGATTATCCGCACAGCGACAGTACGTGGCCGCACACGGCAAAGATCGCCCAGGAACAGATGGCCCATCTATCCGATGAAGTGGTCTACAAACTTCTCCGCGGCAACGCGATCAAGATGCTGCACATCGATCATCTGCAATAGTCATCTGCAAGATTCCGGCTCGGTCGCCAGTTCACTGACCGAGAGCATTGAACACAAGGGAGTTGCGATGCGCGGCATCGTCTTTGATGGAACGAAAACCGAATTCGTCGACGGCCTGACATTGCGCGCGCCAGGTCCACGAGACGTCATCGTCGAGATCGCAGCTGCCGGCCTGTGCCACAGCGACATCTCGTACATGCACGGCCTGTATCCCGTTCCGTCGCCGGGCGTGTGCGGCCATGAGGGCGCCGGCGTCGTCGTCGAAGTCGGCAACGCCGTTACCCACGTCGAGCCCGGCGATCACGTGATCATCGCGACTCTCGCCGCCTGCGGCTTCTGTGATCGCTGCGCCGACGGCCACCCGACGGGCTGCCGGCAGACCCTTGCCAACTGGAGTCAGCCGTTCACACTCGACGGCGAACCGATCTACAACTTCGCGGCAACGAGCGCATTCGCCGAGCGGACGGTCGTCCGCGACGTCCAGTGCGTGAAGATTCCCGACGATGTCCCGCTCACTTCAGCTGCGCTCGTCGGGTGCGGCGTCGTGACGGGCATGGGGGCCGTGTTCAACCGGGCGAATGTCAAGCGCGGCCAGAGCGCAGCCGTGTTCGGCGTCGGCGGCGTCGGTCTCAACGTGATCCAGGCGCTGAAGGTGCAGGGCGCGACCACGATCATCGCAATCGACACCGAGTCCAAGAAGGAGGCGCTGGCAAAGCAATTCGGGGCAACGCACTTCATCGACGGCAACCGTGACGACGTCGTCGTTGCGATCGGAGAACTCACCCCATGGAATACCGAGCTGGTTCGTGGACCGTTCAACGGCGGCGGGGTCAACTGGGCGTTCGATTGTGTTGCAAACCCTGCCGTCACGTTCAACGCGCTCGAGTCGCTCGACTGGGAGGGCACGGTCGTCGTCATCGGGGTCTCCGGCCAGACGACCGAGTTCCACGGCCTGTACGGACGCCTGACCCAAGTCGACCGGGGCATCATCGGTTGCCGATACGGCACGATCTCGCCACACCGCGACATCCCGAAAATCATCGAGCTCTACCTCCGCGGCGACGTCCTGCTCGACGAACTCGTGTCGCAGACGTTCCCCGTCGAGCAATGGGAGAGCGCCGTGCAGGGTCTCGAATCCGGCACGGTTGCCAGAGGCGTGCTGACGTTCTGATGGCACCGGGCATGCGCTGATGAAGGCCATGACCGGCGACTTCTCCACCATCGTCGACCTGTTCGACGCCGTCGTCGCAACCAACGGTGACCGTGAGGCGTTCGTCGCTGACGGCGATCGGATCACGTTCGGCGAATGGGCTGCCCGAGCAGATGCCCTCGCCGGCTGGCTGATCGACGAACGCGGGATCGCCAAGGGCGACGTCATCGGCATCGGCCTGCCGAGCGGTATCGACCACGCCGTCGCCTACCAGGCGATCGTACGCTCCGGCGGCATCGCGACGGGCATCAACCCCCGGCTCGGCCCGGCCGAGGTCGCCCACATCACGGCCAGATGTGCCCCACGGTTCGTCTTCGACGGCCCGCTGCCGGATCTCGCCCGCGGGGACCCGCTCCGCCGCCGTGTCGGGCTGAGCGCAACGGACCCACTCGCGATCGTCTGGACGGGGGGAACGACCGGATTGCCAAAGGGTGCCTGGTTCGATCATGCGTGCCTGCGGGCGATGACGCGAGGGGCCAAACCACTCAGCGAGCCAGGCGATCGGCGGTTGTCGTCGCTCCCGTTCGCGAACGTCGACGCGATGACCCGGGTGTGGGACCACCTCCACCACCTCATCACCACGATCATCGTCCCCACGCCGTGGACGGCCGCCGCCGCGCTCGCACTCATCAACGATGAACGAGTCACGGTCTCCCAGGGCGTGCCGTCCCAATACCGGATGATGTTCGATCATCCAGACTTCGCAACGACCGACGTGTCGAGCCTGCGCATCGCCGGCATCGAAGCGGCACGGATCCCGCCCGAGTTGGTGGCCGAGATCCGCTACAAGCTGAACTGCCCGGTCGTGGTCCGCTACGCGAGCACAGAGTCGCCGCTGGCGACGGGCACCCGGCTCGACGATTCGGCCGACGTGATCTGCAACACCGTCGGACGGCCGAACGGCGGCGTCGAGCTGATGCTCGTCGATGAGCTCGGCACACCCATGACGGGTAGGGGCCCCGACTACATCGGCACCGTGTGCCTGCGCAGCCGGGCGATGATGCGCGGGTACTGGAACGACCCGCCGCGCACTCGGGACGCGATCGACAGCGACGGATGGCTGCACACCGGCGATCTCGCCTGGTTGGGGCGAGACGGCAACCTCCGTCTCGTCGGGCGCAGCACGGAGATGTACATCCGCGGCGGCAACAACGTCTATCCGATGGAGATCGAGAACTGTCTCGGCAGCTATCGCAAGATTGCCGCGGCAGCCGTGGTCGGAGCACCCGTCGAGGGCCGCCTCGGCGAGATCGGTGTGCTGTTCGCAATGGCTGCGCACGGAGCCAAGCTCGACCTCGCGGACATTCAGTCGTTCGTCAAGCGACATCTTGCCGGCTACAAGGCGCCCGATCGTCTTGTCGTCGTGGCGGAGCTGCCGCTGACCTCGATCGGCAAGATCGACAAGCTCGCCCTGCAACCCGGTGCCCTCCAGGAGGCGGCGAAATGGACTCGTTGACCGACATCGTGCTCGACACCCGCGGCAAGACGTTGTGGCAACTGATCGTCGAACGCGCCGACGCAACACCGGACAAGCGGATGGCCATCGACGAGCAGGGCCGGACACTGACATTCGCCGAGTATCGGCGGTGGAGCGAGCGTGCCGCGGCCGGCCTCGCCGGGCACCGCGTCGGGATCGGCACGAACGTCTCGTGGATCTTGGCGTCGCGGTTCGAGGCGTTGGTACTGGCAGCAGCGCTGTCCCGACTCGGCGCCGTGCAGAATCCGATCCTGCCGATGTATCGCACGCGCGAGGTCGAGTTCATCACCCGTCAGAGCAACTGCTCGCTCTTGATCGTTCCAGGAGTGTTCCGCAACTTCGACTTCGCACCGATGGCTGCCGAGGCCACGGCGCTCCAAGACGTCGAGATCATCGTCGCCGATCCAGATCTACCAGAGGGCGATCCGGCAACCCTGCCCGATTACGTCCCGGCGCTCACCGAACTGCGCTGGTTGTTCTACTCCTCAGGCACCACGGCCGATCCGAAGGGCGCCAAACACAGTGACCGGAGCATGTCGGCCGCCAACACGGGCATGCAGTGGAGCATGGAGGTCGGCCCTCACGACCGGGCTGCGGTGGTTTTCCCGATCACCCATGTCGGCGGGCTGATATGGCTGTTCAACACGATGCAGACCGGTGTCGAATTGTTGATGGTCGAGGCGTTCAATCCTGCCGAGACGCCGAAGTGGCTCGGCGAACACGGCGTCACCTGCGCCGGCGCCGGCACCGTGTTCTGGCTCAGCTATCTCGAAGCGCAACGACGATTGCCGCGCGGGCAGCGGCTGATGCCGACGGTTCGGATCTTCAACGGCGGCGGTGCTGCGAAGCCCAAGACGCTGCACCACGAAATGCTGGCCGAGCTGGGAGCTCCAGTGATCGGCGGGTGGGGCATGACGGAATCGCCGATCAACACGATGGTGCATGTGGACGACCCGGATGACAAAAAGGCGCTCACGGACGGGCGTGCGTGCCCCGAGGTCGAGATTCGTGTCGTCAAGGACGGCCGGGTTTGCGGCCCGAACGAAGAGGGCGAATTGCGCGTCAAGGGTCCGCAGGTGTGCATGGGTTATCTCGATTCGTCACTCGATGCCGAGGCGTTCGACGAGCGCGGTTGGTTCCGGACCGGCGACCTCGGCGTCATCGACGAGGGCGGCTGGGTCAGCATCACCGGCCGGTTGAAGGACATCATCATCCGTAACGGTGAGAACATCTCGGCCAAGGAGGTCGAGGACCTCCTCCACGGCCACCCCGCCATCGCCGACGTTGCCGTCATCGGCCTGCCCGACGACCGTAGCGGCGAACGCGCGTGCGCGGTGGTCGTCGTCCGTGAGGGCCACATCGTGACGCTGCCCGGACTCGTCTCCTATCTCAAGGATCATCAGCTCTCGATCCACAAGATTCCGGAACGATTGGAAATCGTGACGACCTTGCCCCGCAACCCGACCGGCAAGGTCCTCAAGAAAGATCTACGCACAACCTACGGAGGAACACAATGAACCGCTTCGATGACAGACGAGCAATCATCTCCGGAACGGGGTCCGGCATCGGGAAGGCAACCGCCCAGCTGTTCGCCCGCGAGGGTGCGGCCGTGGCATGCCTGGATGTGAAGGGCGCGGACGAGACTGCTGCCGGGATCGTGGCGGCAGGAGGCACTGCGTACGCGTTCACGTGCGATGTCGGCGACGCCTCGGTCGTCGCGCAGACGGTGCAGGCCGCTGTCGCGGCGCTCGGCGGCGTCGACATCGTGTGCAACATCGCCGGCATCGGGCACTTTGCGTGGAGTCATCAAGAGGACCCCGAGTGGTTCGACCGGATTGTGCGGGTCAACCTCAACGGTACGTTCTACATGTGTCGTTACACGCTGCCGTACATGCTCGATGCCGGTAAGGGTGTCATCATCAACACCGCGTCGAACGCCGGTCTGATGGGCCTGCCGTGGAGTGCCGCGTACTGCTCGAGCAAGGGCGGCGTCGTCCAACTCACCCGGGCACTGGCGTTCGAATACCGCGGCAAGGGGGTGCGGGTCAACGCGGTGGCGCCGGGCGGAACCAACACCAACATCATCCATTCCTTCAGCCCGCTGCCCGACGGCGCCGACCACCGCGAGATGGCCAAGATGATCTCGCCGATGCGGCAGGCCGAGCCGATCGAGATGGCTGAGGCGTTCGCGTACATCGCGAGCGATAACGCCCGCTACATGACGGGAACGGTGCTCACGCTCGACGGTGGCCTGGCCTGCTGATTGCGCAGGAGGTCGATCGCGTCGTCGAAGCTCATCGGGCGCGCGTAGAGGTAGCCCTGCCCGATCTTGCAGCCGAGGCGGGCCAGCTCGGACTCCTGCAGGGCGGTCTCGACGCCCTCGGCGATCACCTTGATCCCGAGTTCATTGGAGAGGCCGATGATCATCCGCACGAGTTGGCTGTCGCCCGGCTCGACGCCGAGCCCGGCCACGAAGCTGCGATCGATCTTGAGGTAGTCGACAGGCAGCCGCCGGAGTAGATCGAGGTTCGAGTAGCCCGTGCCGAAGTCGTCGATGGCCACTGACACACCGATCGCCTGCAGCTCCTCCAACACCCGACGCGTCTGGTCGACGTCGACCATCACCACGTGCTCGGTGATCTCGATCAGGAGCGCCTCGCCGGTGATCCGGGCTGCGAGCATGCAGCGGGTGACGCCGTCGACGAAGCCGGCCCGGCGGATCTGGTCGGGGTGCACGTTGACACCGACGCATGTCTGCGGCTCGATCAAGCGCATCGCGGCAACGGCGCGGGTGGCCGCTGCGAACACCCACAGCCCGACGGCGCTGGTCAGTCCGACCTGTTCGACGAGTGGCAGGAACTCAGCAGCACTGAGCAGGCCACGACGGGGATGATTCCATCGGATCAGGGCCTCGAAGTTCCGGATGATCTTACTGTCGAAATGGACGATCGGTTGGAAGTACACCTCGAATTCGTCGTGCTCGAGCGCGACGCGCAGTTCGCGCTCCTGCTCGAGCCGGTCGACGGCGTCGACGACCATCGAATCATCGAACAACATCGACTGGCGGCGACCTGCGCGCTTGGCGCAATACATCGCGATGTCGGCCTCCTGGATCAGCGTCGCTGCCGACGAGCCGGCCCGCCCGGACAAGGCGATGCCGATACTGCCGGTGACGAAGTGCTGCCGCTCCCCGATCTCCATCGGCTGACGTACCGACGCCAGAATGTTCTCTGCAATCTTGGTCGCCTCATGCGGTCTCGAGACACCGCGGCAGATCACGAGGAACTCGTCGCCGCCGAGCCGTCCGACGACATCGGTGCCGCGCGCGCCGGCGCGGATGCGATCGGCAAGTCTGCTCAGCACGAGGTCGCCGACGGCATGCCCGAGGCTGTCGTTGACGACCTT
>JANYKS010000002.1 GCA_025358125.1 Actinomycetes bacterium
GTTGCGAGAGCGTCCAGGTCTGCGTTCATTCGTTTCCTCCAAGATCCGGGTGTTGTAACACCGCAGATCATGGACGCTCTCGCGCTCTACGTGGTGGATCATCGCGCGGACCGCGCGCACCCCTTGGAGCTAATCATCTAGTGTTGGTCATCTAGTGTTGGTCGTCAACGGTCTGGCACAGGCATGGCGACCGACTCGGAGAGCTGGCATAGGGAATGAATGACACGAACGACGCCGGCGGCGAAGCGCCCGTGTTGGAAGCAGTGATGTTGCGGGATCTTGAACGGCTCGGTCGTCGGCGGATGCTCTCGGCTGGCGAGGTGCTCGTCCGTCAGGGTGACACGTCCGAACTCGTGTACCTGGTCGTGTCCGGAGCCCTCGAGGCAACCGTGACCGTCGACGGAGGTGAGGCGCTCGTCGGCCGCTCGGTTGCCGGGGGGTTGATCGGCGAGGTCGCTGCGCTCGCCGGCCTCACGCGCTCGGCCACCTTGCGGGCGGCCGCGGGAAGTACTGCGGTCGAGGTGGTGGAGATCAAACCGGCCGATCTCGCCGATTGGCTGGACGATCATCCCGAACAAGTGGCTCGGATCACCGAATCGGCGCGGCGGCGGCTGAACAGCGTCAGCGTGGCCGAAATGGTGATCGAGGTGCTCGGGGCACCAGCAGCGGATCTCGTGCCGAGGCTGCTCGAGGTGGCCGAGTGGGTCGACGTTGCCGCGGGTGAGACGCTGTTCGAGGAGGGCGACGAACCCGATGCCGCCTACTTCGTGTTGTCTGGGCGGTTGCAGGTCACCCGTCGTAGCCCCGGCGGTGCCACCGACGTGGTCGGCGTGGTGGGCCGCAACGAGGTCGTCGGTGAGGTGGCGATCATCGAACGTTCACCCCGCACCGGGACCGTCACCGCGCTTCGCGACACCTCGCTCGCCCGCATCTCGGTCGCGGACTTCGAACACCTGCTCGGTACTCGGGCCGAGTTCGCGATGTTGGTGCTGCGCCGGTTGGTGTCACGCATGAATGGCGTTCGCAGCGACGCTCGCACGGCGCGCTCCGTCGCGCTCGTCGTCGTTGACGACCTCGATATCGCCGACTTGGTGGCACCGATGATCGGTGCCCTGGAACCGCTCGGGCCGACGGTGCTGCTGGGCAGCGATCGTATCGATTCCATCCTCGGGCGCACCGGCCTCGCCCAATCGGCTTCCACTGGTCTCGGCGACTCCCGCCTGTCGCAGCTCCTGCATGAGCTTGAGGCAGCGCACGATCATGTGATCTACCTGGCCGACCGCACGCCGACGCAATGGTCGCGGCGGATCATCCAGCGCGCCGACACGGTTGTCGTCGTTGCCGGAGCCGCACCGACCGGCGAGGCCGAAACGACCATTTCCCGCTTCCTGGACTCGAGTCCTGCGACCGGAGTGCCGCGCTGGCTGGTCATGGTGGATGAGGCGTCCGCGCGACGCCCAACTGCGGCGTCGACAATCGTGATCGGTGACCGCTTCGACGAGGTTCACCACGTTCGTCGCGGCAATCGCCGCGACTTCGCCCGACTCGGCCGCCTCAGCGTCGGGGCGGGGTTGGGGCTCGTCCTCGGTGGTGGCGGTGCCCGTGGTTTCGCCCACCTCGGGGTGATCAAGGCGATGCGCGAGCTGGGCATACCGATCGACCGCATCGGCGGGGCGTCGATGGGCTCGATCTTCGCCGCCGGGGCGGCGATGTACGACGACGCGGATGAGTTGTTGGTGTTGAGCGCCAAGCAGTTCAACCGGCTGATCGACTACACGGTTCCGCTCGTGTCGCTACTGAAGGCCAAGCGGATCACGGCGAACCTGCACAGCGTCTTCGGTGGGGTCGATGTTGCGGACGTGTGGACACCGTTGTACTGCGTGTCGACCAACCTCACCCGGTCACGCATCGAGGTGCACCGGCGTGGCGATCTGGTCACGGCGATCCGCGCCAGCATCGCCATTCCCGGCGTCCTGCCGCCCGTGCCGTTCGGCGACGATCTACTCGTCGACGGTGGGGTGTTGAACAACGTGCCCGCCGACGTGATGCGCGCCGACCCCTCGATCGCCACCGTGATCGCCGTCGACGTCGCCTCGATGGCCGGACCGACGACGAACGCGAACTACGGAAATTACGTGTCGGGATTCAATGCGCTGCGGCACTTCGTCGTCCGGAAACACTCGCCGTATCCGGGCGTCGCATCGGTACTGATGCGCACGATGATCACCGGATCGGAGGGTCGCCGGGCGACGATGCGTACCGACGGGACTGCCGACTTGTACCTCGACATCGAGATGCAGGGCGTTGGTCTGCTCGAGTTTGACAAGATGACCCCGGTGGTGGAACGCGGGTATGCGGCAGCGTTGCCGCGCCTCCAGGAATGGCTTGCTGCTCGAGGTGGTGTAGCTTCGCCCCGGGAACAGGGGGTGGGCACGTGATCAGGGCTGCACTGCGCGATCTGCAATGGCGTCGCAAGCGGTTCGTGATCGCCATGTCGGGCGTTGCCTTGGTGTTCGCGATGGGCTTGATCATGACCGGCCTGGCAGCGTCGTTCTCGCTCGAGGTCGACCGCACCCTCGACGGCGTCGGAGCGTCGGGGTGGGCCGTGTCGGATCAAGCCTCGGGCCCGTTCACCTCGTTCACACCGGTCCCCCTCGCGGCGGCCGGCGACGGCAACGCATCCCCGGCGATGGTGCTACGTCAGACAATCTCTGGAGCGGGAGGGGTGGTCGACATCATCGTGTTCGGTGTCGAGCCGGGCCGACTGGGCTCACCGGTCGCAGCCGAGGGAGTAGCGCTTGGCGGACCCGGTGAAGCGGTGGTAGCCGAAGACCTCGAAGGCGTCAGTGTTGGAGACACGCTGTCGATCGCCGGGCGCGACCTGCGCGTGGTCGGCACGGTGTCGGGGCAGCGCCTCTTCGCAGGCTTGCCGATGGTCTACGTCGCGCTCGCCGATGCGCAGGCCATCAGCGTGCAGGGTCAACCGCTCGTGACGGCGTTCCTGTACGACCAGATGCCCGCCACGGCACCGGCCGGACTGAGGCTGATGACAAACGCCGAGGTGAAAGACGACGTGCTGCGCCCACTGGAAAATGCCATGTCGTCGATTAGCTTCGTGCGCTTCCTGCTGTGGCTGGTGGCTGCCACGATCATTGGGTCCGTGCTGTACCTGCAGGCGATGGAGCGCACCCGGGACTTCGCCGTGTTCAAGGCCACCGGCACGTCGACGTGGGCGATCGGCGGCGGGCTCGCCTTGCAGGCCGTCGTGTTGTCGTTGGCCGCAGCCGTACTGGCCGGGTTGCTGGCGCTCGTGCTGGCTCCGCTCTTCCCGATGAACGTGGAGATACCGGTGAGCAGCTTCGTGCTGCTTCCGGTGGTCACCGTCGTGGTCGGTCTGCTGGCCAGCCTCATCTCACTGCACAGGACCGCGACGGTCGAACCCGCACTCGC
The DNA here is from genome assembly GCA_025358125.1 of Actinomycetes bacterium. Lineage (GTDB taxonomy): Bacteria > Actinomycetota > Acidimicrobiia > Acidimicrobiales > Ilumatobacteraceae > WLMZ01. Next base: position 3,451 of record JANYKS010000002.1, read on the forward strand.
GTTCGGAGGTTGAGCTGTGACCGCACCGCAGTCCGGGGTCAGAGGTGACCTGCACATCAACGACCTCACCGTCGAGTTCGTCAAGGGTGACTACACCGTTCGCCCGCTCGAGAAGCTGAACGTCACGGTGAAGGCCGGCACGTTGGCGTTGCTGCTCGGGCCGTCGGGTTGCGGCAAGACCACGCTGCTGTCGTGCATGTCGGCGATCTTGAAGCCCACCTCGGGTTCGATCACCTACGGCGACACCGACATCACGTCCCTCGCCGGTCGGGACCTCACCAACTACCGCCGGCACGGCGTGGGCGTGGTGTTCCAGGCGTTCAACCTCGTGCCAAGCCTCAACAGTGTGGAGAATGTCGCTGTGCCGATGCGGTCCGCCGGCGTGAAGGCCCGGGCGGCCAGGGACAAGGCGGTCGAGTTACTCGAAGGGGTCGGCCTCAGTGACCGGCTCACCCACAAGCCGAACAACCTGAGCGGCGGGCAGCAGCAACGGGTGGCGATCGCCAGAGCGATCGCGCTCGACCCCCCGCTGGTACTGGCCGACGAACCCACCGCACACCTCGACTACGTCCAGGTGGAGGGGGTCCTGCGTCTCCTCCGCCGCCTCACGGACGGGGGGCGCGTGGTGGTGGTGTCCACCCATGACGACCGGATGCTCGCGCTCGCCGATCAGATCATCGAGATGCGCCCCAACTTCTTGCCGAACGACGACTCCGCTCCGAAGCAGGTAAACGTCCCCGCCGGGCAGGATCTGTTCCGTGAGGGCGACCCGAGCGACCTGATCTACATGGTCGACTCCGGCGAGGTCGAGGTGGTGCGCGACACCGGCGACGGCGAGACGGTGCTCGGCTCGATGGCCGCAGGTGAGCATGTCGGCGAGATGGGACCGCTGTTCGGCCTGCGCCGATCGGCAACGGCACGGGCCAGAACCGATGTCACCGTCACCGGGTACACCGCGAAGGCGTTCCGCGATCTCGTCGGCCCCGAGCGGTTGCCGTCGCTTATCCGCGGCCGCTGAGCGCCGAGGCCGCTCCCAGGTTCACGGCCACCCCGTTCCTGCGTGGTCAGCCGCTGACACCGAGGACCGAACCGACGCCACGGGGGAGCAACCTTGCCGCACGACAGCTCCTGGCAGCCGGCTCTTACGGGCCGGACCACGTAGCGGAGTCGGTGCCCTTCTTGGCCAGTTTGGCGATGGCGACCTGCTTGGTCACGCTCGGTCCGCCAACGACCTGGGCGATCAGGGTCGCTTCGCCGGGGCGCTGCGCTTTGACGACGGTCAAATTGGTGAGGAACGACCCGTTGTCGTCGGTGATCACCGTCATGCTGCGGCCCCTGCCGTCGCTCCAGCCGAGCACCACCGCGACCTTCGCCGGGAACCCCGTGCCGCCGATGCCCAGGTTCTGTCCGGGGGTGATGCCGTCGTTGCTGAGCAGCACCGGCGTGTAGTGGCCCTCGCCGCTGACGAACATGCTGGTGTACTGCCCGGCCGATGTGCTGACCCTGACGGTGGCCGTCCGGCGACCCGCGCTCGTCGGTTTGAAGGTCACCTCGACGGGGCAGCTGCCGCCCATCGCCACGTCGGCGCCACAACCGGTGCTACTGATCGCGAAGTCCTTGGGGTTTGCGCCGCCGATCGTCGCCGATGTCACCACCGTCGGGCCGAGGTAGATGTTGGTGATGTCGAAGCGCGCGGGCACCGGCGAGAGCTGGCCGACCACGACCGAGCCGAGGTCCGCGCCGCGAGGCTCGGCGAACAGCGCCGGCTCGCCGCCGGCACCTTTCACGGAAGCCGTCAGTGTGATCGCGCCGAAGCCGGCCTCGGCGACGGTGAGGGTCGTGGAGAGCGGCCCCGGAACCGACGGTGTGAGAATCAGATTGACCGTGCAGTTCTGCCCAGCCGACACAGCGGCCCGATCGAGGCACGTACCGCCCGTCACCGCGAAGTCGGCCGGGTTGTCGAGGGTGACAGCGGCCGGGAGAAACGCGCCAGGACCATCGTTGACAACCCTCACGAACCATTCCGGCCCCGGAATACCCACGGTGACGGTGCCGAGGTCGCTGTCGGCGAGCGACAGGGTCGGCACGAACGCCGCCGCGACGACGTGGCGCCCGGTGATGGTCGGGTCGCCGACCAATCGATCGACGGCAAGGGAATCAGCGACGAACACACGCCCGTTCCCCGACAGGTGCGGATGGGCATGGGCGCCCGGCGCCGGCGACGGGCTGTCGAAAACTCGGTGCAGTCCGTTCGCAGCGTTCGACGCGATCAGCAGATCGCCATCGCCCGCCTCTCCGCCACCGGGAGTCCGGACCGGCATCAGATTGGAAGCATGGGTCGCGAACGCGACGGTCTTGCCGTCGGCCGACAGCGTCGGAGCGAACGATGCGCCGTTGCCGACGACGACCGCGCCGTCCGGTGCACCGGGCGCGCCCGCAACAGCGCTGACCAACCTGACGGTGGAGGTACCGGGTTCGCCCAAGATCTGATTGTTGTCGCTATCGCGGTCGGCGAGATAGATCTGCGCGGGGCAGACGGTGCCGCACGCCGCGAGCGCAGCAGATGCACCGAGGTTCGTAGCGGATGACGAGAAGGCGACGAAGCGGCCGTCGGAGGACACACTCGGTCCAACGGCGCTCGCGTCGGCGGCCCCACCAGAGCCTGCGGACACGAGCGTGACAGCAGTGAACGGGTCGGGGTCGGCGCGGTTCCACGCGTAGACCTGGTTCGGTACCGTCGTCGCGGCGCCCACCGGTGCGATCCATCTCGGCACGGCGTCGGTCGAGGTGGCGTCGGAGGTGAACACCACGACGTTGCCGTCGCCCGAGAGCACCGCTGCACTTTGTCCGCCGTAGGTGACCCCGTTGTCGGCCACTTCCGTCGGAAGGCCGGGCACAGGCGTCGTGTGACCGGGCTGATCCAATGGGATCGTCACATCCACGAGGTCGGCCGCGAACGGCCGCAGCGCCGGTTTCTCGCTACCGGACAGCGACTGGAAGCGGCGCACGTAGGTGACGACGGAGCCACTGCTCGACACCGCTGCCGGCTGCGTCGGATCGACATCGCCGCGGGCCTGGGCCTGACCACCGGCGATCGGTCGGGTGGACACGACGGCCCAGTCGCCGACTTTGCCGCCACACGCTGGCAACGTAGCCCGGTAGACATCCCAGCGCTGGCCCTTGTCGTCGTCGCGGAAGAGGTCGTACGCCATTTCCGTGGTGATGACCACGACGCAGCCATCCGCGCTGATCACCGGATTGACGCTGTTGCCGAGGCGCACGCCGTCCTTGGCCTTGGTGAGTTCACTGAGCGTGTTCGTTGCGCGGTCATCGAGCCAGATGCTGCTGGTGCGGCCGTCCTCGGTTCCGGGGGCGCTCGCGAACACGACGAATTGGCCGTTGCCCGACACCGATGGGGTGACGCTCGGCGCTTGCGACAGCGACATGATCGATGCAGTGGACGGCCCCGCCGACGACGTAGTCGAGGCGTTCGCGCGGGCTGCGACGCCTGTTGGCAGCGCTGGAGAGCCGATGCCCGCCGCGGCCACGAATGCGAGCCCACTTCCAAGGGCCCACCGTCGGAACCTGTCTCGTGATGTCATCTCTGTTGTAGCCCTGCTTCGCTGTTCGTGACCGACGAAACCCGTCGCAGACGACCGCGCGATCCTAGTCCGAACCGCCGAAATACCTCAGCAAGGAGCTGATCAATCCGTCCAGTGAATGATCGGTCGCAATGGCATCGATCTTGAGCCCATGTTGTGCAGCAACAGCGGCGGTGGCTGGGCCGATGGCGACGGCGACCGGCGGGGTCTGGGCCCCGAACACCCCTGCCCACGCAGCAACCGCCGAGCCGCTTGCGAAGAGCACAGCGTCGGCCGACAACACACCGATGAGGGTGGCCGCCGACGGCCGCACCGGAACGGTCCGGTACGCAGCCACGACCTCGACCCGCCAGCCCTTGGCGCGCAGTCCACCGGCAACGTCGGATCGTGCCGTCTCGGCCTGCACGACCAGCACATCCCCGGAGCCGACAGGGAACGCCTCGGTCAGAGCCTCTGCGATTTGATCGGATGGCACGAGGTCCGCCGGTTGACCCAACGCCGCAGCGGTTGCCGAGCCGACGGCCGCAATTCGTGGCAGCGCCACCTCGCGGGCGAGAGCTGCGAGGGCTCCCGCGGCGCGCGACGCTCCGTTCGGCGACGTGAACACGAGCCAGTCGAACACGGACAGCCGGCCGAGCGCGGCCGTCAGTGCTGAGCCACCGTCGGCCGGCTGAACGATCTCGATCAACGGCACCACGATCGGTCGCGCTCCCAACGCGATGAGCTTGTCGACAAGGGGTCCCGCCTGGTCGGCAGCACGCGTGATCACCACTCGTCGTCCGGCAAGCGGCGGCGTCGTCACCGCAAAATCTCGGCGTACAACGAGCGCGCCAGCTCGACCGCCGTCGCGTGCCAGTCATGCCCGAGGCGAACCGTTGCCTGCAGCGTCCGCCCGGAGTCGTTGGCGATGAACGCTGACAGCTGACCATCGGCGACGTGCGCCCCGATCGGCAACGAGCAACCGGAACCGAGCTGGGCGAGGAATGCCCGCTCCGTCGTGACGGCACGCCGTGACGGAGCGTGATCGATCGCGGCCAGTGCCGCAGCCGTGGCGTCATCACCGATTCGGCATTCGACCGCGACGCATCCCTGACCGACGGCTGGAACCATCGCGTCAACGGCAATCACCTCGGCGATGCGTTGATCGAGTCCGAGGACCTGCAGCGCGGCGACTGCCATCACGATCGCGCCACCGGCTGGAACCTTGGTGAGCCGGGTATGGATGTTGCCGCGCAACTCCACGAAGTGGAGATCGGGGCGAAGGACGCGGAGCTGGGCGCGGCGACGAACAGACCCGCTGGCCACCGTCGCGCCGAATCGGAGTTCGTCGAGGGTCGAGCCGACCAAGGCGTCACGCGGATCACGCCGCGCCGTGAATGCGCCGATTGTCAGGCCGTCGGCCCCCTCGGACGGGAGGTCCTTCGCACTGTGGACGGCGACATCGGCGCGGCCGTCGAGGACGGCGCGCTGCACCTCTTTGACGAACACACCCTGACCGCCGATGGTGTGCAGCGCAACGTCCTGGCGCTGATCGCCCAGCGTGTCGACGAAGACAAGTTCGGCCAACAAGCCTGGGTTGGCAGCCGCGAGGCCCGACGCGACGACCTCGGCCTGGGTCCGTGCCTGCGCGCTGGAGCGAGTGGCGATGCGCAGCAGTGTGCCCGACATCGGGTCGGCTCAGCTCAAATCGAACAGGTCACGCACTGCAGCCGCATTGCGCTCACCGCTCGGAGTGCCGACGTTGTCCTTGAGACGCACGCTCGGCGAATGGAGCAACTTCGCGATGATGCCCTTCGTGACGGCCTCCACGGCCGCCCGCTGGGTGGTATCGAGGCTCGCCAGCCGCGCCGCGAAACGATCGAGCTCGCCTTGGCGAATGCTCTCGCCGTGCTCGTGCAACTGGGCGACGAGCGGCGCCGCCTGACGCGACGTGACGTCGATCGTGAACCGCTCGACCTCTTCGCTGACGATGACCCGGACTGACTCGGCTTCGACCGAGCGCTTCTCGATGCCCTTTGCAGCCCAGTCGCGCAAGTCGTCGAGATCGAGCAGCGACACGCCCGGCAGCCCGGCAACGGCGGAGTCCACGTCGCGGGGCACCGCGATGTCGACGATGAGCAGCGGTGTGTCGACGCCCACCCGTGCAGTCGCGACGGCGTCGTGATCGATCAGCACGGACCCGGAGCCGGTGGAGGTGAGCAACACATCGACGCCACCGATGACGGTCTGCAATTCGTTGAACGCAACGACCCGGCCACCCACGCGCCGGGCGAGTTGCTCGGCCCGGTCCGCGGTGCGATTGGCGACGGTGATGTCCTTCGCACCGGCGGCCACAAGCGCGACCGCAACGCCTTCGCCCATATCGCCAGCGCCGACCACCAGCACCCGGCGGCCCTCGAGGCTGCCGAGGCGCTCGATCGCCATCTCGACCGCGGCGTGGCTGACGCTGGCGGTCGAGCGGCTGATCGCCGTCTCCGTCCTGGCCCGCTTGCCGGTCTCGATCGCGTGACGGAAGAGCAGGTTCAGTGTGGCCTTGGCGCCACCCTCGGCCTGGGACAGTTCCCACGCGCCGCGCACCTGGCCGAGGATCTCGGTCTCGCCGAGCACCGCTGAGTCGAGGCCGGCGGCGACATCGAAGAGGTGGGCGACGGCGCCGTCGTCGTGCTGGCTGTAGAGGTGCGGGTGAAGTTCATCGGGGGACAGACCGCCGAGCTCGCAGAAGAAGTCGCGGATGTCCGCATACGCACCGTGGAAACGCTCGGCAACGGCGTAGACCTCCGTGCGGTTGCACGTGCTGAGCACGACTGCTTCGCGGATGTTGACCCGGCTGGTGAGGCTGGCGATCACCTTCGGCAACGATTCCACGGACACGGCGACGCGTTCGAGCAAGGCCAACGGCCCGGTGCGGTGATTCACGCCAATAACCACGATTGACACGTGTGCGACGACCTTTCCTTCTCGATGAACCCTACGCGCTTGCTCCGCGCCCTGCGTCATTCGACGTGACCGCATGCAAGCCAACACCGGCCCGGCGTTGTTCGTAGTAGCTCAAGATCTGAAGCTCGACCGCGAGGTCGACCTTGCGAACGCTGATGCCTCGCGGCACGACAAGTACCACCGGGGCGAAATTGAGAATGCTCGTCACGCCTGCGCTCACGAGGCGATCGGCGGCGTCTTGGGCAGCGCCTGGCGGCGTCGCGACGACGCCGATGTGGACCCGCCGGGAATGCACGATCTGGGCGAGGTCCTCGATGTGGCGAACCCGCACTCCACCGATCACACTGCCGACCTTGGCGGGCTCGATGTCGACGACACCGGCCACCGGGAAACCCCGTTCGCCGAAGCCTCCGTAGCCGGCGAGCGCCTGACCGAGGTTGCCCGCCCCGACGATGACGACCGGCCAGTCGTGGGTGAGACCGAGTTCGCGCCGGATCTGATAAACGAGGAACGCGACCTCGTAGCCGACACCTCTCGTACCGTAGCTGCCGAGGTAGGAGAGGTCCTTGCGGACCTTGGCGGCGTTGACGCCCGCAAGTTCGGCGAGACCTTCGCTGCTGATCCACTCCACCTTTTCGTCAGCCTGCTCGACGAGGATCCGCAGGTATATCGGAAGACGGACGACGGTGGCGTCTGGAATTCGTCGGCGGACTCGTTCAACTGGCATGAACTCCATACGCTATGCACTCGTGCATACATTCACAAAGCGGGCCGCAAGCGCACAGGCGACATCTGGATGTGCATTTCGTCACGCTCCCGCCCCGCAATCCCCATCAGCCGTTAGTGGCGTCGCGGCGTGACCCTGAATGCCGGCCTTGCGGCCGCCGCGACCCTGGTGGCAGTGGCTTTTGCGCTGAGCACCCTCGACCGGTGGCAGCGTCGTCGCCGCGAGCACGAACTCGCGTGGACAATCTCGTTGACGCTGTTCGCGCTCGGCGGGATGTCGCTGTGGTGGGCGGAATCGCACGGGTGGGGCACCACCGTGTTCCGGCTGTTCTTCCTGACCGGCGCAGTGCTCAACGTGCCCTGGCTGGCCCTCGGTACGGTGTACCTGCTCGCCGGACCGCAATGGGGCAGGAGGGTCAGGACGTGGCTGATCGGCCTATCCGGCCTCGCCGCCGGCATCGTCGCCTTCTCCCCGACCAAGGTTGGCGTGTCCGGCACCGAACTCCCCCAGGGCAGCCAGGTGTTCGGAGTGGCGCCGCGAGTGCTCGCGGCCGTCGGGTCCGGCGTGCCAGCGCTCGTCATCGTCGTCGGCGCGCTGTGGTCTGCGGTGCGAGTCGGACGCGGCCGGGTGCCGGCGTTGGGCAATCACGCCCAGCGCACCGTCACCGGAGCGAGGCGACTTGCGCTCGGCAACATCCTCATCGCGGCCGGCACGTTGATCCTGTCCGCGAGTGGCACGATCGCCGGCCGACTCGGCAAGGACCGCGCGTTCGCGCTGACACTCCTGATCGGCGTCGCCGTATTGTTCGTCGGCTTCCTGGTGGCCAGTAGCGGGGCAACACCGCGGTTGGCTGCGACGACATCACATCAGCGAGCGGCGTAGCAGCTTTCCACTGACGTTGCGCGGCAACTGGTCGACGAACAGGATCTTCGACGGGCATTTGTAGCGGGCGAGCTCGTTGGTGCAGTGCTCGATCAGGTCGTCTTCGTCCAGTTGGACACCGGGTTTGGGGACGACGAAAGCCTTCACCGCCTCACCGCTTTGCGGATGCGGAACACCGATGACGCCGACCTCGGCAACGCCGGGATGACCGGCGAGCACGTCCTCGACTTCTTTCGGATATACGTTGAACCCGCTGACGATGATGAGGTCCTTGGCCCGGTCGATCAGGTACAGGTAGCCGTCGGCATCGGTGACCCCGATGTCGCCGGTCCGCAGCCAACCGTTGCCGGTGAGCACCCTCGCCGTGGTTTCGGGGTCGTCGAGATAGCCCTTGAACACGTTCGGACCTTTGACCCAGATCTCGCCTGCGTCGCCGTCGAGCACGTCGTCTTCGTTGTCGTCGACGATGCGGACATCGACGCCGTCGAGCACTTTGCCGACCGAGCCGACGCGGATCGAGATCCCGCTCGACGAGGTGACGGTGGGGGAGGCCTCTGTCAGTCCGTAGCCCTCTGCGAGTTTGATTCCGAACCGGCTCTCCAGGCGGCGGATCGCCTCCTCCGGCATCTTCGCCGCGCCGGTGAAGGCAACACGCACCGACGCGAACGAGTCGTTCGGCGCGTCTTCGAACGTGGAGAACGCGACCCACATCGGGGGCGCTCCGGGCACCACCGTCACATGACGCTCGCGGATCGTCTCGAGCGCTGTCGACGGATCGAAGCGCTGGACCAGGACAACGGTTGCCCCGACGGCGAGCGAGACGCCGAGCACGACGTTGAGGCCGAAGATGTGGAACATCGGCAACACGCCGTAGACGACGTCGCCGGAGGTCGTGGCCGACTCAGTGGCAATCACCTGCTCGATGCTGGCCATCAGGTTTCCGTGGCTGAGCATCGCCGCTCGCGGTGAGCCGGCCGTCCCACTCGTGAAGATCAGGACCGCCAGATGATCGGGATCGACGTCGACGACGGGCACGGGCGTACTGTTCATCAAAGCGTCGAGCACGGCGGTACCGGCGAGCTCGCTCTCGGCCGCGATCACGTGCTGCACGGTCGGCACGGCGGCACGGTCGATGTTGCGCCATGCGGCGATAGCCGTCGGTCCGACGATGACGGCCGACGCGCCGACGGCGGCCAACTCCCGCTCCAGCTCGGGGGCCGGGCTGGTCGGGTTGAGCGGCACCGCAACAGCTCCGAGGCCGAGCACCGCAAGGTACGACACGACGAAGTAACGGTTGTTCGCGATCAGCAACCCGACGTGATCACCCTCGCCGACCCCGAGCGCTGCGAGCCCACCGCGCAGGCCGCCAACCTGATCGCGCATCGCGCCGTAGGTGGTCTCGCCTCCGCGGCTGATGAGCGCTGTGTGTTCAGCCGCGTGACCCTCGATGATGTTGGCAAGATTCACGGCACAGACCCCCGGTCGGCGACCTTAGCTTGGGCGTATTCGGCTACAGGCGTAACAACGAAATCGTGCCGGCCACGAGAATGAGGACGAGGAGCAGGCCGAGCACAAGCGTGGTCGCAGGACGCATACCCTCAACGCTAGCGGTCGATCCGCAGGTTCACCGGAACGCTGACGGCCCCGCCCGCCGACCCGCCGTCATCGCTGACGGGCTCGAGCACGACCTGATCACTCGGCCCGATGCAGAGTTCCTGAGCGGCCGATCGCCGATCGAGGCACAGCGCGAGCATGCCGTAGGAGTCGAGGACGAGGCCGAGCGCCCCTGTGCCGAGATCGAAGAACGTGTCGGCGCGCTTGGCCACTCGGGTGTTTGGCGTTCCGGTGAGTTCGCCAACGGTGATCTTGACGACATCGCCGAAATGGGCGACTTCATCCGGCCCGACGTTGAGTTGGCAGTTTCCGAAGTGGTCGACCCACAACACCTCACCGACGATCGCGCCGCCCTCCTCGCGAGGGAGCGGCACGACCCCGGGCAGCAACAGATCGGCATCGATCGGGTCGCCGAGTTCGTACAGATCGACGCCGTTGCACAGATGCGCCGCAACGGGTGCGAGTATGTCACGACCGGCGAACGTGGCACCCGGGGCTTCGAGGTGATACTCGGTGTTCGACAGCACGACCGCACGGCCTGCGCCACCAGCCATGGCGACGGCCGGCGCCAGTAGACCGTTGTCGGGCCCGACCATCACGCCCTCCCCGTCGGCGACCTCGATCGCGACGCAACGGCGGTCGGTGCCGACGCCGGGATCGACGACGGCGAGCACGACCCCCGACGCAAGGTAGGCGACGGTGCGGGCGAGCGTCAACGAACCGGCCCGGATGTCGAACGGCGGCACCTCGTGAGTGAGATCGATGACCGTCGCGTGGGGGGCGATCTCGCGGATGACGCTCTTGACGACTCCGACGAACTCGTCGACCGTCCCGTAGTCGGTGAGAAACGAGATCGTGTCGTAGCGACGGCCCATGCCGCTGAGGTTACAGCTCGGGATACGACGAGGGCTGGTGTCAACCCCCCGATGACACCAGCCCCTGTCGGCGCTGCCCTTGCGGGGCGCGACTCCCGTTGCTTGCGCAACTGGAGGCCAACGAAGACCTCAGGTGTCACACTAGACTCATCGAGCGCCTGGAGAAAAGAGTCACATCAAGAATTTTTGTTTTCCGGGAACTTGCGAGCTTCGTCAGTAGCCGCACGGCCCAATTCGCGGCTGCGATCCGCCGCTGCGACGACGGCCGACTGGAATGCCGCCCGCAGCGCATGGTCTTCGAGCACCTTCAGCCCGGCTGCGGTCGTGCCACCCGGCGACGTGACCATCGCACGGAGCGCGGCAGGGTCACCGCGTTGGCTCATCATCTCGGCTGACCCGAGGAACAATTGGGTGACGAGCGACTCGGATGTGGACCGGGCGAGCCCTGCCAGTACACCGGCGTCGATGAGTGCCTCGGCGACCATGAACAGATAGGCAGGGCCGCTGGCGGCCAGCCCGGTCACCGCGTCGAGTTGATATTCGGGGACGTGCTCGACGATGCCGACAGCGCCGAGGATGCCGGCAGCCCATTCGACGTCGGCCGGCGTGGCCGCAGAGCCGGCGCTCAGTCCCGCCGCGCCGCGACCGACCAGCGCCGGTGTGTTCGGAATTGTGCGGATCACAGCCACCTCCGGGCCGGCGGCCGCCTCGAGCGTGGCGATCGAGACGCCGGCTGCGACCGAGACGATGCGCGTCGCGCCGGCGCGCACAGCCGCCGCCGTGGCCGCCGGCGCGTCGGGTGGCTTGACCGCGATCACAGCGGCGACGCATGGAGGAACGGTATCGGTGATGGTGACACCGGGAAACCGCTCGGCCAGTTGGGCACGAAGGGCGGCAATGACCTCGACGATTGCGAGGTCACCGGGCGCGATCCAATTCGACGACAGCAAACCGCCGACGAGTGCAGAACCCATATTGCCTCCACCGATCACCGCGAACGTGTTGGTCGTCATCTGCACAACCTATTCGCCATCACGCTGGGCCGGCCCGCTTCGTCGGCGCGGGCCACGCGATCTTCCCCGATCAGACCCACGCCGACTCCCTGTGAGTGCTTCGAGATCCCGAATATGGAAAACGGATCGCGTCCAACAGGCCCCCTTTCGCCTCGGCAAGGCCAGCCGGCCGGAGCCGAACCCCCCGACGTTTGGGTCAGCGACATCGGCTGCGACAGTACTGCGGCGCCTACATGAACCGGCTGGCGAAGCCGATCCGCAGGAAACCCTGGAAGCACTGCTCGGTCGTCGCATACAGCGATCCGAGCACGCGATCGAGCTCGGCCCGCGTCAACACCGTCACCGGCATGTCACCACGGAGGAAGACGGCATCCTCGACGCCGATCGCGAAGTGGTGTCCGATCAGGCGCTCGTTGCGCCGCAGCAGGTTCGCGTAGAGCGCCTCCACGTTCTCCTCCGGCGCCGGCATCACGTACGTCTCGTAGCGCAGGGTCCGCTGGCCGAGCGTGAGCCAGATCGTGATGAACTCCTTCTCCTCGCCGCGCATCCGCACGTACCAGCGCAACTCGTCGCCCTCTCCGCGGTCGATCGCCTCGATCGTCGGGTTGGTCGACGCGAACTCGGCCAGCCATCCGTCGATGCTGCATTCCAGCAACGCGACCGACTCCGGGTCGAAGAGATCGCTCATGTGCAGGCGACGAGGTCTCGCACGGCGAGATCGGCGTACACCCGTCGCAAGCGGGCGGCCGCGAAGCTCCACGTGTAACGGCGGGCCCGCTCCGCGGCACGAACGCTCATCGAAGCGGCGAGTGCCGGATCGCCGAGGATCGTGCGGATCCGGTCGGCGAACTGGGCCGGGTCGCGGTCGGAGACGAGGTAGCCCGTGAGGCCGTCGTCGACGAGTGTCAGCAGTCCGCCGACCGCGCTCGCCACGACCGGGATGCCGCACGCGGCCGCTTCGAGCGCGACGAGGCCGAAGCTTTCGCTCCGGCTCGGCACCACGACGACATCGGCCGCCCGGTAGTACGTGGAAAGGATGTGGTGCGGCTTCGGGTCCACGAAACGGACCTGATCACCGACGCCGAGCTGGTCGATCAGGCCCAACACGCGTGCGACTTCGGAGTTGCCATCGAGGCCACTCGCGCCGCCGACGATGAGCAGCAGCGCGTCGCTGCGATTCAGTTCTGCGAGGGCGCGGACTGCAACATCGACACCCTTCAACGGTTGGATCCGACCGACGAACAACAGCACCGGGCCGGAGCCGAGGCCGAGCGCGTAGCGCGCCCCGCGCTTGTCGCCAGGAGCGAAGAACGCGTGCTCGACACCTGGCGCGACGATCTCGATCCCTCCGCGAGGGCTGCCGTAGAGGCGGCGGAACTGGCTCTCCTCCTCGGTGCAGCTGACGCAGATCGCGTCGGCGCAGTCGATGATTTCTGCCTCGGCCCGGTCGCGCCAGACCGGCTCGGCGTCGCCGCCCTCGGCCTTGACCCGGGCGAGGGTGTGGAACGTGCTCACGAACGGAAGATCCAGCTCGTGCTTGACCCGATGGGCGACGAGGCCGCTGAGCCAATAATTGGCGTGGACGACATCGGCGCCTGGGCCATTCTTGAGGTGATCGATCACGCCGTCGCCGAACTCCTCGACCACATTCGGCAGGTCTTGTTTGGCGAGTTCGAACGGACCGGCCGGGAGATGGACGACGCGATGGCCGGGCTCGACTTGAACGACCTCTGCCAGACCGGGCCGTGACTTGCGGGTGTATGTCGTGCAGTCGACGCCTGCCTGGGCGAGCGCAGAGACGAGCTCGCGCACGTACACGTTCATTCCGCCGCTGTCACCCGAGCCTGGCTGAGCCAAAGGCGAGGTGTGGAGGGAGAGCACAGCCACTCGTTGCACGATGGAAGCAAACCCTACCGAGTTGGTCGGTATTCCCGCCAGCGGCGCACGCCACCACAACTACAGCTGTGGCGCACCATGACCGTGCCGTGCAGCGTGACATCTCCTCCGCGCCTCGACCGCTGGTCCACTTGACCGCTGGTCAGCTCGACCGCTGTCAGCGAGGTTTGGCGACGAAACTCTCGTAGACGTTGAGCAGCGCCTGCTTCTGCTCCGGCGAGAGATGGGGGTCGCTGCCGATCGCTTGTCGAACGCCGATCTCGGCCGGGGATTCGTCGGTAAGGATGCCGGCCCGCACGTAAAGCGTCTCGACGGAGATTTTGAGCGCCTTGGCAATCTGTTGCAGGATTTCGGCGGAAGGGCGGCGAAGCCCGCGCTCGATCTGGGACAGATACGGGTTCGAGACCCCGGCAGCTTCGGCAAGGCGGCGCACCGACATGCTGGCCACCTCACGCTGATTGCGGATGAACGCGCCGACGTCCGCGATGCGGCCTTCGATTTCGGAGCGCAGGTCCGCCGGTACGCCGGGCCGAACCTTCATTCCTCGGCCAGCAGACCCTCGACGCTTGCTTCACCGTCGCGGTAACGACGGACCAACTCGGCGCTCAGCGCATCGAGCCGAGTGAACAGCTCGCGGCGCTCACTCGAACGGGCGTGCTCGAACCGCTCGAGGCCGTCCAACAATGTGTCCAATTCCGCAGAGCTCAGTTCGGCGACGTGATGGGCGCCGAGGCTGCTGGACAGCTCATCGAGTTGGAGTGCCAGCGGATGCCCGCTCGCGTCTTCGGTCGGGCGCGGTGGCCGGGCCGAACCGCCGGTGAGGTGCTGGCCGAGGATGACCGGCAGGTCTTCGGTGACGCTGAGCTCGTCGCCGCTCGCGCGGTGCTCGCTTTCGGCCCGGATGAGATCCAGTCGAGCCTGGACGAGACGGCGTACGTAGCTCACGACATCGTCGTCAGCTTGCAGTTGTGCACGCAGCGCACGCAGTTCGACGAGCGAGAGCGATGCGGGATCGACCGTTGATGTGTCCATATTCGTTGACTTCTCCATTAGAACGCTCCGCCTGAGACAGGCGGCAGGACCGCCACTTCATCTCCGGCGGAGATGATCGTGTCAGCATCCGCTGATTCTCCGTTGACCCATATCCGACAGGTGCTCAGCACGTCGCCGAAGCCCGCACCATACCGATCGAGTGCTCGTGCAAGAACTTCTCCGACCGTCGCCCCCGGCACCGTGTCTCGACCAGTGCCCGCTGCCTCACGGGCAGACGCAAAGAGCCGCAGAATAGCCACATCTGGATCGTACCGCTGCCGCTACCCTCGCCGTGGATGCCGAGCGACCCGAAGCCCACTCCCGCACCGACGCGCCTGCTCGTCGCGCGGCACGCGCAGAGCGAGTGGAACGCGAGCGGACGCTGGCAGGGCCAGGCTGATCCGCCGCTCAGCGACGCCGGCATGCGCCAGGCTGCCGATGCCGGTTTACGGATCGGTACCTTCCATACGGTTTGGGCAAGTGATCTGCAACGGGCGTCGCTCACGGCAAGCATCATCGGGGAAGTCATCGGTGTCGGGCCGGTGCTGCTTGACGCACGTTTACGAGAAACAGACGTTGGGCCGTGGGAGGGTCTCACCCACGACGAGGTCAACGCCGGTTGGCCCGGATACCTTGCCGATCATCGCCGTCCCGACGGTTTCGAGCGATACGACGATGCCGCGGCGCGCGTGATCGGTGCGTTCGTCGACATCGCTGCCCACAAGCCCGGCGGCGAGGTGCTCGTGGTCAGCCACGGAGGCGTCATCCGCGCGGTCCGACGCCTCCTCGGGGCAGCCGACGCGAAGATGGCGAACCTCGGCGCGAGCTGGTTCACCGTCCGCGACGAGCAGGTTGTCGTCGGCGAGCTTGTCGACCTGGTGAGGGCCGAGCCGTCCGGAATGGCGTTGTAGGCGTCGATGGCACGCGCCCACGGTGACGCGCTGCGTCTGTTCGGCGACGACTATGCCGCCGATCGTGCCGCCGACCGTGCCGCCGACGTGGCGGCGCCAACGCCGAGTCTGGTGAGCGAACCGCTGATCGACGCCAACGACGACCCGTTCACCGTCCTGGTCGAACGCTCTGCCAAACGGCGGCGCACCGTTGGCGCCCAGATGGTCGGGGACGTGCTCAAGATCGCCCTGCCCGCGTGGATGAGCAGGGCCGAGGAGGAGCACTGGGTCGATGTGATGAGCGGCCGCTTCCGGCGGAAGCTCTCCGCCGACCGGATCGATCTCGGTGATCGCGCGGTCACGCTCGCGAGACGACACGATCTCCCCCGCCCCGCCGAGATCCGCTGGTCCGACGACATGCTGTCGCGATGGGGATCATGTACCCCGGCGACGGGCACGATCCGGATCAGTACCCGGATCGCGAAGTTCCCCGACTGGGTGATCGACTACGTGATCGTCCACGAGTTGGCCCATCTCGAGGTCGGCGATCATTCGGCTGCTTTCTGGCGCCTCGCCCACCGCTGCCCGAAGGCGGAACGGGCGATCGGCTATCTCATTGCAAAGTCCGGCGACGAGCACGAATAGGCCGAGCGGTCGCGAATAGCAGGCTGCCGGCGAGCACTCCCGCCATCGCGATGACGACGACCATCGCAGGCCCTCCGCCACGCGACCCGCTCGGGTGATTGAGCTGGCCCGACGCCGGTGCAGGGAGCCGCACGGCGGGGAGACGCACGACGGGGTCGTTGGCCGCCGCCGGGTCGTTGGCCGCTTCAGACGTGACCGCAGAGATCGCGGCGATCTTCACCGGCACGACTCCGATGCCTGCCGCCAGGTGCTCGCCCTCGTCGAGCGCGAAGAGCGCGCCCCTCGAAGGGATCGGATCGGTGTGCGGGGCGCGCAGCCCGCCAGGAAGATTCGAGACACCGAGGCTGTACCAGCCGTTGCTGAGACCTGCGAATCGGAACGAACCGTTTCCATCGGTCATCTGTGTTGCGACGGTACGCCCGGCCCGGTCGTACAGGGTAAGGGTGGCATCGGCCACACCCGCCTCGGTCGACTGCCGGATTCCATCGGAGTTGATGTCGTTCCAGACGTGATCAGCGATCGTCGCCTTGCCCGACGCACGACCCGCGACGCCTGGCGCTGCGCCCGGTCGCCAGGTCACCTGCAGCGGTGGCATCGTCACCGTGGCGGAGCCGCCGAGATCGACGACAGTCGCCTCGTCGGCGACCGTTGCCGCGAGTGGCGCCGGAGCCGGGGTGGAGGAGCTGACCATCGTTTCCGCCGGCACCGGCGGCTCGACGGACACCCAGCACGCGTCTCCCTCGAGCACGAGCGAGTAGTGGCCGTCGGCGTCGGTGACCGTACTGACTGTCGCGCCGTACAGGTCGTCGGAGGTGCCGTACACGCCATCCAATCCGGGATCGGTGGAACACGCCCCGACCACGGTGATTCCGCCAAAGCCCGCCGCGGAAGGGGGATCCACGGCGGGCTTCGGGTCGTTCACGAGCGAGCTGGGCGGCGGCACCGTTCCTCTGGCAGAGGAGGTTGTCGTCACCTCGCTCGGGCTCGTGGCGGACGGGCGCGTCGTGGGGAGCGTCGTGTCCGCGGCAATGGTGACAGCCGTGTTGGTGACAGCCGTGTTGGTGACAGCCGTGCTGGTGACAGCCGTGCCGGTGACAGCCGTGCCGGTGACAGCCGTGCTGGTGACATCACTGATGGTGATCGAGCTGGTCGGGGTCTCGGCGCTTTGGCCAGCAGGCGTTGCCGCAACGACCACGCCACTGACCGTTTTCACCAACGGTTCACCGGCCTGCGCATCGAGGGGAGCGGCGGAGGAGATCACCGCTCCGAGCGCGAGCAGCGTCGCCAGCCGCAACGCGAGCCGACGCGGCCCGTTCTCGTCGGTGGCGACGTCGTGCCCGATTGCGGCATGGTCGGGCGTGCCAGCCGTTGCGTGCAGGCTCGCGCGGGCCGGCGTCACGACACAGCATTCGGCGAGCGTGTTGAGTGTGTAGCCGTCGCCGAGCTCGAACTCGACCCCGACCCGCCATGACCCGGCCGGGTCCATGCCGACGTTGCGCACGATTGCCGGCACGTCGAGCGATGTGATCCCGGACTCGCTCGGCAGCGAGAAGACGAGGGCGTGGCGTTCACCCAACTCTGGTCGGTGATCGACGAGGAGACCGGCACCCAACATCGTGATGTCCGCGATGTGCACCACGAGATCACCGAGCCGGCCAGTGGTCGACGAGGGCAGGCGCTGGGCACGGCGTCCGTGGCGGCGGCGGGCGAGGAGGCGCAGCGACTCGAGGCATCCAGCGAGGACCCACAACCCAACGATGACGAGGCCGACGTGGGTCGTGTGATCGAGCGGCCGCATCGCGTGGGTGAAGCGGTCGGAGATACCGCGGACCACGAGGACCGCGTTGATGGCGATCGCGAGCGAGAGCGACATCGTTACCGAGCGGACCGAGCCGCGCAAGCGGTCGCCGGGGCGCAGTGAGCCGCCCGATAGCACCATCAGCGAGAGCGCGCCAAGCCCGAACGCCGGCAACCACAGACCGGCAATCGCCGCAACCGACGGTGCGAACGGTGCTCTACCGGCCAGCAGTGCGCCGAGCACGACGGCAA
Organism: Actinomycetes bacterium; assembly: GCA_025358125.1. Classification (GTDB taxonomy): domain Bacteria; phylum Actinomycetota; class Acidimicrobiia; order Acidimicrobiales; family Ilumatobacteraceae; genus WLMZ01. The sequence continues at coordinate 21,613 of JANYKS010000002.1, forward strand.
CGAGAGCGGCCCGGCGGACGCTCTCCAACGGCCGCACCGCCCAGGCCGCGATGGCCAGCCGATCGGTACGGCGTATGCCGCGGCTGCGTAGCGCTCCGTCGGGGCCGGCGAGCAGCCGCCAGGCAGCCGACACCCGCGCTGAGCGATCGTCGGCAACAGCTGCTGGAGACGCCAGCGGCGCCACCGCGACGAGAGGTTCCCCGCCTGCTGCGACCACACGGTGCCCGCCGGCAATCAGCCGCGACGTCAATTGCCACAGCACGTCGTAGCGGGATCCCGATGGCAGCTCGATCGACTCCAGCGCCGAACGGCGGATCAGCGAGCCGCTGCCGCTCAGGAAGGCGGCGCCTCGTGAGCCGAGACCGGGATTGAGCGCGACGCGCTCGAACAACAGGTCATGACGCCCGTTCGGGCCGTGTTCGGCGGAGTCGCCGGGCGTTGCCGCGACGACTGCCTGCACCGCTGCGACACTCGGGTCGGTGCACCACGAACGCAACGCGGCGGCCATTCCTGGCGCCGGGATGTCGCCGCCACCGAGCAAGACCAGGGCAGCAGCGCCCGAGCCGGCGGCGGCGGTACCGATCCCGGACGGGTCGGCGGCATCCGCTGCGAGATAATCCGCCCCGAACTCGGCGGCCAACCGAACCAGGTCATCTCGCGACCCGTGGTCGACGAGCAGCGTCTGCACGGGGGCGTCGGCAGCGGTCGGGTCGATTTGCAGCGCAACCAACGTAGCCCGAGCGTCCTCCACGGCGCAGTCGAATGCCACCACGGCGACGTCGTAGGTCAGTGCGGGATTCGCGTCATTCGTGGATGCCGGGCGCGCCGGCCGCGTTCGGCCCGACATGGCCCAGATCAGCAGCATCATCGCTGCGAAGCCGATCACCTCGATCCCGATTGCGGGAACAGCCAACCACCACGCGACCGCAGTTCGGGATGCCCTCAACGACCAACCGACGCGCCAGACCAGATAGGCCGCACCGAACGCGAGCGCGCCGATACCCAGGCGCCGTCCCGTTTGGCTTCCCGCCCGTTTGCCCGTGTGCTCCCAGCGACCCATTCGTCCCAACCTGTTGTCCCGTGGGCGCCCGTGCGAGGCGCTGCCCATTTTGATGTCCTGGCGCGCTCACGCCGCAGATCGAATATCGGCACTCAACGTCAGCGACTTGAACAGTTCTTGTCACTTTGCAGACGATCGTTTTCCGAATCGACGTTGGGACGCGTGCGGAACTCAGCCACTAGCGTGTGGCCCTTGTGGGTACCGACAAACGCGAACGCCAGAAAGCCAACCGACAACTGAAGCTGGGGGAGATGGCTCGGGATGCGCGTAAGCGCAAGACCAAAAAGCGTGCGCTTCAGATCGGCATCGGCATCCCCGCCCTGATCCTCGTGCTGTTCGGTCTCGTCCGTCTGTTCAGCCCCGCCGACACATTGAAGACCGTCACGGGCGCATCCTCGACCACGCTGTCGGCCACCGATCTCGGCTCGAGCCTGCCATCGACGACCGCGCCCGTCAGCTCCGCCACGCCGTCGACGATCGCCGGCGCAGCGCACCCATGCCCGCCGGTCGACGGTTCCGCAGCGCGTGTCGTCGCCTTCGCCAAGGCGCCACCGACGTGCCTCGACGCCGCCAAGACCTACAGCGTCGTCGTCAAGACCAACGTCGGCAGCTACACCGCTGACCTCGATGCCACGAAGGCCCCGCTCGCGGTGAACAGCTTCGTGTACCTCGCCCGCTATCACTTCTTCGACAACACACCCTGCCACCGCATCATCCCGAGCTTCGTCGTCCAGTGTGGAAGCCCAGATGGCAGCGGCAACGGTGGGCCCGGATTCGGCTTCGCCGACGAGCTGCCGGCAGCGGGGCAGTACAAGCTCGGTTCGCTGGCCATGGCGAACTCGGGCGCGAACACCAACGGCTCGCAGTTCTTCGTGATCTCCGGCGCGCAGGGCATCGCCCTTCCGCCGAAGTACACCTTGTTCGGCCAAGTCACCAGCGGTCTCGACACGGTGAGCAAGCTCGATGCGCTCGGCTCTGCGGCAGGCACGCCCATCACGGCCGTGACCATCGAGTCCGTCACCGTCACCGAAAAATAGTTCGTGCCGGAGCGGCGCCGGGAGCAGCCGGCGGCCGGATCAGCCAGATCCCCAGTGCCGGAGCGGTGCCGGGAGCAGCCGGCGGCCGGATCAGCCGATCAGATCGCCATGCACCTCGGCCTTGCCGACCAGCTCCCAGCCCGAAGCCGAATGCAGCAGCGCTGAACCCGTCGGCAACACGCCGACCGCGAAACCCCTGGCCAGCCGCAGCGTGCGGTGGAGACGCTCCGGCGACCAGGTCTCGGCTTCGGTCAGCACGGCCAAGCCATCGACGAGTCCGAGACCGAGCGTGAACGCCCCGCCCCGCGGGTCCGTCATCGGGTCGCACAAACACGCTGCGCTCGCACCCGTTGCCGCCACGACACCGCCGGTGTTGATGACCTCCTTGAGACAATCGAGTAACTCGGTGGCCTTGAGCACCGATCGCAGGTGGAGCGGCGAGTCGCCGACGAGGTAGACCATGCGCGCCCCGCGAACGGCCTGGGAGTGCGCCGCATCGTTGGCGTCGGCCCGGCGCAAAACCATCCGGCCGTCGACCGAGACACCCAACCGCCGGCCCCACTCAACCGCCGCGTCGATCGCCCGGCTCGGATGTTCGAACGCATCTGCGGTCGGGAGGACCACGACCTCGGTCGCCTTGGCGATGCCGATCAGGCGGCGGTCGAGTTCATCGTTGGCGACGAAGGGGCCGCCGCCGAGGAGGGCGATCATTCCGGTCATGGCTCCGACTGTATGCGGCCGGGCCCCACCTCACTCGTTCGGTGCGACGAGGCGATCACGAAGGGCTGTGATCGTCGCGTCGGAAACGCCGATACCGCCAACGAAATCGATCACAGACCCGTGTTCCTGGCGCAGTTCGGCGAGCAACGTGTGGATCACGCCCGGCGGCGACGCGTAGTAGTGCTGCGGAGAATTTGCCATCCGTGCGGCCGCCTCGGGTGACTGCTCCATCGCCCATGCCCGCATCCGAACCATGCCCTCTTCGGTCTTGGCGTAGTCGGCCGCAATGTAGTTGTCGGGAACACCGAGGATCGAGAGGAGCAGCGTCGCGAGGAGGCCGGTGCGGTCCTTGCCGGCAGCGCAGTGGAACACGAGCGGCGTCGCGTCGGCCGTGGCGATGATCCCGAGCGCGGAGGCCAACTTGTCCCCGCCGACGCGGAGCATGTCGCGGTAGGCCCACATCAAGAAGTCGTGGTCGGTGCCGAACTCGGGCACATCCTCGGCCTGCCATGTGCGGTCGAGCACCGGCAGATGATGGTAGGCGACGGCGTGCTGTTCGATCGGATAACGGCCACGCTCGTTGATCTCGCCGTCGGTGCGGAGATCGATCACCATCGACAAGCCCCGCTCACGCAGCGCGATCAGATCGTCAGCCGTCAATCGCTGCAATCCATCGGCCCGGTACACCATCCCCCACCTCGTGGTCCCGCCACAAGCCGGGTATCCGCCGAGATCGCGGAAGTTGTGCACGCCGTCGAGCGCAACGAGGCGACGATCATCGGCCAGGACGCTCGACAGTTCGCTCGAGATTTCGTCGGCGGAGGATGGGGCTGGCTGTGCGTTCACGTCGATGGACGGTAGCGGCGGCAAATGAACGGCGGACAAAGTCGACGCGAACGACGAACGGCGGTAGTACGACACAAACACGAGGTCGAGCAACCCGCTTCGACGGCCCAGGCAGCCGCTGAACTCGCTGACCGCCGAGGCCCTCTGCTGAACTCGCTGGCCGCCGGCGACTTATCCCCTCACCACGCCCCTGTTCCTGGTTCATGTGAGGGAATATCGATACGTCGAGGTAATTCCTCGCTGAAATCGGTGGACCTTGGTCAGAGGTCAGAGGTCAGAGGCCAGAGGCCAGAGGCCAGAGGCCAGAGGCCGATTGTCGATTGCTGATCCGGTGAACGTGATCAAAGCCAGTTTCACGGTATCACCATGACCTGGCGGGCGACATTGACGCTCACCCAAACCTCGACGGCCCGCGCTGTCCGGCTGTGGCAGGTTACCCACGGGTAAGTAGCGTCTCGGGCCATGAGTGAGATACGCGCCGTCGGCATCCTGGGTTCGGGAATCATGGGATCGGGGCTGGCCGAGGTTGCCGCGAGAGCCGGACACCCCGTCATCGTCCGGTCGCGGACCCAGGAAACGGCCGACGACATGATCGACTCGCTGGCCAAGAGCCTCGCCAAGCAGGTCAAGCGGGGCAAGCTCGATCAAGCCGAATGCGAGGCGATCCTCGCCCGAGTGAGCGCGACCGACGACCTCGGCGCGCTGGTCGACTGCGATCTCATCATCGAGAGCGTCGTCGAGGACCTTGCCGTCAAGAAGAAACTGTTCGCCGAGCTCGATCAGATCGTCCAGCCGGACGCGATCTTCGCGACCAATACGAGCACCCTCGCGGTCGTGGACTTGGCAATGATGACCAAGCGCCCTGACAAGGTCTGCGGCATCCACTTCTTCAATCCCGCTCCGGCGATGGGGTTGGTCGAGATCGTTCGCCCGCTCACCGCTAGCGACGAAACGATCGCAACGGCCGCAGCCTTCGCGGCTGCGTGCGGCAAGGACGCGGTCGAAGTCAAGGACCAGGCCGGCTTCATCGTCAACGCGCTGCTGTTCCCCTACCTCAACAACGCGGTGCGGATGGCCGAGCAGGGAACCGCCAGCATCGCCGACATCGACACCGCGATGAAGGGCGGGTGCAACTTCCCGATGGGCCCGTTCGCGTTGCTCGACCTCGTCGGCATCGACACGTCGGTGGCGATTCTCGACGCGCTTTATGACGAATTCCGCGACCACAACTACTCGGCCGTCCCGACGCTGCGGCGGATGGTCGCGGCTGGCCGGCTCGGCCGCAAGAGCGGCCGCGGGTTCTTCGACTACTCAACCTGAAAACCGTGTCTGGCGATGTTCGACAGGGCGTTCCCGTCGGGCATGCTTGGCTGGTGCGTTCATTCGACGTCGTCCCGACCGTTCCGTCGCGAACCAGATGGCGGCTTCCAGCAGCGCATCTCGCGGACGCACAGGGGCTCGTCGGCGTCGGCGCCGACCTCGAGCCGGGCACGCTGCTCGCGGCGTATCGCAGTGGGCTGTTCCCGATGCCGATGGCACACCGCGACATCGGCTGGTGGTCCCCCAATCCGCGCGGCATCCTGCCCCTCGACGGCCTCCGGCTCGCGAAATCACTGCGTCAGAGCTGCCGCAAGTACACCGTCCGCTTCAACACCCGCTTTCGGGAGGTGATGAGCCGCTGCGGCGATCCACGGCGACCGAACGGCTGGATCAGCGAGGCGTTCATCGATGCCTACGACACGCTCCACCACCTCGGCTGGGCCCACAGCGTCGAGACCTTCGACGAATCCGGAGCACTCGTCGGGGGTCTCTACGGCGTCAAGATCGACGGATTCTTCGCCGGCGAGAGCATGTTCTCAGCGGCCCGCGACGCATCCAAGGTGGCACTCGTCGCGCTCGTGGAGCAACTCAATGCCGACGGGGCGCGCCTGCTCGACGTGCAGTGGGCGACACCGCATCTCGTATCGCTCGGAGCGATCGACGTGCCCCGCGATCACTACCTCCGCCTGCTCGACGCAGCTCTGTCGAGCTGATGCACTGGTTCGCGGATCTGAAGAAAAATGGACCATCGGTGTCGGTGCCTTCCGCCACCACCGACACCGATGAATCCGTTGGGAATGGGTTCCGCCCCACCAGCCCGACGATGCATGTCCCGCCTCTACATCGTGCTGGAAGATTCATCGGTCGGGCGTGTGGGCGACTTGAGCAGATCTTGCACAACAATTTTTGGCGCGCCGTCGCCGCCGCGCTCTTCGCTGGCGTATCGGGGTGCGCGACTGATTCGGCGTATCCACCGTCGACCTCCACGGTCGAGCGCCCTGCCGGACTGCAGTTGATCCTCGATCATCGTCGGGCCCCGACCAACGATCTGATCGAAGTGTTCATCTGCGACGTTTCGCTGCCGACCAGCGACCCGCTTTTCGGCGACCTGCCGCTGCGCCTGCCGCTGACCGCCACGACGGTCGCGACCGAGCTCGACGACAATGTACGGCCGTTTTTCGAGGCGTTGTCCCACGGGCTCTATCACCCCCGGTTCATGGCCGGCTCGACGTTGCGGATCACCGCGACCGAGACCCACGCCGACTGCGTCGAGCGGGCGCTCGACGCCAGCAACCCCGCCGCCGGGGCGGTTCTCGTCGTCGCCACCGCCGAGAACCTGGCATCGGAACCTGGCGGCTGGGGCCGCCCCGGCTCGCCATGCGCGGTCGACTTCTGCCCGGCTGCCACGACCCGTCGCGCGGTCTACGTCGGCGCGTCCGACTTCCATCCCGACAACGGGCCGGTACCGCTGCTCGATCTGATCGAGCACGAACTCGGCCACACGCTCGATCTGCCCCACAGCGGTGACCCCGGCGTGAATCAGCACGCCAGCGCACTCGACATGATGAGCAACAGCGCCGCACCGCGAGACGCACAGCCTCGCCGTCGAAACGCCCAGGACACGATCGCGATCGACCGGGCCGCGCTCGGCTGGTTGCCGGCGAGCGACATAAGGGTCGCATCGCCCGGCGGAGACGTCTTCGATCTCGCCGCCTCGACCGGGCCGGCCGGTCTGCGGCTGCTCGTCCTCCCAGTCGATCGGTTCGCGTTTCTGACGGTGGAGTATCTGCGGGCCGACGGGTTCGACGATTTCCTTCCTGCCGGCGGAATCGCCGTGCACCGGATCGATCAGTCGGGCGCTGCATGCGGGCGATCCTCCGCCGGTGAAGGTTTGTGTACCGGCATCGATCGGGTCCAGACGACGCTCGGCAGCCCTTCGCCGCACCTCGAACTGCTCAACAGATCCGGGGCATCGTGGGTCCTCGACGGGTGGACGGTCACCGTTCACGGCATCGGCACGACGGCTCAGGTGGAAGTGCGCCCCACTCAGCGATAACACTTGCGGGATGAACGACAGCCGACGCGACGCTGTAGGCCGCGACGAACCGTGGATGATGCGCACGTATTCGGGTCATTCGACGGCTCGGGCATCGAACGAGCTGTACCGAACCAACCTCGCCAAGGGCCAAACGGGGCTCTCGATCGCGTTCGATCTGCCGACCCAGACCGGCTACGACCCGGACCACGAACTGGCCAGGGGCGAGGTCGGCAAGGTCGGCGTACCGGTCGTCCATCTCGGCCACATGCGCACCTTGTTGGACTCGATCCCGCCGGGGCAGATGAACACCTCGATGACGATCAACGCGACGGCAGCATGGCTGCTCGCCCTGTACGTCGCGAACGCCGAGGAGCAGGGAGTGCCGTCGGCCGCGCTGCGCGGCACGACCCAGAACGACATCGTCAAGGAGTATCTCAGCCGCGGCACCTACATCTTCCCACCAGAGGCGTCGCGGCGGCTGATCGTCGACATGGTGGCGTGGTGCGCGCAAAACGCTCCGAAATGGAACGCGACCAACGTTTGCTCGTATCACCTCCAAGAGGCCGGAGCGACGCCGGTGCAGGAGATCGCGTACTCGCTGGCAACCGCCGTCGGCGTGCTCGACGCCGTGCGCGACAGCGGCCAGGTCGAGCCAGAGCAGTTCGCGCAGGTTTTCGGCTCGATCTCGTTCTTCGTCAACGCGGGCATCCGCTTCATCGAAGAGATCTGCAAACTCCGCGCGTTCACCGAGTTGTGGAACCAGATCGGAATCGAGCGCTACGGCGTCACCGACGTCAAGGCAAGGCGGTTCCGCTACGGCGTGCAGGTCAACTCGCTCGGGCTGACCGAAGCACAGCCGGAGAACAACGTGCAGCGGATCGTGCTCGAGATGCTCGCCGTCACGCTGTCGAAGAAGGCGAGGGCGCGCAGCGTGCAGCTGCCGGCGTGGAACGAGGCGCTCGGGCTTCCCCGGCCGTGGGATCAGCAGTGGTCGTTGCGGATGCAACAGGTGCTCGCATTCGAGACCGACCTGCTCGAGTACGCCGACATCTTCGACGGTTCGACGGTGATAGAGGCCAAGACCGCCGAGCTGCGTGAGGCGGCATGGCAGGAGCTGAACGACGTGCTCGCGCTCGGCGGCGCATTCGAAGCGGTCGATGAGCTGAAGGGCCGACTCGTGCGTTCGATGGCCGAGCGGACGCGACGGATCGAATCCGGAGCGCAGCCCGTCGTCGGCGTCAACCGGTTCACCGAGACCGCCGATAGTCCGCTCGGCTGCGACGGCAACATCCTCATCGTCGACCCTGCGGTCGAGCAGGAGGCGATCGACGACGTGCGCAAATGGCGCGCTCATCGCGACGACGCAGCGGTCGCCGCGGCCCTGCTCGCACTCAGAACCGCGGCGAAGTCCGACGAGAACATCATGGGTCCGTCGATCCAGCTCGCTCGGGCAGGCGGCACCACGGGGGAATGGGCTGAAGAGTTGCGGTCCGTGTTCGGCGAGTACCGTGCGCCGACGGGCGTCGCCGCTGCCGTCGGGCATCGCAGCAACGAGTTGGCCGCAGTTGTCGAATACGTGCGCTCGATGCCGGGTGGGCCGCCGAGGTTCCTCGTCGCCAAGCCCGGTCTCGACGGCCACTCGAACGGCGCCGAGCAGATCGCCGTCGCTGCCCGCGATGCCGGGATGGAAGTCATCTACAGCGGCATCCGGCTCACTCCGGAGCAGATCGCAGCGTCCGCGCGAGACGAGGATCCCGACGTGATCGGGTTGTCGATCCTGAGCGGCTCGCACCTCGCGCTCGTACCCGACGTCTTGAAGTGTCTCGCCGATGTCGGCGTCGATACGCCCGTCGTTCTCGGCGGAATCATCCCCGAGCAGGACCGCGCCGGGCTTGCGGCCATGGGCGTGGCCCGTGTGTACACGCCCAAGGACTACGAACTCGGTCGGATCATGGGCGACATCGCCGAACTCGCAACCCGTCATCGCAACGGCGAGATCTAGCCGCGATATCGCCGCTATCTCGCAGATATCGCCGCAATCTCGCAGGTGTCCGGTCGACGGACCTACGGCGTCGGGGTGGGGGCAGTCGTGGCGACCGGAGCCGTCGAGGTTGTCGTCTCGCCCGGCTGGGGAATCTTCAACTTCTGGCCGGCCTGGATGCTGTCGGGCTTGGTGATGTTGTTGTAGGCAGCGAGCTCTGCTGTGGAGATGCCGAACATCTGAGCGATCTTGAACAGCGAATCGCCCCGTTTGATGACATAGGAACTCGGGATCGTGGTGGTCGTCGGCGGCATCGTGGTAGTCGTCGTCGTGGTCACGATAGGCGGCAGCGTGTCGGCGCCTTTCGCGCCATCGGAGCCACAGCCGCCAAGCGCGCCCCCGACCATCAGAGCCATCACGGCCATCAGACAGCCGACGCGTGTGGAGTACTTCATCTCGTGCATGCTACGCGTAGATTCATTCCGTGGAACGAACGGCGGACCCCGATCTCATCCTCGGTGAATATCCCGGCGCGGTGGCTCCCGAACGCGAATACATGGTCCCCGCCGGCCAGGTGAACATCGCCGTCCACGAGTGGGGCAGCGCTGGCGCCGCTCCGCTGTTCCTCGTCCACGGCGGATTCGATTTTGCCCGCACCTACGACGTGTTCGCTCCTCTCCTGGCAGCAGCCGGCTGGCGCGTGATCGGCTGGGACCAGCGCGGCCATGGCGACAGCGATCAGACCGAGCTGTACTCATGGGACGGCGACATGCGCGACGCGATGGCGGTGATGGACTCTGTCACGAGCCGCCCGGCCCCCGCAATCGGTCATTCCAAGGGCGGCGCGCTGATGATCCAGCTCGCTGACGCGCAGCCGTTCCGCTTCAGCCATCTCATCAACATCGACGGCATCCCCAACAAGCGGCCCCTCCCCGATGTGTCCGATCATGAACGCACCCGGATGATGGTCGGCGATGTCGAGAACTGGCTCGATCTGCGTCGCAAGGTCGTGTCCGCTGAACGCCGGCCGGGGACACTCGTCGATCTCGCTCGTCGGCGAGGCAGGATGAACCCGCGGTTGTCGCTCGAGTGGTTGCAGCACCTCGTCACCGTCGGCGCCCGTCACGACCCCGACGGTTGGCGCTGGAAGATCGATCCGTCGATGCGGTTCGGTGGGTTCGGACCATGGCGGCCGGAATGGACCACCACCCGCCTGCCCGGTTTGGCGATGCCATTCCTCGGCATCCTCGCCGGCGTGCAAGAGGTCATGGGCTTCGGCACGCTGCTGCATCATGTCACCCCGTTCCTGGCGGAGGGTTCGCGCTGCGAGGTGCTCGACGACGCCGGTCACTTCCTGCACATCGAGCAGCCCGACCTGGTGTCGACGATGGTGCTCGACTTCCTCGGCGACAACGGATGAGCCGGGTCACCATGCTCCAGCACGGCAAGGTGGCGCTCGCCCTGCATCATCTCCGCGAAGGCGACGGCCGCCCCCTGTTGTTGCTGCATGGCCTCGGCGATCAGGCTCCTGTGGTCATTCCGTCGTGGTGCGACGCATGGAGGGGCCCGGTTGCCGCTCTCGATTTCACCGGCCACGGACAGTCGACGATACCTCGTGGAGGCGGCTACAGCGCCGAGGTGTTGCTCGCCGACGCCGACATCGCCCTGGCCGAGCTCGGCCCGCTCACCGTCGTCGGCCGGGGCCTCGGAGCATACGTCGCGTTGCAGCTCGCGGGTGGTAGAGCCACCGAGGTGCGTGGCGCCGTTCTCGCCGACGGTCCGGGTCTCACGGGTGGCGCGGTGCAGCCGACGTCGCCGAGCTTCGTCGCGCTCGCACCCCGCTCGGCCCCGCCCGACCCGTACGCGATGTACGAGATGTCACACGATCTGCGCCCACCAGACTACGCGACGCTCTTCGCGAGAATGGCGGTCGAGCGGTCCGGGCTCGAGCAGCCGATCACCGTCTCGGCTGTCATCAGGCCACCGTGGCTGTCCGCCGTCGCCGACCAGGTCGGGGTTGTCCAAGCGTCGATCAGAGACGCTCTGCGCGCCTACGAGGTCATCGATTGACCGGGTTCGGCGAGAGCAAGTCCGAGAGGTTGCGCTCCAGCGCCCCGTCTCCGTGCACTGGAGCGGCATTTCGCGAAGGTCGGGTCAGATCTGGCGCCAGCTCACATAGTGGGCGAGGTGGGCGAGTTCGTCCTTGACCTCAGCCGTCACGGGCATTGCCGGGAGCGAGGCGAGCGCCTCGTCGGTGAGCTCGGTGATGTGGCGTTCCAAATCGGAGAGCGCTCCCGTGTCGATGATGACCTGTTGAGCAGCGGCCACGTCGGCGTCGGTCATGCCCGGTGCCCCGACCCTGTCGAGCACGACCGCCTGGGCCGGGTTCGCCGCCGCACACGCCAGCGCCATCAGCGGTGTCGGCTTGCCTTCTCGCAGGTCGTCGGCCACCGGCTTGCCGGTGATCGCGGTGTCGCCGTACACGCCGAGCACGTCGTCGCGCATCTGGAACGCATCACCGAGCGGCAGGCCGTAGGCGGACAGCGGTTCGAGCAGTTCGCGGGCCCGCTCCGGCGCCGCCAGCAATGCGCCGAGATGGAGGGGGCGCTCGACGGTGTACTTGCCGCTCTTGTAGCGGCAGATCTGGGCGGCCTTGTCCCACCGGCGTTCACGCATCGCCGAGCCGACGACGTCGAGGTACTGGCCGATGTTCAGCTCGATCCGCAACTCGTTCCAGATGTCCCACGCCGGCGCCGACGCGCCGCGCATCAACTGATCGGAATAGACGAACGTGAGGTCGCCGACGAGGATCGCGACACCTTCGCCGTAGCGACGGGCCTCGCCGGCCCAATTGCCGCCGTGGCGCTGCTCGTGCACGGTGTGCACCGTCGGCTCGCCACGGCGGGTGGCCGAACCGTCCATCACGTCGTCGTGGAACAGCGCGAACGCGTGCAGCAGTTCCAGGGCTGCGCCCGCATCCACGACCTGCCGATCGTCGGGGTCGCCGCCGACGCCGACGAAACCCCAGTGGCAGAATGCCGGCCGGAGCCGCTTCCCCCCGGCGAGGACGAGACCGCTGATCGCGGTATACGGGTCGGCGAGCACGCTGTCGAGCTTGGACCAACGCTCGGCCTCGGCTTCGATCAGGTCGCCGAGGCGCTGATCGACACGCGCCGCGATTAGCGAGAGCGACGCTGGAGCTACGGGTACCACGGGATTGAGGCTATGCGGGAGCGGTGCCAGCGGCGCGTCACGCCGACTCGTTGCCGAGTTCGGCGACGACGTGTTCGATCTGCATCCGGGCGTTGCCGATGCGTTCGCGGCACAGACGGATCAGTTCGGCGGCGCGCTGGACCTGGCTCGCCAGCCGATCGACATCCACGTTGTCGCGCTCCAGTTCGGCGAGGATGCCCTCGAGTTCGGCGAGTGCTTCGCTATATCCCGGTTTGTCGCTCATGTTCTTCCTTCCGCCGCGGCGGTGTGGCCGCCAGCCGTCGATTCAACCCGACTCGCTGCCACACCGGTTGCGAACGTGGTGACGATCTCGTCGCCGCTCGCGAGTTCACTGCTACTCCGGATCAGCCGGCCATCCGTTGTTCGAGTCAGGCTCCAGCCCCTCGCCATCGCGTGGATCGGGTCGAGCGATCGCACCCGAGCCTCGATCTGCTGCAACGTCTGGAGCTCCTGAGTCGCGTATTGCAGCGGCCGGAGACCGATGCCGTCGGCCGCCCGCTCGATCGCCCGATCGGCACGGTCGAGAACTCTCGCCGACGACAGCGCGACACGGTGTGACCGATCGATGAGACGTTGATCCGCGCGCTCGACCGCTGCAATCGTGCGCTGCTCGATCCGTCTGGCGGTCTCGAGCAACCCGATCGAAGACCGTTCGAGATGGCGGGACGTCCGCGCCGCGATCGCCTCCCACGTGGATTCGGTCCGCCGCGCGAATGCTTGCACCCGCTCGATCAGCGCGACCGCACACGCCGTCGGCGTCTTGAACGCGGTGTGGGCGACCTCGTCGGCGACACTGCGATCGATCTCGTGGCCGAGGCCGGTGAACACTGGCACCGTCGAGGCTGCGATTGCGAGCGCGATCGACTCGGTATCGAAGATCGCAAGCTCGGTCCGCGAGCCGCCGCCGCGGATCAACACGATCACATCGACGTCTCCCCGAGCGGCGAGGGTGGCGACCGCGTTCGTCACCATCTCGGCCGCGAACTCGCCTTGGACGCGAACGTCGATCACCCGGATGCCAAAACCGTGCCCGCTCTGTTTGAGCTGATGCATGAAGTCGTGCCAGGCCGCGCTGTCGACGCTCGTGACGAGCCCGATCCGCAGTGGCATCTCGGCAACGGTGAGGCGGCGGTTGGCGTCGTACAACCCTTTGGCGACGAGCCGGCGGATCACGTCGTCGCGCTCCATCGCCATCTCGCCGAGCGTGTAGCGCGGGTCGATCGCCGACATCTTGAGGCTCAGCCGACCGTTGGCCGGGTAGAAGTCCAAGACTCCGAACACCCGCACCTTGATCCCGTCGGCGAGGCGCAGGCGATGCTTGTGGAGGAGCGGCCGCAACCGCATCCGGGCGTTCGCGAAAAAAGACACGTCGAGCACGGCCTTGCGTTCGGCGCCGGATTCGACGAGGCGGAAGTAGGCGTGGCCGTTACGTTCGCCGTAGCCCTGGATCTCGCCGCGCACCCACACGCCGTCACCAAACTGGCGGCGCAGCACGCCGTTGACGGCGTCGGCCAGTTCGGCCACGGAATAGGTCGGCTCCCCTCCGTCATCGAGATCGAGATCGAACGCAGCCTGACTCACGACCCCGATTCTGCCCGATGGACCGGCCCGATCGTCGCGCTATGCAGAGACGTCGACCCTGATCGTGTGCCAACCGCTTGCTCCGTCCGGCGCGACCTGGGTGCGCTGCTCGGTCTGGGTCTCGCCAGTACCGTCGGTGGCGCGGACCCGGATCTGGTGCCGGCCGGCCGGCGCGTCCCATTGCAGCCACCATTGCCGCCACGAGTTGTTGCCGAGCGACGGCCCGAGCGTCGTCTCCATCCACGGGCCGTCGTCGACCTGGATCTCGGCCTTGTCGATGCCACGGGTCGGTGCCCAGGCAATTCCAGCGAGATGAGTGGCGCCGGCCTTCACGTTGCCACCGGGTCGATCGATCCGGGACTGGGTCTTCACCGGAGCGAGCGTTGCCCAACCGCGCGGCACCCAGTATCCCTCTTCGGTATCGAATCGGGTCAGTCTGATCTCGCTCAACCACTTCACGGCAGACACGTACCCGTAGATGCCCGGCACGATGATTCGGGCCGGGAACCCGTTCCTGACCGGCAGCGCCTCGCCGTTCATGCCGACCGCGATCAGAGCGTCGCGGCCGTCGAGCGTCGTGACCGGAAAGCCGGCGGTGAATCCGTCGACGGAGACGCCCAGCACCTGATCGGCGTCCGAGTGCACGCCGGCCTCCTTGAGCAGATCGTCGAGCCGGCAGCCGATCCAGCGGGCGTTGCCCACGAGGTCGCCTCCGACCTCATTGGACACGCACGAGATGGTGATGTCGCGCTCGATCAACGTGCGGTTGAGGATGTCGTCGTAGCTGAGCGTGAGCGGATTGTCGACCTTGCCGGTGACCTTCATCCGCCACGAACTCAGCGCGACCGAAGGGAACGAGAGGGCTGTGTCGATCCGGTAAAAGCTCTTGATCGGCGTGATCAGGCTGGAGAGGCCTTCGTTGCCGGCCAGCAGCGCCAGGTCGGACGGGGGCGGTGGCAGAGGATCCACCGGTTTGGGCAGGCGCACCCCAGCCCGGACGAGCGAGCTGTCGAAGCGGCCCTGGAGGCTCTTGCCGATCGTCGTGACCAGCAACGCGCCAACGGCGAGGCCGCCGGTCGTCGTGAGGAACCGGCGACGGTCGACGGTCGACGCAGCCTGCGAATTCAGCGCAGCCTGCGCAGAATTCGCCTGGTGGGGACGAGCCGATGCCACGACCGGCTCGGGGTGCGCCAGGCGATGGCCGAACACGAGCACGCCACCCGCAACTGCTGCTGCCACGAGTGAGGGCACCACGCCGACGAAGCGGGTGTTGCGGCCGACGCCTGCAGCGAGTGCGCCGAGCAGGCCGAATGCGGCGGCGAACGCGATGCCGATGCTGCGTCGCCCACGAACCGTCGCGATGCCGACGAGCGCCGCGGCGATCGCGATGACCACGAGGATGCTCAACCTCAACACCGTCTTGTCGCTCTCGGGGCCGAAGGTTCGCTTCGCGAAATCCTCCAGGAATTTCGGCACCCGGTCGATCACTCGGTCACCGACGCTCACCACCGGCGAGCGGAGCGCGCGTGAAAAGCCGGCAACGAGCTCTCCGAACGCAAGCCCGAGACCGGCGGCGACGAGGCCGATCAGTACTCCGTACCAGCGCGGCGGGCGATGCTGGTCGCCGGCGTCGGCGTCGGCCACCCCACCGTTGGCCTGCGCCTTCGATGTGTCCATCGCTGGTAACTCGGGCTTTGCCATCTCAGTTGCCTTTCACAAAGGGGAGAACCCGGCTGATGGATCCGGTCAGCCTCTCGTACGTATTCGATACAACCAGCACTCCGAGCAAAACCAGCGTCAAACCGGCGAACACTTCGATCCGATGCGACCGTCGCTGGACCCACGTCATCACTCTGTCGACCCCGGTCAGACCGAGCGAGGCAACCACGAACGGCAGGCCGAGACCCGCCGAGTACGCCACGAGCAGCAGACCCGATCGCAGCGGGCGACCATCGGCGGCTGCCGCACCGAGTGCGGTGCCGAGCAGCGGGCCGACGCACGGTGTCCACGCCGCCCCGAACGACACACCGATCACGAACGGCGCCCCCTGCTGGAAGCGGTGCATCGGCCTGAATTCACGGGCAAGGGGCCCTCGGCCGGGAACAAGCAAGGACAGCCCGAAGAGCACGAGCAGCGAGCCCCCGACGATCACCACCGGTCGGCCCGTCAGCACGCCACCGATCGCCCCGGCTGCAACGCCGAGCAATGCGAACACGAGCGCGAAACCGCCGACGAACGTGAGCGTCGCCGCGACCGCACCCTGGCGAGTGCTGCCGGCGACGACACCGAGCCAGACGGGTACCAGCGGCAGCACGCATGGCGCGAGGAACGAGGCAATGCCCGCTCCGAAGAGGGCGAACAGGGCAACGGTCACGTCTGCGGGAACTCGGCTCGCGGTGAGCTGGGGTCCACACCGAGCAGCGTGCGAACGGCGTCCTCGATCGAGGCGTATGCGCCCTCGCCGACGTGATCGAAGCGGATCTGGCCGGATGCGTCGGTGATGAAGACCCGCGGCCAGTAACGGTTGTCGAACGCCTGCCAATTCGTCCTTTTCGGGTCGAGCAGTACCGGCCAGGTGACGCCGAGCTTGGCGGCGGCCGCTGAGACGTTGGCGGGATCGGCCTCGTAGTCGAACTCCGGTGTGTGGATGCCGACGATCTGCAGTCCGTCCGGCTGATAGCGATCCCAGAGGGCACGCACGTAGGGAAGGGTGTTCTTGCAGTTGTAGCAACCGAAGGTCCACAGCTCGTACAGAACGACCCTGCCATCTACTGCGCCCGGCTTGTCGTTCAGCCAGCCGCTGCTGGTATCGAGCGCCGGCGCTTTGCCGAGCAGCTTCAACGGGGCCGGCAACGACCGGGTCTTCACATCGACCGCCTCCTTCGGAGCGCCGCTCACGGTTGCCGGATCGGTATGTGCCGAAACGACGACTGCCGCCGCTCCGATGGTGAGCGCGACTGCACCGATCGCGAGGCGAAGTCTGCGGGTGAGCCTCGCTGCGCCTCGGCGCGGCCCAGGCTGATTCGCAGGAACGGTCTCGGCTTCGGACACGTCCACAGTCTGGAATGGCCGTATATCGGTTACGAATCGACGTCCGAAACGTTCGCGAAACTTCGATCAGGCCCGTATTCACTCGTTCCGGTGGACGTACTCTTGCCACATGGCTCACCAGGTGCTCGTTGTCGACGATGAACCGATGGTGCGCGAAGTCGTCGCTCGCTACCTCGAGGTCGACGGCGTCGAGGTGCATGAAGCTGCCGATGGGCGCGCAGCGCAGGAGTGGCTCGACAACCATGTTCCCGACCTCGTCGTGCTCGACGTCATGTTGCCGGAGATCGACGGCCTCTCGATCTTGCGCCGGCTCCGGCTCAGCAGTGACGTTCCGGTCATCTTGTTGACGGCCCGCGCCGATGAGGTCGACCGGATCGTCGGTCTCGAGCTCGGCGCCGATGACTACGTCGTCAAGCCGTTCTCGCCCCGCGAGCTCGCGGCCCGGGTGCGCACGGTGCTGCGCCGCAGCGCGATCCGTTCGGCTGCCGAGTCGTCGAGCCGCATCGATTTCGGCGAACTCGGCATCGACAGCGCCACCCGCGAGGTCTTCCTCGACGGCGCCGTCGTTGCTTTCACGCCGAAGGAGTTCGATCTGCTCGCGCTGCTCGCACAGTCGCCGCGGCAGGTTTTCTCCCGGGCCCAGTTGCTCGATCTCGTCTGGTCATCGTCGCCCGACTATCAGGATCCCGCGACCGTGACCGTCCACGTCGGTCGCATCCGCCAGAAGATCGAGGCAAACCCCGAGCAACCACGATGGATCGTGACGATCCGCAGCGTCGGCTACAGGTTCGAACCATGACCGGGCTGATCGCGATGTCGATGTCGTTGCGAGCACTCCTGCGCGGCCACCCGCTGGTCACACTGTTGTCGTTCGCAGCGTTCGCGGTCGGCACGATCCTCGTCGGCCTGGCCCTGCGCCGGTATCAGCGCCGGGCTCGATCCCTGCGCCGTTCGGTGCTGGTGGTTGCGCTGTCCTCGCTGCTGATCGCGGTTGCTGCAGCCGTCACGGCGACCCGGCTGATGGTCCTGTCGGAGCAAGAGCTCGGTGCGTTCCTCACCGTGCTCGGTGTCGCAGCCGGATTCGCGGCGCTGCTCGCCGTCGTCGTCTCGCAGCCGCTCGGCGACGACGTCCGCCATCTCGAATCGGCCGTGCGCAGGATCGAAATGGGCGACCGGTCGGTGCGGGTCGACAGCCTGCGCGGCGACGAGCTCGGCCACGTCGGTCGGGCGATCGACGATCTCGTCCGACGATTGACCGAGCTCGAAAACGAGCGGAGCGCGGGCGAAGACGCACGGCGGACGCTGTTGAGCAACATCGGCCACGACTTGCGCTCACCACTTGCCGCGCTCCAGGCGGCGATCGAGGCGCTGGTCGACGGCGTTGCGCCCGACCCGCAGCGCTATCTCCGCTCGATGCAGCACGATGTCGAAGCGTTGGGATCGCTGATCGACGACCTGTATCTCCTGTCCCGGCTCGATGCCGGCCGACTCGATCTCGAGCGGGTGCCGATAGATCTCGTCGAACTCGCCGACGACGCGGTGGAGTCGCTCGCGCCGACCGCTGCCGCTGCCGGGGTACGCGTCGTGCTCGAAGCCGGCGACGCCGTGCATGTGCTCGCAAGCCCGGTTTCGCTCGCCCGCGTCATCCGCAATCTCGTCGACAACGGCATTCGCCATGCTCCCGCTGGCTCGACGGTGCGGGTCACAGTCACCGCCGAACGCGGCGCCGTCGTGCGGGTGACCGACGATGGGCCGGGTTTTCCCGACGACTTCCGCGATCACGCCTTCGAGCGCTTCACCCGATCGGATCCGAGCCGCACCCGTCAGTCCGGTGGCGGCGGCCTCGGCCTCGCGATCGCGCGTGGCCTGGTCGAGGCTCACGGCGGCGAGATCTGGATCGAAGACTCCGCCAACGCCTCGGTCGCCTTCCGCGTCCCGATCCCAGCCTGACCGCCTTCCCACCCAGTTGCCAGCTGCGCGCCCGCGCCCAGTCTGCCCGCCTTCCCACCCAGTTGCCAGCCGCGCGCCCCGCGCCCAATCTGCCCGGCGCTGCCCGCGCAGTCTGCCCGCGCGATCACCGCCATTGCGCGACATCAGGCGGGCGGACAGCCCCCACCACCGCACACCGGGCCACCGCCACACCGGGCCACCGCACACCGGGCCACCCCCACACCGGGCACCCCCACACCGCCACACCGCCACACCGGGCCACCGCCGCCACACCGCCACACCGGGCCACCGCCACACCGCCACACCCGGCCACCGCCTGAACCAACGCCGCCGGGCCCGCGCCGGGCCGGGACTCCCCGCTGGCTCGGCTAGGCGCCGAGTTGGCGATAGCCTTCGAGTTCGAGTACTTCGGGGGCGAACAACTCGCCGTCGACAGCGACACCACGCTCGAGGCGCATCGCCTCGAGATCTTTGAGTGGGCGCTCGAGGGCCCTACGACGGGTGGTGGCGAGTTCGTCGAACGACTTGCTCACGGTGTCGAATTGACGCTTGACCTTGTCGACCGAGTCGGCGTACTTGCCCCACTGCTGGGCAAACTTGCCGAGCAGCTGCAGCATCTCCTGGCTCGTCTGTTCGATCATGAAGTTGTCGAACGCCTGGCGGATCACGCCGAGGAACGCGAACAGCGTGAGCGGCGAGCAGATCACGACGTTCTGACGCATCGCCTCATCGATCAAGCCCGGATCGTTCTCGTGGATGAAGGCGCTGAGCGTCTCGTTGGGTACGAACAGCAACACGTTGTCGACTGCTTGGCGATCGTCGTTCTTGGCGTACTCGCGGCGGGCAAGTTCTTTGACCCGCATCCGGACATCGCGAAGGAACGTTGCCCGATGCGCTGTGCGCTCGGCATCTGTGGTCGCGTCGAGGTAACGCAGGTACGCTGCCATCGGGAACTTCACGTCCATGAACAGGACGTGGCTCTTGGGCAGGAAGAATGTGAAGTCGGGTATGCCCTGACCATCGCCCGCGACCGAGGTGCGCTTGCGGTACTGCTTGTGCTCGATTAAACCTGCGGAACGGATGATGTCCTCGGCCATCCGCTCGCCCCATTGGCCGCGGTTGTTAGGGCTGGCCAGCGCCTCGCGCAATCCCTGCGTGGTCATCGACAGATGTTGGGTGATCTCGGCATGGGCTTTCAGCGAGGAATCGACCTGCCCGAAGCGCTGGGACGTAGCTTCACCGAGCTGGCCGACGAGTGTGATCATCCGGTCCATTTCGGCCCGAACTTCGCTCTGCATCTGACCAAGGCGGGATTCGATCACGTCCTTCTTGGCGGCCAGATCTGCCGTCACCGCGGCCGATTCGGCGCCGAGCTGCTCGCGCCCCATGACCGCGACCTGGGCAAGTGCTGCCTGTACTGCGGCATCGCGCTCGTGGCCGGCCTGCACCTGCAGCGCGCCGATGGCGGACTGCAGCGCTTGATTCAATGCTTGTGTTTGATGAGCCGAAGCGTCGGCCTGCGCCGTCTGCACCGTGAGCTGCAATGCCTCAGCGCTGACGGCGGCGGTAGCGGCCTGGGACGCAGCAACCCGTCGCAGCGCGAGGGAGGCTGCACCTACGCCAACGGCGAGAGCGAGCACAACCACGAGAAGAATTACAACGGCAGTCATGGGAACATCATGGCCGAGGGGTGTCGCAGAGTTCGGTGACCCTCATGCGGTCATCCGCGATCGAGTCGCCGGAGCATCATCGCCGACCCAACCAACGCTGTCGTGCACCTTCATGGTGCGCTCCAGCGGGACTTCGGCGCCAGACCGACGCAGACCGACCCGTCATGGTGCGCTCCAGCGGGACTTCGGCGCCAGACCGACGCGGACCGACCCGTCACGGTGCGCTCCAGCGGGACTTCGGCGGGACTCCATGTTGACCGTCACGTGAGATGGTCACGGCCACGACGCGATACGCGGTGATGGATTCTTCGTCCTCCCTGCGCCCTCGGCCGTCGTCGTGGGAGGGGTCAAGGTGGAGCGCCCGCAGCGTAGCGAGGACGAACGACCTTGAGGCCGACGAGATGGCGGCACACGATGACGTCGGAGGGGGTGTCCGTCCGTGCTCACGTAACGCGTCGCCGGATGCTCATTTAGCGTGTCGGGCAACAC
>JANYKS010000004.1 GCA_025358125.1 Actinomycetes bacterium
CGAGTTGCACGGCCGCGGCATCGCGCTGTGCCTCGACCTGGTGATGAACCACACAGCGCGCGAACACCCATGGGCGCAGGCGGCGCGGGACGGCTCTGCCCGGCACCGGGCGTACTACCTGGTCCTTGCCGACCGGGCGGAGGTCGACGCCTACGAACGCTTCCTGCCCGAGGTGTTCCCGCAGATCGCTCCCGGCAACTTCACCTACGACGACGCGCTCCACGCGTGGGTGTGGACGACGTTCAACTCGTACCAGTGGGATCTCGACTACCGCAATCCTGCGGTCTTCCTCGAGATTCTGAAGGTGATGCTCGACCTCGCCAACCTGGGCGTCGACGTGCTGCGCCTCGACGCCGTCGCGTTCACGTGGAAGCGGCTCGGGACGAACTGCCAGAACCAACCAGAAGCCCACCTGTTGGCGCAGGCGTTCCGGGCGTTGGTCGGGATGGCGTCACCCGGTGTGCTGCTCCAGGCCGAGGCCATCGTCGGCCCGGCCGACCTGCTCGGGTACCTCGGAGTTCACCACACCCAGCGCGCCGAGTGTCAGATCGCCTATCACAACCAGCTGATGGTCAACATCTGGGACGCGCTCGCCACCGGCGATGCACGCCTCGCCTCGGCGTCGCTCGAATCGCTCACGGTAACGCCTGCCGACACCTCCTGGATCACCTACCTGCGCTGCCACGACGACATCGGCTGGGCCATCGACGATCGGCTCGCGGCGGCGGCCAACGTCTCCGGACCGGCTCATCGCCGTCATCTCGCCGCGTTCTACCGCGGCGACGTGCTCGGGTCGTACGCCGAGGGAGCTGCGTTCTCCTCCAATCCAGCGGCAGACGATGAACGCACGTGCGGCTCCGCCGCCGCGCTGTGCGGCATCACCCGGGCCCGCGCCGCGGGTGATCAGGTGGCGCTGGAGCGGGCCGTGCGCCGCCTGCTTCTCGGCTACGCAATCATCTGCGGATTCGGGGGGATCCCGTTGATATACATGGGTGACGAGTTTGCGCTGGGCAACGATCACAGCTACCTGACCGACCCGGTGCTGGGCGACGACTCGCGGTGGATGCACCGACCCTTCATGGACTGGTCGGCGGTGGACCGCGCCGCAGAGAACGGCACGGTGGAACAACGGGTGTTCCAAGGGCTGCAGCGGATCATCGGTCTGCGCCGCGCCGTCCCGGCGATGTCCGCGGGTGGCGAAATCTGGATCCATCGCCTCCAGCCGGTGTCGGTGCTCGCTTGGGTGCGTCGACATCCGCGGCACGGCCGGTTCTACGGCCTCGCCAACTTCGCGGAGGAACCCGTATCGGTGCCTGCGGACGTCCTCGACTGGGCCGGACTCGCCCGGCCCGTGGAGATTCTCGGGGGCGGCGCAGTTGTGCGCGCCGACCGGCTCGAGCTGCCGCCGGTCGCTGCCGCCTGGTTTGTCGACGAACTCGACAAAGGGGTCCAACCGCGTCAGGGAGGCGTCCAATGACACCAATGTCGGGCGGCAATGTCGGGCGGCAGTCGGGCCGTATTGTCCGCATGCAATGTCGGCGTCTTCCTTGACTGGGTGGTACCGGCTGGGTCAGCATGGCAGTCAGTGGTCGGAGCCCGTCCGGTCGCTGACAGTAGGGGGAAGCTGATGAGAAGTCCTCTTGTGAAGTTTGCAGCCGTGTGCACGGTGCTGGCCCTCACGGCCGCCGCCTGTGGCAGCGACAAGAAATCGAGCACCGCCGGCTCGACAGGAACAACGGTCAAGGCAACCGCAGGATCGACCGGGGGTTCCACTACGGCAACCGGCGGCGCCGCCAAGGACTTCGGCGGAGCCAAGGTTCTCATCACCGGTCCGGAGCGAGACGACCCGTCGGCCGGGGCCATCAACGCCGTTCTGCAGACGTGGGGCAAAACCAGGGGCCTCGACATCACCTACGCCGGCGACGCGGACTGGGAAGCGAACATCAACACGCAGGTCCAGGGCGGCAATCCGCCCGACATCGGCATCTTCCCGCAACCGGGCAAGCTGGCCGAGTTCGCTCGCGCCAAATCGATCAAGCCGCTCGCCGACAATGTGACTGCCTCGATCAAGAAATTTTGGTCTCCCGACTACTCCAACTACGCCAACGTCGATGGGGTCCAGTACGGCGTGCCCGTCAAGACCGACCTGAAGTCGTTGGTCTGGTACCAACCCGACAAGTTCAAGGCGAAGGGGTACAAAGTTCCAACGACGTTCGACGAGTTCACCGCGCTCGTCAAGAAGATGGCAGCCGACGGTGGCCCGAAGCCGCTGTGCGTCGGCATCGAGTCCGGTACGGCCACGGGTTGGCCCTTCACGGACTGGACTGAAGAGATGGTCCTGCGCCAGGACGGCGGCGACGTCTACAACCAGTGGGTCGAACACAAGATCTCGTTCAACGACCCGAAGATCGTGAAGGCGATGGACACGGTCCTGGGTCTGTGGTCCAAGGACAACGTCTTCGCCAGCGGCGGCAACATCGCGGCGACGAACTTCGGTGACAACGCCCAGGCGCTCTTCGACGGCAAGTGCTACATGCATCGTCAGGCTTCGTTCTTCAGCGGGTTCTTCCCGAAGGGTACGAAATTCGCCGACGGGTCCGCCGGCGCCGTCGACGTCTTCTACTTCCCGGACATCAATGGCGACAAGCCGGTGCTGACCGCCGGCACGTATGCAGCCGGGTTCAACGACAAGGCAGCCACGATGGCCGTGCTCGAGTACATGTCGACGGCGGACTACGCCCAGAAGCGTCAGGCCGAGCAGACCAAGCTCCTCAACGGTGGTTTGTCGGGCTTCTTGTCGGCAGCAATCGGCCAGGACCCGTCGGTGTACCAGCCACTCGAACAGGGCTTCTTAAAGATCCTCAGCGAATCCAAGCTGTCCCGGTTCGACGGATCCGACCAGATGCCGGCCGCCGTCGGAGCGGGGACCTTCTGGACCTTGGGTACGTCGGCTGTGAACGGCGACCTCACCGCACAGAAGGCAGCGGATCAGATCGAAGCTTCCTGGCCGAAATGATGACGTCGTCGGTCCAGACACTGTGAATCGACAGTCGGGGCACTGGCACTACGGTGTCGGTGCCCCGGTTGTTTGTGGAGGTGCGCACCGCGCCATGAGGAATACCAAGTTCGAGATCTATGGGGGTTACTCGTGCACAAGGTTCTCTCGACGCTGTTGACCGTGTTGGTCGCGGTCGGTGCCAGCGCGCTGATTTGGGTCGCGGCCAACATGGTGTTCAATCAGGTGCGCCATCAGTGGCGACGCTTCACCGCGATGGCGTTCGCGGCTGTCGGGTTCCTCGTCGGGGTGCTCCTCTCCGGCAACCGGATCACGAAGAACTCACAGGGAGGCTTCCTGTCATGGGTTTGGTTGCCACTTCTTCTCGCAGTCATCTTTGCCGCGATCGGGGTGGTGCTCGAGAGCACGAGTGACACCCGCCGGCGCCAGGGCGTCGGCGTCTCATCAGGCGTGCTCCTCGGCGTCGGCGTCGGCCTCCTCGTCCGCAAGCAATACCATCCTGCGATCGACATCGTGGCCCTCCTCGGATGGACCGTTGGCGGCGCGGCCCTCGTCGGGGCCGTCAATCTCGTCCGCAAACGCTCGCTCGTCACCGGCGCACTCGTCGGCGCCGCGGTCGGGTCCATCCTCGGTGGCTGGGGATCCGCCGCCATCGGCGCAGGTTCGGCGGGCGGAGCCATGGTCGCGACGCTGATCCCTGCGGTGCTGGCCGGGACACGCCTGGGATTCACGAACAACCCGAATCTTCAGGCGAGAGCACGGATCGAGCAGCGCTCACGGGGTGTCATCTTTCTCACGCCTGCGATGCTTTTCATCTTCATCACGTTGATCGTCCCCACCATTCGTACGATCTACCTGTCGTTCCTCGACAAGAGCTCCGAGGCATTCGTCGCGTTCGACAACTACGTCAACACCTTCAGCGATCGGGTGAGCTGGGACGCGTCTCACTGGACGAACATGTTCACGAGCCGTCTGTTCATCATCGGCGCGATCGTGCTCGCCATCGCCGTCGTGGTTGGTGTCGTATCGAAGCGCCGCACGGGCCGCGCCGTCGAGATCGGAAACCCGACGGTCGGCCCGCTGCTCGTCGGCTTCTTCCTTGTCGCCTTTGCAGTGTTCACGAGCTTCCGGGGCACCATTGTAAACAACCTGTGGTGGGTGGTCACCGTTGTGTTCGCCGCCACCGCAATGGGTCTTGCGATCGCCGTTCTGGCCGACAATGCCAAGAACGAGAAGGTCGCCAAGTCGCTGATCTTCATGCCGCTCGCGATCTCGCTGGTCGGCGCTTCGGTCATTTGGCGTTTCATGTACGTGCCCCGTGACACCAGCACCGAGCAGACAGGAACACTCAATGCGCTGTGGGTAGGGCTCGGGCGTCTCAGCACGGGCAGCGGGCTACCGACGATCTTCGTCGGCGTGCTCGTCGGGTGCATCCTGCTCGGGCTGATCGTGTACATGTCCAGAGCGCTCGCCCGCAGCCAGCCAACAAGAACTATCGTGCCGGGCATCGGGTTCGTTCTCCTTGCCTGGTTCTTCGTCCGCTACACCGGCCTCATCGGCGACGGTGTCGGCGGCTTCGACATCACTGCGAGCGGCCAGGTCGTGCCGCGGGCGATCAGCTTCGTCCAAGAGTCGCCGTTCAACAACTTCTGGCTGATGGTGATCTTGATCTGGATCCAGACCGGCTTTGCGATGGTCATACTGTCTGCCGCGATCAAGGCCGTCCCCGGCGAGTTGCTGGAAGCTGCCCGCGTCGACGGCGGCACTCCATCGCAGATCTTCTGGCGGATAACGCTGCCGCAGATCGGCACGACGATCGGCGTCGTCGTGACGACGCTCATCGTCCTCGTGATGAAGGTGTTCGACATCGTCAAGGTGGTGACGAACGGCAACTTCGGCACCCAGGTGCTCGCGAACGACATGTTCGCCCAAGCGTTCCAGTTCGGCAACACCGGACGAGGCGCGGCGCTCGCCGTGATCTTGTTCGTCTCGGTCCTGCCGGTCATGTACTACAACATCCGCCGGATGCAGAAGGGCAACTGAGATGAGCGAGTTCACTCCGGTTCCCACCGATCCAGGGCCCGTCCGCCTGGAAGGGGGTCGGCCGTCCAAGGGCATCGGCGCCCGGATCTACGGCCGGATCGCGCGCATCAAAGGTCCGATCCTGTGGTTGATCGTCATCCTCTGGAGTCTCCCGACGTTCGGGCTGCTGGCCAGTTCGTTCAGATCACGAGACGCGCAGCGGGCGTCGGGCTGGTGGAACATCTTCACCGGGCTCAACCACACGACGCTCGACAACTACAGGACGGTGCTCAACTCCAAAGGCACGGCAAGCCTCACGGATTCGTTGCTCAACTCGTTTGCGATCGCGATACCGGCGACCATCATTCCGATTGCGATGGCCTCGTTCGCGGCGTACGCGTTCGCGTGGATCGACTTCAGGGGCCGTAAGTGGCTGTTCATCCTGACGGTCTCGCTCCTCGCGATTCCACTGCAGATCGCGCTGATCCCATTGCTGCAGTTGTTCGTGAGCGGGGCACACCTGTCCCTACCATTCATCCACAAGACCATCACTCTGATCCCCGACTTCAACCTGGCCGGCACCACGACGGCAGTCTGGTTGACGCATGCCGGGTTCGCGCTGCCGTTCGCGATCTTCCTGCTCCACAACTACATCTCCGGATTGCCGAAGGATCTGTTCGAGGCGGCCCGGATCGACGGAGCGGATCATTTCACCATCTTCTGGCGACTCGTTCTGCCGCTGTCGGTCCCCGTGCTGGCCGCGTTCGCGATCTTTCAATTCATGTGGACATGGAACGACTACCTCGTCGCCAACACGATGGTCGGGTCCAACCCGGACGCTGTTCCGACGACGATCCGGATTGCGAACCTGGCCGGCGACTTCGGCCGAAACGAGTTTCTTCTTCCCTCTGCGGCGTTCGTCCAGGCGTTCGTCCCCATCCTCGTGTTCTTCATACTGCAGCGGTACTTTGTGCGCGGGCTGCTCGCCGGGTCGGTGAAGGGGTGACGAGTCAACTCCAGATTGCGTTGCGCGTGTCGGCGTCGAAGAAGTGCATGTTCTCGGTGGCGACGGTGACCTCGATCTCGTCGCGCATCTTGATCCGCGACTTCGGGTTGAAGCGGCCGACTGCGTTGGCCAACCGGTCGGTCCCCATTTGATCCGGCGCATCCGGATCACCGGAATCGACGGTCGGTGCGTCGAGCCCGAAGTGGACGATGATCTCCGAGCCAAGCGACTCGACGAGCGACACGGACGCGTGGAGGCGGCGGTCTTCGGGAGTGTCGGTGGCCATCGACGCGTCTTCGAAGTCCTCTGGACGGATCCCGACGATCACCCGCTTTGCGTCGTAGTTGCGAAGGGCCGGGCGAGCAGAAAACACATCCGGTCCGATCGAAACGGTTTGACTGCCGATCGACACCCGCGCGCCGTCGCCGGCGCGTTGCAGCGACGCGGCGTACAGATTCATCGAGGGCGACCCGATGAAGGCCGCTACGAACAGGTTGTTCGGGTGGTCGTACAGGTTCTGGGGCGTGTCGACCTGCTGCAGATAACCGTCCTTGAGCACGGCGACACGGTCGCCCATCGTCATCGCCTCGACCTGATCGTGCGTCACGTACAGGGTGGTCACCGCGAGCTCTCGTTGGAGCGCCGCGATCTCCGCGCGCATCTGGACACGTAGCTTGGCATCGAGATTGGAGAGGGGCTCATCCATCAAGAAGGCTGCCGGTTGCCGGACGATGGCGCGGCCCATCGCGACGCGCTGGCGCTGGCCGCCGGAGAGATGCGCCGGCTTGCGATCCAGATGCTTGTCGAGCTCGAGCACGGCAGCGGCTTTGCGGACTCTGCTGTCGATCTCTTCTTTCGGAACCTTCGCAAGCTTCAGCGCGAAACCGATGTTGTCGTAGACAGTCATGTGCGGATAGAGCGCATAGTTCTGGAAGACCATTGCGATATCCCGATCCTTGGGCTCGATGTCGTTGACGACTCGGTCTCCGATTCGCATCTCACCCCCGCTGATGCTCTCGAGACCGGCAACCATTCGTAACGCCGTCGACTTGCCGCACCCCGAGGGTCCCACCAGGACCAGGAACTCTTCGTCGGCGATGTCGAGCGACAGGTCATGAATTGCGTGGTAGCCGTCTTCGTAGATCTTGTTGATGCCATCGAGCACGACGGTTGCCATGTTTCCTGCCTCCACGTTCGCCTGAGCAGTGCCGTCGACAGGATACTTCATCTCGTCATCGGGCGGGTTCTGGGCCCATCGCGGTTACTGCTGGTCGGGTCGAAGTAGGCGACCAAGTTCTTCGATGTCTCCAACGGTGCGGATGCCGAGAGCCTCGATCCGTTCGCGTGCATCCGTTGGAAGCTCGCCGCCCTCGTCCTCGTTGAGGAGGCCGCCCATGATGATCATTCCGTCCCACCCGTCGGCCGTCAGCGCCGCACGGAGCCGCCTGGCGGTTGTGAGCGCGGCACCGTTGTAGACGCCGACGATCACCGTGTCGGCGTCCTCGTCCGCGGCTGCTCGGGCCAGACCTGTCGGCGTCGAGTCGGCCGGCAGCAGGATCACCTCGCATCCGGAACGTGGGAGGGCAACCGCGAGCGCGTCTCTGACGACGTCGTGGGCTTCGAGCACGGCCAGGACCACGCGACGCCCGTCGAGGCGCGGCAACGACCGGCTGACCCGTTCGACGAAGCCGGACATCAGTCGTGCTTTCCAGGGCTCGAGCTTGCCGACCGACGACGGCGGTACGAGGTCGATCCGGCGGTCAAGCTCGCCCGGCCCGACTCGGCGCAGCGCGAGCAGCACGGCCGCCGGGTCACCGAGGTCGATGCCGTCGTCGCCGAGCAGTCCCAGGGCGCGATCCCGGTAGTCGATCGCATACGCAGCGCATTCGGCGGCGAGGCGGTCGATGCGCTGCCAATCGAACAGGTCTCCGGACCGTCTCGCTTCGCGCTCGATCTCACGTGCCAGCAACTGCACCTCGACGTTCTCGGCCGCGCTCGGGATTCGTTCGGCCTCGGTGAGGGGGGTGATGTGGATCGCGTGTCCGGTCGGCCGGTGGAGCTGCGTCGCGATGTCGACCAGTGCGCAAGCGGCACCGACGGCACGGTTGCGTTCGCTGTTGTCGACGACCATGTCGACGGTGTTGCCGTAGACCATCGACCCGATGGATCTGCGGTCGTGGATGTCGTCCAACGCCAGTGCGACGACGGCGCGGTGCATCGGCGTGTCGACGAGACCCCCGAACGAGTGGGCGAGGCGAACACCACACAGCGTTTCGATGACGTGGAGCTCCAGCGCAGCCCAACCTAGGTACGCGCCGTAATGGGGGAGTTGCATCGCTGCGCCGTCGTCGAGGTACGAGTGCAGCAGCGCGCCGTGGTTGCGCATTCCGGCCATCGCTCCGAGCGCGCGCACTGTTGCCTCGGTGAGTTCGACGTCGGTGATACCCGGCCATTCGAAGCCGAAGTACTGGCCGAGGTTTCCGATCGTCGTGGCGCCAACGGCGAGGGCGCCGAGCGTGGTGGCGAACCCGTTCGGAGTGCCGATCATGTTGTCGCCCATGTGCGGCTGGATCGGTGCAGCCTCGACCACGCGGATCCAGTCATCCGACTCGAGCAACGGACCGGTTTCCTTCGGAAAGTCGCTGCGCGACGATTCGGGCATTCCCATCGCGCGGGAGATACAGAGGCCGTAACGCTCCAGAAGATGGCCGTGCTCGGCCAGTTCGCCGTGCATTTCGATGAGGGCCCGCTCGGTCGACTCCCAATCTGCGAGTCCGATATGGGCGTGGTAGCTGATGTCGCCGCGCTCTTTCGCGCGTTGCTTGAACGCCACCTCGTTGGCCACGCCCTGGGCGCGGCAGAACGCCGTCGGACGCGGCGACAGCCCGGCGACCGCGCTGGCGCCATCGCGGAGGAGTTGGGCGCCGTTGATCGTCAGCCCTGCTGATCTGCTCCGGCCGGGCGGCGCATCGACCACCGGATGACCTCGGTGATCGCCTGACCGGCCGGTCCGATGACGAGTTTCTCACTCACGGGCAGGAACGGCAGCCGCAGCGGCCAGCGGGTCCAGGCCGGCAACAGCGCCACCGCCGACGCCGACAGGGCGAGATAGGCGGGTCGCGCAGCCAGGGGGAGCGGCGGGTCGATCAGCAGGAACCTGGCAGCCTCGCGGGCTGCGTCGGTTCCGCGCATCTCAGGCCGAAAGGCGCGGAGCTGGTCATGGAGCATGCGCACCGTGAGCGGCGGTTCGGTCACGCCGAGTTTGCGGGCGATCACCGCCGCGTCCTCGACGTAGCTGTCTGCTTGCGCGTGGCTCAATGTGCGCTGGCCGTAGCGCTTGTACGCGACCAGAAAACTATCGGTCTCGGCGAGATGAACCCAGTGCAGCAGATGCGGGTCGTTGGCCGCATAGGGCCGGCCGTCGTCAGCTACTCCGACGACTCGCCCGTGCACCCGCTTGACGACGGCGACTGCCTGCTCGGCCATGGCGGCCGGGCCGAAGGTGGTTGTGGCCAAGAAGTCGGCCGTGCGCTGGAGCCGGCCCCACGGATCGCTGCGGTAGTCGGAGTGCTCGGCGACACCGGCCATTGCGAGCGGATGGAGCGATTGCAGCAGGAGCGCTCGTAGTCCGCCGACGAACATCGAGGCATCAGAGTGCACCAGCCGGATCGGGCTGTTCTCGGGGAACCATCGGGGGCCCGGGGTGTCGAAGATCTGGGCGTTCTTCTGCTGCGGGTCGACACCGACGACGCGAGACCGGATCTGTTGCGCGATCCAGGTTCGGGCGGGCTCGAGCGTGGCCATCATCAGTCGATCGCGTGCGCCCTGAGATCGGCGAGCGAGCTGTACTCGAGTGCGGAAACATGGGTGGCCGCGAGTCGTACCTTCGGTGCTGCACCTGCCTCAAACGCCTCCTGCCATCGCGGGGCACAAAGACACCATTGATCGCCATCGCGAAGGCCTGCGAAGCCGTACTGCGGCATCGGTGTGCTGAGGTCGTTTCCGGCCAACTTGGTGAACTCGAGGAATTCGTCGGTCATGACGACGCAGACGACATGCAGGCCGGGATCATCGCCGTGGTTCTCGCAGCAACCCGTGCGGTAGTACCCGGTGAGCGGATCGAGCGAGCAGGATTCGAGGTCGCCACCGAGCACGTTCGTCTGAGTCATGTTCCTATTGAACCCCGTAGAATGGCGACATGCTTGATCTCAAGATCCGTGACTTCGCCCAAGGCAAGAATTTCGGAGCACTCAGTGTCCATCTGCCCGACGGATCCGTCGCCACTCACGTGATGTGGGTCCACGCCGACGACGAGCACATCCTCATCAACACCGAGGTCCACCGGGCCAAGTACAAGGGCGTGCAGGCCAACCCGAACGTGACGGTCGCGATCTGGGATGCAGCGAACCCGTACAACTATGCAGAGGTGCGCGGCACGGTCACGGGCGAGGTCCGTGGCGAGGCGGCGCTGGCATCGATCAACGAGTTGTCGCGCAAGTACACCGGAGAAGATTACGGCAACGAGATTCAGAGCGAGCGGGTCGTGCTCCAGATCACCCCGGACCGTCAGCGCTCCCAGGGTTTCTGACCGGCGAAGCAAGCAGGGCGATTCCCGTTGCGTTGGGCGCCAAGTTGCCCGTCGAGTTGGCCGGCCAAGCTCGGGGCCAGGCGGAGCGGCCAGGTATTGCGGCTAGTTGGTGCTCACATTCAGTAGCTGCCCAACGCCATAGGTGATCGCGCACGCGCCGAGCAGGATGAGCACCTGGCGTGACGTCGTCACGAGCGTACGGCGCGAGCCCAATTTTCCGATGGCCCAACCGATGGCTGCGGCCGCGATTACGCCGATCAGCACCGAGGCGACCTTGGCCGAATTATCCTTTGCCACGAACCACGGCACCACCGGCAACATCGCGCCGAGCAGGAAGCAGACGAATGACAGCGATGCGGCGTTGAGCGCCGATGGCAGCTCATCGGGGTCGATGCCGAACTCTTCGCGTGAGTGCACCGCCAGCGCGTTTTCGGTCGATTGCATGACGTCGGCGGCTGCCTGACGCGCGGTCGTCTCCCGCATCCCGTGGCCCTCGTACATCAGCGCCAACTCCGCCTGCTCGGCCACTCCGTTGACCTCGAGTTCGCGACGCTCGATCGCGACCTCGCGCAGCACGAGCTCGTTCTGGGCGGAGATACTGATCCATTCGCCGGCGGCCATGCTGACGGCGCCGGCGATCGCTCCGGCGAGGCCGGCGAGGCGCACCAGGCTCGCGTTCACCCCGCTGCCGGCGAACCCGATGACGAGCGAGACGTTGGACACGAGACCGTCGCTGATGCCGAAAACGCCCGCACGGGCGAGGCCCCCTTGGACCGAGCGATGTCCGGGATGGGCTTCTGTCGGGCGGCGATATCCGTGTCGACTCACGCCGACGACGCTACCCCGTCCTGCTCGCTTCGGTTCGGGCCGCGTCGGTTCAGATCCCGACGCTACTGTGTGGGACGGAACCAATTGTTTTCGGCTACACGAGTCCCGCCAGCGTTGTCGGAACAGAAAGCGAAGATCCATGGCATACCGGGAGTCCTTCTCCTCCGGCCTCTCAGTCGTCGTCGATGACGCCGCCAAGTTGGCAGACGGCGGTGAGCGCAGCCTCGTCGCCTCATTCGTCCCCCGGTTCTTCGACGAGATCGATGACGGAGAACTCGCGTCGAAGGCGGAGGATCTCGCCGCCGCCGCGATGACCCATCTTCGGTTCGGTATGCGCCGCAAGTCGGGGGAAACCCTCGTCGACGTGTGCGACGGGGTCGATCCGGCGCACTCATTGCTGTTGGTGATCAGTGACGACGCACCCTTCATGGTCGACTCGATCCGTCTCGCGCTCGAGCGGCTCGGTCTCTCCATCCACCTGATGGTCCACCCGTGGCTCGATGTCGACCGTGATGCCGATGGGGTCATCACGAGCATTGGCGCCGGCTCGATTCGTGAAGCGTGGACGCAGATCGAGATCACCCGCTGCTCACCGACGGTGGCAGCGCAGCTCGAACGCGAGGTGCGAACTGCGGTCGCCGGCGTTCAGCTCGTGGTCGGCGACGCCGCCGCGATGCGGGCTCGCGCCCATGCCGTCGCCGAGGTACTGGCCGACAAGGTGGCAGAGGGGCACACGGCCACGGAGGCCGATCAGGTGTCCAAGCTGCTCGGCTGGTTGACCCGCCAGCACTTCGTTTTCCTCGGTGCAGCGTCGTACACCGTCACCAAGGACACGCTTACCGTCGTCGCGGGATCGCAGCTCGGTCTGCAGCGAACCGCCGCTGGTGTCGATCCCGCGTATGCCGGTGGCGATCAGCTGGTGTCCATTGCGCGCGCAGATGCCGAAGTGAACATCCATCGTCATGCCCGACCGGTCTGTATTGCTGTTCGGCGAGTCGGCGCCGACGGTCAGGTCGTCGGCGAGGAACGGTTCTTCGGGTTGTTCGCGGCGGCCGCCTACCGGGCGTCGGTGACGACGATCCCGCTGCTGCGCGAACGCGTCGCCTGGATCCTTCAGCGGAGCCGGTTCGATCCCTCCAGCCACACCGGCCGCGCCCTGCGCAACGTGCTCGAGACCTTTCCACGCGACGAGATCTTCGAGATCGGCCGCGATGAACTCGCCGACGTCGCGATGGTGATCGTCGGACTGCAGGAGCGCTCGATCGTCCGCGTGCTCGAGCTCCGCTCGCCCGCCAGCGGCTGGCAGACACTTGCCGTCTACATGCCGCGGGCGCGGCTGACGGCCGAGACTCCCCGCAAGGTTGCCGAGCAGATCTCCGCGTCGATGAACGCGTCGCGGATGGAGCACGACACGTTCGTCAGCACGAGCCCGCTGGCTCGGGTCACCGTCGCCATTCGCCGCGCCGAGCCGGTGACCGAGGACGACCTGGCCCGGCTGACGATCGAGGTCGATCAGCTGACCCAGCGATGGGCTGACGGGCTGCGCGCTGCGCTCGCCGGCTCCCTCGGTGAGCACGAGGCCGAGAGGCTGAGTGATCGCTACGCCGCTGATCTGCCGAGCGACTACACCTCTCTCACGCCGCCAGCGCTGGCCGTGCTCGACCTGCAGACGATCGATCGATTGATAGCCGGCGACGAGGTCACGGCAACTTCGTTGCTCTCGCCGAACGGTCTCGCTGCGAACGAGCGCCGGTTCCGCATCTATCGCCGCAACAGGCCGTTGACCCTGGCAGATCTGCTGCCGCTGCTCGATCAGCTCGGCCTCCAAGCGGTGGACGAGCGTCCGTTCACACTGCCGATCGGCGACGACACGATCTCGTTGTACGACGTCGGCGTTCGCTTCGCCGACAGGGCCACGGTCTCCGAGGAGATCCTCGCCGAGGTGCAGTCCACGTTCCGCCAGCTGCTCGCCGGCATCGTCGAGGGCGATGGGTTCAATCGCCTCGTCCTGACCGCGGGCCTCGAAGCGCGCGACGTCGAGATCGTGCGTGCCTACGCCAAGTATCTGCGCCAAACGAATTTTCCGTTCAGCCAACAGTACGTCGAAACGACGCTCGCCAAACACCCGCACGTCGTCGACCTGATCGTCAGGCTGTTCAAGGCTCGCTTCAGCTTCGCGATCGCGCCAGAGGGGCGCGAGACGGCATGCGACGCCATTCGCGCCCAACTCGATACCGCGCTCGAAGCGATTCCGAGCCTCGACGAGGACCGCATCTGTCGCACTCTTGGCGAACTCGTGATGGCAACGCTGCGCACGAACGCTTTTCGGCCCTCACCTGACGGTGGCAAGCGTCGCGTCGTTGCCCTGAAGTTCGAGCCGTCGCTGGTGCCAGACCTGCCGTTGCCGAGGCCGATGTTCGAGATCTGGGTCTGCTCGCCGCGGGTCGAGGGTGTCCATCTCCGCGGCGGTCGGATCGCGCGCGGTGGCATCCGGTGGAGCGACCGCCGTGAAGACTTCCGCACCGAAGTCCTCGGTCTGATGAAGGCCCAGATGGTCAAGAACGCGGTGATCGTCCCCGTCGGGTCCAAGGGCGGGTTCGTCGTCAAGAATCCGCCGACCGACGCCGAAGCGCTCCGCGGCGAGGTCGTCGGTTGCTACCGCGATTTCATCGCGGGCCTACTCGACCTCAGCGACAACATCGTCGACGGCACCGTCGTGGCGCCACCGCAGACGGTCCGCTACGACGGCGACGACCCATACCTTGTCGTGGCCGCTGACAAGGGCACGGCCACATTCAGCGACATCGCCAACGGCATATCCGACGCGTACGAGTTCTGGCTCGGCGATGCGTTCGCGTCCGGCGGCAGCGTCGGTTACGACCACAAGGTGATGGGCATCACGGCGCGTGGCGCGTGGGAGAGCGTCCGCCGCCACGCCCAGGCGCTCGGTCGCAATGCCGACACCGATCTGCTCACCGTCGTCGGCATCGGCGACATGTCGGGCGACGTGTTCGGCAACGGTCTGCTCCGCTCGCGACACGTCAAGCTGATCGCGGCGTTCGATCACCGCCACATCTTCCTCGACCCTGACCCTGAT
The DNA here is from genome assembly GCA_025358125.1 of Actinomycetes bacterium. Taxonomy (GTDB): domain Bacteria; phylum Actinomycetota; class Acidimicrobiia; order Acidimicrobiales; family Ilumatobacteraceae; genus WLMZ01. The sequence goes on from JANYKS010000004.1 coordinate 14,558, forward strand.
CCGGCCGAGTCCTACAGCGAAAGGCTGCGTTTGTTCGATCTCCCCCGCAGCAGCTGGGCCGACTACGACTCGTCGCTCATCAGCTCAGGCGGCGGCGTCTTCGCCCGTTCCGATAAGTCGATGTCGCTGTCCGCCCAGATCCGCAAAAGGCTTGCGATCCAGGCAACCGAACTCGCGCCGAACGAGCTGATCTCGGCGATCCTGCGCGCTCCGGTCGATCTGCTCTGGAACGGTGGCGTCGGCACGTACGTCAAGGCATCGGGGGAAAGCAACGCCGAGGTCGGCGACCGGGCAAACGACGGAGTGCGCGTCGACGGTGGCGAACTGCGTTGCCACATCGTCGGCGAGGGCGGCAACCTCGGGTTCACCCAGCGTGGCCGGGTGGAGTACGCCCTGTCGGGCGGCCTGATCAACAACGACGCGATCGACAACTCGGCCGGGGTCGACTGCAGCGACCACGAGGTCAACATCAAGATTCTGCTCAACGGTTGCGTCCAGCGTGGAGATCTCCCGGTGGCCGCCCGAAACTCCCTTCTCGCCGAGATGACGAACGAGGTCGGTGAGCTTGTCCTCGACGACAACCGGGCGCAGACGCTCGCGTTGACGATGGCCCGCAAGCAGGCTGTGCCGATGATCAACGTGCACGGTCGCTACCTGCATGCGCTGGAAAGCGAGGGCTGGCTCAACCGGGCGCTCGAGTTCTTGCCGACGGACCGGCAACTCGCAGAGCGCCAGGCGAACGGGCAGGGCTTGACGACACCGGAGTTCGCGGTGCTGCTGGCCTACACGAAGAATGCCGATGCCGTCGAAATCCTCAACAGTGACCTGCCCGATGATCCGTACCTCGAGCCAGACCTGATCCGGTATTTCCCGACGCCGATGCAGCAGCGTTATGCGAACGAGATTCGCAGCCATCAACTGCGGCGGGAGATCTCGACCACTCAGTTGGTCAACCAGATGGTCAACCTGTCTGGTATTTCATTCGACCACCGGATGACGGAACAGACCGGCGCGGGGATCACCGATATTGCGAGGGCGTGGGTGGCCTCGCGCGACATCAATCGTCTCCCAAAGCTATGGGACGAGATCGAAACGCTCGAGGCCGATGTGAAGCTCGACGTGCGACTCGACCTGCTGCTCGAAGCACGACAGATGACCGAGCGCGGTGTGCTGTGGTTGTTGCGCCGCCGCCGACCACCGATCGATCTCGCGGCAACGGTGAAAGATTTCGTCGCCGCGATGGACAAGTTGACGACCAACTACGATGCCGTCCTTCGGGGTCAGTTGCGCGACCTGACCCGCTCGACCTGGGCCAGCCGCCTTGCCGCAGGCGTTCCCGAGTCGCTCGCCGAGCGGTCGGCAGTTTGGCCATTGATGCACACCGCATTCGACGTGATCGACATCGCGTCGCGTCGCGGCGTGGATCCGGTCGAGGTCGCCTCGATGTATTGGCACCTGTTCGACGTGCTCGACGTGTTATGGCTGTGGGACGGTGTTGGTGCTCTGCCCCGCTCGACTCGGTGGGAGACCCAGGCCCGTTCCTCGCTGCGCGACGACCTCCTGATCGATCTTGCCGACCTCACCGAGGATGTGCTGTCGTCGGGAACGGATGTGACGACGTGGCTCGCCAACAACGAACGTTCGGTCGCCCGCGTGACATCGATCTTCAACGAGGTACGCCGCGGCGACACGTTCGACATCACCACGCTGACGGTCGGGCTGCGTCAGCTCCGCAACGTCGCGCTCGCCACCCGCAAGTAGACGACCGTGCCAGGCCCGTTGCTACGTCGCGGCCATCTTGAGGTTCAGATACGCGGCGGTGTCGAGGTAACTGGTCTCGAGGAGTTCCTCGGTACGGTCGAGGTCGAGCGGGGACATCGTGCCCGGCGCCGGGCTCGGGGGATAGAGGATCGGGATGTGCGCCAACTCGGCGAGGTCGCGCAGCACCATCTGGCGGGCGTAGACCTCGGTGACGTAGGAGAACAGGTCGATCAGGCTCGTCGGCGCGTCGAGCCCGGCCGTCGGACTCGTCGTGTCCAGCACCACCAACGTTTGGGCTCCCATCGCGATGGCGTCACGCATCGGCACGTTGTTGCCGAGCCCGCCGTCGTAGTAGATCCGACCGTTTCGGGGCACCGGAGGGAACAGACCGGGAATCGCCGCGCTGGCGAGCAGCGCTGTCTCCAACGAGCCGGTACGGAACAACACGGGCGTGCCCAGTTGCACGTCCAGGGCCACCGCTCCGAACGGAAGGAGCAAATTTTCGATGTTGACGTATTCGCCGAGCACCGCCCGGATCGAGCGGACCATGCCGTCGTTCGGAAAGAAGCTCTGCCGGGTCCGCCGCCAGTGGAGGAACGGCTTGATGCCGCGCAACGGGAACGCATCTTGGCGCTTGGAGCTCCTCCAGAATCGATTCAGCCGTTCGAACGCACGTGCCGGATCTGCGGCGATGACTGCCCCGTTGAACGCCCCGATCGAGGTGCCGACGACGAGATCGGGGGTGATGTCACGCTCGAACAACGCCTGCATCATGCCGACTTGGACGGCTCCGAGACTGCCACCGCCGCCGAGCACGAATGCCACCGGGCGCGCCAAGCCGTGCTCGTGTGCGCCGGCGGTTGTCACACTGCATATCTCTATCGCGGAGCGAAGGGTCACGCAAGGTCGCCGTCTGTCGGATTCCTCGTGACGCCCCGCGGGTAGCCTGATGGGGCCATGTCCGACCGCCCGCTCCGCCTTCGTTTCGCACCGTCGCCAACCGGTTTCTTCCATGTCGGCGGGGCGCGCACCGCGCTCTACAACTGGGCACTCGCCCAGCGCGAGGGCGGAACCTTCGTGTTGCGGATCGAGGACACCGACGAGGCCCGCAATCGGCCCGAGTGGACGCACGGCATCATCGACGCGCTGGCGTGGATCGGCATCGCCGCCGACGACCCCCATTTCGAGGGCCCGTACTTCCAGAGCCACTTCGCCGACGCGCACGTCGCCGCGGCCAACCAGCTGTTCGAAGCCGGTCTCGCCTACTACTGCGACCTCACGGCCGAACAAGTGCAGGAACGGGCCAAGGCCAGCGGCAAGCCGGGCTACGACGGGTACTCGCGCGATCGCAATCTCGAGCCGGGACCCGGCCGCGTGCTGCGCTTCCGCGTGCCAGCCGGCACGACCGTCGTCACCGACCTCGTGCGCGGCGAGGTCTCCTTCGACAACGCCAACACCGAGGATTTCGTCCTCCTGCGCGGCAACGCCACACCGATGTTCCTCCTTGCCAACGTCGTCGACGACGTGGCGATGAGGATCAGCCATGTCGTTCGCGCCGAGGAACATCTGCCGAACACGCCAAAGCAGCAGATGTTGTGGGAGGCGCTCGGTGAGGAGCCTCCGGCGTGGGCGCATGTTCCGGTGCTCGTCAACGAGCAGCGCAAGAAATTGTCGAAGCGACGCGACAAGGTTGCCGTCGAGCAGTACCGGGCCGAGGGCTACCTCGCCGACGCGATGGTGAACTACCTGATGACCCTTGGCTGGGCGCCGAGCGGCGAGACCGAGATCGTCCCGTGGAGCCAGATCGTCGACGAGTTCCGGCTCGAAGACGTCACCCATTCGCCGGCATTCTTCGACATCAAAAAGCTCAGCGCTTTCAACGGCGAGTACATCCGCAAACTTGGCGTCGAGCGGTTCATCGAACTGTGTGCGCCGTATCTGACAGCAGATGACGTGCCGTGGCCACGCGAACAATTCAACCCGAGCGTGTTCTCGGCGATGGCGGAACTCGTGCAGACGCGGGTTACCCGCCTCGATCAGGTCGTGGCGATGGTGGACTTCTTGTTCCTGACGGATCCACCGATCGACGACGACGCGTTCGCCAAGGCCATGTCGGCACCGAACGCGATTGCGCTCCTCGGAGAGGTGATCGGCGCCTACGAGACGGCCGAATGGGACCACGACGTGTTGAAGGAGACGCTCGAAGCGGTCGGAGCCGGGCACGGGCTCAAGCCGGGCAAGGCGCAGGCACCCGTGCGCATCGCGATCACCGGGCGTTCGGTCGGTCCACCGCTGTACGAACCGTTGGTCCTGCTCGGCCGCGAGGAGACTCTGCGCCGATTGCGCGCCGCGCTCGAACGTGGCGGGGGCCCGGCAGCGTGAGCGCCGACGCGCCGACACCGCCGCCGCCGCCCCCCGACCTCGAACCCGTCGCCGAGGCCAGCGTTGGCGCCGGCCTCGTCATCGACCCACAGGCGGTCGAGCTGGAGGCGTTCGCGATCCCTCGCCGGCGGTGGGTGGTGCGTGTTGTCGCAGCGGTCGTCGCTCTCGGTTTCGCGTATTTCGCGATCAACCTGATTCAAGTCTGGACGGTGGGCAACAGTGACCAGAAGCGATCGGTCGATGCGATCGTGGTGATGGGGGCCGCGCAGTACAACGGCCGCCCATCGCCGCAGCTCCAGGCCAGGCTCGATCATGTCGTCGAGCTCTGGAATCAGGGTGTTGCGCCGCTCGTGGTCGTCACGGGAGGCAACCAGCCGGGCGATCAGTTCACCGAAGCCGGCACATCGGCCGAGTACCTCGCCAAGCACGGAGTGACCGCCGACGCGATCCTGCAGGAGAACCGCGGCCGCGACAGTTGGGATTCTCTGCATGCGGTCGCGGCGATATTGCGCGAGCGTGGGGCCACGCGGGTCCTGTTGGTCAGCGACCCTTTCCACTCGCTTCGAATTCGTCTCATTGCTCAGCAGTTGGGCCTCACCGCGTACGTGTCGCCGACGCGAACCAGCCCGGTGAAAGGGGCGATCGCGTTCGGCAAGGAGATCAAGGAGGCGGCCGGTGTCGCGGTCGGGCGGATCATCGGATTCGACCGGCTGCTGTCGATCACCGGATGACGATCGCGACGCCGAATTCGGGTGTTGCCGACTCAGCTGCCCCGATACACTGAGGCGCCCTCACGGGACGTGATGGGGAGTGGTGTAACTGGCAACACAGCAGTTTCTGGTACTGTTATTCAGGGTTCGATTCCTTGCTCCCCAGCTCAACACAGTCGGCTCAGACCGCGATGATCTGCGAGGCTCCCGCGTCCCATTGAGACATACTTTGAGTCGCACGATCGGTTTCATCATCCGCAGGCGTGGCCCAAGCGCACGTGGCGCGTTCAGGGGAGCGAGGCCCAGAACGATTCGAGCAACGATGCAGCCTTGGCGGGTGCTTGGTAGGGCCAGAAGTGTCCTGCCCCTTCGAGCCGCTCGAACCTGGCCCCGAGGGACACGGCGACCTCCGCAGCCAGCGTCTCGTCGCCGAACGGATCGTCTGTCGGGTGAAGGACCAATCCCGGCGCGCTCGTCGACGCCCATGGGCCCCAGTGGTGATGCGGGTTCGGCATCGCCGAACGGTAGAGGGCGAGGATGCAACCACCCATCGTTGCGTCGGACGCCGCTGCCATCTGTAGCGCATCGTCGTGGGGCACACCCATCGCTTCGAACAGCGGGGCGCGTTGCTCGGGTGCCTGCGAGTTTTGGCTCTCCACGAACGCTTCGCCCTCGCCGGGCGTCTGCCAGAGCTTGGCGAAATCGTGCCATTCGTAGTTGGGATGGGCGATGTTGGCGATGTCGGCCGCCCACGAGTGGAGCCGGTCTCCATAGGCAGTGGCCACTCGATAGGTGAGGCCCGCGCCCCACTCATGGCCGACGAGGTCGACCGGACCTTCGATCTGATCGAGCTCGTCGAGGAGCCATCGCACGTAGTCGTCCTTGGTGGCCCCGAAGCCGTCTGGACGTGAACACCCGAAGCCTGGCAGCGAGAGCGCGACCGACTCGTGGCTGATGGCGCTGCGGACCTTGCCCCAGATCGCAGCAGTTTCAGGCACCCCGTGCACGAATACGATCACGCCGTCCAACCTAGCGGGCTCCGTGACGGCGGTGCCGGCGCCGGGTTCGGGGCGGTGCCTGCCGGGCACCCTCTCGGTTGGCCCATTGCTATGAGCTGCTAGATTGGTACAGCTACTTGCACGGCCCCATCGTCTAGTGGCCTAGGACACCACCCTCTCAAGGTGGCGGCACGGGTTCGAATCCCGTTGGGGCTGCCAATAAAACCCTAGGGTCAGAGGCACTCTCCAGAGTGCCTCTTCTGGATTTCTGGCCTCATTGCCAATCTCGTGCCAATCTAGGAATTGGAGATTGACATGAAAGGTTTCATCCGACGCCGAGGCGACGCCTGGGAGTTGCGTGTCTTCCTGGGCACCGATCCCGTGACCAACAAGAAGCGCTACGCGAGCCGAACCGTGCGCAGCGGAAAGCGCGATGCCCAACGCGTTCTCAACGAGATGGTGACCGAGGCGGAGCAGGGTCTCTCCGTGCGCACCAGTGCAACCGTCGGAGAGTTGCTCGAGCGGTGGTTCGAGTTTGCGGCTCGTGACTTCTCGCCGAAGACGGTCAAGGAGACTCGCGGCTTCATTGACCGAAACCTCTTGCCGACGCTCGGCTCGGTTCGCCTCTCCAAGTTGAGGGCCAGCGACCTTGATCGCTCCTACCGCCAGCTTCAGAGCAGCGGCGGAGTCGGTGATCGTCCCCTCGCGCCGGGGACGGTGAGGCGGATCCACGGCATTTTGCGCCGCGCACTCGGTCAGGGATTGAGGTGGGGATGGATCGCCATCAACCCGGCCGTCGCCACCACCCCGCCGCGAGTGCCGCAGCCGGACATCAGATCACCGTCGAGCGCCGAAGTCGGACGTGTTCTGCGACGAGCCGCTGAGACGTCGCCAGAGTTGGCGTGCTTCCTCATGCTGTCCGCCGCGACTGGGGCACGGCGGTCCGAGGTCATCGCGCTGCGATGGAGCGACATCGATCTGCCCAACCGCACCGTGGCCATCAGCCGTGGTGTGGTCACCGGTCCAAACGGTCTCGTCGAGAAGGACACCAAGACCCACGCTGCCCGTCGGGTAGCGCTCGACGATCGAGCCCTCGTCGTTCTCGCGGACCACGCCAAGCACATGCACGCCAATGCAGCAGCCTGCCGCATCACGCTCGCCGAGAACGCGTTGGTGTTCAGCAGCGCAGTTGACGGCTCGGAGCCGTGGTACCCGGATTCGGTCTCGCGCAGCTTCCAGCGACTGTGCAGGCAGGAGGGTCTGCAGGGGGTTCGGTTGCATGACCTGCGCCACTTCGTTGCCACCCAACTGCTCAGTGCCGGAGTCGACGTCCGCACCGTTGCTGGTCGGCTCGGTCATCGCGACGCGGCGACCACGCTCAATGTCTACGCACACTTCCTCGAACAGTCCGACCGAGCCGCCGCAGATGTGATGGGCCGACTCATCGCTGACGAACCCAAGCGGTCGGGCTTGCCCGACGATCCAGACGAGCTCTCCGACGAAGAAGCGATGTCAATCGCTGTCGAGGAGGTACGCGCCGCACGCCGGTTGCGCCGAGCACAGCAAACTACGGGAGAAGGGTGAGACTGCCGACGGTGGACGACTGGACAATCGCGAAGTGGCCCGATCCAGCGTGAACACCGTGCTGTCGCCGAGACGTTCGGCAAGAGCGATGACTGACGCATCGGTACCGCCGAGGCGTAGGTCTGAGTATTGCTCAACCAACTCCGCTGCTCGTCGCAGGTCGTCGCCGGTTGGCGCCTCGATGACATAGCGAGGAGATCGAAGCGAACGAAGGAAGGAACGCCTCCGCCGCCGATCCGCCCGAGCGCTCGATCATGAACGTCGCCTCCGCAACCACCATCGCCGGGACGTGAAGCAGCCCGATCGCTGCAGCGAAGACTCGCCGACACGCGTCGTGGTCATGATCGTTGCGGTTCGCGGCGGCAACGAACGGTCCCGTGTCAACAATCAATGCGAGCCGAATCCCTCGCTGTCGAGAAAGGCGTCGGTGTCCCGGCCGGCGACCGAGTCGGAAGCGAACGACCCGACAAACTCGAACGGGTCGACCTCGCTGGCTTCGCTGAGGAGCCGTTGAGCGAGAGCCGACGGCTCGATGCCCTCGCGCGCCGCGCGCTCGGTCAGTCGCTGCGCAGCGGCATCATCAAGTTCAACGACCAACCGAGTGATATCCTCCAGCCTACGACACGAACCGATGCAGCAGTCGCCGGAGTCTTCCCGCGAGCAGCCGAATGCCGCAGCGGTAAAGTGCTGCGCCTTGCCCGCCGGAGCCTCTGTAAGACGATGTGGCCAAGCGCGTCCGGCTGCGTGTGTGCTCCTCGCTCCCGCGGAATTCCCACGCGAGACGGCGTCACGAAATCGCGATTTCGCAGGCATGTGTCAGCGAGAGATGAAACGCGCACTTGTGAGCCCACAGCACTCGGCACCGCCGGATTGCTTGACCGTCGAGGAAGCTGCCGCGGTTCTTCGCATCAGCCGGACGACGGCGTACGCCCAAGTGAACGAGTACCTCGACAGCGGTGGCGCATCAGGCGTTCCAGCCATTCGCGTTGCCCGTCAGATTCGAGTGCCTCGCGCAGCGCTCGAGGACCAACTCGGCGCTCCAATCACATGGCCCATTCCAAAGTCCGTCGCAGGCCAACGCGGAGCAGCGCCCACCTTGGTTCATCCGAGCCCACGCGACTCACAGATCTCACGCGTCCCACGCGAGTTCACGCAGCTCGCGCTCTCGTTCGACGGCTGAAGGACGACTCGCCATGACCCCCCCGAAGGACAAATCCCCGAAAGAACAGACAGGTGCCCGCGGATTGGACTCCCGCGTGATCCGGGTGACCACCTTGTACACATCGACCGCGGCGTCGACAGCGAAGTACTACACCCGCTATTTGACGGACGCGCCGGGGGAGCTACCCGGGCAGTGGGCCGGGCAGCAAGCCGACCTCCTTGGCCTCCATGGAACTGTGTCCACGGAAGCACTGCAACGTTTGTTGTCTGGGCACGATCCGATCAGCGATCTTGAGCTCGGTTTCCCGTTGAAGGACCGCACTCTCGCCAACGGCAAGGTGATCCGCGCCGTCGCCGGATTCGACGCGACCGTTTCTGCACCAAAGTCGCTCAGTGTGTTGTGGGCGCTCACCGCTGACGCTGGGTTCGCCGAAGCGCACGACGTGGCCGTCCAAGCTGTGTTGTCTCATCTGGAACGGTTCGGATCGACAACCAGGCTCCGTTCTAACGGCGGACGCCTCGACCCTGACATCTCCAGCAAAGTCCAAACCGAGGACGGCCGCTGGTTGGCGTTGGACGCGCGCTGTTGAAGCGCTCTCGATCGCGATCCGAAAGACATCCGCCGCAAGGTCCAACGCCAGCTCACGCCCGACCCGTCGAGACAGGTACCCGTGAATCTCATCGACGTGGAGCGCGTACACCCTCTCCACGACGGAACCCGCCGACACGCCACCGTTGAACCCGACTCGTTGCCGCACACACAATTCTTGCCCGCACGAACAACGCCGTTCAGGCAAAGCCTCCCGAGTCGCGTTGGAATGATCGCGATGCGCAGGGACTTCACCATGCCGAGCGATGTTGAGTCGTTCTCCAGGGTATGGCTGTCCACCCAGCTGCCGGAGAGGAAGTGGAGGGCGTACAAGCAACGCCGAACGGGGACACTCACCATTGGCCCGGCGGGGCACGATCTACCTCAACGACGATTGTTGGGGTGGATGGCGGCCGATCATGACGGGAAGCAATCGACGGATCATTGAGGCGATTCAGACGGCACAGGCGAAGTGTGCGTGATCATGCCGGATCGCAGAGCACCCAGATCTACAGTTATCTGGGCTTGCCGTTCAGACCGCTGCGACCCATGTGCGCAGCGTTGTAGCGACGGAGACCGCGTCGGGCATGGCGACGATTTCGGCTGCACATTTGCGGCTCGCCGCCGCGTGGTCCGCGTCGAAGACGACGCGCCGCACGGCAGCGGCAAGGTTGGCTGGGGTGACCACTTCGGGTCGGAGGGCGATGGCCGTACCGGCCCTTTCGCACATGGCGGCGTGCTCGTAGTTGTCGGCGCCCTGAGGAAGGATCACCTGCGGTATACCGTGTGCCAGTGCGCCGAAGGTCGTGCCCGCTCCACCGTGGTGCACGATCGCGCTGCACGACGGGAGCAGATCCGCCTGCGGGATGAACTGTTCGACTCGTACGTTCGCGGGAAAGGGTGCCAGCTCGCCCGGATTTTGATCATGTCCGACTGTCATCACCACGTCGACCGGCTCGTCGGCGAGCGCGTCGAGCGCAACTTGGAAGAGACCGAGATTGGCGTTGAACAGTGTCCCGAAGGTCACGTACACGACCGGTCGTGGCGTGACCTCGCGTGGCCTGGCGGGCAGTGCCACGGGGCGCAGGCGCCATGTCTCGCCCGTCGGGACGTGTGCGGTCTCCAGCATCGGTGGGCAGATCTGGATGGTGAGGTCGCGGTACATCCCGGCCCAGCCGGGCACGTCGCGCCCGTACGACCTCCAGATCGGCGAGACCGCGTCGTTCGCGAGTTCGACAGCGTCGTTCGGTGGAAGCGGCCCGAACATGTGAGCGACGCCGGGGACGCCGAGGAGTTCGGCCACCAGAGGGCCCGCGAGGGCAAACGCCTCGAACACAACGACGTCGGGAGCGAACTTGTGGCCCTCACGTAGGACGTCATCGATCATCTCGTCGACACCGATCTCGCCGAACGCCCGAGGGAGGAAGTAGTGCAAGATGCGCTCGGCCGCGATGCCATCGCCAGGATTGCCGCGAGTCCTCGTCGCGAGTCGGGCCATCCATTCCGCCTGGCTTCGACCGGCCAAGGCGAATCGCGCGCCGGTCTTCGCGATGATCGGCGCTGCCTCGGGTCCGGAAACGACGAGCACCTCGTCGCCGCCCGCTAGCAACGCGCCGATGAGCGGGACGAGCGGGGTCACGTGGCCCGCACCTGGCGTGGACACGACGAAGATCTTCATGATCGCCGCAACCTACTCTGCCGAATCGCAAAACATTCCCACCGCGCCGCCACCCGAATCCGAGGCCGACAGCAAGACCCGATCACCAACCTCAGCGCCCCTATCACTGGCAGCTATGGAGTGGGCGTTCGGCGTGCCACGCCGACGGGTTTCGGCAGTTGTGGGGCGGGCACGTTCACCGATTCAGACAGCTTGAAAGATGACTGTCGAGGAGCCAGCGCCGGTGTCGATCTGGTAGCCGTAGCATCCGGGCCGCTCGACCCGGGTGTAGCCGGGAAAGTCGAACCATCCACCGGCGAGCGGCGCCCTGCCGGTTGGGTCCAGAACCTTCTCGATGGACGGCGTGCTGCCTTCGTCGAACCGCACCTCGCCATTCCCGTCGAGCTGCTGTCCGCGCACGAGGGCTGGACCAGCGTCTGCGTGGAGTGCCCACAGCACCTTGTTTCCACCCCAGGTCGCGGACCCGAAGTTCGCCGGCGGGGCGATGCCAAGCTGGGCGCCTTCGCCGAGGCCGACCGGTCTCGAACAATATGGAGCGTGATGTCGAGTGCCGGTTATGCCGATGTTGTCGTGTTTGGGCTGGCCAGGGTCGTTGGATGTGCTCGTGAGGGCCGAGTCGCCCGCTCCATCCAGCGCATAACGGTGGCTGCTTTGCGGTCGATGTCGGCACTGACTCTGACAACAGGCAGCGTCCCTGAAATTTGGGAGAGCGAATGACAGACGTGGGTGGTTCCGCGGCGCGTGTTCGAATGGCACGCGTCTGCGGCTGTGCGACCGTCGAGACGAGGGTATCGGCACACTACCAACCAGCCAAATGTGCTGTGTGGCGCCAGCCCTCTCTGTCACTTGACGGCGACGCATTCGGGCGCGATGATCCAACAGCGTCGACCGACGCTCGGAGATGGGGGTTTCTGACATGTATCTGTTCACCCGTACGCGGACCGCGCATCCCGGTCACTTCATGACCGCGATGACGTTCGCCACCGAGATCACTGCCACGGCGAGAGCGGTCAGCGGCGTCGAGATCCATGCCTGGATCTCGGTGATGTCCCCGAGTGCTGGTGACATCGTGTGGACTGCCTGGTTCGACACCCTCGCCGACTGGGAAGTCGCCACCGACAAGCTCGGAGCCGACGCCGCGTATAACAGCGCGGTCGAGAAGTCGGATGGACTGTTCACAGGACCGGTTATCGACCAGATGGCGAGCTTGCTCAGCCCGCTTCCCGAGGGAGAGCCGGATGCCACCTACGTCTCGGTCGTCACCGCTGTCGCTGCCAACGGGCAGATCGGCGCCGCAGTACAGTTTGGACTTGCTATGGCCGAAACCGCGACCAAGTTGGGTGGTCTCAACACCTCGTTCGCGATGGCCACGACCGGCCCCTACGGCGGTGTGATGTGGTTCACCGGTGCGCCGACGATCGCCGCCATGGATGCCGCAGCCAACGCATTCAATTCCGATCCGGCCTTCCTGCAGTTGGTCGACTCGGGCGGCAATCTGTTCCAGAACGGCGCCACCCAGACCACTTATCGCCGGATCGTCTGAGCGAGCAGTGAGCGACGCGCATAGCCGGCCGTCAAGGCCGGCTGATGCCCGCTTTGCTCGGTGAACGTGTCGGTCCGGCGGGACGTTTCGGGCGCAAGAAATCAAACTGCTCGCAGAGCGGATTACCGGTAAGTCTTTGATCTGCGCCAGCCATGCGCGCCCCGGCGTCCCATCGAGCAGCCTGGCTCACGCACGGAGATGGTCCGGCGCGGTCCGCGTTCGGACCCGCCCCGATTGCTCAATCCTCGCTCGCGGCGCAACCCCCTTTGAGCACCGCCGCCTTGTCGATGAAGTCCGGATAGAACTCAGTGTCGCCAAAGCCGGCGGCCGGCGCATGCAGCGCCGAGTCGGCAAGACCGAGGCTCGTGACCTTCATCAACATCGCGATTTCGAGCCCGGTGACGGCAGCAGCGACCGCGACGTAGTCAGCGAGATCGAGGTACTCGATCGTCATCTGGCGAGGCGCTCCAGGAGCTCACGATCCTCGTCGATGATCTGCCGGACCCGACGCCGAAACGCCGGGTCCTTCTGGCGTCGTTCCACGGCTTCGCGCAGTGCGAGCTTGACGGTCTCGTTGAGGCTCTGCCCTTCGGCTCGCGCGAGTGCTTCGGTGTCAGCGGCGAGCTCGTCATCCAGTCGAACAGTCAAGTTCTTGGGCATGACACCATGATACCAAGCCGCCAGACCGCGGGAAGCGCCGATTGCCCTGATATGGAGCGTGATGTCGAGGCGCTTTCAGCGTCCAGTGTCTCGGAGAGCGTTGTCGAGGTCGAGGTATCCGGCAGTGGCCCACCACAGGTGGTCGTGTGGATGAATGCCATCGGGGGTGTGTTCTCGTCGCCATTGTTGGTCGTAGAAGCGCTCCACGACGTCCGCGAGGTGAAGGCGGCCGACATCGCGCTCGATCTTCAACTCGTCGTGGAGTGCCTTTCGGTCGACAGGCTCATCCAGTCGCAGCTGATCGACGCGGCCTGATGCAAGCGCGTCGAACACCGCCTGATCTCGCCCTCCAGCCGCGGTCCAAAAGCGGCAGCGCAAGCGATCTCGTGGTTCCACACGGGCACGCATCGACAACGCCTCAGTCATCGTCCTCGTGGAGCGACAAGTCGATGGTGATCCAGAACGCCTCGACGCCTCCGTCATCCCCGCTGGTCACGAATACTGCGATGTGCCTCACGAGGATTCCGCCGCCGATGTAGACCCGCACGTGCGGATCGTCTGTTGGGAGGCGACAATCTTGTCCATTTCGGCCGCGGTGATGAGCTTTCGAGGTGTCGCCATGTGTTGATGTTACTTCGCCAGCGCTACGGCGTGGAGGCTTGCAAAGTTCGAAGGCGATCCCACGTGGGCTGCCCTGTTGTTGTCGGGGCCAACGAATTTGTTGCTCAAACGACCAGTTCGTAGTTGATATCGAGCAGTTTGTATGTTGCCGCAGCGCGAAGGTCTCGGGTCATCAGCGTTCCCCTCGCCGCCAGGACTGTCTTGGCGATGAGGGCGTCGTAGACGGCGCCGCCAGCGATCTGCAGTCGAGCGAGTTCGTCGACGAGTTTGCGGGTGTACTCGCCACCGAGCGTCACTATCGGGCCAAAGTGGTCGCTGAGTGGAAGCGCAGCGTCAGCTGGCAACAGTCTGGCATCGCCCGGGAGGCGCGTGAGCACCGAGTAGGTCTCGAGCGCGTCCGCTGAATGCAGCGGCATCAGCGCCAGCCGTTCGGTCCAGAGCGTGGTGGTCACATGCCGACTTATCGTCCTAATTGTTCCATACGATCCTCACCGACTGCCTTCTTGTGGCAGCACGAGCGGACTGCCTCGGCACATCCGGGGATGATGTTTGAGGTCGTGGGCGCGCGGGCATCGTCATCCGGTGGTTGCGCCCGTGATCGATCTTTCCCACCCAGGAACTGGACCCGCCCGCTGGCACCACGCGATGCGGAACATGGGGCCGTGGATCTTCGACGCCAACCGGCATCGCCGGCTCGTCGTCGCTGCGCCGCACCCGGATGACGAGACGCTGGGCGCCGGAGGCATCATCGCCGAGGCGTCCCGTCGCAGTCTCCCCGTGGTGGTGGTGTCCTTGACCGACGGAGAGGCGGCCACGGACGAGGTCGGACTCGGCGATCGCCGGCACGGCGAACTGCTCGCTTCGCTGCGGTGTCTCGCTCCCCCCGGCGTCCAGCGGGTCGTACGGTGTCGGCTGCCCGACGGTGGTCTGAGCGAACGTCGTGAGGAGTTGATCGCAATCCTGCGGTCTGAGACAGATGCCGGCGATCTGCTGCTGGCCCCGCTCTACTGCGACGGTCACCCTGATCATGACGCGGTCGGCACCGCTGCGCTGTCCCTGGCCGCGCAGCCCGGCATCGATGTCGGCTTCTTCCCGATCTGGGCCTGGCACTGGCACGACCCGTCAGTTTCCGTCGTTGCCGCCGGCGGTCGCCGAATTGAGCTGTCACCAGCGTCGTCGGCCGCCAAGGCACGGGCACTTGCGTGCTTCGTCTCGCAGACCTGCGGTGCGGACCCGGTGCTGCCCCATCACTTCCTCGATCGGTTCGGTGATTCGTACGAGGTCGTCGTTCAACCGTGAGGGTCGATCTGGAAGCATTCGAACGGTTCTATCGCGCCGAAAGCGACCCGTGGTGCTTCGCTTCCTCGCCGTACGAGCAGCGCAAGTACGAACTGACCGTTGCGTCGTTGCCCCGCCGCCACTACCGGCGGTGTTTCGAGCCGGGCTGCTCCATCGGTGCGCTCACGGAACGGTTGGCAGCGGTTGCGGCAGAGGTCGTGGCCATAGAAGCCTCGGCCGCGGCCGCGGCGGCTGCCGTCCAGCGCCTTGGGGCGTATCCGAACGTGTCGGTGCGCAACGGCTCCGTCCCGGAAGATTGGCCGCACGGGGAGTTCGACCTGATCGTGTTGTCCGAACTCGGCTACTACTGAGACGCACCCGAGTTGACAACCATAGTCGAGCGTGGACGCGACTGCCTGCGCCGTGAGGGCCATCTCATCGGTGTGCACTGGCTCGGACATTCCGACGACCATTTGCTGAACGGGTCGGACGTGCACGAGATCATCGCCGGCACGTTCGGTCCGTCGATCGTGCGTCACGCCGAGTCGGAGTTCGTGCTCGACGTGTGGGAGCTGCCGTGAGCGATGCCGATCTGATCCGCGCACTCGTGGTGGGTGTACCGGCGCGCAACGAAGAGAGTCGGATCGTCGCCTGTGTCGCATCGGTGGTTGCCGCCATCAGCGCGCTGGATCGCAACCTGACGGTCGCGATCGTGGTCGCCAGCGATGACTCGACCGACTCCACCGACGTGCTGCTCGCCACCATTTCCAGGTGCGAGCCATCGGTGCACATGGTGCGCGGCAACTGGCGGTCAGCCGGTGGAACCCGACGGGCAGCCGTAGATCATGGTCTGGCCCTGCTGGCAGCCGCGGGATTCACTGCGATGAACTCGACCTGGATCGCCACCACCGACGCCGACACCGTCGTGTCACCCGACTGGCTGCTGCGCCACTTGCATCACGCCGAGTCCGGCTACGACGCAGTCGCCGGAATCGTCGGTATCACCGACGATGAGGACTGCACCGCCGAACTGTTGGCCACCTTCACCGAGCTGTACACGTTGGAACGCGAGACCCACCCGCACGTTCACGGCGCAAACTTCGGCGTCCGGGCCAGCGCATATCTGGCCGCCGACGGATTCCCCGACATCAGGGTGTCCGAGGATCATGCCCTGTGGAACGAACTTCGTCGTCAAAAGTTCCGATTGGTGTCGCGGGTGGACGTCCGCGTGTCGACCAGCGCCAGGTTGCGGGGCCGCGCGGTCGGCGGCTTCGCCGACACGATGGCGGCGGCGCTGTCTTCAACGGCGGGCCCGACGGAGGTGGCCTCGTGAGCGGGCTGCGCGACGCCCTGGCCGAGGTGGCTGCCGTCCTCCTGCCGCTTCCGGGAAGCGGGGATACTTCGGGCCGTCTGTTCGGCCTGTCGGAGGTTGCGCGTCGCGATCTTGAGCTGGCCCGCTTGGCCGAAGCCCACTACGACGCGCAGGCCATCGCTGCCGAGATGGGTGCAGACCTCGTCGAGAATTCGCTCTACGGTGTGTGGGCCGCCAGCGGACCGGATCCGCTCGTTGCTCGGCGGACGCCAGATGGCTTTGCGATATCGGGCACCGTGGCGTGGTGCACCGGTGTCGGGATCGTGGATCGGGCGTTGGTGACGGCGTCCAGTTCGGATGCTCATGGCAATCCGCAAGGACTGCTGCTCGACGTGGCCGTCGCCGATGCAACGGTCGTCGACGATGGTCTGGCGTGGGTCTCTCCGGCATTCGCCGCCACCGGGACTGCGTCGATGCGTTTCGCCGCTTCGTTGCCGGCGTCGGCCCTGATCGGGGGGCCGGACAGTTACCTCGACCGACCGGGTTTCTGGCATGGCGCGATCTGTGTCAGCGCCTGTTGGGTGGGTGGGGTCCGAGGCCTCCTGGACCGGTACCAGCAACGTTGGAGACGCGATGATCCACACGCGCTGGCCCACCTCGGCAGCGCCGCGGCATGGGTCGATGCACTGGACGCGGTGCTCGGTCGAGCGGGCACCGAGATCGACACGAACCCGTCCGACATCGCAGCGGCCCAAGCCCGGGCCCGTTCCGTGCGACACGTGATCGAGCGGGCCTGCGTCACGGTGATGGACGACCTCGCGGTCGGGGCCGGGCCCGAGCCATTGGCCTACGACGCGGACATTCTCCGACGCACGCAACAACTGCAGTTGTACATCCGTCAGTGCCACGGCGAACGCGATCTCGCCCCGCTCGGCAAATTTGTGATGGACAAAACCGACCGAAGCCGATGAACCGGTCGCGTTGGTGCTGGCGCCGTCGTCAGGGCAGTGACCGATGTTTCTCTCAGGTTTCGAACCGGCTGCACCGATAACTCTCGGTGGGGGCTGACCCGTGAGACGGATCGCAGCAACTTTGCTCGCCGGCACGGTGAAGATCAACCAGTCGCAGTTCGTGTACATCGAAGGATCCGACATCCACGGTGCAGACGACAACGCGATCGACTTCGTCGCCGTCCAGTACGGCCACGTCAGCGGTAACCGGATCCACGACGCTCGGGACTGGTGCATGTACGCGAAAGGAGGCAGCGCGTACCTGACGTTTTCGGGCAACGAAGTCTTCGATTGCGGCACCGGCGGTAGCACTGCCGGTCAGGGAACCGGTTTCGAGTTCATGGCCGCACCGTGGCTGAATTACGAGGCGTACGGCATCCAGATCGTGAACAACATCGTCCACGACACCGAAGGCGCCGAACTCGGCGTGGCCGGCGGGTTCAATGTCGTGCCCGCCTACAACACGCTCTACAAGGTCGGGACGCGCAGCCATGTGGTCGAGTTCGTGCACGGCAGACGTGGTTGCGACGGCACACCGGACGTTTGCTCCGCTCACCATGACGCGGGTGGCTGGGGATCGACCGAGGGTGAGGAGGCGCTGATACCGAACCGGCACGTCTACTTCTATGACAACCTCATCCTCAACCCGTCCGGGGTGCAGTCCAAATGGCAACAGTTCCAGATCGACGGACCCATCGACCCGGCGCCATCGAGCGGCGTCCCTTCACCATCGTTGGCCGACGACGACCTTCGCATCGCGGGCAACGTGATCTGGAACGGGCCCACCGACCACAAGCTCGGCGCGGGAGACGGATGCGCGGAACCCAACACATCGTGCAACGAAACCCAACTGCGCGCGACCAACACAATCAACGCCGTCGAGCCACGGCTGCGCGATCCCGAACACGGCGACTACTCCCTCACCGACGCGTCATGGGCCGTACTCCCACCGACCGTCACCGTTCCAGGGTTCATCTGGGACGCCACGCCCGTGCCCGTTCCCGCAGGCGCTGACGCCGTCAACGTGACGAGGGATCTGGCCGGCGACACCCGGGTAACGGGGGACCTCCCGGCGCCCGATGATTCAGCCGGATTCCGCTCGAGCTCACCCGACGCCGGCCACACGACTCTGATGATGCGCGGCCGTCGGTGCGGTGGTCGACTCGCCGGACCGAGTTCAGTCGAAGAGCAACGCAAGGCGGTCACGGGTGTCGGACCGGGCTATCCGGCGAAGCGTCGACTCCCGAGCCTGGCGGGCGACCGCCGCCCGAGGGCCCGGATCCATAGCGTTTGCGCCCATCACCGCCGCGTCGTCGGGGGTCGGCTGGAATGCGACCACGGGCACCCCTCGCCGGCGGAGGCGGAGCACCTCGGCGTCCAGCAGGGCGCGTGACCACAGGCGTACCGCCTGGCTGACCCCACGCTGGAGGTGGCGGCCGCTGAGCGACATCGGAGAGCTGACCAGGACGAGATCGAGCCCCTCGCCCGTCAGTAGGTCGGCGTTCGTCGGCGAATGTACGCCGCCGTCGACGTATGCCTTGCCGTCGATCGTCACCGGGCGGAAGAAGCCGGGGATCGCGCACGAGGCTGCCACGGCAGCAGCAACAGGTGGGCGCAGCGGATCCCTCCCGAACACGACCCGCCTGCCGTCGGCCTGGCCGACGGCGCAGATCCACAGCGGCGCGAGCGGCCAGTTGTCGGGGAACAGCCCACCGATGCCCTCGGAGATGGCATCGGTGCTGACCGATCCGTCCGGGATGAGACCGGCGAGGAGTGTCCACGGCGCGGCCGAGAACGGGCGGGCTGCCGCCCGCGCGAGGAGCGCGGCGATCCCGGCGGGTCGGCGCACCCGCACGGCGGGCCGCAGCGGGGGCGCGGCGACCGGACCGACACCGCCCATCAATTGTTGGCCTTGCGCCGACATGGCACGGCTCTCGGCGCGGGCGAGCATGTCGGCGGCGCAGAGCCCGGCGCGTAGCGCTGTGGCGGTGATCGACCCGGCTGATGTGCCGACGGCGATCGCAGCCTTGCGCGGATCCCAGCCCGTTGCCTGCACGAGCGCGGCCAGCACGCCGGCATGGAACGCGCCGCCCGTGACCCCGCCCGCGCCGAGGACCAGCCCGACTCGGGGTTCAGCGCCGCTCATCGCCCCAACTGTATGCCGGCGAACGTTGCCGCCTGTTGACCGCCGTCGCAGTGACGCCTGCGACGGGCCCGTCTCGTTCGGCGGGCCGAGGTTTGAATCACATCGAGGGGGGTAGTCATAGGCATGGTCGTGATCAAATCGCTGTGGGCGTCGGTGCAAGGCGACCCGGTTTTCATGCGCAGAGTGAACGGCTGGCTCACGATATTCTGGGTTCTGATGATCCCGGTCTCGATCGTCACCGGCTGGGTGAGCAGCGTCGAGTACGTCTCGGCATTGTCGCTGTGGGCACTCGTATCCGGTCATTGGTCGGCTTGGCAGGCGGCGCGGGTCGAGGTCCACCAAACCGAGGACGCGGACGTCCAAGACGTCCTCGACGAGGTCCGAAAACTGGCAACCTGATCCCTTGGTTGCGGCCCAAGATGATCGGGCCTGCGGAGCATGAATCACCGGACCACGCTGAATGTGACACTCTGATGGCGCCCTCGGGATCGAGCGCGCGGGAACGGAGGCTGGACCATGGCTCGTGTCGTCATTGCTGGTGGCGGTTTCGCGGGGCTGGCAGCTGCGCTGTTGCTCGCCCGTCGGGGCCACACGGTCACCGTGGTCGAGCGCGATGGCCCGCCTCCGGGATCCACCCCCGACGATGACGCACACGGCTGGCATCGCCCCGGCGCGCCGCAGTCGCATCAATCGCATGTCCTGCTGGCAAGGGCCCGACGCGTGCTCGCCGACGAGGCTCCTGACGTGATCGACGCGCTGCTCGCGCGAGGTGTCCGCGAGCACCCTGCCGCTGCCGGCGCCGGTCGGTTGGAGGGCGAGTACGCACTGATGAGCAGGCGCCTCGTCGCCGAAGCGACGTTGCGCAGAATCGTCGACCGCGAGCCAGGTGTGACGATGCGCTGTGGCGATGCCGTCGTGAAAGTACAGGTCTCCAGGGCCGGCGACGTGCCGGTCGTGAACGGGGCCCACCTCTTGTCGGGCGACCTCCTGTACGCCGACCTCGTTGTGGACGCGGGTGGCCGCCGCTCGGCGTTGCCGGTGTGGCTCGCCGATGCCGGTCTGCGGCCTGCCGTCGATGACAGCCAGGATTGCGGCTTCTTCTACCTCACCCGCTACTACCGGCTGCGGCCCGGCTGCGACGCGCCGCCGACCAAAATTCCGGGTTCGGTGGCACTCGACTATGCGACCGTGCTTGCCTTCGGTGCGGACAACGGCACGTTCTCGCTGTCGATGACGCTGTCCGTCGATGACCCTTATCGCAGGGCGTTCCGAGAACCGGACCGCCATTCGGCCTTCCTCAGAGCTGTGCCGCTGACAGCACCATGGATGAAGGTCGGCGAGCCCATCAGCGACATCTCGCTGATGGCCCGAATCGCGAACCGCCGCAGGCGCCTCGTGGATCAGAACGGCCCGGTCGCTGGCGGCGTCGTGGCGCTCGGCGACGCTGCGCTGCACACCAATCCAACTCTCGGCCGCGGCATCTCATTGGCCTTCTGGCACGCCCAGCATCTGGCCCAAGCGGCTGACGAGGCCGCGGTCGACCCCGTCGGTTTCGTCGAGCGGTTCGACTCGTGGACGAACGACAACCTCGGCGTGTGGTACGACACACAGGTGGCTGCGGATGCGGCCGGCATCGGGCGGCTCGAGGCAGGGCTGCGCGGCGAGCGCCTGGCGCCGGTCGACGATCCGATGGCCCGCTTCGTGGCTGCCGCATTCGTTTGCGCACAGGATGACAATGTCGTCGGCGACGCCGTCGCGAAAGTGGTCCATCTCCTCGCCCCGCCGACTGAAGCGTTCGGTGATCCGGCCGTTGCCCGCCGGGTCGGAGCCTTTCTCAGCACCAACCCCGATCTCGAGCGGCCGGCCGATACGCCGAGCCGCGCCGAATTCGAGGCGTTCGCCACCTCCTGATTCGCGCCGCTCAGTCGCGTTCGCGACGCGACTCGACGGCGAAGTCGACAGGGAGCGACGGAACAGGGGTCTGGCCGTCGCCGCACACCAGCTGGCAGGCAGCCTCGACCTCGACGATCGCGGCGTGCATCGCCCGAGTCGCGTCGATCGCCGCGAGCGCTTCTTTGCGGCGGGCTGTCTGACGTGCAATCCACGGAGTCGCCGTTCCATTCGGGGCGCGCAACGCCTCGAATCGGAGTCGCTCCGTTGCCTGGAGATCGATCGCGGCGAGGCGGTCGATCTCGGCGATGAAGGCCTTGACCCGGGCCGATGTTTCGTCGCTGGTGTCGGCGCAGCGCACGACCGCTCCGAGATCGTGATCAGCATTCGGGTCGTTCAGCTCGAGCAGATCGCTGTCCACGATGTCGTCGACGATCCGTACGACCGCCCGCCGGAGATGGTCGTGCAGCGCGCGTACCTGGCGGGTGACGGTTGGCGCCACATCGGCAATGGACCAGTCCGGCCCGCTGCCGGGGGCGACGCGGAACCGGGCGTCGATCGCCCGGCATCTTTCGTCGAGACGCCCGGCCAACACATTGCGCTCTGTCTCGGTGCTGCGGAGGTCTTGGCGGGCCCGGTCTGTGTCGAGTCGGCAATGCCGCACCACCGCGATCCGGTCGTCCAAGACGCGTAGCTGTTGGCGTAGCTCGGTCTCGACGGCTTGATCCAGCAGGTGCACAACGCAATGGACGCGCAGTGCGCCACTCACGTCGGTCTGCAGCAACAGGCAACGAAGCGCGCGGCGGGCGGTGAGGCGCGAACGGGCGTCCAGAATCGTGTCCAACTCGGCGTGCTCGTCGGCGCTCAGCGGTCCGAAGCTCATCACTCGGACGTTACCGAGCACTCGGCGTTTTACCTCTCGCCCTGGTCAATCACCGTCGCTGATCAACAACGTGACGAGCGAACCGCGCGCCAGGGTTCCGCTCGGTTCGACACCGACGATCGTGTTCTTGTCGGCGCCAGAATTGGAGACGCTGCGTTGATCGACCTGGAATCCCAGGGTCTGCAGGATTTTGACGGCCTTGTCCCGCTTCTGACCGATCAGCGCGTTCGGATCGACGACGATTCCTGGCGCGGTGACGGCGACATCGGCCGGTGGTGTTGGTGGTGGTGGGGTGGCTTTCGGGGCGACGGTTGTCGGAGCGGGCGTGGTCTCGACCATCGTTGTCGTCGACGCTGCTGCGAGGAAGGCACGAGCGGGAACACCACCGTCGCCGGCCCGCAGGGCGAGCGCGACGCCGACGATGGCGAGCAAAATGAGCAACAAAGCGCCGGGCAACTTGCGTCGTTGCCGGCGTAGCGGATCGCGGACGATGATCAACGGGGCGCCGACGGCAACGCCACCCGCCGGCATGACGGAAGTAGCTGAACCGATGCCGTTGGCGGGCATGACGGATGTCGACGCAGCCAGCGCAGCCGACGTTGCCGGGCTTTGGCCAGCGCCCAGAACCGCGGCAGCGACGGCGGGGGGTGCGAGCGTGTCGATCTGGATCCGGCGGACCTCGTTGGCAAAGGCCATCGCGTCGACCGGCCGGTCGGCCGGACTCTTGGCGAGGGCTCGTTCGATCACCGAACGCAGCGTCGCCGGAACCGAAGCGGGAAGTGGGGGAGGGCTCTGATGGAGATGGGCCATCGCGATCGCCACCGGACTGTCGCCGAGGAACGGTCGGACACCGGCGAGCATTTCGTAACCGATCACGCCGAGTGAGTACACATCGCTCGCCGCCGTCGCAGCGCCTCCGGACGCCTGTTCAGGCGCCATGTACTGGGCAGTGCCGATGATTTGGCCGGTGGCGGTCAGCGGGACCGAATCGACCGCACGTGCGATGCCGAAGTCGGTGACCTTGACCGTGCCGTCGGGGAGGATCAACAGGTTGCCCGGCTTGACGTCGCGGTGGATCACCCCGGCGGTGTGGGCTGCGTGGAGCGCCTCGCCGGTCTGAGCGAGCAGCGACAGCGCGGTGTTGACGGGGAGCGCGCCCTCCCGGGCGAGCATTCGTGACAGCGGTTCGCCGGGTACGAGCTCCATCACGAGGAACGCGATCGACTGATCCTCGCCGTAGTCGAACACGCTGGCGATGCCGGGGTGGGTCAGCGAGGCCGCGTGGCGGGCCTCAGCCCGGAACCGTTCGATGAACTCCGACGAGTCGGTCAGCGCGTCGCGCAGGATCTTGACGGCGACCGCGCGACGCAGCACGGTATCGGTCGCGGCCCACACCTCGCCCATTCCGCCGGTGGCAATGTGGTCAGTCAGCTCATACCGGTTGCCCAGGACGGTGCCGCGTTGGGGTGTCAGCACGGATTGACAGTACCCCGATCGGTGACCTTTCAGACGATGGTCAATGATGCTCGGACGGGGATTCGGGCATGGTCGGCACGGAGATGAACTCGTAGACGGGGTTGACGATCGTTCGGATGCCGTGCTGCTGGGTCGGCACACCGGACACCGTCATCAGCGTTCCCGGCCGGATGCCACCGATCGAGCGTCGCCCGAGGAACGCGACCGTGATGCTGCCGGTTTCGTCGGCGAGGGTGCATTCGAGCGTCGGCGCGTTGCCCCACGGTTGCACCCGAATCCCGGTGACCCGGCCGGCCACCATCGTTGGTTGGCGGAGTACGACGTTCGCGATCCCGACGCGGTTTGCGGGCAGCTCAGCGGTGTCGATGTGTGCGGCAGAGCGTCCGTTCATACGCCGCGTCGAGTCCGCTGCGACGGAGGTCGTCGCGAGGATCTGCGCAAGCTGCAGATCGGCATCGGTTTCCACGCTGATGTCGCTGCCGAGGTGATAGGGAACGACCGTGACGTTGCAGTGTGGCAGCGCGGACAACGCTTGTGAGATGGCGCTCGACGAGTGGTCGTGGAGCAGTCGGTGCCACATCTTCGTGTATTCACGTCGGGGGATGAGCACGCTGACTTCGGTCTCGTTGCCACTCGTCAGGGTGGCCGCGAGTTCGAGTGCCGCTCGTGCGACACGACGGTCGGGGCACTCGATGATGTCGAGCGGGAAGCGGTTGAAGCCAAGCTTTTGCCATGCGTCCGTCAGGATCTCGGTCTTCCACGGATCCAGGTCGAAGTGCACGGCGCGGAGATCGTCAGGGAAGAGGGTCTTGGCGTACTGCATCGCTCGCGCGGTCGCCACGTCGAGCTTGTCGACGAGCACGACGACCGCGTGACGGCGCAGCGCTGGAGATTCGGCAGCAGCCTTGGCATCCTCTTGGAGTTCGCGGTCGTCGTTCTCGTAGGCCTTGTTGAGTCGCGCCAGGCCGAACACCATGATCGGCACGAGCACGATGATGACCCACGCGCCTTCCTTGAACTTGACGGTCGTCACGATTGCCAACACGATCAGTGACAGCACGGCACCGGTGGCGTTGATGAAAAGACCCGATTTCCAACCCTTTTCCTTGAGCCGGATATGGTGCTTGGCCATGCCGGACTGCGAGAGCGTGAAGCTGGTGAAGACACCGATCGCGTAGAGCGGGATCAGCCGGCTGACTTGACCACCCGTCGCCAGCAGCGTCGTGATGGCTGCTGCGGCGAGGAAGATGATCCCGTTCGAGAAGACCAACCGATGGCCGCGGATCATGAACTGGCGAGGCATGAAGTTGTCGCCGGCGTGAAACGATGCCAACCGTGGGAAGTCGGCAAAGCTGGTGTTCGCGGCCAGCACGAGGATCAACATCGTGCCTGCCTGCAACATGTAGAACAGGGCTCGACCAAGACCGCTGCCACCGTAGACGTAGCTACCGACCTGTGAAATGACGGTCGGCGTGCCGTTCACGTAGGGCATCGCATGCGTGTGCGCGGCCAGGATCGACAGTCCGAGGAACATCACGCCGAGCAGTGATCCCATGATGACGAGCGTGGATCGTGCGTTCTTCCACGCAGGTTCCCTGAACGCAGGCACTCCGTTGGAGATGGCCTCGACTCCTGTCACCGCGGCGCCGCCCGAGCCGAATGCCTTCAACACGATGAACAACGTCGCGCCGAGTAGCAGACCATTGCCGCGATGACTGCCAAGGGCGTTCATTCCTGCGAGGCCGGTCGGTCCCTTCGGGAGCGACGTGAAGATCAGCTTGTATGCGCCGATGCCGAGGAGCGCCAACATGTTCAGGATGAAGAAATACGTCGGCGCCGCGAACAGCTTGCCGGATTCCTTGGTGCCGCGCAGGTTTCCGTACGCGATCAGCACGACGAAGCCGATCGCGATCCAATGCTTGAACGGAGCCAGAGGGGTGATCGCCGATGCCAACGCGTCACTGCCGGCGGCAACCGACACCGCGACTGTGAGTACGTAGTCGGTGAGCAGCGCAACCCCGGCAACCTGAGCGGGCATCAGGCCGAAGTTGTCGCGGGTCACGATGTACGCGCCGCCGGCGGAAGGGTAGGCCTTGATCGTCTGGCGGTACGACAGGATCAGGAACCCGAGGACTACCAGGAGCGCAACGGTCACGGGGGTCACCAGGGTGAAGGCGGCGAGCCCGACATACGGAATCAGGACTCGCAGGATCTCCTCGGTCGCGTATGCGCACGACGACAGGTTGTCGGATGCGAACACGGCGAGGGCCGTTGGCTTGCCGAGGCGCTCGTGCTCCAATTGCTCGGAATGCAGAGGCGGTCCGAGCAGGCGGTTCTTGAGCCGATACCCGAGCGGCTCTGCCATCGAGACGTGACGACCACGTGCAGGCCGCACCCGCGACGACGGCGCGGGTGTTGGTCTCGGCGCTGTTGTCGGTGCGGGTTTGGGTGTGGGTGATGTGGAGATTTCCTCTTCGACGAGCACACATCCAGTGAACATCAGCGCAGAGCCGTCAGCCGTCAAGACCGCGCATAGAGACGAGCCCTTGGCGTCAAGAAGTCGCTAAGACGCGCGCTTTGCTGTGGTGTGCAGCGCGCTTGCGCACAGACGCGTGATCGGCGGGGCACACTACGTCCATGCGACCGGGCGTCTTGCGTATCTATCTCGGGTCGGCCCCGGGGGTCGGCAAGACCTGCGCGATGCTCGACGAGGGTTGGCGACGGGCACAGCGCGGCGCAGACGTCGTGGTCGGCTTCGTCGAGACGCACGGTCGGGCCAACACCGAGGCGCGAGTACGTGATCTCGAGATCGTGCCACGACGCATACGGAAGATCGATGGCACAACCGTCGAGGAGATGGACCTCGATGCAATCGTCGAGCGCAAGCCGGATGTCGTGCTGATCGACGAGCTGTCCCACTCGAATGCCTCCGGATCGCGCAATGCGAAGCGGTGGCAGGACATCGAGTCCTTGCTCGACGACGGCGTCGATGTCATCTCCACGCTCAACGTGCATCATCTCGAGTCGCTCAACGACGTGATCGAGCAGATCACCGGGCAGACGCAACCCGAGACGGTGCCAGATGCCGTAGTGCGCGCTGCCGATCAGATCGAACTCGTGGACATGAGCCCGGAGGCGCTGAGGCGGCGTCTTGCACACGGCAACATCTACCCGGCTGACGCGATCGATGCCAATCTCGCCAACTACTTCCGGCCGGGCAACCTCGGCGCGCTCCGTGAGCTCGCGCTGCTGTGGGTTGCCGACCGCGTCGAGGAGCGGCTCAAGACCTATCTCGCCGATCAGGGAATCACCGAGCCGTGGGAAACCCGCGAGCGCGTCGTCGTTGCGCTCACCGGCGTCACCGGCGGCGATCACCTCATCCGGCGGGCGGCACGGCTCGCGGGCAGGCTGCAGGCCGACCTGATCGGTGTGCACGTCGGCTCAGCGAATCCGTCCGTCGATCACGGTGGAACGGCGCTCGGCGCTCAGCGGGCCCTGCTCGGCCAGCTCGGTGGCCGCTATCGAGAAATCGTCGGCGATGATGTAGCCGAGGCGCTCGCCAGCTTTGCCAAGGCCGAGATGGCGACTCAGCTGGTGATCGGTGCAAGCGTTCAGTCGCGGGTGAGCGAAGCATTCCGGGGATCCGTGACGGCGTCGTTGCTGCGCCACGTCGAGCGGATCGATGTGCACGTCATCGCATCGCAAGGCGGCAGGGTCCCGGTTGTCACGCCGTTGCCTCGGATCCGTCGCAGTGTCGCGCTGCCGCGTCGACAGCGGATTGCAGCGTGGATGCTGTGCATCCTCGGTCTGCCGGCGGTCACGCTGCTGTTCACCCAGCTCCGCTCTCACATCAGCCTCGGATCACAACTGATCGTCAGTCTCGGGCTCGTCGTCGTCATCGCCGCGCTCGGCGGGTTGTGGACGGGCTTGGTGGCATCGATTCTGGCGTTCCTGCTCACGAACTGGTTCTTCGTGCCGCCATATCACACACTGACGGTCAACGAGTCGGCGAACATCGTCATGCTGATCGTCTTCGTCGCCGTTGCGGGTTTCGTCAGTGTGCTCGTCAATCGCTCCGCTGCTCGCAACCACGAGGCGCTGCGGGCGCGAGCGGAGGCCCACGCGTTGGCGCGAACCGCCGGCACGCTGGTCGGTGCGAGCGATCCGCTCAGCGAACTCGTCGATCAGTTGCGGGTCACGTTCGCGCTCGACGCTGCTGCTGTGATGGAGCGCACCGATGTCGGCTGGACCGTCAGCGCGTCGGCCGGCGAGCCGGTGCCGGCGGATCCGACCGAGGGCACGGCACTCGCGCTCGATCCGAGCGGCGCGGTGCAGTTGGTGCTGATCGGTGGCGCGCTCGCGACCGATGACCAGGAGATGTTGCGCGCCTTCGCCGATCAACTCTCGCTCGCGCTCAAGGGCCGCCGGCTGCGCGCGGAGGCTGAGACCGTCGCCAGTCTGGCCCATGCCAACGCTCTGCGCACTGCGTTGCTGCAGGCTGTCTCGCACGACCTCAGAACGCCGTTGGCGTCGATCAAGGCGTCGGTCAGCGGTCTGCTCCAGACCGACGTTGCGTTCTCCGACGACGACCGGTTCAGTCTCCTGCGCAATATCGACGGGGCCACCGATCGCCTCGATCGGCTGGTCGTCAACCTGCTCGACATGAGTCGGCTCCAGGCGGGGGCTGTCGAGAGCGCGAACCGCGCGGTCGCACTCGAAGACGTGATCGCCTCGGCCCTCGCGAACACGCCGCAGGCAGGTGGGCGGGTGCGTGTCGACGTGTCCGATACGCTCCCGCTGGTGATGGCCGATCCAGCGCTGCTCGAGCGGGCGGTTGCCAACATCGTTTCGAACGCGTTGGCTTGGTCGCCCTCGGATGCGCTCGTGCGGATCGAGGCCGGCAAAGTCAAGTCGCGTGTCGACCTGCGCATCATCGACCGAGGCCCCGGGATCCCGATCGAGCATCGGGAACGGATCTTCGAACCGTTCCAGCGACTCGGCGACCGGTCAAACGATGCAGGAGTCGGGCTCGGACTCGCGATCGCACGTGGCTTCATCGCATCCATCGGCGCAACGCTCGAGATCGATGACACTCCCGGCAGCGGGGTGACGTTCTGCATCGGCCTCGCGATCGCGTCGGACGAGGGTGAGCCAGGGTGACGACGGCGCCCGCGACCAGGATTCTCGTCGTCGATGACGAGCCGCAGATCAGGAGCGCGCTCGACGTCAATTTGCGAGCGCGGGGATATGCCGTCGATCTCGCGGTGAGCGGCGAGGATGCACTCCACCGCGCGGCGGCTCACCATCCCGACCTGGTCCTGTTGGATCTCGGGCTCCCCGGGATCGACGGGTTGGAAGTGGTGCGCGGCCTGCGCGGATGGACAGCCGTGCCGATCATCGTGTTGTCGGTGCGCGAGGCCGAGGCGGACAAGGTCGCCGCGCTCGATGCGGGTGCCGACGACTACGTCACCAAGCCGTTCGGCATGAACGAACTGCTCGCCCGGCTGCGGGCGACGCTGCGTCGCCACCAACCAGGCCCGGGTCAGCCGGTCGTGCGCACCGACGACTTCGTCATCGACCTCGAGGCCAAGCGTGTGGTGCGCGGCGATGTCGATGTCCATCTCACGCCGACGGAGTGGGCTGTCGTCGAATACCTGGTCCGCCACCCGGGCAGGCTCGTGACGCAGCGCCAACTCCTCCAACACGTGTGGGGACCGCAGTACGAGAGCGAGACGAACTACCTGCGCGTCCATCTCGCGGCGATCCGCAAGAAGCTGGAGCCCAATCCGAGCCAGCCGCGCTACCTCATCACCGAAGCCGGCATGGGATACCGCTTCGAGCTGTGAGCAGCACCCGCCGACAATCGCTGCCCAAGCTCGCTTCGTGAGATGACTACGTTTGTCGCGTTGCTGCGGGCGGTCAATGTCGGGTCCGCAAATCGTGTTCGCATGGCTGATCTCAGGGCGGCATTCCTCACCGCCGGCTACGACGACGCGGTGACACACATCCAGACGGGCAACGTGATCTTCACGACCGGCGAGAGCCAGGAAACGACGAGGCGCCGCATCGAGCAGTTGATCCACGACGGGCTCGGCCTCACGATCACGGCGATCGTCCGCTCCGCTGCGGAACTTTGCGCTGTCACGACGTCGAATCCGTTGATCGCCGCCGCTTCGGATCCCAAGCAACTGTACGTCGGCTTCCTCTCGGCCGCGCCGTCAGCCGATGCGGTGAAGGCGCTCGACGCGATGTCGTTCGGCGACGACGCGTTCGAGGTGGTCGGCCGGGAGATCTTCCTTCGTTATGCGAACGGGGCCGGCTCGACCAAGCTCACGAACACCGTTATCGAAAAGAAGCTGGGCGTCCACTCGACTTCGCGCAACTGGAACGTGACGACCAAACTCGCCGAACTCGCCGCCGGCTGAGCTCGACACCCATGACGTGGCGAAACCGGTCTCGTACCCTTGGACACTTGCGGAAGTCGACGTCAACGCGGATCAGTCAACCATCCATGTCATCGGGTCCCACTCCTACGAGATTCCAATGACAGGGTGATGGGGCACGCCCAGCGACCTTCCAGGTGTCAAAGTCCGCCGGCCGACCTGAACGCACCGAGGTAGCGCATATCTGTAGCCATTCCGGCTCGGTGTCGCGACCAGTTGCGAACCTGAGCGAGCGATTATCGATACGTCTGGATAATCGCTCACACAAACCACGACTCGGGGCCGCTCACTGTTCTCGTGGCGCCGTGAGGTTCGAGTCCCGCACCAGTTCATGTCGGGGCGCCCGTCCGGGTGGTCCAGCCCAAGTGGTCAGAGCAGGAGCAGTCGCAACGCTTCGACGAGCAGTTCGTGCTCGGCCTCGTGAACCCGGGCCGACAGCGATTCGAGCGTGTCGTCGGCGGCGATCGGAACCTCGGCCGACGCGATCAACGGGCCGTCGTCGACACCTTCATCGGGCACGAAGTGGACCATCACGCCAGTGCGGCGCAGGCTGAGCCGCTGTGCCGCCTGCAGGGCACGCTCGATCGCGTGCGTCCCCGGGAACTCGCCCGGTAGTGCCGGGTGGAGGTTGATGACTCGCTGCGCGAAGCGCGACAGGAAAGCCATCGACAGCAGCCGCATCCACCCGGCGAGCACGATGAAGTCGGGTTCGAACGAGGCGACGGTGTCCGCGAGCCGGGCGTCGTAGCTCTCTCGTTCCTCGCCGCTTCGTGGCGCGAGCGCGACGGTCGCCACACCGCCCGCATCGGCGCGGGTCAGCGCGTACGCGCCGGGGTTGTTCGAGACGACCGCAACCACATCGGCGCGAAGGACTCCCGAGGTCGTGGCATCCAAGACAACCTGGAGGTTCGTGCCGCTGCCCGATGCCAAGACCACGATGCGCCGCCGTGGCGGGGATGCGGTCACGTCAGCAGGACCCGCTTGTCGCCGGCAACGATCGCGCCGATCACCCACGTCGGTTCGCCGATGCAGTCGCGCAGTTCCTGGACCCGGCCGGCATCGACGACCACCACCATGCCGATGCCCATGTTCAACGTGCGATAGAGCTCGTCGCGCGGCAAGCCGGTGGCGACATCCTGAACGAGTTGGAACAGCGGCGGCATCGGCCACGAACCGAGTGAGATCGCGGCGTCACAATCGGCCGGAAGGATGCGCGGCACGTTGTCGATCAGGCCGCCGCCGGTGATGTGGGCGAGGCCCTTGACGAGATCGTCCTCGACGAGCGCGCGCTGAAGCGGCTCGAGATAGCTGCGGTGCGGCACCAGTAGGGCGTCGCCGATCGGGCGGTCGAGCGGCTCTGGCTGGGCATCGAGCGGCAGCCAATCGAACAGCCTGCGCAACAGCGAGTAGCCGTTCGTGTGCGGGCCCGACGAAGCGAGTCCGACCAGCACATCGCCCGGCGCGATCGTGGCCAGCGGGAGCAGCCGTGCTCGCTCGACGACGCCGACGAGTGTGCCGGCGACGTCGAATGCACCGGGCACGTAGACACCTGGCATCTCGGCGGTCTCGCCGCCGAGCAGTACGCAGCCGGCGGCAGCGCAGGCAAGCGACATCCCGCTCACGACCGCAGCGACCTGCTCGGCGCGGATGACGGACGAGGCGTAGTAGTCGAGGAAGAACAGCGGGCGGGCGCCCTGGACGAGTACGTCGTTGATGCAGTGGTTGACGATGTCTTGGCCCGCCACGTCGTAACGGCCGGCCCGTGCCGCGAGCTCGACCTTGGTGCCGACGCCGTCGGTGGAGGCAACGAGCACCGGATGGTCCATCAAGACGACGGCTGACAGATCGAACGTTCCACCGAACGCGCCGATCCCGCCGAGCACCGACGACGTGTGAGTGCGCTCGACGCTGGCCTTCAAGTGCTCGACCGCTCGGGCGCCTTCGTCGATGTCGACCCCGGCCGCCGCGTACGACGAGAGCGAAGCGCCGTGTGCCCGCCAGCCGATGTCGCGCCGGTAGCGAGCCTGCGACGGAGCCAGTTTCGCCGTCAGGTCGTATGCGTTGCGCCGCGCCTGCGCGAGCGTCGGCGCGAGGCCGACGACGGTGAATTCGCGCCAGCCGGGGACACCTCGGAACACCAGTGTGTCGTCGCTCGTGGCAACGTTCGACACAGGCGTTGCGAGCGCGGGGCCTGGCGAGGGGTAGTTCGGGGCGGCGACCACCACCCCGAGCGCAGCCACATCGCGGATCGCGATCGGAGTGCGGGCGAGGTCGCCGGTGCAGCACGCGAGGAGAAGCGTGATGATGTCGCTGTCGATGAGCGGCAGCAGTACCTGCGCCTCGGGGTCACCGAAACGGCAGTTGAACTCGAGCAGCTTCGGGCCGTCGATGGTCAGCATCAGGCCGGCGTACAGCACACCGACGAACGGGGTGCCGCGTAGCCGCATGTAGTCGACGACGGGTTGGATGAACTCGCTCGTCAACACGTCTGCGTCGTAGGGGACCGGCGCTGGAGCGTATGCACCCATCCCGCCGGTGTTCGGTCCGGTGTCTCCCTCGCCGAGCCGCTTGTGATCCTGGGCGAACGGCAGCGGCCGGGCAACCACGCCGTCGCAGAACGCAAGCAGCGAGCATTCCGGACCGTGGAGTCGTTCCTCCAGCACCACGCCGCCGCTGTTGAAGAACGACCGTATCGCGGCCTCGCACGAGCGATCGTCGAGTGGCACGGCGACACCCTTGCCGCTGGCGAGGCCGACCTGTTTGACCACGATCTGGCGGCCGAGTGCCTTCCACCAGTCGAGCGCGAGGCCTATTTCGTCGGCCGATTCGAAGCTGGCGTACGCGGGCGAACTGAGTCCGAGTTCGCCAGCCACCCGGCGGGTGAAGGCCTTGTCCCACTCCAACTGTGCTGCGGCTTTGGTCGGGCCGAACACTGTGACGCCGGCAGTTTGGAGGGCGTCGACGAGACCGGCAGCGAGGGCCACCTCCGGACCGACGACGACCAGACCGATCGCGTGCTCCGTCGCGAACGCAGTCAGCGCGCCGACGTCGTCTGGTGCAATCGCCACCCGCTCGCCGGGCGTTGCGTCGTTGCCGGGCGCGACGAAGAGTCGTCCGCACCGCTTCGACCGTTCAACTGTCCACGCGAGGGCGTGTTCACGGGCTCCGCCTCCGACGATCAGGATGTCGACGGCCGCAGCCGTGCTGACGGGACTCATGCAAGCACGCCTTCGAAGTTGAGCTTGCTCTGGGCCTCGCCGACCTCGATCGGATACCGACCGGTGAAGCATGCGTTGCAGTACCCCGATTCGCTGTCGATGGCACGCATCATCCGGTCGAGGGACAAAAAGGCCAGCGAATCGGCGCCGATCCGCTGACGGATCTCGTCGATGGTGAGATGAGCCGCGATCAGTTCGTTGTCGTGGCCCATGTCGACGCCGAAGTGGCAGGCGTGGGTGATCGGCGGGCAGGTGATGCGCACATGCACCTCGCGCGCTCCGGCATTGCGCAACAGCGCGACGAGCGGGCCGGCTGTTGTGCCGCGCACAAGGGAATCGTCGATGAGCACGACGCGCCTGCCTGCCAGGTTCGCGCCGAGTGCGTTGAACTTCAGCGCCACTCCGCGCTCGCGCATCGCCTGCGTCGGTTCGATGAACGTGCGGCCGATGTAGCGGTTCTTGATCAGACCGTCGTTGTACGGGAGCCCGCTGCGCCGTGAGAAACCGATCGCAGCCGGAATCGACGAGTCGGGGACCGGTACGACGACATCGGCGTCGACCGGCCATTCCTCGGCCAGTTCCTCGCCGAGGCGCTGACGCACGTGGTGCACGTTGCGGCCGTCCCATTCGCTGTCGGGGCGGCTGAAGTACACGAACTCGAACGAGCAGTGGGCGCTCTTGCCCTGTGGCGCCATCGCTTGGTGGCGGTGCAGTTCGGCGCCGAGCAACGTGACGACTTCGCCGGGGCGAACCTCGCTGATCTCGATGCAGCCGAGTGTCTCGAGCGCGCAGGTCTCCGATGCAACGGCGTAGCCGCCCTGTGGCAGGCGGCCGACCGACAGGGGCCGGAAACCCCACGGGTCGCGAACGGCGAGGACCCGGTCGTTGGCGAGGATGACCATCGAGTACGCGCCCTTCCACGCCGGCATCGTGCGCTCGATCCGCTCCTCCCACGTTCGACCGCCGGCGGCCGCGAGCATCAGTGTGAGAACCTCGGTGTCGCTGGTTGCGCTGAGGCCGAAGCCCCTTCCGAGCAGTTCGTCGCGGAGTGCAGCGGCGTTGACGAGATTGCCGTTGTGGGCAACGGCAAGCGTGCCGTGCATCGTCTCGACGAGGAACGGCTGGATGTTCTTGTTGGTCGATCCACCGGTGGTGCTGTAGCGGGTGTGGCCGATCGCGTGATACCCGGTGAGGGGGGCCAACACCTCGGGAGTGAAGACCGTGCTGACGAGGCCGGCGTCTTTGTGGGTCCTGGCCCGGCTGCCGTCGCTGACAGCGATGCCGGCGGCCTCCTGACCGCGGTGCTGCAGCGCGAACAAGCCGAAGAAGGCCATCTGAGCCACGCCTTCACCGTGGGGCGTGGAGATGCCGAGCACGCCGCATTCTTCGTGCGGCGCGTCATCGCCGTCGAGACCCGAATCGGACTGCCGCCGGGTCAGGAACACGGGTGTTTCACTGGGAACCACGTTGTATCTCCTCATCCGCTGCGGTGACCTTGCGGGCCTCGGCCGCTTTGTGGGCGGCGATCCGCTCGCGCAGTCGTGGATCGTGCAGCGCTGCAATTTTAGCCGCTGCGAGCCCGGCATTGGCGGGGTCGAGCACGACGAGGGGCGCCACGTCGCTCGGCATCCGTAAGCTCGACCACACGTCTTCTGGCATGCCGAGTGGCGGACACGACACGACAGGCGACGTCACCTTCGCGTCGACGAACGCCGAGAGCGCGTTGCTGCGCCCGGCGACGGTGACCCAGATGATCGGCCGGTCACCGGATTCGTACTGCTCGATCAGCTCGAGCACGTGCTCTGGCGTCTTGTGCGCCGACCCGATCCGTTGCACATGATCGACCTCGAGCCCGGCCAACACACCCGCGATTTTCTGGCAGTGCTCGCGGTCGGCGCCCGAGCCCATCAGGATCACGACGAGCGGCGTCACAAGACGCCGGCTCTGTGGAGGGCCTCGGTGAGGCGCGGTTCCACCGGGTACGCGCCCGGGACGAACGTTCGGCAGGTGAGCCGCTCGAAGGCGTTGATGTAGCGGGCGGTCGTCTGGGCCACGACCTCCTGACCGAGATCGGGAGACTCGCCCTCGCCCCGGAATCCGGCATCGCTGAGCGCCCGCCGGATCGGCTCCTTGTCGAGGCTCTCCGGATCCTCACCATTCGCGACCCGCTCCTCGTAGGTGCCGGCCACCCAGAACCGCGATGAGTCCGGAGTGTGCATCTCGTCGATGATGATCAGCTGACCGTCGGGGTCGAGACCGAACTCGTACTTCGTGTCGGCCAAGATCAGCCCGGCGCTCGCCGCGATCTCCTGACCCCTCGCGAACAGCGCGAGTGCGACGGCCTGGACCCGGCTCCACAGGTTCGGCTCGACGAGCCCCTTCTCGACGACTTCAGCGCAGGTCAGCGCTTCGTCATGTGCGCCGTGCTCGGCCTTGGTGGTCGGCGTGATCAGCGGGGTGTCCAGCTTCTGGTGCTGTTGCAGGCCTTCCGGCAGGCGGTGGCCGTAGATGACACGCTCGCCCTCGCTGTAGCGGCGCCACAGCGACGTGGATGTCACGCCGGTGATGTGCGCGCGAACGACGACCTCCACCGGCAGCGGGGTTGCGGACACACCGATCGTCACGTTCGGATCGGGTACGCCGCGGACGTGGTTGGCCACGATGTCGGCCGTGTTCGCGAACCACCAGGCGGCCAGCTCGTTGAGCACCTGACCCTTGTACGGCACGGCGGCGACGATCCGGTCGAATGCCGACAGCCGGTCCGTCGTGACGAACAGCCGCTCGTCATCGGGCAGTTCGTACGAGACGCGCACCTTGCCGACGCGGCGGTCGGGCAGTGCCAACTGCACGTCGGTGAACGGAGTCGGTGCGAGGACAGGCAGTGAGGGTGACGAACTCATCGGGTTTCCTTTGCGTGGTCGACGCCTGCTTCGAACAGGCGTCGGGCGAGCCCGCCGCGGTGGCCGCGGAGGGACTGGGGGTGTTGGCGGGGGAGCACATGGTCCTCCGGGTGGGGCATCAGCCCCAGGACGAGACCGGTGTCGTCGCAGATGCCGGCGATGTCGTCGAGCGAGCCGTTCGGGTTGTCGGCGGCGTAACGGAACGCGATCTGATCGTTGGCCTGCAGCGCTGCGAGCGTTTCGGGATCGCAGACGAAGCGTCCCTCGCCGTGGGCGATGGGGCACTCGATCTCCTCGGTCAGTCTCGCGGTCCAAATGCTGCGCTTCGACGCGGGCTGCAGCAGCACCCAATCGCAGATGAACTTGCCATTCGAGGTAGAGCCGACCGCGTTCTGGCCGAGCGCAACGGTGAGTCCCGCTCCCGGCAGCAGCCCGGTGCGAACGAGGACCTGGAACCCGTTGCAGATGCCGATCACCGGCTTGCCGGCTTCGACGAATTCGGCAAGTTCTTCGCTGAGGCGAGTGACGAGTTCGAGCGCGAACAGCCGACCCGCGCCGAGCGCGTCGGCGAACGAGAATCCGCCCGGGATCACCAGCAACTGTGATTCGTGGAGCAGCTTGGGATTGTCGAAGACCTCGCTGACGAGCACCCGACGTGGGTCGGCGCCGACGAGGTCGAGCGCGAATGCTGCATCACCGTCGCGGTTCGTGCCGGGAGCGCGCAGCACGAGTGCTCGTGGCCGGTTCATACCGTGGCGCCGTTGAACGCGGCAACCAGTCGGTCGAGCGGGAGTTCGAACTGACCGGAGACGGTCATCGTCGGGGCAGCGCTCACGTGGCCGATGATTCGTGTCTCGCCACCGACGACGTCTTTGAACTCGCCAAGATGCTCTGGCCGAACCTCGCACACGACACGCCCGACGGACTCGCTGAACAACGCGGTCGTTGCGTCGTCGTCGACGACGCCGACGGCGACCTCGAGCCCCAACCGGCCGGCGATGGCCATCTCCGCCAGAGCGACGGCGAGACCGCCCTCGCTGCAGTCGTGGGCGGCCGCGACGAGGCCGCGCTGCATGGCTGCGTGCAGCGCCCGGTAGCGCCCGGGCGCAGCAAGGTCGGGCGCCGGCACGGCGCTTGTCGTGTCGTCGCCGAGGACCATCGCGAGGTGGCTTCCGCCGAACTCGGCCAGGGTGCGCCCGAGCAGCACGACGACATTGCCGGCCTGCTTCAGATCGGGGGTCACCGCCTTGGCGACGTCGGGCACGTGGCCGACGGCGGTGATCACGAGCGTCGGCGGGATCGCGTGGCGGGTCCCATCGGCGGCGAGGTACTCGTTGTTGAGCGAGTCCTTGCCGGAGACGAACGGCGCCCGATAGAGGTGCGCCGCATCACAGCAGCCGCGGACTGCGGCGACGAGCCCGCCGAAGGTCGTCGCCCGGGTCGGGTTGCCCCACGAGAAGTTGTCCATCAAGGCCATTGCCGACGGGTCGCCGCCGGAGGCGACCGCGTTTCGGATCGCTTCGTCGATGACCGCCCAGGCCATTCGCTCCGGGTCCTGCAGGCCGTACCACGGGTTGACGCCGATGCCGATGGCGATGCCGTCGTCGTCGGATGGGTCGGCGAGGACGACGCCGTCGGCCGGGCCGTCGTTGTGGAGGCCCGTCAGCGGCCGGATCACGGTTGCGCCGAGGATCTCATGGTCGTAGCGGCGGATGATCGACGCCTTGCTGGCGATGTTCGGATGGGCGAGCAGCGCTAACAGGGCGCCGGCCGGATCGTGGCACGACAGCGCGACCCGTGTCCTGATCGGCTCCGGCTGTGTGGCGACGAGGCGCCGCCGTGGACGGCCGTCGTGCAGGAATGCCGTGTCGAGTTGGATCACCGGCTCGCCTTCGAAGCGAACGGTCAGCCGGCGATCGCCGGTGAAGGAACCAACGTCGCTGAGTTCCACGCCGTGGCGTTCGGCGAGGTCGGCGAGGGCCTCCATCTCGTGCGGCGCGACAGCGACGACCATCCGCTCCTGCGCCTCGCTGAGCCAGATCTCCCATGGTGCGAGGCCCGCGTACTTGAGCGGGACGAGGTTGAGCTCCACATCAGCGCCGACGCCGTCGGCGAGTTCTCCGATCGCGGAGGACAGCCCGCCGGCACCGCAGTCGGTGATCGCCGTGTACAAATCCCAGGCGTCGATCAACAAGTCGCTGACCATCTTCTCGACGATCGGGTCGCCGATCTGCACGCTAGCGCCGGCCACGTCACCGGTCGTCGCGTCCATCTCCATCGAGGAAAAGGTTGCGCCCCGGATTCCGTCGCGGCCGGTGCGACCACCGAGCACGACGACACGATCACCGGGGTGCGGGCCGGTGAGGGCTGGGCGGTCGGCGGGCGCGACGCCGATGCAGCCGGCGAACACCAGCGGATTGGAGACGTACGCCGGGTCGTAGAGCACGCCACCGGCAACCATCGGCAGGCCGATCTTGTTGCCGTAGTCGGCAACGCCGGCGACGACACCGTCGATGATCCGCTGCGGGCTGAGCACGCCGCGTGGCAGCTGATCGTCGGGCGTGTCGGCGGGCCCGAAGCACAAGATGTTGGTGCATGCGATCGGGCGGTGGGCGGCGCCGATGATGTCGCGGATCACGCCGCCGACGCCGGTGTTGGCGCCCCCGAAGGGTTCGATCGCGCAGGGGTGGTTGTGGGTCTCGCACTTCAGTGCATACGTGCGCTGCGATCCGAACCGGACGATGCCGGCGTTGCCGTCGAACGCGGACACGACGAACGGGGCATCGATCTCGGTGGTCGAACGGCGGAGTTGGGCGAGCAGCGGTTCGACGGCGGCGCCATCGTCGGCCGCGATCTCGGCCCGGAAGCTCTTGTGCGCGCAGTGCTCGCTCCAGGTCTGGGCGAGCGTCTCCAACTCGGCGTCGGTCGGAGCCCGGCCGAGTCCGGCAAAGTGGTCGCGGATGACGTGCAGTTCGACCAGATCGAGCGCCAGCCCTCGCTTTCGGCCGAGTTCGGCGAGGCTCTCGTCGTCGCCGGGTAGTTCGACGGACTCGGTCACCGCCGGATCTGCTTCGCGAGCTGCGAAGCCGGGCTCGACCGGGCCAGCGATACGCCAGCGCTCGATCACGGGATTCGCCCACCGGCGGCGAATCTCCGTGTCGTCGGCCTTGCCGATCGCATCATCGAGGTCAATCTGGCGCCCTACAGCAGCGTCGGTGATGTCGATCCCGAGCAGCCCGGCGGCGTGAACGACCTGGGCCGCGGCAGTGTCGGTCACGCCAGGGATCAGGCCGATATCGAGCTGATGAACACCAACGGCGCCGTTCCACGCGCCAGTTTCGAGCAGCGGATCGACAAGCACGT
This sequence comes from Actinomycetes bacterium, assembly GCA_025358125.1. Taxonomy (GTDB): domain Bacteria; phylum Actinomycetota; class Acidimicrobiia; order Acidimicrobiales; family Ilumatobacteraceae; genus WLMZ01. Next base: position 54,164 of record JANYKS010000004.1, read on the forward strand.
GCTCGAGCCGAGCCCGGTCGGCGGCACTCAGGTCGGCGTCGATCGTGATGGTCGTCGCCGTACCGTTCGGATGGTGCGGCGAAACGGTGAGGCGGTGCCGTCCGCTCGTGGAAGCGCCCGATTCGGCCATACCAAGACCCTAGGCAGCCCGTTCGGACGCCGTCGCCCGGATGAACGAAAAGTCAACAGCGCGGGCGTCGGCCGGCAGTCCCGGTCCTCAGGCCGGACGCAGTTCGCGGCGTTCGAACGTGATCTCCTCGACGAACGCGGTGTCGACCGTGACACCGAATCCGGGGCCTGTCGGCACACCGATCCGGCCATCGACGAGCTCGAACGGTTCGGTGATGTCGCGGCTCCAGTAGCGCTTCGTCGCCGAGATGTCGCCGGGTAGGGTGAACCCGGACAAAGACGCCAGCGCCAGGTTGGCGGCCCGCCCGATGCCGGACTCGAGCATCCCGCCGCACCACACCGGCACGCCCAGACCGGCGCAGAAGTCGTGGACCTTGACGGCCGCGAGGTAGCCACCGACACGAGCCGGCTTGATGTTGATGATGTGTGCCGCGTTGAGTGCGAGCGCGGTCTTGGTGTGATCGAGCGAACGAATCGCCTCGTCGAGGCACACCGGCGTACTGATCCGTTTGACGAGTTCGGCATGGCCGAGGAAGTCGTCCTCGCCGAACAGCTGCTCGATCAGGAGCAGATCGAATGGATCGAGTTGGGCGAGATGATCGATGTCGGCGACCGAGTACGCGGTGTTCGCGTCGACCTGGAGCATGACATCCGGATTGGCTTCGCGCACCCGGCGCACCGGTTCGATGTCGAAGCCCGGCTCGATCTTGAGCTTGATCCGTTGGTAGCCGTCGGCGACGTAGCCGGCCACGACATCGACTAATTCGTCGATCGTGTCGGTGATGCCGACGGACACACCGACGAGAACCGCTGTCCGTGTCCCACCGATGTACTGCTGGAACGAACGCCGCTCGGCGCGGAGTTGCACGTCTAGCAGGGCCATCTCGAGCGCACTCTTTGCCATCCGGTGGCCCTTGACCGGCTCGAGGATCCCGGCGACATCTTCAGCGCGCAGCGGACCGGATGCGAAAAGCCGCGGGATCAGGTGATCGCTGAAGACGTGATCGGCCGCGTCGTGGAATTCACTCAGGTAGAGGGGATCGGACTCGATCGCGGATTCGCCCCATCCCTCGCCGTGATCCGTGACGACTCGCACGACCATCACGTCGCGCACGGTCTCGGTGCCGAAGCTGGTGCGGAATGGCCGCACGAGCGGCATCTTCAACTTGCGCAGCTCGAACAACTGAGGTGTCAGCATGATGTCGGATTCCATTGCAGTAACTGTGCCATGTCGTCCAGACTGGGGGCGTATGGACCCAGCAGATGTGGACGCAGGCGATGTGGACCCAGGCGATGTGGACGCCACGAACGTCGAGGTGTTCGAGGTCTCGTCGCCGGGCGAGTGCGCTCAACTGGCGCAGGTGCTCGCAGACGTCTGGGGCTTCAGCGAGTCCAGCGCCGTTGCGTCGCCGGACACTCTGCGGGCGATGGCGTATTCGGGTTCTTATCTCGTCGGAGCCCGACTCGGCGGGCGCTTGATCGGCGGTGGCTTCGGTTGGCCGACCTACGTCGACGGCGAGTGGCGGCTGCACTCCCACGTCGTCGGCTTCCTCGACGGTTATCGGGCACTCGGCCTCGGCGCGCGGGTCAAGCACCACCAGCGCGACTGGGTCCGCACGAACGGGCTCGACGCGATCGAGTGGACCTTCGATCCGCTGCACGCCGCGAACGCGCGGTTCAATCTCGCCAAGCTCGGCGCCTCGGTCGTCGCCTTCCACAACGACTTCTACGGCACGCTCGAGGACGAGTTCAGCGCCGGACTCGGCTCGGATCGATTCGTCGTTCGCTGGGGCCTCGATGACGAACCGCGGTCGTTGGTGGAGGGATCGCCAAGAGAGTCGATCCTGCGCGTCGGCCACGGTGGCGCGCCCGTCGCCACCTCCGCTGACTCGGCCCGGCTGATCGCCGAGATTCCGCGCAACATCGTCGAGATCCGCAAGACCGACACCATCCGCGCGATCGAGTGGCGCGACGCGTTCGCAGCGACCGTTGGCCAAGTTCTGATCGACGGCGCGACTGTCGTCGGGATCACGCCGGATTGCGCTTACCTGATCAACCGCTGAACGGCGGACCGGCCCCGCTCAGGTTTGCCGCGGTAGCAGCATCTCGGCGGCCGCCTCGAGTTCGTCCGTCCAGCCCTGCACTCCGTTCGGTTCGACGATCGGCAGCACCACGAACTTCGTCGAACCGACATCGACGAACTGATCGATCAACGCGAGGAGCTGCTCCCATCCCCGCGGCACCAGCGAAGCGGGGTCGTCCAGCTCGGGGCGGCGTGCGGCGAGACCCGCGACGAGTGCATCGGGCAGGGGACCGTGCGAGTACGGGATCAGCGCTCCGAAGTGGTCCTCGGGGACCACCCTGGCGTGCTCGGCCGCGACCTGCTCGATCACCGGGCGCGCCGCCGCGACGTCGGCAGGGGTGACGAAGGACGGCAGCCATCCGTCGGCCATTCGTCCGACGCGCTTCAACTCCGACGCGGCGATGCCTCCGAGCCAGACCTCGAGCGGTTGCTGTACGGGTTTTGGTCGCACCCGCAGATCGTCGTAGTGGAACCACTCGCCGTGGAATGTCGTCGACTCGTCGCTCCAGCACGAGCGCATCACGGTCAGTGCTTCGTCGAAGATCCTGGCGCGGTCCTTGCGCTCGACACCGAATGCCTGCTGTTCGTGTGGGTTGGCGACGCCGAGCCCGAATGCCGGGAGGAGCCGGCCGTTGGACAGCCGGTCGAGCGTCGCCAGTTCCTTGGCGAGCACCACCGGATTGCGCCCTGGGAGCACCATCACGCTCGTTCCGAACTTGAGCCGCTCTGTGCGGCCGGCCGCGAACGACATCGCGACGAGCGGATCAGGCGCGTCACCACCGAGGCGTTCGCTCAGCCACAGGCTGTCGAAGCGCAATCGTTCGAGCGCGTCGACGACCTCTCCGAAGCCGCCGTCGTTGAGCTTCGTGCTGACACCGAATCCGTAGCCGATGCGAACTTTCATCGTGTCCTCCGATGTGCTGCGTTGTTCAGCCGCGAGCGATCCGGGCGAGAATTTCGGCTGTCTCGACCGGCATCGAACTGAACGGCGAATGGTCGGTGTCGAGCGTGATCACGTTCGTGCAGCGGGCTGCCATCAGATCCTGGTGGGTGATGTGGATGGCCTCGTCAGCGGTGCAACGGACGTATGTCGACGGAATCGTCTTCCACGCGGCCGCTGTCACCGGCTGGGAGAACGTGGCGAAGGGTTGCGGACACAGCCGGGCGATGTTTGCGGGAGTCGCCATCGGATCGCAGCGCCCGTAGAACGCATCGTGGGCAAGTTCTGGATCGATGGTGCTGACGCCATCGCCGATGATCATTGCCTTGCTCAGCAGGGTGTCGGCGGGGGGCATCGATTGGAGCAGCGAGACGACGGTCTCACCCTCGTCGAGCACGAAGGCTGTCAGGTAGACGAGGTGGGCCACGTTGCCCGCTCCGGCGGCGGCCTGGGTGATGACGGCTCCGCCGTAGGAATGCCCGACGAGTACCACCGGCCGGTCCAACCGGCGCAGCAACCCGTTGATCAGCGCGGCGTCGCCGTGGAGATCGCCGAGCGGTTGCACCGACGCGCCGTGGCCCGGCAGATCAACCGCGAGCGACGGAATACCGCGGGAGTCGAGTTCGCTCTGCAGCTTGGCCCAACACCACGCTCCGTGCCACGCGCCGTGGACCACAACGATGAGGGGGGATTCCGATGCACTCACCGACGCATCGTGTCATATCGCGACCAGTGGTCAACGAGTACGGGTGCGAACCCGCACATTTGTCACGCGATGATGGGCGACAGGACGGTGATTGGTGATCAGCCAGCTGGCGACGAACGAGATGACCATCACCGAGATCACGACGGCCTGCTCGGAGAAGCGGCCGACGGATGCCAGGAACCACGCCGCAGCTGCAGCAGCGATCGTCACGAGCACGGCCAAACGGCTGACGCGGGTCCAACGGCTGGGGAGATGAGCGATGAGATATCCGTTCATAGTTGTATAGACGTCTCAGTTGACCGTTTCTTTCGCATTTCAGACATGAATTCTTCAAATCGAAATGTTTGTCGTCATGTCGTAACGTGACGTCATGTCAGAACCCGCCGTCAGCATGCAGATCTTCGATCCGCTCGCACTGTTTCGCCTCGACGGGCAGGTGATCATCGTGACGGGCGCGTCGTCCGGCCTCGGCGACCGTTTCGCGAGGGTGCTGCATGCGGCCGGAGCGACGGTTGTCGTGGCGGCTCGCCGGGCACAGCGTCTGGACAGGCTGGTCGCGGAGCTGCCAGGAGCGGTTGCCATCGCAGCCGATCTCTCCGTGAGCCAAGACCGTGAGCGACTCGTTGCCGAGACGATCGATCGTCTCGGCACCGTCCACGGTCTGATCAACAACGCCGGCGTCGGTCGGATGGTGGCCATCGAGGACGAGGATCTCGATACGTTCCGGCAGGCGATGGAGGTCAATGTCACCGCGCTCTGGCACCTCTCCAAGTTGGTCGCCGTGCCGATGGTGGCCCAGCGCTACGGCGCGATCGTCAACATCGCATCGATGCTCGGACACGTCGGCTCGACGCCGGTGAAGCAGGCCCACTACTGCGCGTCTAAAGGCGCCGTCGTCAACCTCACACGCGAGTTGGCGCTGCAATGGGCGCGCAAGGGGATTCACGTCAACGCGCTCTGCCCCGGCTGGTTCGACAGCGAAATGACCGTTGGGATGGATACCGACGAGGGCAGTCAGCGCTTCATTTCGACCAATTCACCGATTCCGCGCATGGGCGAGACCCATGAACTCGACGGGGCCTTGCTGCTGCTGGCGAGCCGGGCGAGCACGTTCATGACCGGTCAGTCGGTGATCGTCGACGGTGGTTGGACCGCCCGCTGAGAACCAGACGCCCGAACGTCAGAGACGTCGTAGGCGCCTGATTCCCGCAAACGCCCGAACGTCAGAGCGGCGGCCTGCGATGGGCCCACGGTTGGGCCTGCTCGAGCTGGCTCGCCACTCGCAACAGCACATCCTCGCGCCCGTACGCTGCCACCAACTGCACCCCAACCGGGAGGCCGGCATCCGTCCAGTGCAGCGGCAGGCTGATCGCGGGTTGGCCACTCGTGTTGAACGGCGGGGTGAACGGCACGAACTCCCCTGAACGGTTCACCGGCGCCATCGGCTGCTCGGGATCGTTGACGATCGTTCCGAGAGGAATCGGAACCTGAGCCAACGTCGGCGTCAGGAGGAGATCCCAGCCCTGTGCCCACCACCCCTGCACGGCCCGTCGTAACTGCGCAACTGCGGCGAGGCCGATTGCGTAGTCGACCGAGCTGACGCGCCTCGCGAAGTCGGCCTGGGCACGGTTCATCGGCTCGAATTCGTCCTCATCCAGCGGGCGACCGAGCATCTCTTCGAAGCGGCGCTGCGCCACACCCATGTTCGTGCTCCACACGGCACCGAACTTGGAGCCGAAAGTCGTGTCCTCGAGTGCCTCCGGCCAGGCTGGCTCGACGTAATGGCCGAGCGACTCGAGCAGCGCCGCTGCGTTCTGCGCCGCGTGAGTGCATTCGGCGTCGATCGCTCGACCTTGCGGATGGTGATCGAGCAGACCGATCCGCAGCCGGCCCGGATCGGCGCCGACTTCTTCCGTAAACGCCCGCACCGGCGGCGGCGCGATCACGGTGTCACCGATGCCCGGCCCGCATGTCGAATCGAGCAGCGCGGCGGTGTCGCGAACGGTGCGGCTGACGCAGTGTTCCACACCGAGGCCGCTCTCGTCGCGTTGTGGGCCGAACGTGATCCTGCCCTGGCTCGGCTTCAGCCCGACGAGGCCACAGCACGACGCTGGGATTCTGATCGAACCGCCACCGTCGCTGGCATGCGCGAACGGCACCATCCCCGAGGCAACGGCAGCGGCCGCGCCACCACTCGATCCTCCGGGGGTACGGCCTGTGTCCCACGGGTTGTGCGTCGCGCCCCATGCGAGCGGCTCGGTGGTCGGGACACTGCCGAGTTCAGGGCTGTTCGTGCGCCCGGCGATCACCAGCCCGGCTGCGCGATAGCGACGCACGAGTTCGGTGTCCACCGTCGCCGAATACCCGGCGTTCTTGAGGGCCACGTTGCCGTTGCTGATCCGCTGCCCTGCGTACGTGGCGAACAGATCCTTGATGAGGAACGGCACTCCCCGGAACGGACCGTCGGGAAGATCCGCGCTTGCTGCCGTCTCGCGGGCGTGATCGAACCAGCGGATCACGACAGCGTTGAGCACTGGATCGATCCGTTCGATCCGTTCGATCGCTGCTTCGAGCATTTCAAGGGGTGTCGCGTCTCCACGGGCAACGAGTGCGGCCTGATCGGTGGCGTCCATCCATTGGGTTTCATCGGCGAGTGTTGTCACGAATGTCTGTGTAGCACGAAATCATCTCGGGCTCGCATGGCGACCGTCGCTAGGGTGCTCGCAGTGAGCATCAGCACGACCGGGCCGCCGCTGGTCCCGACCGGTCGAGAGGTGCTGGCCGATCGCGACGTCCGTAACTTTCTGATCTCGCAGGTCGTGCTCTACACCGGCATCGCATTGCAGTTGGCAGTGCTCGGCAAAGAAGTGTTCGACATCACCGGTCACGAGAGTGACCTCGCCTGGCTCGGCCTGGCCGAGTTCGCCCCGGCGCCTTTCCTCGTCTTCGTCACGGGTTCGGTCGCCGACCACTTCGACCGCAAGAAGGTCGCCGGACTCGCTCTGTTGGGCGAGTTGATGTGCGTCATCGCGCTCGCGCTGTACTCGGCTTCGAAACCAACCGCGGTGTGGCCGTTCTTCGTCGTCGCCGGCGTGTTCGGCGCGTTCCGGGCGTTCACGGCTCCTGCCATCCGAGCGATGCCCCCGATGGTCGCCCCGGACCTCGCGCTGCCGCGGGTCATCGCGTTGTTCAGTGCCACCTCCACCGGCGCGTTCATCGTCGGCGCCGCGATCTCCGGCGTGCTGTACCTCATCGGCCCGTGGGTCGCTTACACCGTTGCCGCATCGTTGATCGCCGTCGGTCTGGGCTGGCTGATGTCGGTCCACTTCCGCCGCCAGCCGCGACCGCCGGATCCGGGCGAACGCCCGACATGGCGCTCCGCAGTCGAGGGGCTTCGTTTCATCCGGCGAACCCCGATCTTGCTGAGCATCATCTCGCTCGACCTGTTTGCCGTGTTGTTCGGCGGAGCAGTCGCACTGCTGCCTGCGATCGCCACGAAACGGCTCCACGTCGGTGACGTTGCCTATGGCTGGCTTCGTGCCGCGCCGGGCATCGGCGCGGCGCTGATGGCGATCTTTCTCGCGACGCGGCCGCTCCGCCGCCACGTCGGCAAGACTCTGCTGTTCGTCGTCGGAGTCTTCGGGGCCGGAACGGTCGTACTCGGCTACACCACGAATTTCGTCGTCGCGTTCGTCGCGCTGCTCGTGCTCACCGGTGCCGACATGGTCAGCGTGTTCGTGCGCAGTTCGCTCGTACCGCTCGTGACACCCGATGAGAAGCGAGGTCGGGTGCTGGCGGTCGAGAACGTCTTCATCGGCGCGTCGAACGAACTCGGCGCATTCGAGAGCGGCATGGTGGCCCAACAATTCGGACTCGTCACTGCAGTCGCCGGAGGCGGCTTCGCGACGATTGGTGTCGTCGCCCTGTTCTGGATCTTGTTCCCGGCGCTGCGCCAGATCGATCGGTTCGAGGACCTCGAGCCGACGTAGAACGAGACCTCCCCTGTGCGATCACCGCCCGGCGCTCGCTGTTACCCGCCGGGCGGTCGCTGTTGTTACCCGCCGGCCACCGTGGTCGAAGTCGTAGCCGGGATCGCCGCGTCCTTCGCGGCTTCCTGGGCCGCGCGCTCGGGGCTCTCGGCTGCTTCGTGCGCCGGATCGGTATTCGACCGATGGTCCTTGCCACCGTGATGCTTGCCACCGGGACCGTGATCCTTGCCACCGGGACCCCTGCCTGCTGCCTCGGCCGCGGCCACGTCGGCGGACTCGCCGGCTTCGTGGGCAGCATCGTGGTTGCTGGTATCGACGCCGGGCGCCGCACCGGTGACGGTTGTAGATGTTGCGTCTGTCGTCGGCGTCACCGCTGTCGTCGACGAGCCGGAGAGGGCGCTTGCCACTCCGGCCGAACCGATTGCGACTCCGACGGCGATTGCTGCGGTTGCGACATGCCTACGGGAGGAGAGGAACTTCATCGAAAGGTGTCCTTGTCGTTCGTGCGGCCGAAGTTGGCGGCACGTACATTCAGCCCTGCGAAGGTAAGGCGGAGGCAAGAGCAGCGTGAAAATTCGGGCGCGTCGAGGTTCAGCCCGAAACGCGGGGGCGTTCAGCTCCCTCTTCAGGATTTTGCGATATCGCACCTGACCAGGGGTTTCGAGGCCGGCCAGTTCGTCAGCCGGCTCCGGCCGTAGGGTTGTCTGCAAGCGGGTGGCACCGCATGTATCTCGACCTGATCGCGTTCCGCGGCGCCGACGAGCCCATGGACGCGGCCGACCTCTCGGAGAAGTTCGACTACCACGGCGAGGTGCTCGCAGCCGCCGATCTCCTCGCCGGCCGGAGCTTCCTGGAGCGGTGGTCACTGCCGGTCGCGGACCTGGACCGTGACCGCGTCCGGCGCCTCATCGCCGAGCTCGGCCAGGGCCGCGCTGCCGCTGGTGGACCGACTCCGCACCGGCATCGAGCGACGAGGCACCAGGGGCCAACGGACCCGATGGCGACCTCCGGGGCCGACGCACCTACCTGCAGGCCGCGAAGTCGGCGGTGCTGCGCACCCACCTCGATCAGTTCTGCGACCGCCCGGCTGACGCTCGCGTGTTCACCAGCAACACCGGCCGTCACTTCGACGTCGCTCACCTCAGCCGCGGGCATGGAAGCGAGCCCGGGAGCTGGGCTTCCCCGAGGGCCATCGCTTGCGTGACGTTGGCCGTCACGCCTTCCGACACCTCGCCGTCACCCGCTGGTTACGAGCCGGCGTTCCCTTGCGGACGGCAGCGCGATGGGGTGGCTGGAGCGACGTCGCCACCATGCTCCGCTGGTACGAGTCTCGGCTTCCAGGTCACGATGAATTGGCGGCAGGGAGACTCGCAGCGAGTGTTGGTGAGCACAATTTCCGCTGATAGCTACCGCACGGCCGAGTCGAGGTCGATCCTCGACGAAGCGTTGACCACGCGACTCGGAAGATCGGGCGCGTCAGCCGGCCAATCGGCGTCGCACCTCGGCCACGTCGGCAGCAAGGCGCTCCGCCAGCGCTCGACCATCGAGCTTGGCGACTGCGGCTCGCTGGCCGACAGCCTCAGCGAGGAGCTCGCGGACAAGATGCGACATGGTGAGGCCACGTTCGGCCGCCATGGCATCGAGACCGGTCGCCAGTTCGCCGGTGAGGCGCACAGAGAGGTGTCGGTCCTGGCCGGCGTTCACCTCAGGCAGATAGTCGATGGTCTGGCCCGTTTCTTCCTCGAGCCACTGGATCGCCTTCGGCTTCGCCATCATTCGTTTCCCCTCTCGCGTTCGATTGCGTGCGTGATGGCGATCGCGATGTCCACCGCGAACGATCGGTTGGGATCCACTTGGCCCGTCCCAGCGATGAGCGCACGAAGGTTCATGAAGATCCGTTCGAGATCGGCCCGCGTGAGAGCCACACCGTCCTCGGGCAGCCAGTCGAGCCCCTCAGCCATCGTGTGACACTGTAACACGCCATTCGGGATGGTGTGAACGAAAGCGGCTGGTTGCGACCGGCGGTGCTCTTGCAGACGGCGCGCTGGCGTGGCTGGAGCGACGTTGCGGTCGAGCCGACGAGGGCAATCGTGAGCGACTATCGCCAGACGGCACGTCGCAGCCCGAACGGCACGTGATGGCTCGACATGTCACGGCACCAAGATGACGCCCCCCTATTGGGGGCTTGCGCAGCCACTACGTCCGACAGTCGCGTGCGTAGTCGCGTTGATCGCGACGATCGAGTCGTTCGGCCTGACCCTGCGCTTCGAATACGACCGCGAGAAGGACATGTACACGTCCTACGCCTACGCGTGGCCCCCGAATCTCCCGGAAGGCTGGTCGAGGCGCCTGACCGTGGAGCCCACTTGGTGTCAACGCAGCGCCGCCCAGCTTTACCGGATGCCCCCTACCGCCGGTTCAATGGGCGTCGTTATGCGCTCTCCGGAGGCGCTAGCCAGGTAGCGCAGACCGGCAGCTGTGCGCTATCAGCCCGTATTCGGGCCAGAGCCAGCTACGACCACTCGCGCGGCAACTTTCGGGCCGAACCAGAAGTACAACGGCTGCCCCCTTGGACCGCGCCAGGCGGGCGAGGTGGATGCGGTGAAGCCGATTCTTCAACGAGACGTACTGGCGTGGCCACGTCGTGGCGCGCATCCAGGCATCGCTCAGGCGGTCTTGTTCACGGTCGAATTCGTCGAGGTCGGTCATCGCCAACATCCGCTCAGAGTGGTCCGCCATTGCGTCCAGAAGCGCCTGCGTTCGCGCCTGGGCCTTCTTCTGCGCAGAGCGCTAGCACGTCCCTGGCCGGTTGGCCGGTGAGTGGGATGAACAGAGCGCTTGCCTGTTTGGGTGTCTCTCCGCCGTCTTGGTTCAGCGGCGAGAGGAGTGCCTTCTTCCTCCCGGGCTTCGGGAGGCACGGTCCGAGGGCGACGTCTACCGCCGCAAGTCGCTTCTCGTCGGCGGCGAACTCCACGAGGGCCACGGGACTCAGCGCATGTTCGCTCGACAAGGAGCGCACTTTGCCCGCTCTGGGCGCACAACGCAAGGCGCTCTGCCGCACAGATCATCTGATCTGCATGCGCGCCAAGTCCCGAATCGCGACCAAGCGGCCGAGCTGAATCCAGGTTGGCCGTCATCTGGCGGTCCCCCTGACTGTCGCTGGCAGGATCGCGTGGTCGCCGCCAGAGACGGCCAGGGCCGGCTGATTTCCACACGTGCACGAACCTTTGGTCCATGTGTGTGAGCGGCTGAATCGTGAACTTCGAGGTTCGGCTCCACCAGATGCTTCGGTTGGGCCACGAAGGGCTCTACGACTGGGTCTCTACGGTGATGTGCTGGGCTCGCCGAGAGAGCCAGGGCGGGCTCGAGGGATGCGCTCGGTGTCGTCGTTCGGCAGGATCGAGGCGATCTCAGCGGCGGGCGGAGCTCTCGTTGGTACTCCGTTGGCACTTTTCGCCGGTCACTGGCGATCAACGGTGGATCACGGCGGTCGGTGGCGGACACTTCAGTACGCGGCACCGACCGCACATCGTCCCAGCTCAGCGCCCACAGAACCGTCGGCACGTGCGGGCGTGTCGAGGTTCAGCCCGGCCGCGGCGGGGCGATCAGCTCCTTCTTCAGGATCTTGCCCGTCGCTCCCTTGGGTAGAGAGTCGCGGAACTCGACCGATCGCGGGTACTTGTACGAGGCGACCCGCTCCTTGACGTGGGCGATCAGCTCGTCTGCCGTCAGCGACTGGCCG
>JANYKS010000020.1 GCA_025358125.1 Actinomycetes bacterium
TAGACAACCTGGATACCTGACGCGGGGTCATCGCTCAACTGTCGCAGCACTCTCGCAAAGGTGCGAGCCTGGTCTGGGAATGACGAAGGCCCCCTTTTCGGGGGCTCCTATGTCATCTACCTGGTGCTTTGCAGTGGGGCTACACAGAATCGAACTGTGGACCTCATCCTTATCAGGGATGCGCTCTAACCGACTGAGCTATAGCCCCGCAACTTCGGGCACCGTAGGATATCGGGCAATCGCAGGCATCCTCAACCGGGTTGTTGCCCGGCTAGCCCCGTGGAGTCGTTGCCGTCCGACCCGTCGTGATCGCCGGGTCGTCGCGCCCTGATCATCAACATCTCGCTCGATCGGCGGCGCAGGAGCGTCTGCGTCGCAGCTGGGTTGCGCTCGACGACTTCTTCCTCCAGGACCGTGACCCGGATGCCACCGACGAGGTCGGTGATCAGATTGAACAACGTCGCCGCGAGCACGATCAGACCCGTGAGGCCGACCGCCACGAACAGACCGGCGATCCACGCGTTGTGAAAGAGCTCGCCGCCCTTGAACCGGAAGCTGGTCCATCCGAACGACTCGAAGAATCGCTGCATGTTGTCGATGGTTCCCGTGGTGTAGGCCACGTTCCACAGCAAGACCCCTGCAGTCAGGCACACGCCGTACAACACCATGCTGAAACACAGCGCGACCTTGAACACGCTCCACGGATCCACATGGCGCACGACTCGGGTCACCCGCCGGACCCTCGGCCGGGTCCGTCGCCCACCGGGACTCAAGCGTGGGACACGCCTCGCCAGTGGCGGGCCCTCTGGCCCGAGATCGGAATCGTCTGGATCGAGATCGGAATCGTCGAAGAGCGACGGCGGGAGTCCGAGGTCATCGACGCTCGGTTGGACAACGATCGGTTGCGGCACCGGCGCAAACTGTGACGGTTGATACTGTGACGGTTGATACTGAGTCGGTGGCTGATCCGGTGGGGCCATCGGGATCGGCATCGGGATCGGCATCGGCGCGCCGATCGGCTCCGCCGGACCGACCAGCGGCTCGGGTCGGTCAGGGATGACCGGGGTCGCGGTGGTGCGTGGTGGCTTCTGGCGGGCGCGTGGTTTCAGCGGGCCGGCGGGAGGATCCGGTAACTCGACCGGAGACAACCGGGCGACGTCGGCAATGGCCATCGCTGTCGCGCCGTCGGAGCCCGATCCGTTCGACCCGGCACCGCTGGAGCCCGATCCGTTCGACCCGGCACCGCTGGAGCCCGACCCGTTCGACCCGGCACCGCTGGAGCCCGACCCGTTCGACCCACTCGACCCGGCACCGTGCGATGACGGTCGCTTCGAGTTCGCGTTGTCGTGACGCGACGGTGGCCGCTTGGCCGTCAACTCTTCGCGGGGATCGACGGAACCATTCGTCCGCCGGGTCGTCGCAACGGGGCGACCGGGCCGCTGTCGCGACCGAGATGTCACATCGCCGATCGGCTCGTTGCCGATCGGCTCGTTGCCGCGGTTGTCTGCACTCACCTCAGAGAGTGTAGAGAACTTCACCGTCGGAGACGGCGCGGCGCGCTCCGTCACGGTTCGGTCGACGCCCGCGCCGTCGCCGCCACGCCATCGACAGAGACCCGCACAGTGACCGACAGTCCGTCAGCCCCCGGCAACTCCGAGTAGAAGATGATCCGGGCACCGTTCATCTCTGCGATGCGATTGGCCGATGCCTCGCCCGCCGATGCACCGGCGAGCGCGGCGGCGTCGGCCGCTGTCTGGGCTCGACCGTGATGGGCCGAACGTAGGGCGAGGCCGGCGACGGCAACGGCAACGGTCACGATCAGCGCGACTGCGATCAGGATCAGCCCAATGGCCTGGCCTCGGTCGCGGCGAACGGTGGCGAAGTATTCCAAGGCACACCTCCGAGTTGGAACGACTGGTGCGGCGGCGACATGCCGCGATCTCAGGCTGCGAATCAGGCCGGCGAACTCGACGGCAATGAAGCCCTAACTACTCGGTATCGGAGACGAGGATCGGAGCAACAGATGCGACGGTCTGCCCGTCGTCGAGGCTCATCACCCTGACACCCGTGGCACCGCGGCCCTGAGAACTGATGTCGCGCACGTTCATGCGAATGGTGACACCACCGCTGGACACCGCGACGATGTCGTCCTCGAGCCCGACCATGAACGCGGCGACGACCCTGCCCTTGCGACCAGTGAGCTTGATGCCGATCACGCCTTGGCCACCTCGGCCCTGCCGGTTGAACCGCTCGAGTTGAGTTCGCTTGCCGTAGCCGGATTCGGTGATCATCAAGATCGCGGTGTCGTCGCGGGCGACATCGACACTGACGAGTTCGTCGCCTGGTTTCATCTTCATTCCGCGAACACCGCCGGCCGAGCGGCCCATCGGACGCACTTCGCTCTCGCTGAAGCGGATGGTCATGCCACTGCGCCCGACCATGAAGATGTCGTCGCTGCCGCTGGTCTCGATCACACGAACAAGTTCGTCATCGTCGCGCAGGTTGATGGCGATGAGGCCATCACGGCGGCTGGAGTCGTACTCGTTGAACGCCGTCTTTTTGACCGTGCCCTTCTTGGTCGCGAAGAAGAGGTATCGCTCGCTCGCAAAATCGCGGGTGTCGATAATGGCCTGGATCGTCTCGCCGACCTGCAGCGGCAAGAGGTTGACGATCGGCATGCCCTTGGCGGTGCGCTCGCGTTCGGGGATGTCCATCGCCCGAAGGCGATACACCTTGCCGCGGTTGCTGAAGAACAACAGGAAGGCATGGGCCGTGGTGAAGATGACATGGCGGACGAGATCGTCGGCCTTGAGCTTCGCGCCACTGACGCCGCGCCCGCCGCGCCCCTGGGTCTTGAAGCTGCCTGCGGACACCGCCTTGACGTACTGAGCCTCGGTCATCACGATGACCAACTCTGAGTCGTCGACGAGATCTTCGATGCTCATCTCGCCGGTGTCGAGCGTGATCGCGCACCTGCGCGGTGTTGCGAATTCTTCCCGGATGGCCAGCATTTCGGTCTTGATGACGCCGCGTAGCTTCTCCGGATCGTCGAGGATCGACTGCAGTTCGATGATCCGCTCGTGCAGTTCGGCGAGTTCGCGTTCGAGATCGATCCGGCTCAGCCGGGTCAGCTGGCGGAGCTGCATTTCGAGGATGTCCTGGGACTGGATCTCGCTGAAGTCGAACGGTGCGGCCATCAGACCGTCGCGTGCCGCCGCAGTGTCGTCGCTGGCCCGGATGAGCGCGATGATCGCGTCGATCACGTTGAGCGCCTTGATCCGGCCCTCCACCTTGTGGGCGCGCTCGTTGGCGACGCGCAGGCGGTAGGTGGTACGGCGGGTGATGACCTCGACCTGATGGTTGACGTAGCCGTGCAGAGCAGATGCGAGGTTCAGGGTGCGCGGCACGCCATCGACGAGCGCGACCATGTTGACACCGAAGCTCGTCTGCAGCTGAGTCAGCTTGAACAAGTTGTTGAGCACGACGTTGGCATTTGCATCGCGCTTGAGTGAGATGACGAGGTGGGTCTTGCCGCCGGAGGATCCGTCGTTGACATCGGAGATTCCGTCGAGGTCTCCGGCGTCGACCAACTCTTGAATGCGGCCGGCGATGGCCGAGCAGCTGGTTTGATACGGCAATTCGGTGACGACGATCTCGAACCCGCCGCGCTTGGTCTCTTCGATGCCGGCCGTCGCCCGCATCTTGATGCTGCCGCGCCCGGTTCGGTACGCGTCGATGATGCCGGCCCGCCCGAGGATGGAACCACCCGTCGGGAAGTCCGGGCCCTTTACGAACTGCATCAGGTCGTCGGCGGTGGCCTCTGGATGATCGATCAGGTGGATCGTCGCATCGATGACCTCTCCGAGGTTGTGCGGTGGGATGTTGGTCGCCATGCCGACCGCAATGCCCTGGCTGCCGTTGACCAGCAGGTTCGGGAATCGAGCCGGTAGGACGGTCGGCTCGAGCCGGCTGCCGTCGTAGGTCGCCACCATGTCGACCGTCTCTTCGTCGATATCGGCCAGCAACTGCATCGCCAGCGGGTGGAGGCGACACTCGGTGTAACGGCTGGCGGCCGGACCGAAGTCGGGTGAGCCGTAGTTGCCGTGGAAGTCGATCAGCGGGTGGCGTAGCGAGAACGGTTGGGCCATCCGGACCAACGCGTCGTAGATCGCACTGTCACCATGGGGGTGATACTTCGCCATCGTGTCGCCGCTGACGCGGGCTGACTTGACGAATGGGCGATCGGGCCGGAAGCCCTGCTCCTCCATGTCCCAGATGATGCGGCGGTGGACCGGTTTGAGTCCGTCGCGAACGTCGGGCAGGGCACGCGACATGATGACCGACATCGCGTAGTCGAGGAAGCTGCGCTCCATCTCGTCCTGCAACGCGATCGGCTGTAGCGCGAGCGAGGGATCCGAACCGTCGTCGATCGGGCCGTCGGGGTTGGTGGGTGGTGTTGGTGTGTCAGACATGAAAGGTGTGCTCCGTCAGATGTCCAGGAACCGCACGTCTTTGGCGTTCGTTTGGATGAAGTGCTTGCGGCTCTCGACGTCTTCTCCCATCAGGATGCTGACGATCTCGTCGGCGACGGCGGCTTCTTCGATGGTGATCTTGAGCAGGGTTCTCGTGGCGGAACTCATCGTCGTTCCGCGTAGTTCTTCCCAATCCATCTCTCCGAGACCCTTCAACCGCTGGAACTCCTTTTTGTGGTTCGGGCGTTCCTCCAAGAAGCGGGTCTTGGCGAGGTCGTCCTTGAGATACACCTTCTCCTTGCCGACCTCGGTCGAAAACAGCGGTGGCTGAGCGATGTAGACGAATCCGGCTTCCACGAGCGGGCGCATCTGGCGGAAGAAGAACGTGAGCAGGAGGGTGCGGATATGACTGCCGTCGACATCGGCGTCGGCCAGCACGATCACCTTGTGATAGCGGGCCTTGGCCGAATCGAATTCCTCGCCGACACCACCGCCGATCGCGGTGATCAGGGTCTGGACCTCGGTGTTCTTGAGCATCTTGTCGAGCCTGGCGCGTTCGACGTTGAGGATCTTGCCGCGGATCGGCAGGATCGCCTGCGTGCGCGGATCTCGGGCATCGAGCGCGGTGCCGCCGGCCGAGTCGCCTTCCACGATGAAGATCTCACTCTCTTCGGGGTTGCCGCTGGTGCAGTCCTTCAACTTGTCGGGCATGCCGGCGCCGGCGAGTGCAGTCTTGCGGCGGATGGCGTTGCGTGCGTTCTTGGCTGCAACGCGCGCCTGGGCCGCCGCCATCGCCTTCTTGACGATGCGGTTGGCCTCGGGCGGGTTCTCCTCGAGCCACTCGGCGAGGCGCTCGTTGGTTGCCTTCTGCACGAACGAGCGCATCGGTACGTTGCCGAGTTTGGCCTTGGTCTGACCCTCGAACTGCGGCTCGCGCAGCTTGACCGACACGATGGCGGTGATGCCCTCGCGGATGTCCTCGCCAAGAAGGTTCTCCTCCTTCTCTTTGAGCAGGTTCTTGGCCCTCGCGTACTTGTTCATCACGCTCGTGAGCGCTGTCTTGAACCCCTCGACGTGCATTCCGCCTTCCGTCGTTGAGATGCCGTTGGCGTAGCCGTGGATGCCCTCGTAGTAGCCGGTGTTCCACTGCACTGCGATGTCGAGCGTCTGGCCCTCGGCATCGTCAGAGTCCTCGTAGTTGGCAACCTTGGCAAACAGCGCCTCCTTGGACGCGTTGAGGTGCTTGACGAAGTCGACGATGCCACCCTTGTACTGATACGTGACCGTCTGCTCGCGCCCTTCGCGTTGATCGGAGAAGACGATCTCGAGTCCCTTGTTGAGGAACGCCATCGTCTGCAGCCGCTCGAGAACGGTGCGGGCGACGAAGTCGGTGCCTTCCGCCTGGAAGATCCCGGCGTCGGGCCAGAACGAGATCGATGTGCCGGTCTTGCGGCCACGAGGTGGCGATGAGCCGACGACGGTCATGTTGCCCTGCGGCTTGCCACCCTTTGCGTACAACTGCTCGTAGTGGTTGCCGTTGCGGTCGACCTCGACGATGAGCCTCTCGCTCAGCGCGTTGACGACGCTGACTCCCACACCGTGGAGACCACCGGAGACCTTGTAGCCGTCACCACCGAACTTCGCGCCCGCGTGGAGCACGGTGAGCACGACTTCGGCGGCACTCTTGCCTTTGTGCGGCCCGGAAGGGTAGGGATCCACCGGAATGCCGCGGCCGTCGTCGTCGACCCGGCAGCCGCCGTGGGCGAGCAGCGTGACGTCGATGCGCGAGCAGTAGCCGGCCATCGCCTCATCGACCGCGTTGTCGACGACTTCCCAAATCAAGTGATGCAACCCGGCCAAACCGGTGGAGCCGATGTACATGCCGGGGCGCTTGCGGACGGGATCGAGACCCTCCAGGACCTGAATGTCCTTCGCACCGTAGTCAGCGCTTGCCTGACCGTTGGACTCGCGGTGGGGTTGGTCGTTGGACCGGACATTGGACGTGGTGGCTGGTGTGGTATCTGGTTTTCCAGAACCCGGGGGGGTGTCAGTCAGCGACACAGGGAAACCTCATCAATCGTTGGTACAGGCGAAAGGGCTGGATCGGGGCAAAGAGCATGCCGAGGCGTTGTCGGCAGCAAACGGTGTACCGACACGTTGAGGCCGGTGGGCCAAAGACATGATCGGAACCCCTGCGCAAACGGCCGTGATCGCTATCCAGCCAGTCTACCAAATGGGTATGACAAAGATCGGTTTCTGCAGAGCGGCGGTCGGATCATTTTTTCGGCTTGGAAACGGCCGAAAAACGGCGTCTCAGCGGGGTTTGACGCGAATATCGAAGCGTGATACCTCTAAACCCGCTACGGACCGCAGGCGAGCGATGACATCGCCTTCCAGGAAACGTAGTTGGGTCGCCCAGCCCGGCTCGTCGACCTCGACCAGGAGGCGGTCGCCGTCGAGCTTCACCGGCCGGGCGTGATCAGCGACGACCTCACCGACGGCGTCGATCCAGCGACTGAACAACGAGCCCATCGACCGGGCATCTCCCCCACCGCCGCGCAACCCGCGCACCACACTGTCCAGGCTCTCGCTCAATGGCACCGGATCATGGGTCATCGTGCACCGTACCGCCGACGATCCGCAGGACACGGTCGGGGTGAGCGTCATCGGGCAGCGCACTGGCCGTCGTGATCAACACCTGGCCGACCGGCAGATGCGAGAGCAGCGCGGTCGCGCGGGAAGGATCGAGCTCGCTCAACACGTCGTCGAGCACCAGCACCGGCGGGGAGCCCACCTTGTCGGCGATCAGGCGGTGAGCTGCAAGCCGCAGCGCGAGCGCGAGTGAGCGCTGTTCGCCCTGTGAGGCATGGGTTCTCGCAGGCAATCCGTTGATCGCGAGGTCGAGGTCATCACGATGGGGCCCGACCGTGCTCGACTGGCGCCGAACGTCGTCGGGGCGCGCGGTCCCGAGCGCATGGAGCAAGCCGGTGCGGCGCCACGCCGGCTCGTACACGAGCTCGATCGGCGTCGCCGCTCCCGCGAGTTGTTCGTAGGCCTCGATCACCATCGGTGTCAGCCGAGCGATCAGCGTCGCCCTGGCATGACCGAGTTGTTCGCCACTCTGGGCAAGCTTCGCGTCCCACACATCGAGTGTCAGCGAGATCTCCTCGCTCAATCGTTGGCCGGCCTGTTTGAGAAGGCTGTTTCGTTGCTTCAGGATCCGATCGATCTCGAGCCGAAGCGCGTCGTGCTTCACCGCGAGGGCGACAAGGGTGTCGTCCATGAGGCGTCTGCGCTCTCCCGGGCCGCCCTTGATCAGCGCGAGATCGTCCGGCGAGAACACCGAGACGCGCAGGACCCCAAGCAACTCGCGGCTGCGGGTCAGTCGCTGCCGGTTGACCATCACCCGGTTGCGCCCATTGCGATTGATCTCGGCCTCGATCAGCAGTTCACGCCCATCGTCGTGGCAGACCTCGGCGCGCACGATCGCCGACTCGGCGCCGCTACGGATCATCGCGTCCGGCGGCGCACCGCGGAACGAATCGAGCGTCGCCAGGTAGGCAAGTGACTCAGCGAGGTTCGTCTTGCCCTGACCGTTGTCGCCGATGATCGCCGTCGTGCCCGGGCCGAGCGTGAGCAGCGCAGCTGCGTAATTGCGGAAGTCGACGAGTTGCAACGACCGCACCAGCACGGTTGCAAGCTACCAATCGCTTCGTTACGGCACTCTCACGGGCATCAGCAGGTAGAGGTAGTCCGGGCGGCCGACGCCGCGCAGAACGGCCGGCTTCAGCCCGTCGAGAGTCTCCAACGTCACTTCGTCGGCGCCGACGGCCTCGACTCCCGACGCGAAGTAGTCAGGGTTGAACGCGACCGTGAGTTCGGTGCCCTCGAGCACGGCGTCGAGTTCTTCGACCGCATTGCCGACGTCTTGTGTGATCGCCGTCAGCTTCAAGCTGTCGGCGGTCATCTGCAGCCGGATCGGCGTGGCATCGCGAGCGAGGAGCTTGACCCGCCGGATCGCCTCGGACAGCGCCTCGCGAGAGACCGTCAGCTTGTTCGGATAGCTCGCTGGGATCAACTGGCGATAGTTGGGGAACTCACCCTCGATCAACCGGGTCGTGAGTCGGGTCGAACCGATCTCGAACGTGGCGTCACGCTCGCCGAGTCGAAGGGTCAGTTCGCTCGCGTTGGCCACGAGGCGCTGAAGTTCGTTGAGCGCGCGGCCCGGGACCAACACTTTCTGGTCGGTGCCGAGAACACTCGCACCGGGGAGATCGCGAACGGCGAGTCGGTACGAATCCGTTGCGACCATCCTCAATCCCTCGGCCTCGGCCGTCAGCAACACGCCGGTGAGGATCGGCCTGGCTTCGTCGGTGCTCGCTGCCCGCACGACCTGGCGCAGCGCTTCGCCGACCTCGGCGCTCGGCAATGTGACAGCACTCGACGCCGGCGCTGCCAACCGGGGATAATCGTCGAACGACAACGGGCGAACTGCGAACTGCGAACGACCACCTGAGATCGAGACATCGTCGCCATCAACCGACACCTCGACCTTGCCAGGGCTCAGCGACCGCACGATGTCGGCCGAAAGACGAGCCGGCAAGACGACACCTCCATCGCGGTCTCCCCCGACCTCGGCCTCGAGTTGGATGGTTAGTTCGAGATCGGTCCCCGTGACGGTGAGCTTGTCACCGACGAGCTCCAGGCGAAGTCCCGACAACACCGGCAACGTCCCGGTTCGTCCGGTAGCTGCCCGGCCAGCGGTGGCCAATGCGTCGGCCAAGACATCGCGTTCGCAGCGAAATTTCACTGTGCAACCCTTCCCACCAGATGGTGATGTATCAAGTAATAGTTATAATAAGTGCTGTGGATTGTGGACAACTCCGTCTTCCAGCAGCGTAGAGCGCAAGTCGCGTTGTTCAGCACGATCCACAGCCCTCCACAGCGCGGACGTGTGGTGCAATCCCCCCGGTGGACAACTCGGTATTGTCCCCGTGTTGTCGCCGAACGTCCACAGCAAGTTCACCTGTTGTCCGCACAGCCATCGTTGCAGTGATCGGCTTCGTCACACTCAGCCCTTCTTGAGGCGTTGTTGCATGTCCGTGACCTGGTCGTACACCTGCTTGCGCTCGCTCATCAGGCGCCTGATCTTCTCCACGGCATGGATCACGGTGGTGTGATCACGGCCACCGAACAAACGGGCAATCGCGGGATAGCTCAGATCGGTGAGATCGCGGAACACGTACATCGCGATCTGGCGACTGGTCACGAGTGGGCGTTGACGACTCTTGCCGCGCAGTGCCTCGACACTTTGGCCGAGGATGATGGCCATCTCGGCGAGCAGTTCATCATCGGTGCGGGCCTTGGTCGCGCTGTCGGTGAGCAGATCGCGCAACAGCGTCTCGGCGAGATGGGTCGTGATCGGAACCCTGTTCAAGCTGGCATAGGCGGTGACCCGGATCAACGCGCCTTCGAGTTCGCGGATGTTGTTGGTGATGTGTGCTGCAATGAACTCCAACGCCTCGGCCGGCACTCGTGACTCGTCGCGCTCGGCCTTGTTGCGCAGAATGGCGAGGCGGGTCTCCAGGTCCGGAGGCTGGACGTCGGTGATCAGGCCCCACTTGAAGCGGCCGCGCAGACGTTCCTCGAGCGTCGGGATCGCGTCTGGCATTCGATCGCTGGAAATGACGATCTGTTTGTTCGCGCCGTGCAGGGAGTTGAAGGTATGGAAGAACTCTTCCTGCAGTCCCTCCTTGCCTTCCATGAACTGGATGTCGTCGATGAGCAAAACATCGATGTCCCGGTAGCGGCGCTTGAAGCTGGCCGTCGTGTTCGAGCGGATGGCGTCGACATATTCGTTCAGGAAAGTTTCGGTGCTGACATACCGAACGATGTCGTGCTGATAGTGGCGGTGCACGTAGTGGCCGATCGCGTGCAGCAGGTGAGTCTTGCCGAGACCGGCGGCACCGTAGATGAACAGTGGGTTGTAGCTCCGCCCCGGGGTTTCGGCGACTCGCGACGCTGCGGCGAGCGCGAACTGGTTCGATTGGCCCTTGACGAAGGTGTCGAACGAGTAGCGGGGGTTGAGTCCGGCGAGGTCGGCGGGTGTGGCCGCGCCGCCGCGGCGCGATGAGCCTGAATTCGAGGCGACCAACGGGGGAGAAATCGCCTGGTCGCCAGGATCGATATCGCCCTCGCGAGGCTCGTCGGCAATGTCGCTGACCTGCACATCGACGACGAGATGGCGACTCGCCGCACCGATCTCTTCCAACGCGTCGCGCACCAATGGGAGATAGCGCGACATGATCCGGTCGCGTAGATGGGTGTTCGGAGCGCTGACCCGCAGCTCGTTCGGTTCGCTCTCGAGCGCGACGACGTCTTGGAACGTGGAGAACCAAACCGCCTCGGAAACCTGAGCTCGAAGGATCTGCGCGACGGCTGTCCACAACTGCTCGTACTCGCTCACCCGCACCTCCTTCGCCGGCCTCGTTCGATGTCCACATTCTTGTCCACATATGTGGATAAGAAAAATGCCGCCCTTGGGCAGAACTCGGCACGCTAGCAGCGTTTCCCACGGCCATTGTCACGGCACGGGTCGCTGGTATCGGACGGCATCGCACCGATCGACGCGTGGCCAGCGATCAGTAGTTACGACGTTGGTTGCCAAGTTCCCGTGCGTGCCCGTAGCCTTGAACAGTTCTGGCGCCGCCTGCTTGTCTTGCCGTGCCGGTCCCTTCAGATTTCTGCAGCCGTGGGGCTGCCTGCCGAGGAGGTTTGCGTTGAAGCGCACCTACCAACCAAACAATTTGCAGCGGGCCAAAAAGCATGGGTTCCGCGCCCGGATGAGTACACGCGGTGGCCGCGCCGTCCTCAAGGCTCGTCGGGCCAAGGGCCGCCACCGTCTGTCGGCTTGATCGGGCGCTTCTGCGGGCGAGCCTGCTTTGAGCGAGTAGCTCGATGCGGCTCGCGTGCTCGTGCCGGAGTGCTGTGGTGCACGTACGTTCTCGATCCTCTCGTCTCGCCGCCCCAGGTGGCCTATGCAATTGGCCGCGCCGCGGGCCCAGCCGTGACGCGCAACCTGCTCCGGCGTCGGCTGCGGTCCCTGCTCCAGCGCAAGGATTCAGTTCTCCCGGCAGGGTTGTATCTGTTCGGCGCCTCTCCGGGCGCCACACGACGGTCATACGACGAACTGACGTTCGATCTCGAACGGTTGTTGTCGAAGATCCAACCACCCCCCTCTCCAACTCCCTCCCCCTCTCCAACTCCCTCCCCCGCGTGAACCCCCTCCCCCTCCCCCGCGTGAACGCGACCCGCACGAACCGGCGCCTCGTCGGCGCCGTGCAGTGGTATCAGCGGGCAGCGCAACTTCGTCCGTCGCCGTGCCGGTTCTCACCGAGTTGCTCGTGTTACGCGGTCGAGGCGCTCCAGACCCACGGGACGCCCCGTGGTCTGTGGCTGACTCTGCGTCGACTCGTGCGGTGCCGCCCGTTCGGCCCGAGCGGTTACGACCCGGTTCCCGACGTTGTCCACCCGACGTTGCCCCCCACGCCGTATCTCCCGAGAAAGGGTGAGTAGCTCATGTTCGAAGGCCCAGCTTGGCTCGTTTCCCAGTTCTACAGCCTGACCCACAACTATGCCTTCGCGATCGCGTTGGTCGCGCTCACCGTGATGGTCCTCGTGACCCCGCTCACGCTCAAGAGCACCAAGGGCATGCTCGAGATGCAGCGTCTGCAACCGGAGATGAAGCGGCTCCAGGCACAGCATCGCGGTGATCGCCAAAAGCTCAACGAAGAGATGATGAAGCTCTATCAGGAGCACAAGGTCAATCCGTTGGCGTCGTGCCTGCCGTTGTTGTTGCAGATGCCGGTGTTCTTCATCATGTACCGCGTGCTCCACGGCCTCACCCGCGCTGGCACTTGTGCGGCCAACGCCCCCGACGACATCAAAAGCATTTGCGCGACCAAGGGTCTCAAGATCGGTGAGGTGTTCGGCTTCGACCCGGATCACATCTCGCACAACTCGGCCCTCTACAAGAGCCTTGTTGGTAAACACGAGATGTTGTCGCTCGGCCTCGATCTGTCCAAGCGGCCGGCTGCGTTCATCAGCGAGTCCTTCGGCAAGGGCCTGATCTACGCAGGCCTGGTTGTGATTCTCGGGCTTCTCTACTTCGCCCAGCAGAAGATGGTCGCCTCACGGGCCGCAATCAGCCCGACGATGTCGCCGACCCAGGCCAAGATCATGCAGTACCTGCCGGTGGTGTTCGCCGTCTTCCAGATCTTCTTCCTCACCGGATTGGTCATCTACTACATCACCCAGGCCCTGTTCCGGATTGGTCAAAACCATTACATCACGAAACGCTTCTATCACGGTGACGATTCGCTCGGCCGCCAGGCGATGGCCGCCGGTGTCCGCGCTCGCGATGAGGCCAAGGCCAACGGCTCGCCCGGCGCCGGGGTCGCTGCCGGCGGTGGGATGTTTGCCCAGGCCAAGCGTGATGCGCAGGCCCGGCGGGAAGCCCAGGACCCGGTTCGGGGCAGGCCTGTGGCTGCTGGCAAGGGTGCCTCAGCGGGCAAGGTGTCTGCCACCGGTAAGGCGGCGGCCACCGGTAAGGCGGCGGCCATAGGCAAGGGTACGCCCGCCAAGCAACCCGACGTGACGACCAGCAAGCGCGCCACTGCCCCCAAGAATCGCCCGACACCGTCATCGGCACGCCCACAGCGGCCGACGGCATCCGGGCGCTCGGGCGCCCCGGCACGACCCAAGCCACCGAAAAACTAACGGATACGCGAGTCGCAGCCGCGACCGACAACAGTGAATGGACAACGAGATGCAGTGGGTCGAGACGACTGGTAAGTCAATCGAAGAAGCAAAGGGCCTGGCCCTCGATCAACTTGGTGTCGGCGAGGACGACACCGACTTCGAGATTCTCGAAGAGCCGCGTAGTGGTCTGTTCGGTCGAGTCAAGGGCGAGGCGCGGGTCCGGGCCCGGGTTCGGCCCACCGCAGTTCGGCCCAAGCTCGAACGCCGCGATCGCAAGAAGGGCCGCGACGGTCGTGAGGAGGCGAGCCGTGAGCAGGGAAACCGTGAGCAGGACGAACAGTCCGCCCCGACGTCACGCCCTGATACGGTTCAGTCGACGCACGGTGGTGGCGGTCGGCAACGCAGGCCACAACAGCAGCGCCGCGACGTTGCTCCGAAGACACAACGAGAGGATTCTGCCGTGAGTGCACAACAGGTTGGCGAAGAGGCCAAAAAGTTCTTGTCCGAGCTGGTGAGCGCGTTCGGCTTGGTCGGCACGGTCGATCTCCGTGAAGACGGCGATGATCTGGAGCTGACGGTGAGCGGCAGCGATCTGGGCATCATGGTCGGCCCTCGCGGCAACACCTTGCTCGCCGTGCAGGATCTCGCCCGGGTGGCCTCGCAGCGCCGCCTCGGAGATCACGACACCCGGCTCCGGGTCGATGTCGGCGGTTACCGTGAGCGCCGCCGCGAGGCGCTCTCGCGTTTCGCGATTCAAATTGCGGACCAGGTAGTCGCAAGCGGCGAGGCCCGCTCGCTCGAGCCGATGCCATCAGCGGATCGCAAGGTCATTCACGACGTGCTCACAGATCACGCCGGTGTGGTCACTCGCTCCGAGGGTGATGATCCGAGCCGCCGGGTCGTCATCGCTCCGGCGAATGACTGACGACAACCGGTTACTGAACGTTCTCCGATCCCTGCGTGAACGCGGCGCAATCGGAGAGGAATCACTTTCCCAGGCAATCACTCACTCCGAGGCTTTCGTCGCAGCCCTGCCGTACCCATGCCATCGTGTCATCGATCTTGGGTCCGGTGGCGGGCTGCCCGGCTTGATAGTCGCCAGTCGGAGGCCGGACCTGTTGGTGGTGCTCACCGATCGCCGTGAGCGCAGGGTCGATCTGCTTCGGCTCGCATCGGTACAACTCGGCATCGGCGATCGGGTTGAGGTACTCGGTGGCGACGTCGTCCGGTTCGGCCGTGAGTCAAAGTGGGTGGGATTGTTCGATGCTGTGACGGCCCGTTCCTTCGGCGCTCCGCTGTGGACATTGCAGTGCGCGGTGCCCTTTCTCCGCCAGGGTGGAGCGGTGATTGTTTCCGAACCGCCGTCGCCAGATGCCTTCCGGCGCTGGCCAACCGAGGGTGTTGCGGCACTCGGCCTCCGTCCATCAGAGCAGGTGTTCCCGTTCGTACGCCGGTTCGTTGTGGACGAATGTTTCACGTGAAACGTCAGGGTTAGGTCCGAGCTCGACCTGTTTCACGTGAAACAACGTCGACAAGACTGCCGATACGTTCGTCATCCTGTTTCACGTGAAACATCCGGTCTGCGCCCGCACCTGACCTTGATCGAGGCGAGATACCTTGATCTGGTCGATCGAGCATGTAGTGTTCTCGTGACGTAGTGACTGAGCATTCGACGCCAAGTCGCGGACGGACGACGCAAGAAGGGGAAGCCAACTCGATGACCTCTGTGAGAGACCACGACGACCTGCCGGAAGTCGCCTCGGTGATGGACACCAGGACGGACGCGATGCCGCAGGTGGAGTCTGATTCAGCATTGGATACGGTGCCGGACTCAGGACCGCCGCCGCCAGCCCCGCCACCATCACCTCCACTCCCGCCACCGCCACAGACCTATCCGCTGCCGCGGATCATCGCAATCGCCAATCAAAAGGGTGGGGTCGGTAAGACGACCACCGCGGTCAACCTCGGGGCATGTCTCGCCGAGATCGGTTTCCGAACGCTGATCATCGACCTCGATCCCCAGGGCAACGCATCAACCGGGCTCGGGATCGAGAACCGCGGACTCGAGACGTCGATGTATCACGTGATCATGCATGAGGCACCGCTCGAGAATTGCATCGAGCCGGCATCCGTCAAGAACCTGTTCGTAGCACCATCCAGCCTCGACCTGGCCGGCACCGAGATCGAACTCGTGCCTGCGTTCAGCCGTGAGAATCGTCTCAAACGGGCGATCGAGGCGGTGCAGGACGACTACGACTATGTGCTCATCGACTGCCCTCCGTCGCTCGGCCTGTTGACCGTGAATGGTCTGACCGCGGCCACCGAGGTGCTGGTACCGATCCAGTGCGAGTACTACGCGTTGGAAGGTCTCGGGCAGTTGCTCCGCAACGTCGACCTGGTGCGCCGGAATCTCAATCCGACGCTCACGGTCAGCACGATCGTGTGCGTCATGTACGATGCGCGAACCAAGCTTGCCGATCAAGTCGTCAAGGAAGTGCGCGAGCACTTCGGCGACAAGGTGATGCGCACGGTCGTGCCGAGAACCGTCCGGCTGTCAGAAGCGCCGTCGTTTGGGCAGCCGATCATCACGTTCGATTCGTCGTCTCGTGGCGCCGTCGCATACCGGATGGTTGCCAAGGAGGTGAGCGCTAGTGGCACGCCTCGGGGGACTCGGTAAAGGGTTGGGCGCGCTGATCCCGTCGGACCTCGACGATCAGCTGAATTCGGGCGGCGGGGTGGATGACGATCGGACCCGTCTGCTCGATGTGCCGATCGACTCGGTATCGCCGAATCCCAATCAACCGCGGGTCCACTTCGACGAGGAAACGTTGGCCGAACTCGCAGCCTCGATCCGTGAGATCGGGGTTCTCCAACCCGTGCTGGCTCGCGATCTCGGCGACGGTAGGTATCAACTCGTTGCGGGCGAGCGCCGTTGGCGGGCAGCCCGGCGTGCCGGCCTGACCACGATTCCAGCCATTGTCCGCCGGACCGACGATCTCAACTCGATCGAGCAGGCGCTGGTCGAGAACCTCCACCGCCAAGATCTGACGCCGCTCGAGGAGGCTGCCGCGTATCAACAGTTGATCGAGGACTTCGGGCTGACACACGAACAGGTGTCCGTCCGTGTCGGCAAGAGCCGGTCGGTCATCTCCAACACGCTCCGGCTGATGACTCTGCCGCCGTCGATTCAACATCTGCTCGCCGATGGCCGCCTCTCGGCCGGCCACGCACGCGCCCTACTCGGTAGTCCTGATCGCGCGTTCCAAGAACATCTCGCCAAGCGTGCCGTCGGCGAAGGGTGGTCGGTCCGAGCAGTGGAGGAGGCGATTCGGGATCGCCAGGCCGGCGGGGCTGGTGAGCCGGCCGGTGCAGACGGCACCGGCACGACGTTGACGCCAGGAACACACGATGGTGCGGGGCTGACACCGGTGACTCGTTTGCGCCCACCGGGCCTGCTCGAACTCGAACACCTCCTGGCCGAGCATCTCTCTACCAAGGTCGCTGTGACGATGGGTGCCAAGCGAGGCAAAGTCTCGATCGACTTCGCAGATCTCGAGGATCTGGAGCGGATTTATCGCCGGATGGTCGAGGATTCAGATGATTCGATCGCCTGAACTGCGGATGTGACGAATGCCACTCTCACCGTAGCCTGAAGCTTGTGCCTGAGGGTTACGCACAATGTGTGCATAGCCCTGTGGATAAACTCTCTATCTGCGCTACAGGGTCGGCCCAGGAGGGTTTGAGCGATCCTCCAACGGCTTGGCGGTCCAGGCCTCGAGTGCGGAGCGGACGACGGCCGTCACGTCGGTCGAGAGGTCAACTGTTCGCCGCACGTCGGCGAGCGATACCAGTACCGCCGGCATGCGCGTCTCGCGCAAGACTTGCAACCGCATCCCATGCAGGCATGGCGCCACACCGGCCACCGCACCGAAACCGGCGACCAGTCGCTCTGCCAGGGAGCGGCCACCCGATGACTCGAATGTGGGTACGGCGTAGTACGAGATCCGGCTGGGTTCGCCGGGACGGGACTCGAAACCGAGGTATACATCTGCCTCGAAACTGTTGGCAACCCCAGCCTGGACCCGAGCATCGGGTTCGTCGACTGAGATGACGACGGCCCCACTGAGACGCAGTTCGCGTGCCAAAACCCTGGTCAGGGCACTCAGACCGCCGAACTGGCCAACCACGACGCGCAGGCCCCGCAGCGACGACGAACGTGTCCGCAACTGATCGCGCTCGCGAACCGTCGCGATCCCGGGGCCGGTGCCTGTCTGGCTGCTGACACGCCGGATCGCCTTCAGTGTCACCGGCCCAGACGTACCGTCGGCCACCAAACCGCAGTTCCGTTGGAAGTCGACCAGTGCACCAGCGGTGAGCGGACCAAGAATGCCGTCGACCCGGCCGCAATCGAAACCGATCCGGCCGAGAAGGCTCTGCAGGTCGGCGACATCGTCGCCGCGCAGGTTCGGCGCGGTCAGGAACAGTAACCGGTCACCAAGCCGCCAGGACGCTTCGACCAGACCAACCCACGTGTCCTGATCGACTTGTCCGTCGATCCGCATCCCGCGTGCTTCTTGAAAAGCGCGCAGCGACGCAACGGTCGCAGCACAAAATTCGCCCGCCTCGGCGGCCGGGGCTGGGGGGAACCCGGCGGCACAGAGGCGGCGTTGCAAATCGCGAATTGCCTCCCCGCGCTGACCTGGAGTCAGAGGGAAGTGGGGAGAAATTCGTCGAGCTCCTGAAGTAGTTGACCCTTGCCCTTGGCGCCCACGAGGCGTTTGGCGAGTTCGCCGTTGTTGAATACCAACAGGGTGGGGATACTCATCACGTTGTACCGCATCGCTAGATCAGGGTGCTCATCGACGTTGAGTTTGGCGATCGTGACCTTGCCGCTCTGCTCAGTGGCGATTTCGGCGAGGATCGGAGCGATGGTCTTACACGGACCACACCATTCGGCCCAGAAGTCGACGACGACGGGGGTTTGAGAACCGGAGATGGTCTCATCGAAGGTGCTGGTAGTGAGGGTGACGATGCCGTCAGCCATGATGGGTCCTTTCAATTGGAACGTAATGCTAGCGAGGTCAACAGCCCGACGAAGGGCAGCATTCCCGCTGACGGTGTGTCATCGCTCACCGACGGTCGGCGCGGCTTCCAGCCAACGCTCTACGTCGATCGCTGCCATACAGCCCGAGCCGGCGGCGGTGATCGCTTGACGATAGGTGTGGTCCTGCACGTCGCCACACGCGAACACGCCGTCGATGTTGGTGTAGGTGGAGTTCGGCCTCGTGATGAGATAGCCGTTCTCGTCCATGTCGAGGATTCCTTTGAACAGATCGGTATTCGGCCGATGGCCGATCGCGACGAACAGGCCGGTGACCGGGAGCAGCGACTCCTCGCCCGTGTTGACATCTCGAAGCGTGGCGCCGGTGAGTTTTTCCGTCCCATGCAACTCGGTGACCGTTGCGTTCCAGCGCATCTCGATCTTGGGATTGTGCAGTGCCCGATCCTGCATGATCTTCGATGCCCGCAATTGATCGCGCCGATGGACCAGGGTGACCTTGGAGGCGAACTTGGTCAGGAAGCTGGCCTCCTCGATGGCACTGTCTCCGCCGCCCACGACAGCGATCTCCTGGCCCCGGAAGAAGAAACCGTCGCAGGTCGCGCAGGTTGACAGCCCGTGGCCGAGCAGATGTTGCTCGGCCACGAGACCGAGCATCAGCGATTGAGCGCCGGTCGACACGATGATCGAGTCCGACTCGTAGAGATGGTCGCGGACCAAGACCTTGAACGGACGCTCCGAGAAATCGATGGCCGTCGCCTTGGCCGTCAGGAACTCGGCGCCGAAACGCAACGCCTGCTCGCGGAAGTTGACCATCAACTCCGGACCCATGATGCCGGCGGGAAAGCCGGGATAGTTCTCGACCTCGGTGGTGAGCATCAGTTGGCCGCCAGGTTGATCGCTGGTGCTGCTCGGCTCACCTTCGATGACGAGTGGCGCGAGGTTGGCGCGAGCGGCGTAGATGGCAGCGGTGAGCCCGGCCGGGCCGGAGCCGATGATGATGACGTGGCGGGGCGTCACGTGGCGGCTGCTTGCTTGGGGAAGCGGCGCTTCATCGCCAACAGTCCGGCGATACAGAACAGTGCACCGAGGCCGAGGTACGAGATCCAGACTGCGTTGTGGTGATTGACACCTAGCCCGATCAGCGCTTGCAGACCGCGGCTCAGCGCAATGACCGACAACACCAAGGCGACGAGACCACCGAACGCGGCGATGACACCGAACATGACGGCGCGATACGCCACGAGTAGCGGTTTGGTCGTCTTGTCACGAACGCTGCCGACGACACGCTCGATGGTGTCGGCGAGATTCGGAGCCCATTGTGGATCGGTGAGGGGATTGCCCGGCATGCTCTGGAGCCTAACGCCCGAACGCGACCGGCGCAGCCGTGTCGATCAGCCGGCTCGGGCGGTCTGTGACGACCGTGGCGGTCTGTTGCGGTCTGTGACGAGCCGTGCTCAGGGAATCGCGATGGTGGTGATCAGGCCACACGTGTCGGCATCGACGACGGAGATCAGCTTGCGGTCCGTGTCGCTGACAACCACGGCTCGCTGGCCCTTGTAATACGCGAACGCCGATAGTTGTGCTCCGTCGATACACGGGGTCGCCGACCCGCCCGCCCCCTTTGCTCCACCGTCGGCGCCCGGCGCCGGCGCAGTTGTACCAGTTGTGGTGCCGGCTGTCGATGTCGCTGTCGATGCCGCTATCGATGCCGCTGTCGAACTTGCCGGGCCGGAGGCGTCGGGTGCCGTCGACGACTGCATCGCGCCGAAGCCAGGTGTGCTCACGAAGACGAGGACGGCCTCGGCAGAGTTCAACATCGGTGCGGTTGACCACGGCGAGACGGATGCGGCCAGCGCTGGAACGGAACCGGCCGTCGCAGCGGCTGTGAGCGCCGTGTCGGCATTGGCGTCGACCGTCGCACCGGCCGATGCGACGCGCGGAAGGCTCTGCTCAGCGGTTTGCGGCTGCGTCGCCGCCGATAACTTGCTGTCAGTGCCGCGGCCGCGACCGAGCACAGCAATGGCACCGACGGCAACAGCGGCCACGACCGCTGCCGCGGCGAGTCCCTTGAGCCATTGATCCGAACGTCGTCGCCGATCTCGCAGAGAAGCGACGCTGGCGGGAGCTGCACGGAACACGCCCGATCGAGTGTCGCCCTCGGGTTGGATCTCGTCGAACGCAGCCAACGCAGCGGCGAGTGCGTTCTCACGTGCGGCCGGCGGAACATCGACATCGGCCAACCAGGCCCGGATCTCGCCATACACACCCATCTCTGCCGAAAGAACGAGCGACCCGGCGATGTTGGCGCGTTCTGCCGACGTGACCTCGTTGTCGAGGGCGGCGCTGGCCAACTCGGCGGCTGGGGTGAGTGAATCGTCGGTCATGGTGCAGGGGTCTGACGCTCGATTTGGTCGGGCTGGTTCCCGAAAGTTCGCCCAAGGCTGACTGCCAAAGCGGCCCGGCCCCGAGCGATGCGGCTCTTGACCGTACCGATGGGCACACCGATGACCTCTGCGATCTCGGCGTAGTCGAGGTCCCCGACATCGCGTAGGACGACCGGTACTCGGAAGTCCTCCGCGAGATCGGCGAGCGCCTGTACGAGGAGCATCTGGTCACCGATTGATTCCAGCCGCGCTACGGATCCGGGGTCGGCGTGCTCGATCTCGGGGCCTTCGTCGGCCCGGTCGCTGGTGCCGCTGACGGGCCGTCGCCGCCGTCGACGGAGCTCATCGAGGCTCGCGTTGGTCGCGATCCGGTACACCCATGTGCCGAAGCTGCTCCGGCCATCGAATGTGGTGAGTCCGCGCACGATGGCGATCATCGCCTCCTGTGCAGCGTCGGCTCCGTCGGCCTCGTTGCCGGTGACGCGTCGACACACGGCGAAAATGCGGTCATAGTGGCGACGCAGTAACAGGTCCAGGCTGGAACGGTCACCGCCTTGGGCTGCTGCTACGAGCGCGTGGTCGTCGGGCACGGGAGCGATGGTGAATCGTAGCGAAGCGGAAGTCGCTCGCCGAGACACCGGCCCGAGACACCGGCCCGACGCGGCAGTCACGGGGTGGCGGTGAAGCTGACCTCGGCGATGCCGGCCCGATACGGGAACGAGTTGCTGCAGCCGGGGTCCTGCGCCGCTTGGATGAGGAGCACGAGCACAAACCGGGCAGGCGTGCTGATTGCAGCGCTGACGGCGCCGGGTGTGTTGCTGAAGCTCTTCGGTTGGACCGGATGGCCCCACTCGCCGACCGATGCGGGGATCGTTGCGGCGTTGCTCGCGAAGACCTCGAGTTGGTAGGGCGCGTTGTCGACGGTGATGTCGACGGTTCCGGCGGCTGCTGCGGAGAGTTCGATGACGAGGCCGACGCCTGGCTTACCGTTGAAATACGGGTCGCTGTAACAGTTCGTCCGCCACACGGTCGCGGGATTGGCGTCCCACGCCAGCGCGACCTGATCCGGGTTCTCGCTGAACGTCTGGGTGTCGCCCGGGTCGAAGCTGATCACCTGGGCGATGGTGATCGGTCCGCCGGTGGCCCCCGCGCCGGCGGCGGCCGGTGTGCTGCCAGGGATGGCCGGGACTGCGGCCTTGCGCTTGGCGGCGCCGCCCTCGGACCACAGCACGGCGGCAACGATGACGGCGAGCAGCAGCAGCACGATGACGATGACCGATGGCGTGCGTTTCTGCTGGAACTGTTTGGCGGGTACGCCACGCGGGCTGCCCGACGTCGGGGTGCGATCGCGGCTGGGCGGCGGAGCGTTGATCGGTCGCGAGGGGCCATTGCGGGGCGTCGCCCCCGACGCACGATCAGCGCCGCCGTGCTGCACGGGGTGTCCGGTCGGCTGCGACATGCGGGTCGGTGCGCCGTCGGCGCGCAGTAGTGAGCCCCGCGGGGGGGTTGCCGCACGCCCCGGAAGTGCCGAGCCTCTCGGCGGGGTGATAGTGGTGGTGCGGTCGTCGGCGCCACTCGCGATTCGGCTCAGCCGGGTGCGCAATTCATCGCCGGTCGCGGGCCGGTCGTCGGGGTTGCGGGCGAGCAACTCGTGGATCAGCGACGAAAGGCCGTACGGCAGGGTCGGGCGCAGCCGAGAGAGGTCGGTCGGATCGCGCTGCAGGCGAGCGAGGGCGGTGTCCGCGTCGCTCTCACCGAGAAAGGGCACCCGCCCGGCGAGGCACTCGTAGAGCACCAGACCGAGCGCGTAGAGGTCAGCCCGCCCGTCGAGTTTCTTGCCACGGACCTGCTCTGGCGACAGGTACTTGGCGGTGCCCATCATCACGTTCTCGCTGGTGAGGTCGTCGGCGCTGCTCAGCCCCTTCGCGATCCCGAAGTCGGCGAGCAGGACCCGGCCGTCGGGCGTGATGAGGATGTTGCCGGGCTTGACATCGCGATGCACGAGACCGGCGGCGTGGGCGGCATCGAGAGCGGCGGCAACGCACGAGCCGACGTGCATCGTCAGGTCGGGACCGAGCCGCTTCTGCTCGTCCAGCAGTTGGCGCAGGCTCTTGCCGTTGATCAACTGCATCACCACCGCCTGACGCCCGTCGTAGTCGATGGTGTCATGAACCGCGACGATGTTGGGATGGCTCAGCCGGGCAACGGTGATCGCCTCGCGACGGAATCGTTCGGCGACAACTGGATCGGCGGCCAACGTCGATTTGAGAATCTTGACGGCAACCTGACGGGACAGCGACATGTCGGTGGCAAGCCATACTTCGGCCATGCCTCCTTGCGCGATCCTACGCTCCAGTCGATAACGCTGGGCAAGGAGCGCCGGAGGCGGCAGAGGGCTCGTAGAACTTGGCATGTTGCGTACCGCAACGCTAGTGGTGTTGGGTGCGCGGAACCTGTCAATCGGGGTCGGCGTCGGCAAGCGTCAATCGGCGTCGGCGTTCTCTTCGCTGGCGAACCTACGCGCGAACCTGGAACGCGAGGCCGATCGTGCCACGACCGGTGTGCGATCCGACCACCGGACCGATGTCGCCGATCAGGATCTCGCCCGAGTAGTGCTGGCGGACCATCGCCTCGAACTGCTCGACGTCGCTGCAGTCGGCTTGGAGGATCGCGAGGTTCTCGACACCGTCGTAGGTCTGCAACTTCTTGATGAGGAATGCGAGAGCCTTGCTGCGCGTGCGCTGCTTACCGCCCTCTTCGACTTTGCCGTTGCGAACTTCGATGATCGGTTTGATCGACAGCACCGACGCCAGCATCGCCTTTGCGCCGCCGATACGCCCGCCCTTTTTGAGGTTGTCGAGCGTATCCAGCGCGCCCCACACCTTGGTCCGCGACGAGAGATCCTTGGCGAGTGCTGTGACGTCGGCCAAGGATGCGCCACCCCGCGCGGCGCGTGCGCACGCGGCGGCGATGATGCCGAGTCCGAGCGTGACGGAGTTGCTGTCGATGACAGCGATGTCGATCTCGCCGGCGACGGCACGTGCGGCCAACTCCGCGCTCTGCAGGGTTGCCGACAGCCCACCACTCAGCGAGATGACGACGATGCCCGTGGCGCCGTCGGCGATCAGGGCGCGGTAGGTCTGCTCGAACAAGCCCGGCGATGGTGCGGCAGTTTCGGGTAGGACTGGTGAGGCGGCCGACCGCTGCCAGAACTCGGCGGTGGTGAGATCGACGCGGTCGATGAACTCGTCGCTGCCGAAGCGGATGGATAACGGAACGATTTCGATGCCGAGTTCGTCGGCAACGGACTGCGGCAGGTCACATGCACTGTCGGTAACGATTCGAACGGTCACGAGTCGGAAAGCGTAGCCGACGTCGTTGCCGGATGGTGACCCATCGCCCCTGTGTTGCGGCGCGCTCGCCGCGACCTTCGCAGGTTGCGGACCCACCATGTGAGCAGCACCAGCAATCCGCCGCCGGTGAGCACCTGGGCCAATCCGGTCAGGGTGTTGACCCTGCCCTTGAGCGTGGTCTCGTGGACGATCGGCGTTTCGCCCACCGGCGTGAGTACGTTCAGCGTGACGGTGAAGCTGCCGTTGGTCCTCGCCACGACCGGGACCGTGAAGTTGTTGACCCTGTTCGGTTCCAGCGTGACGGGCTGGTCGCCTCCGGGGAAGCGCAGTTTGTCCGCGCCTGCGCCGATCCTGATCACGACATCGAGGGGCTCGGCGCAGGTGTTCTCGATCCGAACAGGGAGGTTTGTCCGGAATCCGCTGAGCGTGAAAGCGTACGAACTACCGGTTGCCACGCAGGACTTGATCGTCGTGAACTCGGCGTCGAGCAACGCCATCGTCTGGGTCACCTGGGTGTCGGTGATCGCGGATGAGCGCAGCGTCTCGATCGTCTTCTGCCAGCGGTCGGTGCGACCCTTGTCGTCGACGAGCATCGACGACACCGTCACCTGCACCTCGTTCAACGCGTCGAGGTTGGTGGCGCGGGCTGCGAGGTCCGCCGATTCTGTGGAGTCTGGCGAACGGAGTGTGATGTCGAGTGGGCTGCCGTCCGGTATTTGATAGTCCGTCGCCCGCTCGAAACGGGACATGTCGGTGAGCACGATCGCGCCGGCCCCCGCTGGGCCGGCCATCTTCGTGGCACGGGCCACGAGGCCCGGGTTTGGCACACCGCCTTTGCTCAGGCCGAGAACGACAGAGTGCCCGGCGACAGGAGAGATCGTTGCTGCCGACTGATCGCGCCAGACGACGAGTTCGGCCGCGAGGAAAATCGCCGCCTGCTCACCGGTGATTGCGGTCTCCACAAGGCGGTCCTCGAGTCTCGGGTCGATGACGGCCGCAGGGAGCGTGGTCTTGCCGGGAAGCAGGATCCGCAGCAACTGCGAATAGTCGCTGTAGCCCTGATCGATGCCGATGTCCAAGGGTCCGCCGATCTGGCCGTCGGCGGCTCGATAGCTGATGTCGGAGATCACTGCGATCCGCGCCCCGAGATCGCGCAGCATCGCCGCACCCGCCGTGGTCAGGCTGGTCGTCGCGAGCCAGGCCGAGCGCTCGGTAGAGCGGACCTCGGCCCGTGCCGTCATGGCATTTTCGCCGTCGACGAGCAAGCGGGTGAACAATTCCTGCTGTCCGGACCCGGCTGCCAGCGACGGATCCATTGGGATTCGCGGCTGGGAGATCACGACGTTTCGGGCGAGTACGGTGCGCAAGCTCTCGAGCGTTGCCGGTTCCAGTTGATCGAGGATCTCGGGCGAGATAGCGATACTGAGCGGAACGTCCGGCGAGAAGTTGATCAGATCGGTGATCGCGTTCTTCACGTCGGTCGGCAGCGGTGTCGTCGTGCCCGGGATCACGGGCGTGGCCGTCAGCGACGCCACCACGGCGACGTTGATCGAACCGAGTGAGGCGTCACCGTCGCCGGGTAGGCGATCGACGAACGTGATCAGCTCGCCGACGACGACATTGTTGCGATTGAGCACGTTGATGACGACGGGATAGAGCCCGGCTGTCGCGAACTGCAGTGCCGCCGCCGTCCTGGTCGCGGATTCGGTGGGCACCGTGATCGTCACATTGCGGTCGGCGCCAGTGACGACGGAGGCCGGATCGGCGACGGGATCGAGGTCGACACTGTCGGCGAAACGGCTGCCGCGCTTATGGCGGATGGCATCGGAGAGTTCGCTCCGCTTGTCGATCTTCTGCGACGCCGTGACGACGATCTTGCTGTCGGGCGCGAGAGGCGTCGGCGGACGAAACGTGACGATCAGCGGGGCGTCCTTGGCGAGTGCCAGGTCTTGATGGACGAGCGTGAGCGCATCCACCGGCGCGGCTGACGCGCCGTCGGGCGTTCCCACCGATTGCGCGGCGAAAATCGCCGGGAGGGCGAGGCACGACACGACGGCGCCAACGAACAGTTTCATTCAGGATGCATTGTGGCCGAACGCGAGTAGCGATGCTCGCCGGTTCACACATCGTCCAGGCGCCGCACGAGTACGGCGAGCTGGTGGGGCAGGACCCGGAACCCGACCCGTTGATACAGCGCGAGTGCACCGTCGTTGTCCGTGTGAGTGTTGACGACTGCCCGGGTCAGGCGCCGGCGCCGCATCCAGATCAGTGAATCGGTGGTCAGGCTGAGACCGACACCACCGCGCCGGCAGTCTGGATCGACGGCCAGGCGCTGGAGGTAGCCGGTGTGATCCGCGCGGCCGGTGATTGCGTATCCGGCGAGGCTGTCGTGGCCGAACCGCTCGCCATCGACGGTATGCGCCCGGTGCGCCGGTGTTGCTTCGCACGTCTCGGTGATACCGCGCTCGTCCATCGCCCACCGATCGGTGAACGCGGCCCGATCCACCTCGGCCGCCTGTGCCAATTCCCGGACGCGCAGCCGGCGGCCGCGAATGTGGTCACCCTGCGGCGGTTGCCACCCGATCAGGGAGAGATCGAGCAGATGCAACCGCTGCAGGATCTCGAAGCCCTGACGCCCGAGCACGTCGGCGCACGCCTCGGTGACCGCTCCGGTGCGCACCGATGCGAAGCCGCGCGCCCGTAGTTCACACAGCCAGACTCGCAGAGCGGTGCTCGTCGGGACGACCCCGTGGTCGATGAAAGTGAGCTGGGCAACCATCGGATCGTTCCACCACGGGCGCACCCGCGCCCGCCCGTCGCCACTGCGCAGAACGATCGGCCACACGGCCGTTGGCGCTGCTCCGGTCCGCACACGCGAGGTCACGTCGGAGACGGTAGCGCCGCGCAGCGCGCACGGTGCGCCCCTAGTCTGTGATGGTGACCGTGCTGTTCGCCACCCATCCGGCATATCTCGATCACATCGCCGGGCACCGTCACCCCGAATGCCCCGAGCGGCTCGGTGCCGTCATCGCCGGCAGCCACCTTGCCGAGGTCGCCGACGCACTTGTCCCACTGACGCCGGTGGCCGCTCCGATCACTGCACTCGAGCGGGTGCACCCGGCCGCATACCTCGCCCACATGGAGGCAGTCAGCGAAGCCGGAGGTGGTCGGCTGGATCCCGATACGTCGATGAGTGCCGGATCGTGGCATGCCGCGCTGCTCGCGGCTGGGGCCGGCCTCACGGCGATCGACGCACTGCAGCGTGGCGAGGGCGACGCTGCGTTCTGCGCGGTGCGGCCCCCCGGCCATCACGCGACGCGAACCGTGTCGATGGGTTTCTGCCTGATATCCAATGTCGCCGTGGCCGCGATGGCGTTGGCCGATCAGGGCGAACGGGTGATGATCCTCGACTACGACGCGCACCACGGCAACGGCACCCAAGCGGTATTCATCGACGACCAGCGGGTGCTGTTCGTCTCGCTCCACCAGTGGCCGCTGTATCCGGGCACCGGTGCTGCTGACGAGAGAGGCCTCGGGGCCGGTCGCGGGTTCACGATGAACATCCCGATGCCGCCGGGTGCAACCGGCGAGCATTACCTTCGCGCCTTCGACGAACTCGTCGCGCCGCGGGCCGAGAGGTTCGCGCCGACCTGGTTGATCATCTCGGCCGGCTTCGATGCACACCGGGATGACCCGATCACCGAACTCGGTCTGACCGCCGGCGACTTCGCGGCGCTGACGGCGCGGGCCCTTTCGCTCGTGCCGAACGGGCGGCGCCTCGTCATGCTCGAGGGCGGCTACGACCTCGAAGCGTTGCGGGTCTGCACCGCGGCCGCCCTCGGCGCGCTGGAGGGACGAATGGTGGTTCCCGAGTCGGCGTCGAGTGGTGGACCGGGCGCGCGCAACGTGGATGCTTGTATCGCGATATGGGCCGACGCCGAGGACGATCTCAGCCCATAGCCTGTGGGCGCCATGATCCCAGAACGATTCGCCCCGGTACTCGAGGAGTTGCAGCCGCTGACCGAACGCTTCCGCGCGGCCGGTAAGCGGCTCTATCTCGTCGGGGGGACGGTGCGCGATCTGTTGATCAACCGGCTCGAGGGCGACCGCGATTACGACGCAACGACGGACGCGCTCCCGGGTGAGATCAAGGCCTGCCTGAGCGGCTGGGCCGATGCGATCTGGACCCAGGGCGAGAAGTTCGGCACGATCGGCGCCAAGAAGGGTGACCGACTGTATGAGATCACCACGCACCGCGCCGAGGCCTACCACGAGGATTCGCGCAAGCCGGATGTCACCTTCGCCGACGTGATCGAAGTCGACCTGTCGCGGCGCGACTTCACGGTGAATGCGATGGCGCTCGAACTCACTTCGGATACACCGTCACTCGTCGATCCGTTCGGGGGCGTTGCCGATCTCGCGACGCGGACGTTGCGCACGCCACTCGGGCCGGACATCAGCTTCAGCGACGATCCGCTGCGGATGCTGCGCGCCGCACGGTTCCTCGCCGGCTATCAACTGCGGCCGACACCCGAACTCGTCGAGGCCGTGAAGTCGATGCACGGCCGGCTCTCGATCGTGTCGGCCGAGCGGATCCGCGACGAGCTCGACAAACTGATCGTCGTCGAACACCCTGCGCCCGGACTGTTCTTCCTCGTCGACACCGGACTGGCCGAAGAGTTCCTGCCCGAGCTTGCGGGGATGCGGCTCGAACAGGATCCGATCCACCGCCACAAGGATGTGCTGACCCACACGATCGCCGTCGTCGAGAACGTGACGAGGGACTTCCCGGGCGACTTCGACTTCCGGCGTACCCGCCTTGCCGCATTGATGCACGATGTCGGCAAGCCCAAGACGCGGGGTTACATGCAGGGAAAGGGTGTCACGTTCCACCATCATGAGGTCGTCGGCGCGCGAATGACCAGGCAACGGTTGCACGCGCTGCGTTACAGCAACGACGACGTCGAAGCGATCACCGAACTCGTGGCCCTGCACCTTCGCTTCCACGGCTACGAGGCCGGGTGGACGGACTCCGCGGTTCGGCGCTACGTCCATGACGCCGGGCCGTATCTCGCGGAACTCAACGTGTTGACGCGCTGCGACTGCACCACCCGCAACGAGAACAAGGCCTTGATCCTGAGCAGGCGGATGGACGACCTCGAGGTTCGCATCGCGGATCTCGCCGCCCGCGAGGAACTCAAGGCGATCCGACCGGAAATGGACGGCGTCGACGTGATGGCTCACCTCGGCCTGCAACCGGGGCCATTGGTCGGCGCGGCCATGAAGTTCCTGCTCGAGGTCCGGCTCGAGGACGGTCTGCTCGGACCTGATGACGTTCGCGCCCGGCTCGACTCATGGTGGGCCGAGCAGCAATAAATATTCTTTACAGGTCACAGCAACGCACCATCGCGGTCAGTGGGCCACTTATAGTGGTGAACCGATTCGGCTGGTGAACGACGGGGCAGACATGACGGCGACGAACGACACGGATAGCACAGCGTCTGGTGTGCCGCGCCTGCTCCGACATCCGCGGATCCTCATCGCCGTCGCGGTCATCGTCTGCGTGTCGCTGAACGTGACCGAGGTGGCTCGGTCCGGGTTCCTCGCCTCGAATTGGGGCATGTTGGCCGACGTGTCCGAAGTCATCCTGCCCGTGCTCGCGAGCCTGCTCCTGGCCCGCCGG
The DNA here is from genome assembly GCA_025358125.1 of Actinomycetes bacterium. GTDB lineage: Bacteria > Actinomycetota > Acidimicrobiia > Acidimicrobiales > Ilumatobacteraceae > WLMZ01. Next base: position 29,715 of record JANYKS010000020.1, read on the forward strand.
GCGCTGCTGCGACGTGAGAGCGGTTGGTGGTGGTTGTCGGCTGGCGCAAGTTCATGGGCACTCGGTCAGGTGATGTGGATCGTGCTCGAGTTCGGGTATCACCAGGACCCCACGGTGTCGGCCGCGACGGTCGGCTTCGTCGGGTGGTCGGTGATGACGGCCGTCGGCCTGCTCAAGATCGGCGGGCAGGGCAGTGGTTGGATCTCGGCCAGGCCACTCGTTGCCGAGGCGATGGTGCTGTCGGCATCCCTCGGCTTTCTCGTCTGGGAACTCGCGCTCGCCCCGAAGATCACCGCCGAGAGCAACTTCACCCAGATAATGCTCGCGGTCGTTCCGATCAGCACGTCGTTCGTCATTTCGATCGCATTGCTGTTGTCCGTCCACGAGCGGTCGTCCGTGATCGGCGCGTTCGGTCTTGCCGGCGTGGTGCTCGTCGCCGCCGACTCGTTGCTCACCATCTGGTTCTCCGACGGCGCCCAGTTGTACGCCACAGCGCATCTGCTCTACCTGGTCACCTTCGCAATCATCGTGACCGCGAGCACCCTGCCCCACCGCAATAACGCACCCTCGACACGGCGTTCCAGCCTCAGCCGACTCGCCCTCGTGTACCTCCCGCCGATCGCTGCGATTTGGGTCGCGACCTGGCACTACCTCGTCGAGCACCGCAGTTCGACGGTCGTCAGCATCTTGCTCGCGTTCGCGATTGGTGGATTGCTCGCAATCGGTCAGGTTGCAGCGTGGTTCGAGTCCGGCCAACTCTCCCAACGATTGAACAGCAACATCAGCCGCCTTCGCGACGCCGAGAGCCATCTGCGGAATCTTCTCGACGATCTGCCCGAGGCCGTGCTCGTGCTCTCACCGGACGGCACGATCCGGGAGGTCAACACGCTGGTGCTCGGCATGACCGGGCTGACAACGTCGGAACTGATCGGGCATTCGTTCCTGCTGCTCGTCCGCGACGACGATCGGTCCCGTCTCTACCGGGTCTGGAAGCGGCTGCTGGCCGGAAAGGGCGTCGACATTCCGGTCCTCGCGCTCCACCACGTCGACGGCTCTCATGTCATGGTCGAAGCCGTGGTCCGGTCCCCGATCAGCCATCCGGAACGAGTTGTGGTGATGCTGCGCAACATCACCAACAGGCTTCAAGAGGCGCTCGAACTCGAGCAGGCCGAGACCCGTTTCCGGATCGCGTTCGAGTCGGCGCCGACGGGGATGGCGATGGCATCGGCGACCGACCTGACCCTTGTCGATGTCAACGATGCACTCGCACGGATGCTCGCCACGCGCCGCGACGATCTCATCGGGCGTTCGGTCCGTGACATCACGCATCCGGACGACTGGGACAACATGGCGGGCAGCACGACCAGCGAATCGAACACCTACGGTCTCGACAAGCGTTACATCCGCTCCGACGGAGAACTCGTGTGGGCCCACACGTCGCTCAGCTTCATGGTCGATGGTCAGGGCAATCAGATGGTGATCGCCCATGTGCAAGACATCACCGCTCAGCGCCGGACGGCGGAGCATCTCCAGTGGGCGGCGAGCCACGACGTACTCACCGGCCTCCCCAATCGGACCCACTTCCTCGAGCAGCTGCGCAACCGTCTCGATGGCGCCGAAGTCGGCTCGATTGCGGTGCTGTTCATCGACCTCGACAACTTCAAGGTCGTCAACGACAGCCTCGGGCATGCTGTCGGCGACGAGCTTCTGCGCGGGATGAGCGATCGGCTGCGTTCCGTCGTGCGCGACCGGGACATGCTCGGACGCTTCGGTGGTGACGAGTTCATCGTCATGCTCGACGGTCTCCAGATCGACGTCTCGCCGGCCGACGTGGCCGAACGGCTCCGCCGCGCGATATCGGTTCCGCTCGTCGTCGACGAATCCGAGCTGTACGTCACCGCCAGCATCGGCATCGCGTTCGCCGATCGGGCCGGTGCGACCGCTGACGAATTGCTTCGTGACGCGGATGCGGCGATGTACCGGGCCAAGGCACGCGGGAGGGATTGCATCGAAGTCTTCGCCGTCGGCGCGCACGACGCGTCGGTGCTGACGTTGCGCACGTCGAGCGAGTTGCGCCACGGCCTCGAACGAGGCGAGATCGTTCCCTACTTTCAGCCGATCGTGGATCTCCCGACGGGCCAGCTCACCGGGTTCGAGGTCCTGGCGCGTTGGCGCCATCCCGACCGGGGCCTGCTCAGACCCGACCAGTTCTTGCCGATGGCCGAGGAGACGGGACTGATCGGAGAACTCGGCGCCGTGATCCTCAGGTCCTCGCTGGCCCAGCTCGGGCGGTGGCAGACAACGGTGGCGTCATTGCGCGACGTGTCGATCGCCGTCAACGTGTCCGTTCGCCAGCTCGTCGATGCCCGGTTCAATGATGTCGTCGCCGAAGCGTTGGCGGAGAGCGGCGTGCGCGCCGATTCGTTGTGGCTGGAGATCACCGAGACAGCGCTGATGAGCGACGTCAAGTCCGCAACAGTCGCCCTGCGGAACCTGCGCAACCTCGGCCTGCACCTCTCCGTCGACGACTTCGGCACAGGCTATTCGTCGCTCACGTACCTGAAGCGGTTCCCGGTCGAGGCGATCAAGGTCGATCGCCAGTTCGTGAAGGGTCTCGGGATCGACGCGGAGGACACGACGATCGTCGAGGCAGTCATCAACCTCGGCAAGTCGCTCGGTCTGATGGTGATCGCCGAGGGCGTCGAGACGCCGCTGCAGTTGTCGCGGCTGCGCGACACGGGCTGCGACCGTGCCCAGGGCTACCTGTTCGGCCGGCCCCGACCGGCCGCGCTGATCGAGGCTGAACGGACCAGGGTGTAGTGCTCGCGGTCGCGCCCCTCTGTCGACAGGGTTTCAGACACCCAGCTTGCGGGCCCGGATCACGAGCGCGGCTGGAGCCATCGCGTTGTGAGTGTTGAGCGGCATCAGCTCGTGCATCACATCGATCCGGAAGTTGGTGCGCTGCAACGACATGAAGACATCGCTGATCGATCGCGCCAACCCCGCGCCGTACGGGTGCTGGACCACGTGCTGGCCGCCGATCGAGGCGAGCATCGAGGCGATCGGGTGCGGCCCGGCCATGATGAACCGAGCCTCCGGCTTCAACACGCGGTGGATCTGACGGAGCAACCGGGCGAGATCGTCGAGGTCGGCCAGCGTGTGCGATGCGAGCACGAGATCGATCGAGGCACTCGTGACGAAGCCGAGATCAGCAACAGCGCTCTGATGGCATTGCACGATCACCTCCGCCTCCTCGGCCTGGCGACGGAGAAGCGCGATCCGGTCAGATGACGGATCGACAGCGAGCGCGCGGGCACCGGCGGCCGCCAGCGCAACAGCGTTGCTCGGTGCACTGATACCGAGTTCGATCACCCGTTTGCCGCTGACGTCCCCGCAGAGCCGCAGCTCGTTATCGTCCGCTACCGATTGTCCATATCGTACGACTGTTGCCACGCCTCCCAGTGTGGTTGGTGCGAACGGGTGACGCGCGGATGAGTCATTCGTTTCGTTGGCTATCCTCGGACAGACATGTCTTTCTCAGCCGATACATTTCGCAGCGGCACCGCCACCGGCGGTCGGGCCGTCATCGACCACCGGCTGGAACGTCTCGCTCTGATCAACGACTACCGCCGCGGTCGTCTCCGTCGTGATCAGCTGTGCGACGCTCATCCCGAACTGATCCGGGCGGCCAAGAATCTCGGCACACCGAGCAGCGTCCTCTGCCCGATTTGCGAAGAAGTCAACCTCGTCCTCGTCACCTACGTCTTCGGGCCGCGGTTGCCGTCGCACGGCCGCTGCGTCGCGACCAAGGCCGATCTCGACCAGTACAACGACCGTAGCGACGACCTCGATGCCTATGTGGTCGAGGCCTGCATCAATTGCCGCTGGCATCACCTTCTGCGTGTACTGCCGGTCGGCGGCAGCCGCTCCGGGCGCAAGATCGCTCCGGGAACGTCCGAAACCGCCCCGTGAGGCACCTGTTTCGTCGACGCCACGCTGTGCCTCGGCGAACTGCGCCGACCCGGCGGACTCAGAACGGGCTGAGCCCCAGCCGGTTACGAATACCGACCATCTCGCCGACATGAGCGTGACCGTGGCCGATGCATTCCCACTGCACGAACCACGCCACCGTTTTGGCGTTCCACATCGCGTGCAGCCATGACATGTGTCCGTCAGCGGGAATGCCGACCTTGTGCGTGAGCCTCCAGCCCGCGCCAGGGATGGAGTCGAGGGCCATCACGCTGAGATCATCGATCCATTCCGCGGTGGCGGTGTTGACGGCGTCGACGTAGCTGGCGAGCTTGGCGAGCACGAGCGCATCGGTCACCCGTGAGTCCTCGGCCTCGCTCAGACCGTCGGCCGAAACGAGATGGCCGAGGCCGAGTTCGTCGCGGTGCGCGGCGAGGATCGGATCATGGTTGCGCACTGCTGTATTGAGCGCAAGGTCCTGGTGATACGTCATGTGGAACAACAGCCAGGCAATCGATGGACTGGTCCCGCCGCCGGATGTGCTGCTGGTCTGGCTGCTGGATGTGCTGCTGGTTTGGCTGCTGGTCTTCCAGTGGTGCTCGGGCACGTGCTGGGCGATTGCGTTGTCGAAGCGCTTTGCCACACTGGCATGGTCATCGGCAATCCACTGTTTGAGATCCACGTAGAAACTCTGGCACACACCGCGACAGTGCGTTGTACCGTCGGAGAATGATCGCAACGGTTGGAGACGTCGTCGAGGACATCGTCGTCAGGCTCGGGGGGCCCATCCGGGAAGCGTCCGACACCGAAGCGGTCGTCGTGCGCCGGCGCGGAGGGAGCGCCGCGAACATGGCGGTCAGCGTTGCCCGATCCGGGCATCCGGCCCGCTTCATCGGTCAAGTCGGTGACGACGTGCACGGCGCTGCACTGCTCGCCGGGTTGCGAGCCGACGGAGTGGATGTCGTTGCTCGCCTTGGTGGGCGCACCGGCACCATCATCGTCCTGCTCGATCATCACGGTGAGCGGACGATGCTCACCGACCGGGGCGCATGCACGGCTCTCGATCATCCTCAACAGGCGTGGCTCGACGGTGTGCAGATCTTGCACGTTCCGGTCTATTCACTCGTCGGCGAGCCGCTCGCGACGACGACTCAGACGCTGATCGAGTGGGCGCACCGACGATCGATCACGGTCTCTGTCGACGCGTCCTCGGCATCGGTGATCGACGAATTCGGCGCCAGTGAGTTGGTGGCGCTGCTCGCCCGGCTGCGGCCATCGGTGCTGCTGTGCAATGAACTCGAGGCCGAATGCCTCGGGGCCGGCGTCGAGCCCGGCCCGATCGGCGCGCTCGTCACCGTCGTCAAACACGGTGGCGGGCCGGCGGTTGTCCTCCGGCCGGAAACGCAACCGATCGAGGTGCCGGCGCTGTCGATCCCGCATGTGACCGACACCACTGGCGCCGGTGACGCGTTCGCCGCCGGGTTCCTGATCTCGCTCGCGTCTGGCGCTTCGCCAATTGCAGCCACAACGCTTGGGCATCACAGCGCGGCGCGGGCCATCGCGCTCGCGTCCGCGTCGTGACGTCGAGGGCCGTCGAAGTCAGCGGGCGGACCGGGGCGAACCCCGGCTCGCCTGATCAGTCAGCACCTCGTCGAGCACGCTCAGGAACTCGTCGCAGTTGTCGCCGGAGAACACGATCGGGGGCTTGATCTTGAGCACATTGTTGTGGGGGCCCTCGGTGCTGAGCAGGATCCGACGGGCCTTCATCGCTTCCACGATCCGGGTCAGCTCGTCGTCGGCCGGTTCGAGTGTCTCCCGGTCGCGCACCATCTCGACGCCGAGGAAGAGGCCATGGCCACGCACATCGCCGATGATCTGATGGCGGTCGGCGAGAGCGCCCAGGCCGCGCCTCATCCGCTCGCCGACGACGGCAGCGTTGTGCATCAGCCGTTCGTCACGGATCACGTCGAGCACGGCGAGACCGATCGCGGCCGACACCGGATTGCCGCCGAACGTGCTGAAGTACTCCATCCCGTTCGCGAACGCGGTCGCGATCTCCGGGCGCGTCACGACCGCCGCCATCGGATGGCCGTTGCCGATCGGTTTGCCCATCGTCACGATGTCGGGCACGACTCCCTGCGTCTCGAATGCCCACATGTGCGACCCGACCCGACCGAAGCCGAGCTGTACCTCGTCGGCAACGCAGACGCCGCCCGCCGCCCGGACGTGCTCGTAGGCGCTGGTGAGATAGCCGTCGGGGAGTGCCAGCATGCCACCGGTGCCGAGGATGCCCTCGCTGAAGAACGCTGCCGGCCGCCGTTCCCGCTCGGCCAACTCGGCGATCCGATCAGCGACGCTGCGCGCGTAACCGACTCCTGCGTCCGCATCGGAGTAGCGAAGACGGCCGCGGTAGAGGTCGGGCATTTCGGCCACCCTGACATGATCCGGTCGACCCGTGCCGCCGGGACCGGCGAACTTGTACGGGCTGACATCGATCAGCGAGGTGAGGTTGCCGTGATAGACGTGATCGACGGTGATGACGTCGTTGTTGGCGGTGTACGCCCTCGCGAGGCGCAGCGCAAGATCGTTGGCCTCGCTGCCGGAGTTGACCATGAAGACCACGCTGAGTCCGTCCGGCAGGGTGTCGGTGAGGCGGCGCGCATATTCGACGAGGTTGTCGTGGAGATACCGCGAGTTCGTGTTCAGTTTCGCCATCTGGCGCTGGCCGGCGGCAACGACCCGCGGATGACAGTGGCCGACGTGGCAGACGTTGTTGACCATGTCGAGGTGGCGCCGACCGCATTCGTCGATCAGGTGCGCGCCCTCGCCGCGCACGATCTTGAGCGGTTCGTCGTAGGCCAGGCTGAGCGAGAGGCCGAGCAGGCGGCGGCGCTCGCGGCGCAGCCACTCCGGGTCGCGGGCGACGACGACGCTGCAGTCGACCGGTAGTCCGAGGATCAGGTTCGGGTTCGGGAACACGCTCGACCACACGTCCCATTGGCTGCGCGCGACGACACCGACGACCTCGTCTGCGGTCCAACCGCACAGGTCGGTCATCACCTGGAAGTGGAGGTGCGGTGGCCAGTCGCCGTTCTCGTCGCGGCGACCCAATCGTGCGACGGCGTCGCCGGAGCGCACACGCTGGCCGATGGCGAGCCCCTCGAGGCTGGCCGAGGAGAGATGGCCGTACAACGTCCAGAACGGCGTGCCGTCGTCGGTGCTGTGCTCGAGCAACAGGATCCCGCCGAAGCCGAGCGGGACGAGATCGCAGCCGATCTCGGCGACGGTGCCATCGAGCGGGGCGACCACCTCGTCGCCGGCGGGCGCGAACAGGTCGATGCCGACGTGAATGGTGCGGCGCTCGGTCGGATCAGCCGTCTCGAACTCCTTGCTGCGATAGACCGACCGGTCCTCTCCGTAGCGGCCGACCGGCACCCCATGGGCGAGCGCGGCTTCGTCGTACAGCGCGACGAGGTCGCCCGGGTCGCCCGGGTCGTCACCGTCTCCGTCGCCGGTCGCCGTGTCGTTCGCCGTGTCAGCGGTGAGATCGAGCACGTTGAGATTCGCCCGAGCGAGATCGCGGCGCAACACTGCGTGAAAGGTGTGCCCGTTGCGCTCCAGAAAGCGCTCGACACGAGGTCGCGACGGCACCGCCTCGAATCGGCATGCAGCCCGCAGGCGCATCACCGCGATCGCCCGATTCTCTCCGAGCAGGCGCTGTAGCCGCTCCCATACGTCGTTCTGGCTGATCAACAGATAGGCGTTGGTGGGGCTCTGGCGGATCTGCTTGGCGGCCATGCAGATGCTCACGGCGTAGCGGGTGAGGATCAGGTCGTGCAGGACTTCGGTCTCGATCTCGGTCAGCGGATGCTCGTCGTGATACGCAGCCACCAGCGGCACCACGGCTCCGACCGGATCGGGCGCGCCAATCATCGCGTACGCGCATGCGATCGCAATCTCGTTGATCCGCCACGATTCGACGATGTCGCCGAAGTCGATCAGGCCGCTGACCGAGCCATCGTCGGCAAGCAACACGTTGTAATCGTTGGCGTCGTTGTGAATGACCTGCCGCGGTTGGTCCGTCATTTGCGGCGCGACCTCGGCTGCGAAGTGATGGAGCACGGATTCCACGGCCGCCCGCTTGTTGGCGTCATCGATCAGGTCGGCGTGGCGCAGATGGTCTGCGGCGAGGGCGAGGTCCCACAGATGGGGCCGCCGCGCGGCGCGGTGATCGAAACCGACCAGTTCGCGATCGAGTCGGCCGAGGAGCCGGCCGAGCGTCGTGCTCGACACTGCCCGCTCAGCGCTGTTCGGTGAGATCGCCGCTGCCCACACCTGACCGTCGAGCCATGTCGTCAGCCGCATCCGGTGCACGAGGGTGTCCGGGGTGACCGCGACGGGCAGGGTCTCGCCGCTGAGATTGGGGATCAGCCGTTGAACCCCGAGCCGCCCAGCCGACGGCTCCAGGTAGTGCAGTACGCTCGCCTGCAGATCGATCTCGTCAGGGTCGCTGTCCGCGGCGTGGATCTTGAGCAGCGATCGCCGGCCATTGCGCTCGGTGACGACGAAGTTCGCGTCGCGTTCGCCCGGTAGCCGCTCGACCAGGCCGTCGAGGCCCCAATGCTCGGCGAGCATTGCGGTGGCGAAGCCGGCGATCGCGCGGACGCTCCGAGAGTCGCCCGGTTTGGCCCCAGCGGTATCGACGTTCGGTTGCATCAGGATCGAAATTCTGCCATAGCGTCATCGCAGAGACACCCGTGGCCAACACACTGCTTGGCGCCGATCTCGAACTCGCCGCGGTACCCCATCACATGATCGGCGACTGCGTCTCCCCACGTCGCGCGAGCCTCGCGATCCACGAAGGTCGCTCCCTGGCCCAGACGTTGTGACCACCTACCGATTCAGGTCGACGACCTCGAACGAGAACAACTCGGCGTGTGATGAGACGGGCCGAGCGTCAGCGGAACCGCCGCCGGCCTTGGCGTGCTCGCTCGAGAACGCCTGGCTGCTCACCCAATTGTCGAACGATGCCTCGTCGGCCCATCGCGTCACGACGAAGTAGCGGTTCGAGCCATCAGTCGGGCGGAGCAGCTCGAAGCCCTCGAAACCTGGCATCTTGTCGACCTCTGCTGACCGGGCCGCGAAGCGCTTCTCCAACTCGGGACCGGCGGCTTCTGGCACGGTGATGGCGTTGATCCTGATGATCGTCATACGGCCACGATAACGGGCGGCCCCGGTCGTCACATGATGGCTGTCACACCCATCTGCGACTCTGTGAACCGTGCTCAGCAGATCGCCGCTACAATCACCCGGTCACATTCACCCTGCCCCATTGCGGGGCCCCGCACGCTCAAGGCGCGTTCGGGTCCGAAGGGAGGTTCCACACGCATGACGCGTGCTTACGAATTCATGATCATCCTCGATGGTGATCTCGACGATACGGCCGCGCAGGCCTGGGTCAAATCGGTCTCCGACAGCGTCACCAAGGCTGGCGGCACGGTCCATGGCAAGCCCGAGTGGTGGGGCCGGCGTCAGTTCGCCTACCTGATCAACAAGAAGGCATACGGCTACTACGCCGTGTTCAATCTCTTGGCACCCGGTGGGGCCCTTGACGAGCTCGAGCGTCAGCTCCGTCTCGCGGACGAAGTCGTCCGCCACAAGCTCCTCCGCCTTCCAGATGCCGAGGCCGAGCGCCGCGGCATGGTTGGCACCGCGGCCTGATCAGGCCGCCGCACCCGATTGGGGAAACAACATGGCAGATAGCAACGTCACCATCACCGGCACCTTGACCCGCGATCCCGAACTGCGCTTCACGCAGGGCGGGCGAGGAGTCGCGACCCTCGGTGTCGCCGTGAACTACCGCTTCCAGAGGAACAACGAGTGGGTCGAGGAAGCATCCTTCTTCAACGTCACCGCATGGAGCAGCCTCGGTGAGAACGCTGCGGCGTCGCTCACCAAGGGCATGCGGGTCGTCGTGACCGGCCGGCTTCAACAGCGGTCCTACGAAACCCAGCAGGGCGAAAAGCGCAGTGTCGTCGAGATCATTGCCGACGAGATCGGCCCGAGCCTGCGTTGGGCCACTGCCCAGGTCGAGCGCACCACGCGCTCCGACGCGACAGGCGGCGGTTCCCAAGGTGGCGGTTCCCAAGGTGGTGGCAACCCAAGTGGCGGCCAGCCCAACGGTGGTCAGCCCAGCAGTAGCCGTGCCCCTGATCCTGTCTACGGCGACGAAGAACCATTCTGAGTTTCAGCGAAATATCGAACAGAAAAGTCTGATGAGATGACCAGTAAGAAGAACAAGGCGCGAGCGCCAAAAGAGACCAACCCCAAGAAGTTCAAGAAGAAGACCAGCGTCCTCGTCACCGACAAGATCGACTACGTCGACTACAAGGACGTCAATCTCCTGACCCGCTTCGTGAGCGATCGTTCCAAGATCCGCAACCGACGCGTCACCGGCAACACGGTACAGCAGCAGCGTGACATCGCAAACGCGATCAAGAACTCGCGGGAAATGGCGTTGCTGGCGTACACCAAGCGGGTGTCGACCACTCGGCCCGGGCGGCCGCCACGCGATGGCGAGCGCGGACCACGCCGCGACGCTGCCCCGGCAGCCGATGCCGTGACCGATGAAGTCGACACCGATGGCATCGACGCCGTTACGGACACCGAAGGGACGGAGGCCTGATGAGGGTCATTCTTCGTGCCGATCACAAAGTGCTCGGCAAGCGCGGGGACATCGTCGACGTGGCTGATGGTCACGCTCGCAACTTTCTGTTGCCGCACGGCCTCGCGCTCGTGGCATCCGACGGAGCGGTCAATCAGGCCGGCGCGATGCGTCGTGCTCGCGACCTGCGTGATGCCGCAGATCGAGAGAGCGGCCAGACCATTGCCAAAGTTCTCGTCGCCAAGGTGATCACCATCATTGCAAAGGCCGGCGTTGGCGACCGTCTCTACGGTTCCGTCACCGCATCCGATGTCGCTGCCGCGGTGAAGGCTCAGGCCAACATCGAGCTCGACCGTCGTAAGCTCATCATGCCCGAGGCGATCAAAACCCTCGGCGAATACAGCGTGACGGCCAAGCTGCACAGCGATGTCGAATTCCCGTTCACGATCGAGGTCGTGAAGGCCTGACCTTGTCTCGGGTTGACGCCCGCGAATGTTCGACAGTGCCCCGTCGGCGCCCGGCGGGGCACTGTCGCGTCAGCAACGTGGATCAGATCACTCTGTCACAAGCCTCTGTCAGAGTGAGTTGCCGGTCGCAAGCAGTCCCTTGTCCACAGCTGCCCACAGTCACCTCACAGGAACAGCACAGGAACATCACAGCGTTGTTCCTCTAGCGATGCACAGGCACGGTGCGGAAAGGTTGTGGAAGTGTCTTTTTCTGAAAACTCGCGCGACCGTCCCCGCCCAACTCGCCGTGGCGAGGGTCGGGTCCCACCCCACAACCTCAGTGCAGAAGAGTCCGTGCTCGGCGCGCTCTTGCTGTCGCGTGATGCCGTCGGCACCGTCGCTGAGATGGGCTTGTCGGTCCACGACTTCTACAAGCCCGCGCACCAGCACGTCTACGACGCGATCCGCGGCCTGAATGGGTCCGGTGAACCGGTCGACGCGGTCACCGTCGCCGACGTGTTGCGCCGTGCCGGGCTGCTCGACGAGATCGGTGGCGCCGAGTTGCTGTTGGAACTACAGAATGCGACTCCGGCGATCTCGAACGTGTCGCGCTACAGCAAGATCGTGCAGGACACTGCGGTGCTGCGCCGGTTGATCGGTGTGGCGGCCGAGATCGCGGAGATTGCCTACAACGAGCCCGACGATGTCGCCAAGGCGCTCGACGAAGCCGAGACCAAGGTGTTCGAGATTGCCGAGGACCGGGTTACCGATTCGGTGCAGCCGCTCGGAGATCTGATGCCACTCGCGATGGACAAGCTGCAGGAGACCTTCGAGCGTGGCAACACCATCACCGGTCTGGCCACCGGCTACAACGATCTCGATGATCTCCTGTCAGGCCTCCAGCCGAGCACACTCAACATCGTCGGGGCGAGGCCCGCGATGGGCAAATGCGTCGCATGGGACACGCCGATGGTCGATCCGTCGACGGGCGCCGTGCGCACAGCTCAGGATTGGTACCGGATCGGCGCAGCCGGCGGGTCGGTCGATTGCGTCACCCTCGACGAGAAGGCGCAGATGGCGTCGACTCCTTTCGCCGCCTTCTACGACGATGGTCCCAAGCCCCTGTTCCGAGTTGTCACGCGCTCGGGCAGGACCATTCGCCTCACTGCGGTCCACCCGTTGCTGACCGGCAACGGTTGGAAGGCACTGGAGGACATCACGGTCGGCACGCTCATCGCGGTGCCAGCGGAGATGCCGATCTTCGGTACCGACGTCTTGTCCGACGACGAGATCGACGAGACCGTACTGCGGGCCGAGGAGCTCGGCGGGGTGCAGTCGGAGATCTTCACGCTGAACGAGGCCGGGATCATCCGCTTCCTGGCGTGCCTCGGAGCCGTCGACGGTTCCTATGTCACCACGTCCGAGCAACTCAGTGTCGATGTCGCTCATCTCCTCCTGCGGATCGGCATGCGGCCGTCCCGGGCGGAACGGGCAACACCCAAGGGTGTCGCGACCCGCGTGTTCGAGATCACCTCGATGCTCGGTGGGCACGACACGTTGCCGATCGAAGTCTGGGACGATGTCGTCAAGGAAAAGGGCGAGAGGAGTTGGGCCGAGATCAATCGCCTCGCCGGCCATTCGGCGGTACTGAACTGGCATCCGTACCGGCGCCCACCTCGGCGCGAAACCATCGCCGCATTGGCGGAAGCGCTCGACTCCGATGTGTTGCGCTGGTGGTCATCGCCGCAGGTCGCGTGGGATGAGATCATCGAGATCGAGGCGTGCGGCGTCGAGCCGGTCTATGACTTCAACGTGCCCGGCACCCACAACTTCGTCGCGTCCGACGTCTTCGTGCACAACACCGCATTCGGCCTCGGGCTCGCAGTGCACGCAGCGCAGGCCGCACGGGTTCCGGTGTTGGTTTTCTCGCTCGAGATGGGCCATGCCGAACTCACCCAGCGAATCCTCAGCAGCGAGGCCCGCGTCGATTCATCCAAGCTCCGCAATGGCCGCCTCTCCGAGGCCGACTGGACCAAACTCGGCCGCGCCGTCGGCCGGCTCGAAGTACCGCTGTATCTCGACGACAATCCGCGCGTCACCGTGATGGAGATCCGGGCCAAGGCGCGCCGGATGAAATCGCGTGAAGGCCTCGGTCTGATCGTGATCGACTATCTCCAACTGATGAGCGGCAACAACACCGAGAACCGCCAGCTCGAGGTGAGTGAGATCAGTCGTGGGCTCAAGATCCTCGCCCGAGAACTGGCCGTGCCGATCGTCGCGCTCAGCCAGCTCAGCCGAAACCTGGAGAGCCGCGGCGACAAGCGACCGATGCTCGCCGATCTTCGCGAAAGCGGTTCTTTGGAGCAGGACGCCGATGTCGTGATGTTCCTGTACCGCGACGAGGTCTACAACAACGAATCCCCCGACAAGGGCTCGGCCGAGGTCATCATCGCCAAGCACCGTTCCGGCCCGATCGGCATGAAGCGATTGGCCTTCCTCGGTGCCTACACCCGCTTCGAGAACATGGCGCGCAACGTCTGACACCTCTTCTGCCGACGGCGCGAGAGGATCGCTCGGTGCTGTTCACGAGAGAGGTGTTGGCGTCGACTCGACCGGATTCGTGCGCCACCTATCATGGAGTGGTGTCAGCGGCGGGCGATCTTCAAGCAGTAGTCGACGATGTGGCAGGTCGGCTGGGCCTCTCGGTGCTGGTCGAGGACACCGAGTTTCAGGCGCTGAGTTGGAGCGTGCAGGTCGAGGTCGACGATGTCCGGCTGCAGACCATCTTGCGGCGGGGGGTGCATCCAGCTGCTGTCGCGATGGTGCACGATCTTGGGCTGGCGCAGGCGACCGAACCGGTCCGAACACCTGCGGTACCCGATGCCGGAATGCAAGCCCGGTGGTGTGCTCCGCTTCGCAAAGGTCGACGGCTGCTCGGCTTCATGTGGGTCCTGGATCCGAACGATGAGGTCGACGCATCGGGGTTCGCGCTGGTTCTTGCTGCCGCCGAGCGATCGTCGGCGCTGTTGGCCGAACGTCCTGCGGACGCGAACCCACGGCGCATCCTCGAACTCGTTCGGCGCCTGGAAAGTGGACGAGATCTCGAGTCGGCCCGCACCTTGGCGGCATTGGTGGGATTGCCCGATGACGTCTTGGTTGTCGCCGACGCGGCACCTCGGTCGGGTGGCTGGTCGCTGTCCGGTGGCCTCATCGCGTATCCGGCGCACGAGGATCATCGAAACGCCACCAGTGGCCGGCCTGTTCCACTCGCCGAGCTCGGGGAGGCAGCGCGCCGAGCGCGAATGACGCTGCAGGCGATCGCTGCCGGCGCTGTGCTCCGCACCCCGTCGTGGGATGACCTGCGGACGTGGCGGTTCATCGTCGATGCGCCCGAAAGCCTCACTCCCGCCGATCTGCATGCCGGCGCGGATCTGCTTCGTGGCCTCAAGCGTCAGGATCTGCTGACGACGGCACGCATCTTTCTCGAGCTCGGCGCCGATGCTGCGGCAACGAGCAGCGCTCTTCATCTACACCGCACGACGCTGTACTACCGCCTCGACCGAATCGCAGCGTTGACCGGCACCGATCTGCGCAGCGATCCCTCGCGACAGGATCTCGACTTGGCGCTGCGGCTGGCGGCTTTTCGCGCAGTCGCCTCGTCTGCATGAATTCGACCTTCCTTCTCCAGTCGAACAATTCGGCCCGAAAATTCGATTCGGCTCCGATGCGCTGAAATCGGTCTCGTTGTACCTTCGCATCAGGGGCCGAAAGGAGACGACGTGGCAGTAGAACAGACCGATGTAGTGGTCGTCGGGGCAGGGATCATCGGTTCCAGCTGCGCATTCCATCTCGTGTCGCGAGGGCTGCGGGTGACTGTCGTGGAAGCGTTCGGCGGCCCGGCTGAAGGGAGTTCCGGGAAGTCGTTCGGGTCGATCCGCGGCCAGTGGGCGGACCCGCTGAACATCGAATTGTCGTGGCAGAGCATCTGCGCGTATCGCGACTTCGAGAGCCGTTACGGCTTCGACGTCGGCTATCGGCCGTCGGGCTATTTGTTCTTGGTGCACGAGAGCGATTGGCCTGCGCATCTGGAGACCGTCGAACTCCAGCGACGCCACGGGGTCCCGGTCGAAGTGCTGTCGACAGCCGCAGCGCAGACGATCACACCGTTCGAGCCGAACGGCATCGGTGGCGCGACCTGGGGGACTGCTGATGGAGCCGTCGATCCGCATTCCGTGACGGTCGCCTATCTGTCGATGGCGCGCGCGCTGGGCGCCTGTGTCCGATTCGGGCGGCCGGTCACGGCGATCGAATCGTGTGGGGCACGGTGGCGGCTGGCAGCCGGAGCCGACGAGATCGAGACGACGTTCGTCGTCAATGCCGCCGGCGGATGGTCGGGCGAGGTCGCTGCGCTTGCCGGACTGAGCGTGCCGGTGGTGCACTCGCGCCGAAGCATCTACTCGAGCGCCGCCGGAGCCGTTGCCGCGGCCCTGCCGATGACCCTGGACACGGAGACTCGCGCGTACCTCCGCAGCGAGGGTTCGCGGGTCTTGTTCGGGATGGCCAAGCCGGTCGAGGTCGACGGATACGACACCAACGTCGACTGGGATTGGATGGAGTTCGTCGTCGAAACGATGTCACAGCGGTTCCCTTGGCTGGCCTCTCTGCCGCTGGATCAGAAGGCGTGCTGGGCCGGCACCTACGACCTGTCACCCGACCACGCTGCGATCATCGGCGCCGATCCCGCAGCGCCGAAGTGGATCAACGCCTGCGGGTTTTCCGGACACGGCGTCATGCAGGCGCCTGAAGCCGGGCGACTCGTGGCCGAGGAGATCGTCGACGGTGCCGCCCACAGCCATGACATCGCGACGCTCCGCTTGGAACGTTTCGCGAACCCGAATCACATGAACACGGCGCTAGTGTTCTGATGTCCACCGCCCCGGCCGCGCACCCGCCAGCCCGTCGCGATGAGGCGATCTGATGTATCCAACTCTGCGAACCAGTCCCACCCGTGCACAGTGGATCGATGCGACAGCATCGACACTCGGTGATTTCGGTGATACGAACCGCAAGGCGCTCGACTCGGCTAACCGTGCCGGGGAGTTTCCCCGCGATCTGTACGCCGAGATGGGCAGACTCGGGTATCTCGGACCTCTGGTTCCGAAGGAGTTCGGTGGTCTCGGCGGCGGGGTAGCCGAGTATGTGGTCATCAGTGAAGAGGTCGGTCGCCACGGTCTCGTCTCCGGCCAGATCGCGGCCCAGGGTCAGCGGTGGCTGCTCGATTGGGGCACCGATGACCAACAGGCGCAATGGTTGCGTCCGATCGCGACCGGTGCAGCGGTGTTCTCCGAGTCGATCAGCGAACGCAACGCCGGGTCGTCGTTCAAGGCGATGCAGTCGACCGCCGAGCGTACGGGTTCGGACTGGCTGCTGACTGGCAGCAAGACGCACGTCAATCTCGGTGCGGACTGCGACGTCACCCTGTTCTACGCGATGGCGCCAGAGGGTTTGACGAGCTTCCTCGTCGACATGACGCTGCCGGGCATCAGCACACGTGTCACCGACCCGATCGGGCTGCGCCTGATCCGAACGGCTGACGTCGACTTCGATCAGGTTCTCGTCTCGGACGAGGCTCGGCTCGGCCCCCCGGGCGGCGGGATGCAGACGTTTCTCTCGACGTTCAACATCAGCCGGCTCGGCAATGCGTCGGAGTTGATCGGCCTCGGCCGGCGGGCGCTCGAGCTCGGGCTGCGCTATGCCGGCGAGCGTCAGGTCGGGGCCAACATGGTCACCGATTTCCAGGGGATCCAGTGGCTGGTCGCCGATGCGTGGTGCGACCTGCAGGCAGCGTCCCTCGCCAGAGATGACGCCGCGATCGTCCACGAATCCGGCGTGGACATCGCGCTGCACACCTCGGTCGCGAAGAAGCTGTCGATCACCGCCGCCGAGCACGCCAGTGACGCTGCGTACAGCCTCGTCGGCGGCCACGGCCTGTACTTCGACGAGCCGTACGCCGACATTCTCAATGACATCAAGGTCCTCAAAGTGGCCGGCGGATCGGCGGAGATCCTTCGCAACTACATCGCTCGACGCATCCTCAAGGATGCCGGCCACGAGGGTTTGTCATGACCACGCCGGAGTCAACGCTTGCGCGAGTGCTTGTCGAACGTGCATCGCAACGTCCGCAATTGCGGCTCGGCACCGTGGACAATCAGCTGGCATTGCCGGACGCTTTGGGCCTTGCCGCCGGACGCGCCCGTGCCATGCTTGGCGGCGGCCTGAAACCCGGGCAAACCGTGGCGCTGGTCGCCGACACGTCGACGGACTATCTGGTCACGTGGATGGCCTGCCTACTCGCCGGCGTTCCGGTCGCGCTGGTCAATCCGACGTACCCGGCGGAACTCCTCGAACGGATGCTGCGCCCTCTCGGCCCGGCGCTCGTGGTCGACCAGCAGGCCGTCAAGGCGTTGTCGTCCGCAGGATCCTCAACGCTCGAGGGTCTGCCCGGCCTGGATGCCGGAAGATTCGACGTCGCGTCGTTCATGCACACGTCGGGCACGACCGGGCCGCCGAAGTTCTGTGCGCAGACCAACGAGTACTTCCTCCGACTCGCCCGCGCGATGGGTGACGCGCTCGAACTGGGGCCCGCCGACCGTGTCCTCGCGCCACTGCCGATGTTCC
This sequence comes from Actinomycetes bacterium, assembly GCA_025358125.1. GTDB lineage: Bacteria > Actinomycetota > Acidimicrobiia > Acidimicrobiales > Ilumatobacteraceae > WLMZ01. Next base: position 47,472 of record JANYKS010000020.1, read on the forward strand.
ACGTCAACCCGATGGGCTACGGCATGATCGGGGCGCTCGTCGCAGGCGCCGACGCACTGACCGTCGACAAGTTCTCGGCGAGCCGCTTCTGGCCAGTGGTCATCGACGAGGGCGTGACCGTTCTCGTCCTCCACGCACCGCCAGTCGAGATCCTGAAGCGGGCAACGACGGTCGAGGCCGCATCCGGGCACCGGGTGCGAACGATGTTCTACGCCGATGGTCAGTTCATGGACCAATTCGGCATCCCCGCCGCGGTCTCCGGCTACGGCTCGACCGAGGCGGCGGGAGTCACGCACCTCAAACGCTGGCGGGCAACCGACGACATCCCGGCCGACGCCAGCCGCCACGGTGGCCCGAGCCGAGACGACGTCGAATGGCGACTCGACGACGACAACATGATCCTCGTCCGCGAGTCCGCACCGGGCACGCTGTTCGACGGCTACGCGATCGAGAACGGGCTCGATCCGGGACGCGACGCGGACGGCTGGTTCGAAACCGGCGATATCGGCCGCACCGACGCGGACGGCAACCTCGTCTTCGTCGAGCGCGCCGCCGAGTCGATCCGCGTGAAAGGGGAGTTCGTCCCCATTCCATTCGTCGAGGGTGAACTGTCGCGCATCGCCGGGATCGACGACCTGGCCATCTGGAAACGCAAGAGTGAGCTCGTCGACGACGAAGTGGTCCTCTACGCCGTCGCCGACCCGATTCCGTTGACGGAGATCAGCGTTGCAATCGCTGTCCTTCCGGCGTTCATGCGTCCCGTCGCCGTTGCCCAGATCCGCCGCATGCCGCGCGACGCAGCCGCCGGTAAAGTGCAGCGCCGGCTCCTCACCGAACAGGAGGTCGTCGCATGGACGGATCTGCGATGACCCTGCCCGACTGGGCGTTCGACATGGTCGATCTCCACGCCCACGCATCGCCGAGCTTGCTACCCCGCCACGGCGACGACCGGTCGACGGTCGCGGCCGAGCGCGCCCAGGGCTTCCGGACGGTCGTGCTGAAGGCGCACGAGGGCAGCACGGTCGAGCGCGCGGCGATCGCCGGTGACGACGTGTACGGCGGTGTCGTGCTCAACAGTGCCGTCGGTGGTGCCAGCCCGGACGCGGTGGAGGTCGCCGCGAGACTGGGTGGCCGGATGGTCTGGATGCCGACCGTTTCTGCTCGCACGCACAAGGCGGGCGCCACCTCACCGGAGCTGTCGGTTCATCGGGGTTTCGAGCTGCGGCCGGTCGACGTCGTCGACGACGCCAAGTTGCGGCCCGAGTGGTTCGATGTCATCGACGCGGTTGCGGCGCATGATCTCGTTCTCGCCAGTGGGCACCTCAGCGCTGCTGAGACGGTCGTCCTGTTCACCGAGGCCCGTCGCCGAGGTGTGCAGCGGCTGATGGTCAACCATCCGAAGATGCCGTTCCTCGGTTGGTCCGACGAAGCCTCAGATGCCCTCGCCGAACTCGGGGCGTATCTGGAACTCGGCATCCTTCCCGATCTGCTCAGCCCGCCCGAGTCGTCGAGCCTCACACTGCTCGACACGTACCCGACGTCGCTGCTGGTGTTCGGCGCCGACCTGGGGCATGCCCATCACCCCACTCCGGCCGCCGGCATCGCCCCGTGGATGCGGGCACTGGAGAAGCGGGCGGGAGCCCGGACCGCCGAGAGGATCGTCAAGATCACGAGCCGGGACCTGTTGTTGCCGTGAGCGTCGTTGCACTTCTGCCGGGTGACGGCATCGGATCCGAGATCCTCGATGGACCCGTCTCGTACCTGCGCCAACTCGAACGCCGTGGCGCACCGGTGACCATCGCCGGACCGTTCTCGTATGGCACGAGCGGATGGCTCGAAACGGGCTCGATCCTGCCCGCCGAGACCATCGAAGCGTGCCGCACCGCCGACGTCATCCTCTCCGGCGCGGTCGGCACACATCCGGGCGTGACATCCGAGCAGTGCCCAAACCCCGAAGCCGCGCTCATCGAACTCCGCCACATCTTCGACCTCCGCATCAGCGTCCGAACCGTGTGGATCCCCGACGGACCCGACGTGATCGTCGTGCGCAACATCACGGGCGGCGCGTACGCCGGCCCCGAACTTCGTCGAGAGAGCGACGGCACCACGGCGGCCGAGGACCGAATGGTGCTCGAACCGGATCGGGTTCGCGAGGTCTTGCGCATCGCCGCCGACTACGCCGCGCAACGTCCAGATCGGCGCACCATCAGCGTCGACAAGGCCAGCGTCTTCGCGACCTCCCGGTTGTGGCGCAAGATCGCAGCAGAAGTCCTCATTCCGGCGGGTATCCCGTTCGACAATGTGAATGTCGACCGAGCCGCGTACGAGCTCGTCAAGTACGAACAGCTCCCCGGAGTCGTCGTGACCGAGGGGATCTTCGGCGACATCTTGTCCGACGTGCTCTGCGCTCGCGCCGGCTCGCCCGCGTTGTGCGGATCGGCGGCCATCAACCCGGATCGGAAGTTCGGGCACGGCGCCACCGCGCTGTTCGAACCGGCACACGGATCATCACCACACCGCACCGGTAGCCGGCGGTCCAATCCGATCGGAGCATGGCTCGCTCTCGCCGACCTTCTCCAATGGTGCCCCGACCTCGCACCCCTCGGCCTCGGCCACGCCGTGCGCTCGGCCGTCGAACGTGCCGTCGACAACGGACCGCCGACGTATGACCTCGCCCCACCTGGCACGGAGAAGCTCTCCGGCATGGACGAATTCAACGAACGCGTCCTCGACGCCCTCGACACCCCTCTTGCCAGAGAAATCAAGGAGACCATCCAATGAATGCATTCGCAGGACGCAGCTCACTCTTCCCGATCGGGCCGACGACACCCTTCGCCTTCGCGAGCGGATCACCCGAACGACAACGGATCGCGGTCGCCCTCGAAGAAATTCGGTCGGCGAACTTCGACGTCGCCAACATCATCGACGGGCAAGAGGTGCGCACCGGCCGGACAGCACCGATCGTCACTCCCCACGATCACGCCCGCCAACTCGGCCAGGTCCATCACGCCGGTGCCACAGAAGCTGCCAGCGCGATCGAGGCAGCCACTCGCGCCTCGGCCTGGTGGAGCCGCACCCCATGGGAAGAACGCGCTGCACCGTTCCTGCGCGCCGCCGACATGCTCCAGTACGGTCCGTGGCGCGAGCGGCTCAACGCCGCCACGATGCTCGAACTGTCCAAAACGACATATCAGGCCGACATCGACGCCGGATGCGAAACGTTCGACTTCATCCGCGCCAACGTCGAGAACATGGTCCGCATGTACGACGTCCAGCCGGGGTCGTCGCCCGGCATGTGGAACCGGGTCGAGTACCGGCCACTCGAGGGCTTCGTTTTTGCGGTGACACCCTTCAACTTCACATGCATGAACAACCTCGCATTCGGTCCAGCACTTCTCGGCAACACCGTTGTCTGGAAACCGGCAGAGAGCGCCTCGCTCGTCGCCCACCTCGCACTCCAACTGCTGCGCGAAGCCGGCCTGCCGGACGGTGTCGTCAACATCGTCTACGGCGACGGCGCCGAGATCGGCGACGTCGCACTCGCTCACCGTGATCTCGCCGCGGTCCATTTCACCGGCTCCACCGCCACGTTCCAGCACATCTGGAAGACGATTGGCGGCAACATCGCGAACTATCGCAACTATCCGCGCCTCGTCGGGGAGACCGGCGGCAAAGACTTCATCCTCGCCCACCCCAGTGCCGACCTCGAGCCGCTCGCCGTCGCATGCATCCGCGGCGCCTACGAGTATCAGGGACAGAAGTGCTCTGCCGCGTCGCGCCTCTACGCACCACGGAGCCTGTGGCCAAAGCTTCGCGAACGGCTGATCGAACTCACCGAATCGATCGTCGTCGGCGACCCGACCGAGGCAGAAACATACGTCGGCGCCGTCATCAACGCCCGCCAACACGCCAAGCACGCCGCCGCTCTTGCTCGGGCACGTAGCGAGAACCTCGTCGTCGTCGGCGGAAACACCGACGACTCCGTCGGCTGGTTCGTCGACCCGACAATCTTGGAAGTCAGCGATCCCAGGTCATCGTTCATCACCGAAGAATTGTTCGCCCCGGTCCTCTCCACATTCGTCTACGAAGACGCCGACTGGGACAAGACACTCGGCGTGGTGGACTCCTCGACGGCGTACGGGCTGACCGGGGCCGTGTTCGCCCAGGACCGCACCGCGGTCGAGCAGGCCAACGACGTCCTTCGCTACGCAGCCGGCAACTTCTACGTCAACGACAAACCAACCGGATCCGTCGTCGGCCAGCAACCGTTCGGCGGTGCCCGGGCCTCAGGCACCAACGACAAGGCCGGCACGATGTGGAACATGATCCGCTTCGCCAGCCCCCGCGCGATCAAAGAGAACCATCTTGCGGTCACCGAATTTGGCTATCCGCACCTCGAACCGTGACACCGATCCGCAGGACGCCGCCTCTCATCATCAAGGAGAAATCAATGCCTATCAGCGTTTGCATCGCGGGGACAACGGGATGGACGGGCAGCGTGGTCGCCCGCCATCTGCTCGCTTCCGAAGAGTTCGAGGTCGTTGGCGCCATTGCTCGCCGCAGCGCCGGGAGAGATCTCGGAGAGGTGCTGGGGGTGGCAGCGAACGGCGTCACCATCCGCCACAGCCTGGAGGACGTGTTGGCAGACGGATCCGATGTCGATGTCCTCGTCGACTACACCGATCCGATCTCGGTCAAGCCGAGAACCCTCGAGGCGCTGGCCAAGGGAATCAGAGTGGTCATCGGCACATCCGGGTTGACTGCGGCGGACTACGCGGAGATCGAGCACGAGGCGTCCGCCAACGATCTCGGAGTCATCGCTGCCGGCAACTTCTCGATCACCGCAGCCCTCGCCAAACACTTTTCGCTGCTCGCCGCCCGCCATCTGCCGTCCTGGGAGATCATCGACTACGCCAGTGCTGCGAAAACAGATGCGCCGAGCGGCACCACCCGAGAACTCGCCGAAAGCATGGGCGACGTCGCCCAATCGGCGCTCGGGGTGGCGCTCGACAAAACGCACGGACCGAGAGAAGCGCGTGGTGCCACCATTGGTGGAACACAGGTTCACTCCGTTCGCCTTCCCGGTTTCATCATCGCTTTCGAGACACTCTTCGGGTTGCCGGACGAACGGTTGACGATTCGTCACGACGCCGGTTCGGGCGCCGAGCCCTATGCCGTCGGAACGCTCCTGGCCGCCAGGATGGTCATGGAGACCACAGGTCTCATCCGAGGCCTGGATCGATTGCTGTTCGGCGACGCTCCCGCCGCACCGACGACGGGCGCGTCTTGACCACGCCGTCCCCTGTCCGATTTGGACACTGACCGAGAGGAAACGAAATGTCTCAAGGCCGCAGCGAACCGTTCCAAACCCTGCACCACTTGTGCATAGTGGTTCGCGACATCGAATCATCGCGCCGCAACTACGAGGCGCTGGGCATCGGCCCCTGGCGCGACTACCCACCATTGGACAGTTACACCCACCTCAACGTGGCGAACCGCGACGCGTTCATGCAGCTGCGGTACATGATGTGCGACCTCGAGAACGTGCAGCTCCAGCTGTGCCAGCCGCCGGAACTGGACTGCGCACAGCGTCGCTTCCTCGACGAGCACGGCGAGGGCGTCTTCCACATCAGCTTCGAAACCGACCTCGAGGCGGCGGAACAGATCACCGCCGATCGAGGCATCGGCATCCTGGTGAGCGGCCGCCGAGACGACGGCAGCGGTTTCACCTACTTCGACACCCAGGCATCGACGGGGGTCACGATCGCCGGACGCAGAACCACGAACCCCTGAACCTCTGAACCAAAATTGGCGGGCCGACACAGCAAGTGGAGCTGAGGCTCGAGACGATTCCTGGAGCAGGGTTGGTTCGGCTGACCTACGCTCTTCGTGTCGACAATGGAGAGGAACAGTCATGGCCAATCGAGAGAGTTACGCACCGGGCACGCCGTCGTGGGTGGATCTGGCAACGAGTGATCAGGCAGCAGCGAAGTCGTTCTACGGGGCGCTGTTCGGCTGGTCCTACGACGATCTAGCAGTCGGTGACGACGTGTTCTATTCGATGGCCACCCTCCGGGGCGCGAACGTTGCCGCGATCGCGCCGCAGCAGGCCGAACAGGCGGCGGCCGGGGTGCCGCCCCATTGGCAGATGTACGTCACCGTCGACGATGTCGACGCTGCCGCAGCGTTAGTCGAAGGCGCTGGCGGCTCCGTTCACGTCCCGCCGTTCGATGTGATGGACGCCGGTCGGATGGCAGTGATCACCGATCCGGCAGGAGCATTCCTGATGCTGTGGACGCCGATCAACAACCCTGGCGCGGGAATCGTCAACGAGCCCGGCGCCTTCACATGGTCAGAGCTGGTTGCGCCGCCCAACGACCGCACGGCCAGTTTCTACGAAACGGTCACCGGCCTGAAGTTGATCTCGACGCCGATGGGCGACGGATCGGCATATGACGGCTTCACGCTCGACGGCACCGCCGACACGATGCTGGCCGGCACGATGCCGCCGCAGATGCCGGGAGTGCCGGCCCACTGGAGCATCTACTTCGGCGCCGCGGATGTCGATGCCACGGCGGCCAAGGTCACAGAGCTCGGCGGCACGCTGATCGTCGAGCCGTTCGACATTCCGGTGGGCCGCATGGCGGTCGCCGCCGACCCACAGGGCGCGATGTTCAACCTGTTCCAGATGGCGCCGGCGGCCGAGTGAGCCGCGGCCGCCCGCCATCGACTTCGACGCATAGGTAGACGGATCACACGGGAGCGCTGAAGACGTTCGTGAAACTGGGTGATCAGCAAGGAGACAGTGCGACGTTGTTCAGTACTGCGGATGCGAGACTGCTTGTCGTGTCACCCCCCGGCCAGAAGCAACGAGTGCATCATCCGCGTCGGGTGTCATTGCGGGGTCACGGGTACTTCAAACGTTTGGGCCCTGGCATCGTCACCGGCGCTGCCGACGACGATCCTTCCGGCATCGGCACCTACTCCCAGGTCGGTGCGGCGCAAGGGCTTTCGTTGCTGTGGATGGCGCCGTTTCTTCTCCCGCTCGCCGTCGGCGTTCAGGAATCGACCGCGCGCCTGGGGCTCGTCACCGGCAAGGGCCTCGGCACCCTGATTCGCGAGCGGTTCCCACGGTGGGTGCTCATCGGTGCTGTGGTGCTGCTGGCGTCGGCCAATACCCTCAACATCGCCGCCGATCTTGCATCGATGGGAGCGGCGGTCCGGCTCCTGGCGCCGGTGCCGGCCGGTGTGGGCGTCGTCGTGTTCGCCGTGATGATGGCAGCTGCGGAAGTCATCGTGCCGTACCACCGCTACTCCCGGGTGCTCCGATGGTTCGCGTTGTCGTTGGTCGCCTACGTGCTCGTGCTCGCCGTCGTCAACGTCGACTGGTCCAAGGTGGCAGCCCGCACTTTCGTGCCGCGCTTTCATTTCGACGCCGCGAACATGATCGCCCTCACCGCGATCGCGGGCACGACGATCTCGCCGTACCTGTTTTTCTGGCAGGCATCGGAGGAGGTTGAAGAGCGCGACGACGGCCCGACCACGCCCGTCGACCGCCCCCATCTGGTTGCGATGCGCGTCGACGTCTGGACGGGGATGTTCTCGGGTGTCGTTGCGATGTTCGCGATCATGTGCACGGCGGCCGTGACCCTCGGAGCGTCGGGCCCGGTCAACATTGGAACGGCCGAGCAGGCAGCGAAAGCCCTCGAACCCTTGGCGGGGAGCTTCGCCAAGGTGCTGTTCTCCCTGGGTATCATCGGCCTCGGCCTCCTTGCGGTGCCGGTGCTCGCCGGGTCGACCGCCTACGCTGTCGCTGAGGCGTTCCACTGGAACGAAGGTCTGAGTCGTCGAATGAAGGATGCCCGGGGCTTCTATTCCGTGATCATTGGATCGATGGTGATCGGGCTGTCCTTGGTTGGGTTCGGAGTGAACCCGATTCGTGCTCTGTACCTGTCTGCGATCTTCAACGGCGTCACTGCGCCGCCGCTGATCCTGTTGATCGTCATTCTGGCTCGCTCGCGGGGTGTCCTCGGCGAATTCCGGTCGGGCCGGGTCTCGCTGGTCGCCACTTCGATCGCCGGCATCGCGATGACGATCTTTCCTGTCGTGGCCCTCCTGAAGTCGTAGGGCTCTATGTGATCACATGGCCGACTTTGCCGACTTCGCGCAGTCGGCGGCGTGAGCGCTGTTCAGCGAAGCCGTCGTTGACTCGGCCGGCGCGGACGCCGTTGGCGATGACGAAGATTTCGGCGATCTCGTGGACTGCGACGACTGCGGCCAATCCGAGCACTCCGAGGAGTGCGAGCGGGACGAGGGTGGTGACGATGGCGAGGGAGAGGCCGACGTTTTGGAGCATGATGGTTCGTGCTCGGCGGGCGTGGTCGAGGGCTTTGGGGAGGGCTCGCAGGTCGTTGCCCATCAGGGCGATGTCGGCGGTTTCGATGGCGACGTCGGTGCCGATTGCGCCCATCGCGATGCCGACGGTGGCGAGCGCGAGTGCGGGCGCGTCGTTGATCCCGTCGCCGACCATCGCGACGGGCCGGCGGCGTTCCATTGCTGCGATGAGGTGTGCTTTGTCTTCGGGTCGTAGGTCGGCGTGGACTTCGGTGATGCCTGCTTGGGCGGCGAGGCCGGCGGCGGTTGTGTGGTTGTCGCCGGTGAGCATCACGACGGACATGCCTCCCGAGCGCAGGTGTGAGACGACGTCGGGTGCCTCGGGGCGCAGGTCGTCGCGGACGGCGACGGCGCCGATGATTTCGCCGTCGGACTCGACCAGCACGGTCGTCGCGCCGGCGGCTTGGAGTCGGGTCACGTCTGCGGTCAGTACGCCGGCGTCGAGCCAGCCGGGTCGACCGAGGCGTGCAGTTCGGCCGTCGATGGTTCCGGTGAGTCCGGCGCCTGTGATGGCTTCGACTTTGTCGGCGGCGAGCGTGTTCGGGTGGGCGGTGAGGATCGCGTGAGCGAGTGGGTGTTCGCTGCGGGCTTCGAGTGCGGCAGCGATCGCGAGGACGTCTTCGCGGGTGTGTTTGCCGACGGTGATCACTTCGGTGACGGCGGGTTGGTTGCGGGTGAGTGTGCCGGTCTTGTCGAGTGCGATGGTGTGGATGGTGCCGAGCGCTTCGAGTGCGCCGCCGCCTTTGATGATGACGCCGAACTTGCTCGCCGCGCCGACGGCGGCGACGACGGTGATCGGTACGGAGATCGCGAGTGCGCACGGTGAGGCGGCGACGAGTACCACGAGGGCGCGTTGGATCCAGACGTTCGGATCGCCGAGTAGGGCGCCGACGACGGCGATGATTGCGGCGGTGATGATGACGCCGGGAACGAGTGGGCGGGCGATCCGGTCGGCGAGCCGTTGGCGTTGACCTTTGTTGGCTTGGGCGTCGGCGACGATGTTGACAACGCGAGCGAGCGAGTTGTCGGCCGTGGTTGCTGTTGCCTCGATTTCGAGTGCGCAGTTGCCGTTGATCGAGCCGGCGAAGACTTGTGTTTCGGGTTGGACTTCGACGGGCATCGATTCACCGGTGATGGCCGCCGTGTCAACAGTGCTGCGCCCGACGCGGATCGTGCCGTCGGTGGCGATGCGTTCGCCGGGGCGCACGACGAGCGTTTCGCCGACGTGGATTTCTGAGGAAGCGATTTTCTGCTCGACGCCGTCGCGTCGAACGATCGCCGTCTCGGGGAGCAGAGTGAGCAGGGCACGAAGGCCCCGGTGGGCTCGGGCAAGTGAGAACTCCTCCAAACCTTCGCTGACCGAGAACAAGAACGCGAGCGCAGCCGCTTCTCGGACTTCGCCGAGCGCCAACGCGCCGAGCCCGGCGATCGTCATCAGCGTGGCGACACCGATCTTGCGGCGTCGCAACGATCGCAATGTGCCCGGCACGAACGTCGAGCCACCGGTCGCGGCGGCAGCGATTGCGAGTACGTCAGATGCACGGTGAAGGTTGTTCCACCCGACGATGAAACTTGCCAGCAACAGCACCCCCGCGGCTGCTGCCCATCGAATCTCGGACACCTTCCACAAACTCGGCGGTGTCTCCTCACCTTGGGCGCCGACGTCGGGCTCATCGCCCGCGCAGCAGGCACTCATCGCTGCCCACCCCCACTGGTCATGTGTTGGGTTCGTGGCGGAGGTGCTCGGCGGAGACATCGAGGAGCAGTCTGACGTGTGCGTCGTTGAGTGAGTAGTAGACCATCCGGCCGCCCTTGCGGTTGCGGACTACACCGGCAGTGCGCAGCAGCCGCAGAGCATGCGAGATCGATGTTTCCGGCGCGTCGACGACGGCTGCGAGGTCGCAGACGCAGAGTTCGCCGACCTCGACGAGGGCGTACAGGATCCGCACACGGGTGGGGTCGCCCAGGAGCCGGAACAGTTCGGTGAGTTGGTGGGCTTCGTCGTTGGGGATCATCCGTGCTCTCGCGGCGGCGACCCGGTCGTGGTCGACGATCCGGACCCCGCATGCGTCGGGGTCGAGGGGTGTCGCGACTGGGACCGCAACGAAACCCGACATCGACGAACCAGCAGTCACCGGCCGCTCCCGTGGTCGTGACCCTCATGGCCGGCATCGCGTCTGTGTCCGGTTCGACGGGCGACATGGGGATCGCGGGGGGACTCGATCGTGCAGAAGTCGTCGGGAACGCCACACGCTTCGCATTCCAACTCGAGGGTCGCGTGGCTGATGCGGAATTGGCCGCCGATCGTCGACTTGACCCTCGTGCCAACGACCTGAGCCTGCTCGAGCGAGGGGTGCCCGGCAAGCACCACGTGGGCTGACATCGCCCGGACCTCGCTCGACAGCGTCCAGACGTGGAGGTCGTGGACGGACTCGACGCCTTCGACTCCTGCCATGGTGTCCGTCAACGACTGCACATCGAGTCCGGCGGGGGTGGATTCGAGCAAGACGTCGGCCGTCGCCCGAAGCAGGCGCCAACCCTGCACACTGATCACCGCCGAGATCAGCAGCGACACGGCAGAATCGAGCCAATACCAGCCGCCGGTCAACAGAATGACCAACCCGGCGAGAGCGACTCCGACCGACACGGCGCCGTCGGAGATCATGTGCAACAACGCCGAGCGCATGTTCAGATCGTGGGCATCACCGCCAGCATCGGATCCATGGCCGTCACTCCCGGCAGTTGCGTGGTTGTCACCGCCCAACGCTGCAGCAGCACCGAAGTTTGCGACGGCGGCAATGGACGCGACGATGAGGACCAGGCCGCCCGCGACGGGTCGAGGATCGCTGAGGCGACGGATGGCCTCGAAACCAACGAGGCCAGAAACGATGAGAATGCTCGCAGCATTCGCCTGCGCAGCCAGGATCGTCCCGCGGTGATAGCCGAACGACCGCGAAGCGTTCGCCCGGCGGCGGGCGAGGCGAACGGCGATGAGCGAGATCACGATGGCGGCAACGTCCGTCAGGTTGTGAGCAGCATCAGCAAGCAGACCGAGCGAAGCGGCCACAATCCCGACCACCACCTGAACGACCACGATTACGATGTTCAAACCGAGCGCGATCGCTAGTTTGCGTTCCTTCCCTAGTTTGTGTTCTTTCGAGGTAGCGACATCTGAAGACATGATCAGATGTTGCCATGAATCTGACGGTGTTCCAACCCGCCATCTCGTGCTCTTCGACCGGCACCGAACCATGGCGACGAGACAGAACCCCCATCGCCAGCTAACGACCGCGATTCATCGGGCGTGGAACATCGCCTCGGTCTTCAGCCGATCGGTGTTCGCGTTCTCGTCGTCAATCCGCTTGGATCAGATCGCCGCCTGATGTAACGCCGCGGCTGCCTACCTGCCGCGGCGTTACATCAGGCGCGAACCCGATCGGCTCGATCACGAACGGCGTGCATGCGCAGACGGGCGTGAGGCGGTGCGCCGTTCCAACCAATTGTCGTGACCGAGCCGTACGCGCGCGAGAATGGCTGAATGGGTTTCTACGGCGAGCGTGTGTTTCCCCGGGCGATGAACCGGCTGATGAACACGAAGCAGACGAGGGAGACTCGAGCGCGCGTTTGCGCGCCGCTGTCGGGTGACATCGTCGAGATCGGCTTCGGGACTGGACTGAACCTGCCCCACCTACCGCCGGCCGTGACGGTCGTTCTCGCCGTGGATCCTCTCGAACTCGGCAGGACTCTCGCGTCCGAACGCATCGCGGCGAGCCCGGTGTCGGTGGAGTTCGTCGGGCTCGACGGACAATTGCTTCCGCTGGCCGACGACTCTGCCGATGCTGCGTTGTCAACGTGGACGCTGTGCAGCATTCCGGACCCCGTGGCGGCCGTGCGCGAGATCAACCGGGTCCTTCGTCCCGGAGGAACCCTTCACTTTGTCGAACACGGGTGTTCGCCTGATCCAGGAGTGCGGAAGTGGCAACGACGGTTGAATCCCATCCAACGGCGCATCGCGTGCGGTTGCAATCTCGACCGTGACATTCCGTCCATTCTCAAGGACGCAGGCTTGAGCGTCGATTCGTTGAACACGTACTACATGAAAGGCAGCCCCAAGATCCTTGGTTGGACATTCGAAGGTGTCGCTGCCGCCGCGTCATAGATGCGATCTCGGTCGTGGCCGCCAGCGCGTAGCGCGTAGATTTGGGAGCGTGACAACTCGCGCAGGGGCGTGGTGGCTGGTTGCACACCGGCGACCTCGGCCACACCCGGGCGCATCAGGGAACTGCGACCAGGTCGCGCCACGTTGTGTCGGGCGGCAGTGCGGGACTGACCACGGCCGCGTTCGTCACGTACATGAAGGGGTCAGGATTCGCGCAGTTCCACCAGCTTTGCACCGGGCACATCCAGCTCTGCGGCTGGGACGACGTCGATCTGGTCGGACAGCGCGTAGCGACGGCGACCGGGGTAGTACACGGTGAGCCGGTCGAGTTGGAGATCGGTGAGCGCAGCTCGCATCGATGGCGTGATTCGTGGTGCATCGGCTCGCTTCACATCGATGCCGATGCGTGTATCGCCTCGGACAAGCAGGAGATCGAGTTCAGCTCCGTTCGAAGTGCGCCAGAAATACGGCGTCATGGTCTCGCCCATCTGGCGGATGCACTCCTCGATGACGACTCCCTCCCATGTGGCGCCGACGCGGGGGTTGCGTAAGAGGCCGGCTCGATCATCGATGCCGAGCAAGGTGTGGGCGAGCCCCGAGTCGCGAAAGTAGACCTTCGGTGAGCGGACCTGGCGTTTGGCGACGTTCTCGTGCCACGGGCGAAGGACCCGAACCAGCATCACGTCGGCGAGTACGTCGAGGTACTTGCGCACAGTGGTCTCGGCGATCCCGAGAGCGCGTGCGGGCTCGGCGCTGTTCCACAGCTGGCCATGCGCGTGAGCGACCAGAGCGAGGAACCGCTCGATCGTGGCGGCTGGAAGACCGACTCCGAAGTCCGCGAGGTCGCGTGTCGCCAGTGTCCGGATGTAGTTGCTCCTCCAGCGGATCGAGGTCCCGTTGTCGGGCGCGAGGAACGACCGGGGGAATCCGCCCCGAAGCCAGAGATCGTCGAAACGTTCGGCTCCGACATCGCCGATGCCGAGGCCGCCGAGTTCGAGGATTTCCAGTCTTCCTGCGAGTGACTCGGCCGCTTGGCGAAGAGCGGATGGTGATGCGCTTCCGAGCACGAGGAACGTGGCCGGCGATGATTCTCGATCGGCGAGCACGCGAAGAACGGGAAACAAGTCGGGCCGGCGTTGGACCTCATCGATGACGACCGTGCCATGGAGGCCCTCGAGCGCGAGCATTGGTTCGTCGAGTCGCGCCAGATCGCGAGGGTCCTCGAGGTCGAAATAGGCCTCGTCACTGCTCGGCAGGATCGATCGGGCGATGGTCGTCTTTCCTGTCTGGCGTGCACCGACCAGGAGCACGACGGGACTTCGCGCGAGCGCCGTTCGTAGTGCAGCCGTCTCGTGGAGTCTCGGAATCACGGGGTGCAGTGTATCATGCAAATCCACGTTCTCCACAGTGATTTGCATGGAATACGGAGCGTTGACGGTCCTGAGCAACACGTCCGCCTTGATGGTCGTCGCGGGCCATGGCTCTCGTACCTCACGGGTGCGGTGTGGATTGGTATCGGCATCGTCGCCGTTGGCTGGCGCGGGATCACGATCCTCGCCCTTGCCATCGCTGTCGGTATCGCGCTCATCGCCGGTGGCGCTCTCAAGGTCGTGGCCACAGCCCCCGATGGATTGCGTGAACAAGCGCCGGTGGATTACTTGAACGAATCACCCACAACGCGGTGAATCACTTGAACTGGGCTTCTGCCACTGCCCCCAATGCCCATATTCATGCTGAATTCAGCATGCACCGGATGGACGGACGACGCAAGCGCGGAATATCTACAGATCGGCGTAGCGACCATTTGCAAACCTGAGCGAGCGATTATCGAAACGTATGGGCAATCGCTCGCACAAACCACGACTCGGAATCCGCTGACGCGAATCGGTCGACGGACGGCGGCGGCTCGGCGTTCTTGGAGTTGCCTGGCGGGTGCGGTTGGCAACGTAGTGGGGACGGGCGGAGCACTATCCCGTGATCGTTGGCGTTGATCCCGGGACGGTGTTGACGGGAGGCCGGCTCGTGTTGAGGTCGACCGTCTGGGAGGTTCCGTCTGCGTGGACGAGGGTGTAGCTGTCGGCAGCGACGTCGGAGACGACGAGCCAGGCATGCTCGACCATCGCGGCGTCGGCACCGTTCACGACGACTCGGGTGACGTCGTCGGGGGCGACTCCAGCAAGAACGCTCGGCGATTCCGGGCGGTCACGGGATTGCTGCCAGTACTCGCCTGTAGCGATGGTGCGGTTGTCGGTGCAGCCCCCAGGGTAGCCATCGCCGGTGTCGATGATGATGCAGGTCGAGTTGACGTCTGGGTTGGCCAGGAACAGGCTGATCCCTTCGACGCTGAGGACGAACCGGGTGGGCGTGTCGGCGACCAAGGAATCGAGAGCAGCGGGTGGGATCGACGGTGTCGGGGTTGTGTCGTCAGCGGGTGCCGGTTGCGACTGGGCAGGTTGCGTTGCGGTGCCTCCGGGGGTCGGCGATGTCCGGTTGGACACTGCGATCAGTCCGATGATCCCGGCGGCGGCGATGCCGGCGACGCCAGCTCGCAGCGCGACGCGGTTCGGTCGCTTGGCCGGCGACCGGTCGGCGATTGCGACGCTCCTGGTGCCTGCGATCACTGCCTCGATGT
Organism: Actinomycetes bacterium; assembly: GCA_025358125.1. Classification (GTDB taxonomy): domain Bacteria; phylum Actinomycetota; class Acidimicrobiia; order Acidimicrobiales; family Ilumatobacteraceae; genus WLMZ01. The sequence continues at coordinate 62,657 of JANYKS010000020.1, forward strand.
CGAAGCGGGGTTCGATGGTGTCGACTCGTTCGTGGAACCGTTCGCTGAGTCGTCAGGCGTTCGCCAGCTTGGCGAGGATGTGATCCATCACGGGTGTGTGCTCGGCCTGGGGGCTGAACAGGATCAGCTCTGCGTCGCGGTCGACGCGAACGCTGTGGCCGGACGGCCAGTGGAAGACCTCGCCCGTGGTGCAGTTTTCGGTGGTCCCGTCGGTGTAGGTGACGACGACGTCGCCGGTGATCATGTAACCCCAGTGGGGGAATGGCACGCGTCGCCCTCGAGCCCCTCGAGGAGCGGCGCCAGGTCCGTTCCGGCGTTCATGGTGAAGTATTCGGCTCCGATGGCGCCTGAGGCGACACCGAAGTCGGGCATCTGGCGGGCAACAGCGCCGGGCGCATTGACCTTGATCGGGATGTCGTTCTTGGAGATGTGCATGGGTCTTTCCTCTTGGGTTGTGTCTTGGGTTGTGTCTTGGGTTGTGTCGAGCAGAAAGGCGAGACGCTTCAGAGGGAGCGGCCGCTGAACGCGACGAGGCGTTCCATCGGGCTGGCGTCGTCGGATGCGGTGGTCGCGTCCTTGAACGTGTCACCGTCGCGCATCTCGGAGGTCACCGCGCCGCGGGCGAACTCGTCGACCGATGCGATCACAGCGGGTGGCAGCTCGTAGCTCAGACCGGTGGCCGTGGCGAGATCCCAGCCGTGGATGAGGCCGTCGAAGGCCACGAACCGAGCGAACGTCGAACCGGGCATCTCGCCGACTGGAGCTGAGATCGTGCGTTCCATCGCCCCGGGGGACTTCGCTGCATCGAGCAGATCGTCCATGACCTTGCGGAACTCGACGGCTGGCACCCGACCATAGACCGCCGGTGGCTTCAACTCTGGGGCTTCTTCGCCGCGGAACAGGTACGCGAATGATCCGCCGAGCACGATCACGTGATTCAGTACGTCGTGTACGGTGAACCTGGTGCAGGGGGTCGGGTCGTTCATTTGCATGGCTTGGATTCGGTCGACCGTTGCGCTGAGGGTCGGCAGAATGTAGGAGAGTTGTTCGGTGGGTTCCATGAGATTTCCTTTCGATGGGTGGTTGACGGGGGTCACACCTCGGCGAAACGAAGCGACACCCAAGAGGCGTGACAATTGGTGTCACAACGCGACAAGGTGCGGGGAATCAGCGTCGCCCGGACCCAGTCGACGATGGAGTCCTTCGAGAGGAGCCGGTCGATGAGCGCTCTCGATCGGCTCGGCGAGCTGCGGGCAGCCGTCGAACGCGGAGACTGGCAGTTCGCACTCGACCTGCTCGCCGACGGTGGAAGCGAAGCCATCACGGCTGAAGGTCTCGAGCTCCGAGCGCAGGCGGCCTATGGCAACGGAGACTTCGAAGCGTGTGTGTCGGCGTGGGAAGACCTGCACTCGCTCCACCTGGCGGAGGGCAACGACGCCGACGCTGCGAGAGCTGCCGCGATGATCGCCATGTATCTCATGATGGACACTGGGCTGATGGCCCCCGTGCGCGGGTGGCTCAAGCGCGCTGACCGTCTCCTGGAGGCGCACGGCGAGGTCTCCGCCCATGCGGTGATCGCAATGGTCCGTACCTACGAACGCTTCATGTGCGGAGACATGGAGGCAGCCCGCGAGCAGTCGGCACTGGCGATCGAACTCGGAGGTCGCCTCGGAGTCGGGCCGGCGGTCGTGATCGGCCGGGTCGCCGCCGCACGGATCAAGATCTTCGATGGTCACGTCGATGAGGGACTCGACTTGCTCGACGAGATCGGTGTTGTTCTGATGTCGGGGGAGGTCGACCCCCTCACGACGGGAATGATGTACTGCGAACTGATCTGTGCAGCTCAGGGACTTGCACTCCACGACCGCGCACGGGAGTGGACTGAGGTGATGGAGCATTGGCGGCACGGCGCGGCCTTCGGCGGGATCAACGGCCGATGTCGGGTCCATCGCGCCGAGCTCCTCCGGATTTCTGGGACATGCGATCTCGCCGAGGAAGAAGCACTCGGCGCCTGTGACGAGTTGCGCCCTTGGCTGCGTCGGGAGTTCGGTTGGCCGCTGGTGGAACTCGGAAACATCCGGCTACGCAAGGGCGATCTGGAGGGGGCCGAAGAGGCGTTCCTCGCGGCCCATGACCACGCCTGGTCACCGCAGCCAGGACTCGCGTTGTTGCGTTTGGCGCAAGGTGACGCCCACGCAGCGGCAGCTCTCATCGCTGACGCGATTGCGCACCCACTCGACGTTCCCTCGAAGGAGCGACCTCCTTTCGTCGATCTGCGTCTGGCCCCACTCCTCGACGCGCAAACCGAAATCGCCGCAGCCACGGGCGATGCCGACACAGCTCGGCGCGCCGCAGAAGCGCTTCAGTCGATTGCGGACTCGTACTCAAGCTCTTCTCTGAAAGCGTGCGCCGCGCTTGCGAAGGCCCGGGCCGCACTGCTTCACGATGACCTCGGACAAACGATCGATGAGTCGTCACGTGCCGTCGCCGCGTGGGCTGACATCGGCGCTCCATTCGAAGCAGCCGTGGCCCGGATGGTGCTCGGCGAAGCGCATCACCGATCCGGTAACACCGATGGAGCACTGCTGGAGTGGCGGGCGGCTCGAACAGCCTTCGAGGCGTTCGGAGCGGTGCGCTGGGCGGAGCAAGCGGAGCGTCTTGTTACGGGAACTCCCTCCCGCCCGATCTCTGTCGGGACCAGAGGGGAAGCGGCGGCGACATTCAGGTGCGACGGCGACACGAGGACGGTCTGTTTCGCTGGGCTGACCGTGCCCATGCATGACCTCAAGGGCTTTCGGTACATCCAACGGTTGCTTGCCTCGCCTGGTCGGGAGTTCCACGTGCTCGACCTCGTGGCGGTCGAGATGGGCTCCCTCCGAGTCGGTCATGCCCTCGACCAGGGTGGGGATGCGGCGGCAAGGGACATCGGAGCAGGTCTGCCCCGCATTGATGACCAGGCGCGCGATGCCTACCGTCGCCGCTTGGCGGAAGTCGACGAAGACATCGAGGAGGCCGTGCTGTTCAACGATTTGGGTCGTGTCGAGCTAGCACAGCGCGATCGGGAGTATCTGATCAACGAACTGACGCACGCGGTGGGGCTTGCCGGGCGCCATCGATTGGTCGGCGGCTCTTCCGAACGGGCGCGCACCAGTGTCACTCGTTCACTCCGCTACGCGCTGCGACGGTTGGCACGGCATCATCCCGCTCTCGCAACCCACCTCGGACAGAGCGTGCACACCGGGACCTACTGTGTCTACACGCCTGATCCACTCGCATCGGTCCGCTGGCAGATCTGACGTCGAGGTGCCCCAGAACGCGCGCCGCGATTCGCCGTCCATCGTTGCCTCGGTGCAATGTATGGGCGCACGGAGAGGTCATCGATCACCACCCGGCGGCCGACCGTTGACGCCAACCTGCTGGCAATCTTTTCCCACGAGCCCGGGCTCAGCGTCGGTGCTGTACCCGCGTGGGCGGGATAGTGGTGGCGTTGCGCCGGGTGTTGACGAGGCAGCCGTGGAGGAGCAGGGCGACCACCTCGTCCGCGATGTCGGTTGAGGTCTTGCCTCGCCGAAGGCCGCGGGTGGTCGACCAGATCATGTTGCGCAGTAGCACCTTGAGACGCGCTGGTTTGATGTCGGTCCGGAGTTGGCCGGCGGCGAGGGTGTCGTCGATGGTTGCGACCCACAATCGGTCGTTGGCTTGGGCGTCGTCGCGGACGCGTTGGAGCCCGGGTGCTGCGGCGACGTAGGTGGGGTTGTCGTAGAACATCTGAGCTTCGTGGGTGTGTCGGTGGAAGTTCTCCAGCGTGGCCCGGATGAGGGCTTCGAAGCGGGCGACCGGTTCGAGGTCGGCGGCGCGGATCTGGTCATAGAGGTCGACGACGTGTGCGCTGCTGCGGGTCATGATCGCGGCAATGAGATCGTCTTTGGAGCCGAAGTGGTGATACAGGCTTGCGGCTTGGATGCCGCACTCGTCGGCGATGGCGCGCATCGTGGTGCCGGCGAGGCCCCGCTCTGCGAACAACCGAGCGCTGGTTGCCATCACCTCTTCGCGTGTGTCGGACCGTGCCACGGTACTGAACGGTAGTTGGCAGAACGTCGAGACACCGGCCTTTTCCCTAACACGCGTTAGTTCAAGCTTGCGTATTCACGACGTCGTCAGCGAGGTGTCACGCCCGGGTCGCGCTCGACAGGACCGCTCGGGACCGCTTGGCGCAGACGAACTGACTGTGTTGTTCAGCCGAGGAGCGAACGACCGAACGGCTGCATGACGTGATGGGCGGCCATCGCCGAACCCACCGGGCCCATCAGCGCCTTGTAGCGCCGCCACCGCCGGTTGAACAGCACCACGAGTTCGCGATCGTGCGCTCCGTCGTCGGCGAGAACGAACCGCTCGAGCTCGGCCTCGCACTCGTCCCAGCCGACCGGCGCCCGGCCGCCGATCAACGCAGCAACGTCGGCTCGGTCCTCGTCGACCACTTCGGCGCCGATCTCGTCGAACCGCTGGAGGTGGCGCGCGAGACGAAACGCGATCCGCACCTGGTACTTGACGAACGGATCGTCGACCTCAATCGCACCGAGCGACCGCGACAGGTGCGCGTGAGGCGCCAACACCGGCGACGAGGCCATGTCAGGGACCGGCACGTCCTCTAGCTCGATGCCCAGGTACTCGGCCATCGTCTCGATCGTGTGCAGATTGGTCTCGCTCACCCAGTGGGCGTAGGTCATGTAGTCGGTGGCCGGGATCGGCTCGGCCAGCGGCCGATGGAACGCCAACGCGTTTGTCAACGTGAAGAAAAGGTGGTGATACTGGATCGCGGCCATGTCGACCGGCTTGCCCGTCAGCTCGCCATAGCGGGCGTAGAGCTCGTCGAAGTCGCCGAACGGGATCACGGTCTCACGCATCCGCCACGCGGCCAGGTCCATCATCGGATCGCCCAGGTGGCCGATCTCGACGTCCATCACCGAAGTGAAATGGCCGTGCTCGTGGTGGAACTGGCCGGAGTCCCACACCACCGGCGCCTCACGATCCGATAGCGGCAACGGATGCCGTGAAAGTCAACCGAGCACGAACTCCATCAACGGGTCCGGACGCACCTTGTTCGCGCGGAACACCCGCACGTACTGGCGAGCCCCGACGTGTGCCGCATCGGCCGGCGAGTCGCCCCGCACGATTCCGGCCTCGACGAACGGCTCGATCGGCAGCTCATGGATCCGCACCAACTCCTGCAGGTACTCGTCCACGATCACCGCACGATCAGCGGAGCTGACGCCGGCGAAGTCCGGCTTCCCGGGCAGCGCCTCCATCGCGTACGCCCGCGGGTTGTCGCACCAGCCGTAGACCTTGGGCACCCGGATCCCGTGATCCTCCAGCACCTTCTGGAACCGCATCTCGTGATCGAGCGGGAACTGCAGCACCGCGTCCGAGCGCTCGCCGCGCACCACCACCCGATCGACAGCACCGTTTCGCTCGATGTCCACGAACCACATCGGGCGCCACCGCGGCTGCCGCGACCACGATGTCACCGTGCCGCCGAGCAGCGACTCCAACCACGACACGATCCGGGCGTCATCGCTCGAACCTCCTGAACCAACAGAACCATCACTCATCGGTCGTTCCTCTCGGCATCCTGCACGCCAAGCTCAGAGCGCTCAGCACGAATGTCGCAGCCTAACACGCGTTAGGTGGACGCATCTCCGCTGCCATTTGCAGTCCTGCCCTCGCGTGAGCGGTTGCACTGCGGCGTTGATCCGAGCCGCGGCGGCATTTCGAAGCGAGGATCCCGTGGATTGCCAGTAAGCCACCCTACCCGTGACGTCGAAAGCGGGTCGGTGGCTCCTTTCGTGGGGCCTCTCGATTCTGGGCTGAACGGGTTGCACGACGATTCCACCGGGTTTCAGGGTCCCTGCCTGTGTTCAGCCGGCGGAGACCAGTCCTCGGTCGACTGCAACGCGATGGCGAACTGCTCGGGGTGAGCAAGTGGGGGAAAGTGACCCGAGTCGGGCCAGATCGCGAACCTGGCTTGGGGCAACACGCTCTCGACCCACTCCACGTATCCAGCCGGCTGTTCGTCTCCGGCAACGACGAGGTACGGCACACCCGAGCCGCGGACGCTGCCGAGGGCCATCGCCAAGAGCGCGGGGAGCCACCCAAGCGGACCTTCGAGAAGGTCGTGCTGATAGGCGAGGAACAGATCCTGGCGTGGGGTGGTGCTTCCCTCGAGCAGCTGTTGCGCGGCTTGCGGCAGACGCTCGATGTGGAACCCTCGGGCAAGGCCTTGCCAGACATCGGCAAACTGCGGGCCCCTGATCTGATCGACGATCGATCGCAGGAACAGCTGAAAAGGCTCGACCTGCAGGCTGGCATCGACGTTGACGGCCCCGCCGGTCGGATATGCCGCGGCGTAGAGGGTGGCCATGATGCCGCTGAGCGAATGACCGACCATGATCGGAAGCTTGAAGCCAACTGCCTTCACCGCTTCGTGGACGTTCACCAGCGCCGGCAACATGCCCCACTGGTCGTTTTCCACCGATTGGCCGTGCCCAGGCAGATCAAGGGTCAGAACGCGACGGTCGGGATCAATCCGCCGGAGTTGGGTGAGAGTCGGCGCCCACATCGCCCGGTCATAGGTGAGACCGTGCAGGAGCACGATCGGCGGACGGGTGTCGCTGAGGTTGCCGGTGAGATCGCCAGCAAGACCAGCGAACAAGCTTGGGTCGACATTGCCGGTCGATGACATGGTGGGGGGATTGAGGGACATGATGATCCTTTCGGGTTGGTTTCACCCGAGAGGCGTACGGTCGCGATGAACGATTTGTTCACGACCACGGATAGCGCCTCAGAGCCGCCAGCGCATCGTTGGTCCGGGCGGTGGTTGGTACCGACATGTCCCACCGGTACGGATCGACGCATCGAGGTGCGCGCCGCATTGCGGCGCGGCGGTCGAGATCGCCGACACGGCGGCGCGTAGCGCCCGCGTCACATTGACCCGCGCCCGCTCCCCGTCCGCAGATGACCGCCTCGGCCGACCGCCGAGCCCGGTGGCCTGGCGCAACTCGTCGAGGATGGCGGCGCGCTCGTCGGCGGCCCGGACCGCTCTGTCCGCGTTGCCGGCTCGATCGGCGGCATCGAGCTCGGCGTCGAGATCGACGAGACGCCGCCGAAACGTCACGCGCGCCTGGTTGTCGAGCACGGGTTCCGCGGTTGTGGCGACGAGTCCGGGCCCGTTCGCAGTGAGGTCGAGAGCGGAGATCTCCTGACCCGGAGCGGCGAGCAACGCGCGCAGGTAGTCGAACCCGATCCGGTGCCAGAGCCGGGCGTGCTCGTCACCAGCGTCGAGATGCCAGTCACCCGCGTCGCTCTCGCGCACCAGCGTCCACCGATCGTCGCCGGCTGCGCCGAAACGAAGCGGCACGCGCATGCCGAGTCGCGCGCCGAGGGCATGCGCGCGTTCGCGGATCTCGCCGGCTCGCGTTCGGTCATCGCCGTCGCCACGGGCGTCAAGCGCATCGGCGAGTTCGAACGACGACTCGACGAGTCCGGGAAGGGCACCGATTCGCTGCTCGAACTCGACCGCGTCGGTCAAGTGGGCGACGGCCGCTTCGTGCAATCCAATCTGGCTCTCGAGCATGCCGAGGTACCTCGTCACGGGACCGTTCACGCTGTTCGCCCCGCCGAAGACGACCATCCGTCCGGCGTAGGGCAACAACGCGGCGTAGATCGAGACGCATTCGTCGCGACGGCGGGCGGCTACAGCGACGGCCGCGAAGTCGGCCATGACACCGAGCCATCGCGGACCGGTACCGGTCAGAGCGGCCGGAAGCGAACGGTCGAGTTCGAGCGCAGCCTCGTCGACCCTGCCAAGGAGGACGAGCACACGAGCAGCCGTCGCCTCGTAGCAGTGACCTGGCAATCGACGGGCGAATGAGAAGAGCGCCTCGACGCCGTCGCGGCACGCGTCGAGATCGCCGGTGTAGCCGGCGATCGTGCCGCCGAGGGTGCCAACGAGCCGTTCCGTGTCCGAGAGTCCGATTCGGTTCCCCTGCTTCGCCACGGCCCGCACCAACGAAGCAGCTTCGTCGAATCGACCGCGAAGAATGCAGAGCATCGCCTGCCGGGCGGCGACGACCACCTCACCGACGAGATCGCCGGCCGCTGTCGCTTCGCGTCCGAAGGCGGCGAGCGCAGATTCAGCCTCACCGATCCGGCCTTGCTCCATCAGACCGACGAACCGCCAGAAGAGGCCCTTGCGCTCCAGCTCTGCGTCGCCGCCAGTGCGCGCGCTGGCGATAAGCTGCTCAGCCTGCTCCAGTCGTTCGTCGTTGCTGTCGGCGTCCCACATCGAGTGCAGACGCGAGTCGAGGACCTCGGCACGAAGGCGGTCGTCATGAATGCCTTCGGCGAGCGCGAGCGCTTGACCGATGAGCGATGCTCGACGAGCGACGGTGGACGGATCACCGAGCAGCTCGAACGCCAACCGTGCCAACAGCCGAGCCCGGTCGGTATCCGAAGTGACTGATAAGGCAGCCTCCTCCAACAACGTCACGGTCATCGGATCGACCTCCAAGAACCCACGCGATGACGTCACTGCAAGGGCAAGGGCACCGACGGGGTCAGCCTCCTGCGCCACGATGCCCGCCAATTCGATCGCCCGGCGCGGATTGCCCTGCGCGGCGAGCCACAGTACGCGGCGGACCTCCGGTCGGTTTTCGCCGACGACTGCCCCGATCTCGCGTTCACTGAGTCGGCCGATCCGCACATCGCCGACGAGACCGCTGGGAACGCTCGACGTCGCCAGCACTCCCACCGCTCCCGACGGCGCAGCCGCGGCGAGCATGGCTTCAGCCGCCGGCCCGCCGCGATCGACATCGTCGATCACGATCAACCGGCGCCCGGCCGTGACAACGTACCGAGCGGCCTCGTCAGGGTCCACACTGCCGACGTCAGCAGGTGCGGCGCTGCCACGGAGGAGTTGGGCCCAGGCGACACTCGCCGAGACGAACGAATCGGCCGACAACCTGATCACGGCGATTCCGCTCCCGGCGCCGAGGTCGCTCGCCAGATCGGCCAGCGATGTCTTGCCGGAACCATCCGGACCCACGAGGACGACAACGCCTCCTCGGCCAGCTCCAACGCGCTGGATCAACGTCTCGATGGCGGCCGTTTCGCGAACACGACCGGAGAACGTCACATCAACAGTATGGACAGTTCCCCAGCGTCGACCTTGCGCGGCGATGCCGTCAAAGGGCCCAGGTGCGATTGCTCAGACGTCGCCGTTGGTCAGCGGGCGCACCACGAACCTCCGATTTCGAGAACCGCGACCCCACGATTTCGAGGGTAACGAACCTACGATTTCGAGCAACGAGGATCTCTCGCTCAAGCCCCGCCGTCGGGAGCACCGAACAACGCCACAGAACAACAGACTGCGAACCGGCGTTCCACGCGCCAGATCTCAAGGAGGCGCATCGGGGCTCACCGAGCCGCTGTTATACGGGGCCGCCGGGTTTGTACTCGGCGGTCAGGAGGCAGTGGTAGGTTGCGGTTGGTTGTCGAGAAGGGTTGGGGGCACGATGCGAACGCTGGGCGACTACCTGGACTCTTCAGGCCGCGACGATGTGCTCAGCGGTGGTGCTCGGATGATCCCGGTGAGCACATCCGTTGGCACGTGGCGGGTGTGGACGAAGCGGATCGGCAACAATCCCGACCTCAAAGTGCTGCTGCTCCACGGTGGCCCCGGGATGACCCACGAGTATCTCGAGGCCTGTGACAGCTACCTGCCGGCTGCGGGCATCGAATATTACTACTACGACCAACTCGGCGCGGGCCGCAGCGATCAGCCCGACGAGCCCTCGTTGTGGGAGCTCGACCGCTTCGTCGACGAAGTGGAGCAGGTCCGTCAGGCGCTCGGTCTCGAGCGGCACAACTTCGTCCTCTACGGACAGTCGTGGGGCGGGATCCTTGCGATGGAGTACGCGCTGCGCTACCCGACGAACCTGCGCGGGCTCGTCATCTCGAACATGATGTCGAGCGCCCCCGCTTACAACGCTTACGCCCAACAGGTGCTGATGCCGGAGATGGACCAGGCGGCGCTCGCCGAGATCCTTTCGCTCGAGGCGAGCGGGAACACCGACGACCCGAGGTACATGGAGCTGCTGCTCGAGCAGCACTACCTGCACCACATCCTGAGGATGCCGGTCGCCGCCTGGCCTGACGGCGTGAACCGCGCTTTCGCCCACGTCAACCCGTCCGTCTACGTGTCGATGCAGGGCCCAAGCGAGCTCGGGATCAGCGCGGACGCCAAGCTGGCCAACTGGGACTGCACCGACCGGTTGGCCTTGATCGACGTGCCGACGCTGGTGATCGGCGCCCGCCACGACAGCATGGATCCAGCACACATGGAGATGATGGCCGATCTACTCCCCAACGGCCGCTACTTGCATTGCCCGGATGGAAGCCATCTCGCGATGTACGACGACCAGCAGCGCTACTTCACCGGTCTCGTCGAGTTCCTGCACGGTCTCGCGGACTGAGCCTGCCGGCGTCTAGCCGATCGAGCCTTTGGCCGCGTGGGGCGTGTTCGGATCGCTGGTTTCAGACGGATGCGTGCGGGATGGGTGCGGTCGGCGCGCGGTGGCCCCAGATGCTGGGAGCCTGGTGCAGTTGTACTTCCCAGGTGTTGTCATCGATGAGTAGTCCGCCGTGTCCGTACTCGATCTGAAAGCCCGATGGCGTCTGCATGTAGAACGACACCATCTTGTCGTTGGTGTGGCAACCGAGGGTTGACGTGATGGGAACACCCTGGTCGTGACAGAGGTCGTAGGTGCTGCCGATGTCGTCCAGGTTGCGCAACTCGAACATGACGTGGTGCAGACGCTTCGGAGACGGAACCTGGACCACCGCGATCGAGTGGTGGCGCGGGCCGCAGTGGAGGAACACCGCAGTGGTAGCTCCAGCGTCGCCCATGTCCAATTCGATGAAGTCACTGACGCGCAAGCCGAGACCGTCCCTGTAGAAGCGCATGCTCGTGTCGCGGTTGGCGACGTTCAAGACGATGTGGCCGAGGCCCATCTTGCCGGCCACGAACCCGCCGATCGATCGTGGTGAACGGAATGGGCGGTCGGCCTGCACGAGCGGGCCGTAGAAGACCTCGGTCCTGACGCCGTCGGGGTCATGGGTCGTGATCATTCCCATCACGCAACGCTGCCGAGCGTCGGCATCGGTTCCCCAGACGACATCGAAGCCCTGAGACTCCAAGCGGTCCGCAATCGCTCGGAGAGCGGATTCGTCGTAGGCTTCCCAGCCGACGCTCGTGAGGTCATCGCGGACACCGGTGTGCAATGCGATCCGGTGGTGATTCTCATCCAGTCGGAGCAAGAGGGTGCTCTCACCTCGGATGGCGGTGGGTTCGAGACCGATGATGGTGGTTGCGTACTCCTCCCAATCGGGCAAGTTGCTGACTTCGATACCGAGATATCCGAGCTGGGTGACACGGCTGTTCGACATGGCATTTCTCCTGTGCGTGGTACGTCGAAACGAAAAGGTTTCGCCCGGCGTTGTCGTAAACGATGAGACCCATAGTGCATCCGCAGCCGGTGGCCGACAAGGTAGATACCAGTGCAATGATGGTAGAAAATGGACATGGTCGAACGAGTGCAGCCAGCGCCGCCCGCCCCGCGACGGCGCGTCACCCCGGTCCGGTACGCGCCGCCGCGCAGCTATCAGCTCGATGTGGAACTCGTCGGGGCCAGCGAGCTTCGGACGCGCATCGCGCACGTCGAACATCGAGGTATCGAGCGCGTCGACTTCCATTGCCTCGTCTACGTCACGGCCGGCCGCTACACCCACATGGTCGACTTCGAGACCTTCTCGTGTACAGCAGGATCATGCCTGATCATCCAGCCCGGCCAAGTGCACCGGTTCGGCGACGAACAACACTGGAACGGCTGGCTCCTGGTCTTTCGATCCGAACTCCTGCAACCACTGCACCCATCGACGCCCAACGGCGACCCGGAACTCCTCTGCGTCGAAGCGCTCCCAACCCACATTCGCACGTCGGGTACCACACGCGCTGCGTTCATCGAGGCGCTCGAGCGGATGACCATCGACGCCGCACTCGCCGGTGACGTCAACCTCAGCAACACCTTGCTCCGCAACCAATTCCTCGTACTGATCACCCGTCTCCACCTCGCACACGGCGCAGCAGCGCCCAACGAATGCGTCGAGCCACGCATCGTCGAGCGCTACCGCGAATTCCGCAACACCGCCGAACACGAGTTCCGACGATGGCACGCGGTCGCCCCATATGCCCGCCACATTGGATGCTCAGTCAAGAGCCTGAACAGAGCCACCCGCGAAGTCGCCGACGTCACCGCCAAGGAAATGCTGGTCGCCAGGCTCGTGCTCGAGGCGAAGCGCCTCCTGGCCCACACCGCGTTGCCCATCTCCGCGATCAGCGACCAGCTCGGCTTCGATGAACCCACCAACTTCGTCAAGTTCTTCCGACGCGAGACAAACACAACCCCCGGCCAATTCCGGACCCTACGCAACAACACCTGACGAACGCCCCGTAGCCCGCAACCGAACGGCATCGCCTCCTTGGCCGGTGCAGACCTGCTCGGTGATTGCTCCGTACCGTTGCTGCGCGGCTTGGGCGGAGGTGCCAAGGAGCACTTCGATGCGACTCCAATGATCAGCGAACTGCTCGTTCACCGGCTGCGAATTGCATGGCGGGGTGGTCGCACGCCGTGGCCATCCGTTGGGTGTTCGCTGCCCCGGTGGTGGTGAAGGGACAGGAATCGTTCGGGTGCCGGGAGGTCCGGTCCGCCGGAGTCGAGCCAGTTTCCGGTGGCGGCGTGCGCTCGCTCGATGAGTTCGCCGGCGTGGCTGAAGTCGGCTGAAGAGACGGCGAGTGGGCACAGCGGGGGTAATACTTTGAGCTGGGCGTTACCGGCGAACTGGGCGACGTCGATCACGAGGCGCTGTTCGATGAGCAGGGTGAGAGCCTGCACGGCGGCGCCGAGCGCGGTAGTCGGCGGTCGTTGCAGGGCGCACGCGAATCCGGCGGGGAGCACGTACACCTCGTCGGCGCCGAGGGCCACGGCTTGTGAGAGGGCGGCGTTGTTGGCGACACCGCCGTCGACGAGGGTGAGACCGTCGCGTTGAACGGCGGGCAGGACGCCGGGGATGGTGGCGCTGGCCAGCACGGCGCTCACCGCGTCTCCGGCGGAGAGGAGCACTTCGTGGCCGCTGAGCAGGTCAGTGGTGACGATGTGCAGCGGGATGGCCGCGTCCTCGAGGTTGCCGTAGGGCAGGTGGGATTCGATGAGTCGGCGCAGGTTGCGGTCAGAGCACAGCGCTGGGCGAGACCCGGCGAGCGCGAGCAGGTGGCGAAGCGGATCGAACGGAAAGACGTCCTGACGGCGCAGGCCGCGCCAGATCGTGGCCAGTTCCTCGACGGCCTTTCGGCCCGCGCCATGGCCAGCCAGGTAGGCGGCGTTGATGGCACCGGCCGAGGTCCCGATCAGCAGGTCGGGACGCACGTCGCGCTCGGCGAGCGCTTGGAGCATCCCGACCTGGACGGCGCCGAGGCTGCCCCCGCCGGAGAGCACGAAGGCAGTTGGCATGGTCAGCTCCTGATGTTTGCGCTGGTGGGCGACGTTGCGAAGGCTGCGGCCAGTCGGGCCAGGGCGATGGCGGCGATGAACAGCCCGAAGTCGCGTAGGGCGACGTCGTAGAAGCCGGGGATGACCAGCAGGTTGACGATGATCCCGGCCAGCCAGGCAGCGACCAGGTATCCGCCGAAGCGGGGTCGTACGGCGACGACGAGGCCGGCGACGATCTCGATGACTCCGACCGCGTACATGGCTTGGTGGGGAGTGCCGGGGAGGTGCCCCGATATCCGTGGTGCGAAGTATTTGTCCCAGTTGACCAGGAGGTGGGCGAATTTGTCGGCTCCGAACAGGATCGGTGCGACAGTGAAGCCGATGCGGAGCAACCAGAATGCCTGGTAGGCCGGGTCGCTGCGTCTGGACGGTGAGGGGCTTTGGGTTGGCGGGCGGGTTGTCAGGGTGTCAATCATTTGGGGGTTGCCTCCATGTCTAACGGATAATAATCTTAACTATAGAAGCTCCCACGCGTTTCGTCAACACGTTTCTCCTTTAGAGAAGGATTGCCCCCATGACGGTTGATGACTCGACCACCACTCCGCGAGCCGAAAGCCTCGAAGAACCGGATGCACCTCGACATCGAAACCCCAGACATCCACGCTGAAGCCGACCGACGCGCTCGGCGCCCAGCGGGTCAGCGAAGGCCCAAAGACTCGATCGCTGTGTCAGAGGCTGTAACGCTGCTCTGCGACTCGGTAGAGGCGTCGCCACAGGAGCCGGTTGAGGCCGACGATGTAGATCGACATGACCGCGACGCCGGTGAGGATGTGGTGAAAGTCACCGGTCTCGGTGGCGCGGGCGATGTACGCGCCGAGTCCGGTCGCGGTGAGGGTGGTCCCGCCGTAGGTGACGATCTCGGCGACGATCGATGCGTTCCACGCGCCTCCTGAGGCGGTGATGCCACCAGTGATGTACGCCGGAAAGATCGCCGGCAGGGTGAGCCGCTTCCAGCGTTGCCAGCCGTGAACCCCGAGGTTGTCCATCGCTTCTTTGAGGTCGGACGGAATGGCTTGGGCACCGGCGATGACGTTGAACAGGATGTACCACTGCGCGCCGAGTGACATCAGCAGAATGCCGCCGAAGTTGAGGCTGATCCCCGTCTTGACGAAGACGTAGACAGCGAACGGGAACAAGAAGTTCGCCGGGAATGAGGCCAAGATCTGCACGACCGGCTGAGCGATGCGGGATGCTTTCGGGCTGCTACCGATCTTGACTCCAATCGGCACCCAGATCACGGTCGAGACGGCGACGAGGACGACGACGCGGGCGAAGGTTATGGCTCCTTGCCAGAGCGGTGTTACGAACACCCCCCATCCGTCGACAGCGGTGACGTAGGCCAGCAGCCGCCACAGCCCGAACCCGATCATGCCACCTGCCACAACCCAGAATCCGACGTCGCCCCGTGTGCGCCCGGACTCGACGGCGATGGTATGGGTTTCGGTACCGAAGATACGGTCCCCGAGCCGGTTAGCCGGCTCAGCCAGTCGGCGCCGGGCGCGGCCGACCGCCCTTGGCCAGTGGCTCCGGCGGAGCAGGTTGAGCACGAGCGAGCGCGGCACCTCGGCCGCCCCGGACTGTTCGTTCTTGAACCGTTCACACCACGCAACGAGCGGCCTCCAGAAGATGACGTTGACGCCGATCACAATGATCGCCATCGTCAAAACGCCGAGGCCGACCTTGCCGAGATCACCCGCGTCGATCGCCGCACCGGCGTACGAACCGATCCCGGGCAGGGTGTAGGTCTTGTTGAGCACGGAGATCGCTTCGGAGGCGACAAGGAAGAACCAGCCACCACCCATGCTCATCATCCCGTTCCAGACCAGCCCGATCGCGCCGTTGGGGACATCGAGCTTCCAGAACCGCCGCCAGCGAGAGAGCTGCATCAGCCGGGCAGCTTCGTCGAGGTCGCGGGGTTGGGTCACGAGGGACTGATGGAAACTGAACGTCACGTTCCACGCCTGGGACGTAAAGATCGCAAAGATCGATGCGCATTCGAGGCCGAGGAACGACCCCGGGAACAAGGCGATGAACCCGGTCACCGTGATCGACAGAAAGCCGAGCACCGGGACGGACTGCAAGATGTCCAACAGCGGCAGCATGATCTTCTCGGCGCGTCGCGAATGGGCAGCGACGTACGCGTACACAAACGTGAACGCGTAGGACAGGCCGAGCGCCGTGAACATGCGCAGCAGACTGCGCGCTGCGTAGTACGGCAACTGGCTTGCCGAGGTGTCGATCGTGCTCACGTTCGTCGGCGAGAACGACAACGTCGCATCACGGCCGACTGACACGACCGCGTACAGCAGCGCCATGACGCCGGCGGCGACGATCAGATCGATGACCGTCAGCTTGTGGAGCCCGACGGCCAGCCAACCGGAATATCCGTGGCGACGGTCCCGCGGTTCAGACGGCGGACGGTCGGGCGCGGCTCCGACGCCGCCACGGCCGCGATACAGGTAGCTCACGAGATCGCCTCTTTACCGAGGACACTGGTCCGATCCGGGTCAACGACGAACTCTTGATGGTCAGCGTCGAACGCGTACTGCTCTGCGTATCGGCCCCAGTCGATGGCCGTGTCCAGCTGACGTTCAGCTTCTATTTCGCTGAATGACCGGCGTAGGACATCTCGGAAGAACCCAGCACGCAACGAGCCGTCGGTAGCGCGATCAAGGCCAGCCACGATCGCTCGAACCAATGGTGCGCGATCCAGCACTGCACGAGCGAAGATTCGCTTCGATGCTTGGATGTCGGCGCCCGCGAACGTCAACCCGGCATCCGTGAGGTGCAAACGCCCCGAATCGATTTCGGCGAAGCCGAGCATTTCCAACGCGTCGACGAGCGGCAACAGGTCATCGACCTCGAACCCCAATTCGTCGGCGGTCTCGGCGATCGACGTTGCCCCCAATCCCTCGAGGATCTCGGCAAGGCCCGATAGCGCATCGACGCTGGCGTGGGGAAGGGGATGTGAACCCGGCGTCTCCGGCACCGCAACCGCGGCGCCCGACGACTCATCGACGGGTCGGCCCGTCATCACTGCATAGATGTGATCGATCAGAGCCTGGAACGCGGGTGTATTGCGATCCCGGGGACGCGGCAGCGGAATCTCCAATTCCAGACGGACCCGTCCGGGCTTGGATCCGAGGATGATCACCCGGTCCGCCAGCAACACGGCCTCCTCGATGTTGTGCGTGACGAGCACGATCGCCTTGATCGGGAACTCGGCCGACTCCCACAACTCCATCAACTCGCCGCGAAGGTTCTCCGCTGTCAGCACGTCGAGCGCTGAGAACGGCTCATCCATCAACAAGACCTCAGGCTCGACCACCAACGCTCGCGCGAACCCGACACGTTGACGCATCCCGCCGGACAACTCCTTCGGATACGCAGACTCGAAACCGTCGAGGCCGATGAGGTCAATCGCCCGCTCCGCTCGTTCGCGCCTCACGGTCCGTTCGACCCCTTTGGCCTCCAACCCGAGCTCCACGTTCTGTAAGACCGTCAACCACGGCAACAGGGCAAAGCTCTGAAACACCATCGCCGTACCTGGATTGGGGCCGACCAACGGCTCACCTCGATACGTCACAGTGCCAGTGGACGGTGACAGCAACCCGGCGATGCAGCGAAGCAATGTCGACTTCCCACTTCCAGATTTGCCGAGCAATGCCACCACCTCACCGGCGCATATGTCCAACGACACGCCCTCCAGCACCGGCAACTCGCCATCCAACGTCGCGAACGTCTTCGTCACCGCGTCGACAACGACGAGAACTTCGCCATCGGCGGTCTCCTGGGCGCGAACGACCTCATCCGTCTCGCTCATCTCGATTCCCTCCATCGCTCGAGCACCCTCGCGGGTGCTGGTAGGAAGCGACGAGGAACAACAGGGGTCAGCGCGCTACGAACCTGTCGATGACCAACATCAGCTCAACCGAGCGGAGTGACCACAGGCAGGAACGGGCGCAATCGACTACTGCCGTCGCTCATCGTTCCACCTCCTCTGATCGGTCCGCTACCCCCCATCCTGAGGGGACAGCAAACTGACTCTACCCGACGCGAGTCCGAGGGCCGCCGGACAATCCGTGAATCCATCGTGAAGCTCGATCAAGATCCACAGGCCTCACCACGGGAGTCGGGAAATCTCGAGTACGAAGACTTGTGCGAGAAAGCGGGATCCCAACGCGAGTGTCAGTGGCAGCTCACCCACTCCGGCGGTACTGCCGTGAAAGTTACTGCGACTCTGCTTGCTCGGGCGTCAGAACCCCGTACGGCCCAGTCGGGGCCGATCAACCACGAAACGCGCTTCGCCTCGTCCCAACGCAACAGAAACCCGCCGGCAAGGGTGACGTATGGTGTGAATGTGGTTGATCCCGGAGCGGGAATCATTGGACGAGAGCGAGAGTTGGCTGTCGTCGATGGCTTCGTCGCGGCGGCGGATAGTCTCGGAACGTGTTTGGTGTTGGAAGGTCTTGCCGGTATCGGAAAGACCACGATCTGGGCCGAAGGCGTCAGCGCGGCAACTCGGCGGGGGATTGTGGTTCGTTCGAGCCGATGCACTGCCGCGGACGCGACGTGGGCATTCTCGGGGCTGGGTGATTTGTTCGAGGAGACTCCCGAGGAGATTCTTGCCGAGCTGCCCGACGTGCAGCGGCGGGCGCTGTCGACGGCGCTGCTCGTCGAGAGCCCCACGGTGGGTTCGCCAGGTGATCGGGTCGTGGGCGTGGCTGTTCTTGGAGTCCTGCGGTTGATGGCCCGAGCAGAGCCGTTGATCCTGGCCATTGATGACGTTCAGTGGTTGGACGGGGCCTCGCGGGCCGTGTTGACGTTCGCTCTGCACCGGATGCGCGCAGAGCGGATTCGTGTTCTTGCTTCTCAACGATTGACGACCGATTCGGAAAGCGGCCGAGAGGAATCCTGTCTCGGCCTGCCGGGTACACGTCTGCGTGTCGGACCGGTATCTGTGGGCGCTCTGCAGCAGATCGTTCGTTCTCGGCTGTCGACGACGTTGTCCCGGCCGACGTTGACCCGGGTACATCAGGCAACGGGCGGAAACCCGATGGTCTCGTTGGAGATGGGCCGGGCATTGCAGCGTCGCGGACACGAACCCGAGGCTCATGAGCCGCTACCGGTTCCGAGCGACATTCGGCTTCTCGTCGCGGACCGGCTTCGGGGGCTTTCCGTCACGGCCCGGGATTTCTTGCTCGTGTGCGCGGCGCTGGCTCACCCGTCAGCTGAGCTGGTGTCGGCAGCATTGAATGACCCGGCAGCGGCTGCGCTCAGCCTTGCCGAGGTGGTGCAGACGGGAGCAATGGAAGTCGACGGACAACGGCTTCGCTTCACCCACCCACTGCTCGCATCAGTGCCGTACGAAGGCCTGCTGCCCGACGACCGCCAGGCGCTGCACAGGCGGCTGGCGTGTGTCGTGACTGACGCCGAGGAACATGCCAGGCACGTCGCGTTGGGCAGCGATGGGCCGGACGAAGGAGTGGCCCACGCGTTGGAGGTGGCGGCCAGACATGCACGCGGGCGAGGGAGCACAGCTGCCGCAGCACAACTCGCCGAGTTGGCCATCAGCCGCACACCACTTGATCTGCCGGCCGAGCTCTCGCCGCCGGGTGGCTGCCGCCCGGTATCTGTTCCATCTCGGCGATCCGGGCAAAGCGCGATCGATGGTGGCCGCCAGCCTCGAGTCGTCGCCCGACGAGTTTGGCCGGGTCAGCGCAATGTTGTTGTTGGCGACGATCGACTACTGGACCGAGGGCAGCCTGGCTGCGGCCCGGTGGTGCGAGCAAGCGCTGCAGGAGGCAGGCGCCGACCAACTGCTGCTCGCCCGGTGCCACGCCGCGCTGGCCGATCTCGCCCCGTACGACGCAGCCCAGCTGCTCGAACACGCCCGGCTCGCCGTGGAGCTCATCGGGCCAGAACGAGACGATCCGATCGACGCGCTGACGAACGCACTGAAAAACGTTGCCTATCACGAACTGCGGCTGGGGCACGGCCTATCGCTCCCGCTACTCGAGCGGGCCGCCGCGCTGGAGAAACGCGGCGCACCATTGCCGGTGTTGGAACGGGTCGGAATGTACCTGGGGATGCTGCTCCGCTTCGCAGGCCAATTCGCCGACGCGCGTCGCTGGTTGCTGCAAATGCGCGAGTGCGCCCAGGACGAAGGCGACGACAGTGCGCTCCCGAATATCCTCGGCCATCTCGCTCTGCTCGAGTGCTGGGCTGGCGACTATCCAGGCGCGTTGGCCTACGCCGCCGAGGGGCTCGAGCTGAGCGTGCGAACGGGCGTTGGTTCCCCCTCCGTCACTGCAGCCCAAACGCTCGCCGAGGCGCACGTCGGCAATGTCGAGGTGGCACGCAGATTGGCATTCGTCGCGCTGGCCCACGACGAGGCGCAGGGCGACGATGGAGACGTCGCCTGCGACCTCCGCAGTCTCGGCTTCGCCGACCTTTCCGTGGGTGACTGGCCGGCCGCGGCCGAGCATCTCCTGCGGGCGCTGTCCATCGCCGACGAACTCGGCGTCCAGGAGCCAGCCATTCTGCGTATTCATGCCGACGCAGTTGAGGCCCTCGTCGGGCTCGGCCGCCTGGCAGAGGCGGAGCGGCTGACCGTCGACCTTGAGCGAAGCCGTGATCGGGGGTCGCTGTGGGCGCAGGCGATGGCTGGCCGCTGCCGCGGCATGCTGTCGGCCGCAGCTGGTGATCTGCCAGCCGCTGCAACCGCGTTGGCTGCATCGCTGATCGACCATCAGGGACTGGCGATGCCGTTCGAAGAAGCACGCACTCGTCTCTGGCTCGGCTCTGTGCTGCGACGCGCCGGCCACCGCCGCGAATCGCGGCTCGAGCTGACAGGCGCGCTCAAAGCATTCGAGCGGTTGGGCACCCCAATCTATGCCGCACGGGCGCTCGCCGAACTCGGTCGGCTCGGGGGAAGGGCCGGCGGGCACCTCGCCCTGACGGTGACCGAACGACGCGTTGCAGAACTGGTCGGAGCCGGCCGCACCAACACCGAAGTCGCAGCAGCGCTCTTCGTCGGCGTGCGCACGGTGGAAAGCCACCTCGGGCGGATCTATCGCAAGCTTGGCCTGCGCTCGCGTACCGAGCTGGCGAGACTGCCGATGATCGGCATTGCCGCACCGGCGCCATGACGGGCCGTGATTGTGCGGGCAGTGTGGGGGCAGTGGTTGTGAGGGGCATAGTTGCGTAGTACTACGGATGCCCCGCATCGGGGACATCCTTTATGTTGCTCTGGTGATACCTGCTGCCCGGCATCCAGCGAGCCTCTTTCTGGTCGAGCGCTATCTACCCGTCACCAATTTCGAAGAGCTCTCCGCAGCTGTACAGCGTGTTGCGCAGGCCTGCAGCAATCGCCGCACCGCCGGCGTTGACGTCCGCTACCTCCACTCGATCTACATCCCGGCAGAGGACACTTGCTTCTGCGTGTTCCAGGCCGTGTCGGCCGAGGATGTGCGCGACGCGAACGACACCCCGAACTTCCGCATCGATCGAATCAGCGCCGGATTCGGGCTGGAAACAAACGTAGGCCATCCGGCCCCCATCCGCCGACGGCCGCTCCGCCAACTCAGGAAGAGGTTGCAATGAATCTTGAACATTCCACAAGACGGGGTCCTGTCACCATTCGCGAAATCCGTCGACGGTTCGCAGCTACAGCTCTGGCCGCGGCTGGGTGCCTGCTGCTCGGCGCGTGCACCAGTAACTCGACCATCAGCGCTGCTACCGCCACGCAGCGCGTCTCCTCGCCGAGCGTCATAGACAGCGGCTCCACCACTTCTGCGGTCACCGTCGCGGGTGGTGCTGGAGCGACGACCGGCGTTTCGGACCCGTGCTCAGTGCTCACTCAGGCCGAAGTCGACACCGCTGTTGGACAGCCGCTCGGACCCGGCAAACCAACCGCACCCCTCGGTAACTGTGTATGGTCCAACAGCGACTTCAGCGCTGGTGTCGATGTCACCGTCAGTGACTGGTCTTCGATAAACAATGCTGCCACCGGCGGGGGCACGAAGCCACCACCGCCGGCGGTTGCCGGCGTCGGTGACGAAGCCTTCTGGTATCAAGGATTTCTTTACGTGCGCAAGGGCGACGCCGGATTCCTGTTGTCGATCGATTTTCCGAAAGTCAGCTCCACAGCCGATTACGGTCTGACGCAAGCGAAA
Organism: Actinomycetes bacterium; assembly: GCA_025358125.1. GTDB lineage: Bacteria > Actinomycetota > Acidimicrobiia > Acidimicrobiales > Ilumatobacteraceae > WLMZ01. The sequence continues at coordinate 84,495 of JANYKS010000020.1, forward strand.
GTGCTCGCCGCGGCCGTGCTCGGACGACTGTGACCTCCAACCGGGTCCGTTCGCTGCGTGCCGAAGCCTCTGAAACGGGGTGTTCCGACTGGCGGCCGCGAGGCCAAGGCTTGCCAGCCGGCTGTGTGGATGGATGGTCGTGTTCGCACTCGCCGGCGCCGCGTCATGCAGCAGCGCTACGGCACACGATGTCGGTGCCCGGTCGACCGCTGCGGGATCTGGGTTGCCGAGCGCGACGACGTCTCAGGTCGCTACGGTGTCTCCGGGCGGCACGGAAACAGCAAACGCGACGGTGCCGCCAGCGAACAGTGTCAACTCGTCCGGATCGTCTATCGGCGTTCTCGACTTCTTCGGGGCCGGGATCCAGACCGGCTTGAACCTCGCCGTCGGTGTCGTCAATGGGCTCATCGACGCCGGACGCTTCCTGGTGGTCAACGGCATCAAGCTGGCAGCACAGCCAATCCTCGATCAAGTCGCCAGGGTCGCCAGCGCCCTGGAGGTCGTGGCGCTCGTAACAGGGCTGCTGCGGCCGTGGACGATACGGATGGACGCCTCGCCGCCACAGACTCGGGTCCGGGCGCAGGCGGCGGCCACATCGCCGGTGGCATCGGCGACGGCGCATTCGCCGTCCTGCTCGGACCAGGCGCAGTCGTGACCTTCTCCATCGGCGAAACTACCGTTGCGCGGGCGGTCAAGCGAGGGGCATTATGTTGGTGTGATGCCCTCTGACGTCACCGGTGTCTCGTCAGGTCGAACGCCTCGGGTGAAACGCCCTGCGCCTGAAGAGTGGAGCGACGATGTGCGTGAGTTGTTGAGCGGTTCGATTCTTGGCGTCAAGCCGCTGGCGGAGTCGGCCTGGTTGACAACCTTGGCTCACAATCCTCGTCTGATGCGAAGGTTTGGTCCGTTGGCCAATCATCTTCTGCTCAAAGGACGTCTACCGGCGCGGCAGCGCGAGTTGCTGATCCTTCGGACCGCCTGGCTGTGTCAGGCATCGTACGAGTGGAGTGAGCATGTGCATATCGCCAAGAAAGCGGGCGTCACCACCGAGGCCGTTGAGCGAATCGTTCGTGGTGCCGACGCTGACGAATGGGATCCAATCGACGTTGCGCTCGTGCAGGCGGTTGACGAGTTGCACAGGGATTCCGTGATATCGGATGACACGTGGGAGGTATTGGCCCGCACGTTCGACGAAGCTGAACTGCTCGAGCTGTTGATGGTCGTGGGGCTGTATCACCTGATTGCTTGGACGCAGAATTCGCTGCGGGTTGAACTCGATGCAGACCGTCAGGGCCTCGCTGAGCGGTAGCGCTGGTTGTCAGGAAAGCACCTTCATCCGACAGCGACGGTGTCGACCAGACGAGCAGCGTTGTCGTGCAGGATCAATCGTTTTTCGTCGTCGGTGAAATCCTTGAGCTGGGACACATACTCACACGGGTCGGCGAGACCTTCGGGATGGGGAAAGTCCGAGCCGAAGAGGATGCGGTCGACGCCGATCAGACTTGCGACCGACCGCAGGTCATCTTCCCAGAATGGGCTGATGTAGACGTTGCGGCGCAAGACCTCAAGGGGATGCTCTCTGTGCTGTTGAGGTTCCATCCGATACGACCGATCGAGAGCGCGCGCCAGTGGGGCCAGCCAGTCGGCGCCGTTCTCGACGCTGGCGATTCGCAGACGTGGGAACCGCGTGAGTGTGCCGTGACAGATGAGGGAGGCGATCGCGTCGTGAATGTCGCGATGACCCTTCGCCACGTTGTGGAAGGCGCTGCGTCCGAATGCGCTCGTAATTCCCTGAGGCTCCCAGAGCTGAAGGTAGCCCTCGATGATCGAGTGAGCGGCGTGGATGCAGACCGGGAGATTCGCATCCTGAACACGTGCCCAGAACGGATCAAATTCCGGCAAGCCGAAGGAACGATGCCCCTTGAACCCTTCGGGAGGTGCTGGGCGGATGAGAACTGCACGAGCACCTCGTTCCAGCACCCAATCGAGTTCCCGTATCGCGTCTTCAACGATCCCGAGGGTGATGACGGGCACCATGAAGATGCGCTCGCGATAGTTGAGTCGATCGGGCAGGTACGCGTGGTCATGTTGAACCGCCCTGACAAACTCAACGCCGTCACTCAAACAATGCATCATGCGCTACGTGATGTGTGGGGCCAACTTGCCTCGGATCGAGAAGCCCGCGCCGTTGTACTCACCGGGGCCGGCTCGGCGTTCTGCTCGGGAGGCGACGTCGAGAACTTCATTCGTAATAACAACGATGTCGATCACCGGCGTCGCAGCATCCGAGGCGCCAAGGAGCTGTTCGACGTCATGATGGACTTCCCGCTTCCAGTCGTCGCCGCGGTGAACGGACCTGCCGTCGGTCTCGGCTGCAACCTTGCTGTGTCGTGCGACTTGGTGCTGATCGCCGACAGCGCATACCTCGCTGAGAGTCATGTCGCAGTCGGGCTGGTTGCCGGCGATGGCGGAACCACCCTGTGGCCGCAGATGATGAGCATCCTGAAGGCAAAGGAACTGGTTTTGCTCGGCGATCGCATTGCCGCCGACGATGCCGTTCGACTCGGGCTGGCCAATCGGGTTGTTCCGGCGGGCTCGTTGCGCGACGAGGCGATTGCCCTTGCGCAACGGCTCGCCGACCTCCCCGCTCAGGCTGTGCAGCAGACGAAGCGAGCGTTCAACATGCACCTCAAGCGAGCCGCACTTGATGTGATGGACTTCTCGCTCCAGGCCGAATTCGATTCATTCGGTTCCGATTACACCCGCCAGGTCGCTGAACGTTTACTCTCCCGAACCACCCGTGAGACCCAGAAGGAATAGGTGTGCAGAGAACCGTTGCCTGTATCGGATCAGCAGGTGGCGAAGAGCTCGACATGAGTCCCGGTCGGGAACTTGCACCACTGCGGGCTTGCCCCGTCTCTCGGTCCACGTGTCAGCCGCTCAGCTCAGTCTCGTTCGGCTCGGCGACCGATCGTGCGCCCGTTCTCGAAGACGTCGTCATGGTCGGTGACCAACCACGACTCCGGGCTCGGGTGGGCGGCGAAAAGCGCTTTCGTCTCCCGTAACGCAGCGAGAGGCGCCTCGGTAATCGACGCGGCGACGGTTCGAGCCCGCTCACCGAGCTGATCGGGGGTGACGACGTCGGTGACGAGCCCGATTCGTTCGGCGGTCGCGGCGTCGATGGGCGTCCCATCGAGACAGAGGCGACGCGCCCAACCGTCGCCGACGACCAGCTTGAGTGGTGTGAACAGGGGCACCCCACCGAGGCGGATCTCGGGATGGCCGAAGGTTGCCCGATCCGTTGCGACTCGGATGTCGCAGAGCACGGCCAGATCGAATCCGGTACCCAACGCGTAGCCGTCGATCGCGGCGACGATCGGCTTCGGGAATCCGACGACAGCCCGGTGGAACCGGCGCGAGGCTGAGTAGACCTGTCGACGGATGTCGGCGTCGTCGGACCGCAGCTCGTCCCGGTCGAGACCGGCGCAGAAGCACCCGCCTTCGCCCATCACGATCGCCACGGACACGCCATCATCGGCGGCCAGCCGCCCGAGTACTTCGCTGACGCTGATGAGCATTTCGGTGTCGAGTGCGTTGCGACGCAAGGCACGAGCGAGGGTCAATTCTGCGACGTTGCCGTCGATCTGGACACGGATCACCTTGTACAGCCTTTCATCGGATCGCGCACGTGCGGACGTTGGGAGCCGTCTGCTGCCCGTCGACCGGGCGGAGCCGGTCAGGCCGCAAAGTAGCTTCGGAGTCGCTCGACGAGTTCGACCAGGACGCCGTTGGGATCACGAATGAACAGGATGGGTCAAACCTTCGGGTCGTAAGCCGGCACGACCGGGGTCGGCGCGTTCATGGTTGCCGCCCGAGGAACGCGACGAGCTGCTCGGTCGGTGCGGCGCCGGCGGGCGCGGGCACCTCGGGTCCGAAACGTCCAGGTCGAATTTCCGGCGCGATCGTTGCTCGACTCACCTCCAACGCTGACGCGGCAACCTCGTCGGGGAGCTCCGCTGGCTGTCCGGTCGCGGTGGCGATGTCCCATGTGTGGGTTGCGGTGTCGAGGAGGTTGATGCCCGCGAGCACTCGGCCGGGCATCGGTCCTGCGCCCCCATCCACGATTCGGTCGAACACGCCTGGTGTTCGCCACGCGGCGAGCGCGGATTCGGCAGCCTGGTGGAACTGCGCCGCTGGATCGGGACCGAGGACAAACTCCGTAGGAGGGGCCCCGGACGCCGCCGCGCCGAGGCCAGCGACGACGCCGATGGTGTGTCCGAGCAGATCGCGCACGACCCATTCAGGGCACGGTGTCGGGTCGTCGTATTGGTCGGCGCGGACGTTGCCGATCACGCCGTGTGCATGTTGAAACGTTCGCTCGAGTGCATCGATGAGTTCCATCTGTACCTCTCCGATCTATGTAAGATATTGCTTACATACTCGCAAAGTTCGCGCGAGAATGCAAGGGCAAGTTGTGGAGAGGTGGTGGCTGATGGATGAGGCGTTGCGGGCGGTGGCCGATCCGACTCGCCGCGCCATTCTCCGCCTCGTCCGTGACGGTGAGCTGGCGGCGGGGGAGATCGCCGGACACTTCCCGTCGATGAGCCGCCCCGCGGTGTCGCAACATCTGAAGGCGTTGACCGACTCCGGGCTGGTCGAGGTCCGTGCCGACGGCAACCGGCGCCTGTATCGGTGGCGCCGCGAGGGACTACGCGACGCGGCAGCGTTTCTCGACGAGATGTGGTCCGACCGACTCGCTCGACTCAAGGCAGCCGCCGAGCGCGAGGAATGGCCCGAGCGAACCCGATCCGGACGAACGTCCCGCAGACAGCAGTGAAAGGACAGCCCGACGTGACCGAAGCCGACGCGAACATCGTCGAACAGACCGTGCGGATCAGCGCCCGCCCTGAAACGGTGTGGAGGTACTGGACCGACCCGCAACGAATGTGCGATTGGTGGGGGCAGCAGCCGAACTCGACCCGCGACCCGGCGGTCTGTGTCGCATCGCGATCACGTTGCAGACCTATTCGCACGTGCTTCCGATCATGCACGACGCCGCCCCGGCAACCGTCGCATCGCTGTTCATGCCCCAGCGCAGAACATGACGCTCGTGGCCTGTGCTGGCTCAAACCGCTCGCCCCAGAAACGCTGGGCGTCCGGTGGGTCCGCGCGGACTCCGAGACCGGCGGCCAACGATCCTTCTGGCGCTGGCGGGCTGTGCAGTCGCTCGCCGAGGTCCCGGTCTCGATACCGGTTGGGGCTCACAAACGGCCGCTGGAACGGCGGGGTTGGGACTCCTCACTATCGTCGTTCAAGCGCCGTACGCGTGGTGCGCCGACAGTGAGGAATAGGGTGGCTGCATGTCGGCTTTCGCCAGGTATTCGCTCGTCGCGTTCGATTGCCCCGACCCACGGGCGCATGCCGCGTTGGACAGCGCCAACATCGGATGGCTGCCGCAACGAGACGACGGCGATCGGCTCACGCCGCGCAGCGCCGGTGGGCCAACGCTGGCCCACCGATCGGAACCGGATCGAGTAGCTCCGGGGTGGCCAAACCCGATGCATCTGCGGCAGGCTCACCTCTGCTTCGATGTCGACGATCTTGACCCCGGCAAACCACGGGCGCTCGCGCTCGCCGCTATCAAGGCCGAAGTCCAATCGGGCGACGGCGTGACGGTGTTCATCGACCCTGCTGGTCACCCGTTCTGCCTCGTGCTCGATGACGAATGAGATGCTGTTCCGGCTGAGCAATCCTGCACTCGTCGTCATTATTGTGGTCATCGTCGGCGGCTCCACCGCGATCGGCGTCTACGTCGGACGGCGGCTCGAGAACCGCGACGAGATCCGCGAGCTGGTCGGGGCTGTGCAGGCGGCGCTCCTCGGTTTCGTCGCGCTGCTGCTCGCCTTCGGCTTGACGATGGCAGTCGGCCGCTACGAATCGCGCCGCGCTTCACTGGCGACCGAAGCGAACGCGATCGGAACCGGATTCCTGCGCTCGCAGACAATCGCCGAACCCGAGCGTTCACAGTCGATCGAGCTGTTACGCCAATACGCGCTCGAACGCCAGACACTGTCCACGCAGTTGGTCGGGTCGGCATCGTCTGCTGCGAGCGTGCAACGCAGCAGCGGCATCCAACGCGAGCTGTGGGCCCTCGCCAGTAGCTCGATGTCGGCTGACCCGACCGGCAGTGCGCCGCGTCTCTACGTTGAAAGCCTGAACACCATGTTTGACGCGGGTTCGTTGCGCGAGGCCGCTTTCATCGACCGCGTCCCCGACTCGGTCGTCTATCTGCAGATCGGGGGAGCCGCTCTCGCGTTGTGTCTGCTGGGCCTCTATCTCGCGACGCTTGGCAGACGGGTAGTAGAAGCGACGTTGGCGGCTGGCATGGTGTCGCTGATCCTGCTCGTCGCGATCGACCTCGACCGACCCCAGCGGGGACTGATCACCGTTTCGTCACGCCCGATCGATTCGGTAGTGCAATCGATGCAACGGGATCCGGCCGCGTCGCCTCCCTGACTACTACACGACGAGGGCTACTCGCTCGCTGTTCGAACCGAGCCACGCCGACGCCTCGTGCACCACGACCCGGTCGCCTTCAGGACCGTGGATGAGGACACACGAGAACATTGCGACATCGGTGTCGGCGCACTCGAGCAGATCGGCCGAGAGACGCACGATCTCGCCCGTTGCCACACGTCTGGCGAGATCGGTGAGACCCCATAGGTCGAGATCGTGATCGTGGCCGACGTGCCTGCCGAGCAGCATCGCGACCAGGCTCATCTCGACGTCGTCCCAGTCGAGATCGTTGGCATACCGCCCGGCGCGCATCTGCTCGTGCAGGCCGATCAGCGCAGCGCACGCGGTGGATGGTCCAGTTTGGCCGGCGCGCATCACCACACCGGAGGTGCCGTCGCTGTCCAAGCCGATGTGCGGCATCACGACGTTGACGAAACGCTTCCGCCCGTCGGTGTCGCGATCGAGTTCACGCCGCTGGGTTTGCGCGGTATGTTCGGGGTGCTGGCGCGGGCGTTGTGGAACACGTCGTGCGAGTTCGCCGACGTCGTCGGCATCGCCGCGTTTGAGTTGTGGGAGCGGGTGCAGGGTGCCGCGTCGTGGCCGGAACGATTCGCCGTCTGCGATGCCGTGTTGGGCCGGTTGGCTGGCGATCATCCCGTGGACCCGCAAATAAGTCGGGCGTGGGAACGATCAGTGTCGACGCCGTTGCCGGGCGCGTCGGATGGACCCGGCAGCATCTCGGGCAGGGTTTCCGGCATGAATTCGGTTTGAGCCCGAAGGCCGCGGCGAGGGTGATCCGGTTCGAGCGGGCGAGAAGGATGCTTCAATCGACACCGGCGTTCGTGTCGATCGCACAGGTCGCCGCTACGTGCGGGTATTACGACCAAGCGCACCCGCACCGTGATTTTGTCGAGTTTGCCGGGTGCAGCCCGTCACGATGGTTGACTGAGGAAGACCTTCCATCCGTCCAAGACGGCATCGCAGTCGATGTGGCACAGTTACGGCTATGACAACGGATGTTTCGATGGTCTGGCCGATCCTGTCCTTCCGTGACGCCCGCGCCGCGATCACGTTTCTGGAGACCGCGTTCGGGTTCGAGACCCGCGCCGTCCACGCCCGCGACGGCGCCCCGGAGGTGGTCGAGCACGCCGAAATGCGCTGGCCGCTGGGAGGCGGGATCATGTTCGGCACCGCCGGCAAGGACGACTCCGTCTTCGGCCGCCGCCTACCGGGCAACGACTCGGTGTACGTGGTGTGCCTCGACCCGGACGCGCTGTTCGCGCGGGCGACCGCTGCTGGCGCCGAGGTTGTTCGTGGATTGGTCGACGAGGACTACGGGTCGCGTGGGTTCACGGTACGCGACCCCGAGGGCAATCTGTGGAGCTTCGGCACCTACGCCGGGGAATGACCGATGACCGCGACCTTCGACGACGTGCGCCGTATCGGCCTCGCGCTGGCGGAGGTCACGGAGTCGACGTCGTATGGAACGCCGTCGCTGAAGGTGAACGGCAAGAGCCTCTGCCGGCAGTGGAGCGACCGCGAACACGACCGTGACGGCATCCATGACACCGAAGTGCTGGTGGTGTTCTGCGAGCTCGACGTCAAGGACGCGCTGATCGAAGCCAGCGAGGGTGTGCTGTTCAGCACAACCCACTACCACGACTACGGAGCAATGCTGATCCGACTCGCCGATGTTGAGCCGGATGACCTCGCCGACTGGCTCGAAGACAGCTACCGGCTTCGAGCACCAACCCGGCTCCTGCGAATGCTCGACACCCTTGAGCCCGACCGGCCGTGACCATCGGCCGCACCACCGGCGGGCAACGACAGCGTCAGCACGCCGGATTCGTAGCCAAACGACTTGTTGACGATGCTGGTGATGTCGAGAATCGGTGGGCGGCATCGACATCTCGTCGACGATGCCAACGTGGCCTCGTCGAACACGAAAGGATTGTGTGATGCGCTTCATGTTGCTGCAGAACTACGGCGAGGTCGGATCGGGATGTGCACCGATGACGGAGTGGTCCGAAAGCGACGTAGTTGCTCACATCGAGTTTCAACATGCGTTGAACCGCCAGCTCGTCGAGTCGGGTGAGCTGGTCGATGCCCAAGGTCTTGCCTGGCCCGACCAGGCCAAGTTCGTCGTGTGCGACGGCCGAAGCGCCGCCGTGGTCACCGACGGCCCGTTCCCCGAGTCGAAGGAACTCGTCGCCGGGTACCGAGTGATCGATGTCGACAGCCTCGCACGGGCGATCGAGATCGCCGCCCAGGCATCCGCGGCGCCCGGCCAGAATGGGGTACCGGTCCTTCAACCGATCGAGGTGCGCCAGGTGATGAGCGCACCTGACCCCGAGATGTGACCGGGCAGGCCATCGAACGTCTGCTGCGCGACCTCGGGCCCCGAGCGGTCGCAGCGGTGGCTCGCCGCTACGGCGACTTCGTCGACGCCGAAGACGCGGTGCAGGAAGCACTGCTCGCCGCGGTCAGCGCGTGGCCGGCAGAAGGCCAGCCGGACAATCCCCTGGGGTGGTTGGTCCGGGTGGCTTCGCGCCGGATGGTCGAGCAGTACCGCCGCGATGACGCTCGCCGACGTCGAGAACAGATCGTCGCCTCGTGGTCGCTGGCCCGTCCCGACTCGCCGTCGGGGGGCGACGACACGTTGATCTTGATGTTCATGTGCTGTCACCCGGCGCTCAGCCCGGCAGCTGCGATCCCGCTTGCGCTGCGAGCCGTCGCGGGGCTCACCACACGCGAGATCGCGACGGCGTTTCTCGTTCCCGAACCGACCATGGCGCAAAGGATCACCCGAGCAAAGGCAACACTCAAAGCGGCACACGCACCGATGACGATGCCCTCACCGACCGCGTTTGAGGAACGCTTGGGTCCGGTACTGCACGTGCTCTACCTGCTGTTCAACGAGGGCCACGCGACCAGCGGTGGCTCGGAGTTGACGCGCGCCGATCTGTCCGGGGAGGCGATCCGACTGTGCCGCGGAATCCACAACGAACTACCCGAGGATCCGGAAGTCACCGGCCTCCTGGCGTTGATGCTGCTCACCGACGCCCGCCGCCACGCACGCACCACCGCCAGCGGAGACGTGATCCCGCTCGCTGACCAGGACCGCACCCGGTGGGACCGCACCCTGATCACCGAAGGCGTCGCGCTGATCACCTCCGCGCTCCGTCAAGGGCGGATCGGGCAGTACCAGGCACAGGCCGCGATCGCCGCCGTGCACGATCAGGCACCACGCTACGAAGACACCAACTGGGTGGAACTCCTTGCGCTGTACACGCTGCTTGACAAGATGACCAACAACCCGATGGTCACGCTCAACCGGGCAATCGCCACCGGCATGACACACGGACCAGAAGCCGGGCTCGCGATCCTCGACCAACTCGGCGAGCAACTCGGCGACCACCACCGCTTCCACTCCACACGCGGGTACCTGCTCGAGCTTTCAGGCGACGAAACCGCGGCCGCCGACGAATTCCGGGCAGCCGCAACTGGCACCATGAACCTGCGCGAACGCCACTACCTGACCACCAAAGCCGCTTGCCTCACCCGCAGCGAGGAACAGCGACGGCCCGGCGACACCCAGGACGACAGGTGACAACCATCGTCGAGTCCGCGCTTGGCGAAGCCCTCCACGTGCGCCAGGTCGACATGCGTTCAGACAGCGGTTTCGGCGCGTACGCCGGGCAGCCGGCGGTCCAATGCCAACGCGCCAGCGCAGAGGCCAACGAACAGCACCACCACCACGGCCGAGTTGACCAGCACCACCAGATATCCGTGGTCTTGCACGTTCATGAACGGATACGGGTAGTAGTCCCGCCCGTTCACATCCTGAACGAACGAGCCGCGCACCAGGGTGAAGACGAGCCAGCAGAACGGAGGAATCGCGACAAGACGCACCACGCGCCCCGATACCTGCCGGCGCGGGCCGAACAGCATCCAACCCGCCACGGCCAACACTGGCGAGGCGGTGTGGAGGATCAAGTCGGCCAGCGCATCCCACCCGGTCAGCTCCTGCAAGTCCTTCAACGCCGCGTAGAAGACCACCCCGGTGACGGCGATGGCCACCACGCCAACCAGCCGAAACACGCGAAACAGCGTTGTGAACCGATCGAGACGCACAGCAAGCATGCCGGTGGTGATCGCTACCACGATGTTCGACTGCACCGTGAAGAAGCACAAGAAGTTGAACACCTTTCCCTGCACGCTCCCGAAGCTCCCGCCGTCGGAGGTGGCCGACAGGACCACCTGCAGCACCAGCCCGGCGAACACCAGTACCGAGGTGCCCCCGAAGAAGGCCCGCGCAACACGCTCGTTGTTCATATGCCATCTGAAGGTAACAGCCTGCTCGCCCGGGGGCGCGTCCATGGTTCTGTCGTGTCGCTTGGCAGAACTTTCGCTGAGCGCTGTCGATTCCGGGTAGCCCGTTCGTGGTAGTGGTGTCTGGCAAGGTGCCGGGGACATGAACAAGGAGGAACGAGATGACGCAGTACCTGTTGTCGGTGTGGCCCGACTGGGAGATCGGGATGCCGGAGCCGGCCGTGGTGGAGAGGATGTACGCCCAGGTCGACGCGTTCAACGCCGAACTGCAGTCGGCGGGTGCGTGGGTCTTCGGCGGTGGCCTGCACCCGCCGGCGTCGGCCACGGTGGTTCGTGCCGCGGACGGGGGCGTGTCGATGACCGACGGCACGTACGCGGAGGCGAAGGAGCAGATCGGTGGGTTCTGGATCATCACGGCACCCGACCTCGACGCGGCACTCGCGTGGGCGCACAAAGGCGCTGTCGCGTGTGAGGGTCCGGTCGAGGTGCGGCCGTTCCAGGACGACACGGCCTAACCAGCGAGCGGCCGTGTTCGACCCAAATGTCCTCGGTGAGATCTACCGGCGCGAGGCCGGCCGGTGCACGGCCACAATGGTGCGCTTGCTGGGCGACGTGGATCTCGCCGAGGACGCGGTGGCCGAAGCCTTCGCGATCGCCGCGCAGCGCTGGCCGGTCGACGGTGTGCCACCGAACCCCGGCGGTTGGATCACCACCACCGCCCGCAACCGGGGCATCGATCGCCTGCGGCGCGAGCGCCAGCGCGACGGCCGGCACCGCGCTGCTGCACTCGTGCACGATCCGGAGCCGGTGACGCACATGGACCTCGGCGACCTCGACGTGTTGCCCGACGACCAGCTGCGCCTGATCTTTTTGTGCTGTCACCCCGCGCTGGCCCCCGACACGCAGGTGGCGCTCACGTTGCGCTTACTTGGCGGGCTGGAGACACCTGAGATCGCGCGTGCGTTCCTGGTGCCGGAGGCGACGATGGCGCAGCGCATCGTGCGCGCCAAGCGCAAGATCCGCGACAACAACGTCGCTTATCGCGTCCCACCGGCGAGCGTGTTGCCAGACCGGTTGCCGCCAGTGCTCGCCGCGCTGTACCTGATCTACAACGAGGGCCACACGGCCTCGATCGGCACCGAGCTCACGCGGCCCGACCTCTCCGGCGAGGCGATCCGCCTCGCTCGCGTGCTCGGCGAGCTGATGCCCGACGAGCCGGAGGTGAAGGGCTTGCTGGCGCTGATGCTTCTCAGCGATGCCCGGCGGCCCGCACGCACAGCTTCCGCTGGCAGCATCGTGCGCCTCGGCGAGCAGGACCGAACGCTGTGGGACCGCACGCTGATCGACGAGGGCCACGGTTTGGTGCGCGAGTGCCTGCGTCGCGACGCCTCCGGTCCGTACCAGTTGCAGGCCGCGATCGCCGCGGTGCACACCGATGCCCCGACCGCGGCGGCGACCGACTGGGGTCAGATCGTCGCGCTGTACGACCAGCTGCACCAGCTGCAGCCGAACGACATCGTCGCCCTCAACCGTGCTATCGCGATCGGCGAGTTGCGCGGCCCGGCCGATGCGCTGGCAGCGATCGAGTCGCTTGCGCTAGAGAACTACCACCTCTTCCACGCCACCCGCGCCGAGCTGCTGGCACGACTGACCCGCATCGACGAGGCCCAGGCTGCGCTTGAGCGCGCCATCGCCCTCACCACCAACGCCACCGAAGTACGGCACCTGCAGCACCGACTGCGCGCCCTCGCCCACCTCACTTCAAGCTGACCCGGCGCGCATTGTGAAGACAAACTGCGAGAACCCCGCGTTCATCACGGCGGATCAGTCGTCGCCGTACAGGAGCGCGGTGCGGTGGATCCTCTCGGCGATCTCGTCACGGAGCTCGGCCGGGGCCAGCACCTCGATGTTCGGTCCGAGTGACAGCACGTCGATGGCGGCGCCTTCGATGCTGTCGAGCCTGAAGGTGGCGTCCACCCAGCCGTGCTCGGCAACCGAACCGCGCCGCACGCGCAGCGGTTGGAGCCGGTCGAGTACCGCTGCGAGCCGCCGACCCTCTGGAGTGATGCGAACGCGCGCCCTGCTCGGCCCCGGCTGCCGAGCTGCAGGCTTCGAACGACCCAGGCCGGCCAGCTCTGGTGTGTAGCCCTCCAGCAGTTGGAACCCGCCACCGGGTCCCCGCGTGGCGTACACCGGCACCCCCGCGCCGGAGAGCGCTTCGATGTCGCGCAGCACGGTCCGCTCGCTCACTTCCAGCTCGCCGGCCAATGCGGTAGCGGTCACTCGCCCGCGCCGTTGCAGGATGAGCATCAGGGTGATCAGCCGGCCTGCCCGCATAGCTCCATCGTCGCAGAGTTCGCCTATTCATGACAAGAGATGTCACGCAACGATCTTTAGAGTGAGCGCAGTCGAACGAGAAAGGACCACTGATGAGCACGATCGATGGAGAGGGGACTGGTACGCCGGAGGACCCGTGGATCCTCACCACGCCGCCAGGGAAGTCCGAGTTCGAGGCGTACCGTGACCCGGACGCGAATCCTGCGGCGCTGGTGGTGCGTGTTGGTGCGACGGAGCTTCGCTACCACTTGCGCTGCATCGACGATCTGCACGCGATGCTCATCGCGCGGGGTGATTGGATGCTGCTGGGCAACGCCGACGAGCAGAAACCTGCTGCGCCCGGCACCGTCGAGGCGTGGGGACGATCCGCCGACAACCCGGTGGGTGGCTGGTACGGCTTCAAGAAGGGCTTGCGTGGTCGATTCGGGAACTATGTGCCACCGGTGCTCGAGATCCTCGGCTTGGCCGAGGTGGAGCACGCCGCGCGCAACAACCGGATGAGGGCCCTCTGACAGCGACCCACCCAACTTGGGAGCAACGCATGCATTCTGGGTGTAGGTTGGTGGTATGCCGAAGTCGATCCAGATCAGGGATGTGCCCGACGACGTGCATGCCGTGCTCCGCACCCGCGCAGCGGCCGTCGGCTTGTCCCTTTCGGACTACATGCTGCGAGAGGCTGCACGCATCGCCGAGCGACCACCGCTTGCCGACGTTCTCGAGTGGGCAACCGAGCGCGAGTGGGGGGTCCCGGCCGGCGAGGCCGTTGCAGCGTTACGCGATCTCCGGGATGAGTCATCCGCGACGTGATAGTCGTCGATACGTCCGCGGTAGTTGACCTACTGCTCGAGTCACCAGCCAACTCCACACTCGTGGCACGGTTCCGGTCGGTTTCCGAGATGCATGCGCCTCATCTCATCGATGTGGAGTTCCTCAGCGTCCTGCGCCGACTGGTTGGGCGCGACATGCTCACCGGAGCGCGAGCCGACGTTGCACGCCGCAAGTTCAACCTGCTCCCGCTGCACCGCTATCCCCATCATCCGCTGGGCGATCGGGTGTGGGCCCTCCGCTCGGCAGTCACCGCATATGACGGCCAGTACATCGCGCTCGCCGAACTGCTCGGACTTCCGCTCGTCACATCCGACGCTCGACTTGCCGAATCGAATGGCCACACCGCCGCCATCGAATCGTTCGTCAGGTAGCCGGCGAGACTCTCGCGCTATGAGTATCCCGCCGACTCGTGCTCCGGGTGATGTGCTGGTGTATCTGCGTCGGGCGCGTGATCATGCCGACCGCTACTACCGCGAGCCGCTCGATCTCGGGATGCTTGCCGCAGTGGCGAACCTCAGCAAGTTCCACTTTCAGCGGCTGTTCAGCGTGACCTATGGCATTTCGCCGGCGGCGTACGTGTCGCAACGCCGTATCGAACGAGCGCAGGATCTGTTGCGGGCAACGAACCTCACCGCGACCGAGGTGTGCTTCGCTGTCGGCTTCCGCAGTGTCGGCTCGTTCAGCACCCGGTTCCGGGAGCTTGTAGGCGAGTCGCCCAGCGCGTTCCAACGCCGCTATTCCGCGACTGGCGCACCGCGTATTCCTGGCTGTTTCGTGTTCATGTGGGGCCTTGCCGAGCGAAGGTCCGCAAGCGAGGAGAAGCGAACTGCCGTGCAAGGTCTCTAGTGTCGAGCCCATGATCAAGAACATCTCCCTCGCCGACGTGTGGGTCAAGGACGTCGATGCGTCCAAGGCGTTCTACGTCGACGTCCTCGGCTTCGAGGAGCACACCGACATTACGCTCGGCGATGGCTTCCGGTGGTGCACTGTGAAGCACCCGAATCAGCCAGAACTCGCGGTTCACCTGACGCCTGCCGGTCCTCCGTACTCGCCGGACATGGTCGCTGCGATCAACCGTTCGCTCGACGAGGGTGGCACGTTCGCTCTCGGCTTGAACGTCGATGATTGCCGATCGACCTGCGCCGAGCTTCGTGCGAAGGGTGTGCAGGTCATCAACGAGCCCGAGGACCGCCCGTACGGCGTCGAAGCGTTGGTCCGCGACAATTCGGGCAACTGGATCGTGCTCGTCGAACCACGAGAGTTCACGCCCGAGGACTTCGCGTGAACGTGGTGTCGTCGACCTTCGCCGATCAAGGAAGGAACGAGGGACCATGAGTTTGGCTGTTGAAGCTGTCGGTGTTCGGAAGCGGTACACCGGGAAAGACGGAGACGTGGAAGCCGTCCGCGGAGTCGATCTGGCGATCCCACCGGGTCAGGTGTTCGGGTTCCTTGGCCCGAACGGCGCGGGAAAGTCGACGATGGTACGGATGCTGACCACGTTGATGACCCTCACCGCTGGCACAGCCCGGGTGGCCGGCGTCGACGTGGCAGCTGACCCTCATGGTGTACGCCGTAAGGTCGGCGTAGCGCTGCAAGAGGCAGGGCTCGACCCGCGTCAGACCGGTCGGGAGCTGCTCGTGTTGCAGGCCCGACTGTTCGGTCTGTCACGTTCGGACGCCAGCGTGCGGGCGCAGGAACTGCTGGAGCTCGTCGAGTTGACCGATGCTGCTGACCGGCGGATCAAGGGGTACTCCGGTGGCATGAAACGGCGACTCGATCTCGCCTCAGCGCTCGTCAACCAACCCGAGGTGCTGTTCCTCGATGAGCCGACGACCGGTCTCGACCCCGCAAGTCGGGTCACCGTGTGGGACGAGGTGCGCCGGATCAACGATCAGGGCACGACTGTGTTCCTCACCACCCAGTATCTGGAGGAAGCCGATCAGCTGTGCGACAGGCTGGCGATCATCGACGGCGGACTCATCGTCCGCGAGGGTTCACCAGCGGCGCTGAAGGCCGACTTGCGGACACGTACCGGCTTGGCTGCTGAGCCGACCCTCGATGACGTGTTCATGGATGCCACCGGCCGCCGACGTGACCGGGTCGCCGGCGACGTACAGGAGGTCTGATCGTGAAGGAATCCTTCGTCCTCGGAAATCGCGCAATCCGCGAGGCACTGCGCGCCCCCGACGCGCTGATCCCGACGATTTTCATTCCACTGTTCTTCCTGGTGGTCAACGTCGGCCAGACCGCAAGAATCTTCCCGTCCGGCGGCACTCCGTTTCTTGCCGGCCAGAACTACGCCGCGTTCCAGCTTCCTTCCTCGCTGCTGCTCTCGGCATCGTTCGGCAGCGCCGCGTTGTATCTCGTCGAAGAGATCGAGGGCGGCTACTTCGACAAGCTGCGCGCCACACCCATTCCTCGGATGGCGATCATCGCCGGCCGTCTCTACGCGGAGTTGATCAAGACCGTTGCGATCGCTGCGGTCATGGTCCTGATCGCCTTGCCGTTTGGGATCCGGATCGAAAGTGGCATCCTTGGGTTCCTCGTGCTGTTGGTGCTCGTCGCACTCTGGGCAGTGGTGTTCAGCGGGTTCATGCAACTCATCGCGATCAAGACCCGAAGTGCAGCCGCCACCCAAGGCGCCAGCCTTGTCTTCTTCCCACTGCTGTTTCTCACCCCGAACTTCGTTCCCCGCAACCTGCTTACCAGACCCATGGAAGTCGCAGCGACGATCAATCCCGTCACGTACATCATGGAAGCCGTGCGATCACTCATCCTCTACGGATTCGACTGGCCTGTGCTCGGCCTCGGCTTCCTCGTCGTCGTAGTCGCCGGAGCACTGATGCTCGCCCTCAGCGTGCGCATGATCAACCACTACGACTGACCCCCCGGAAATACCGATCACCTCTCAAGGCGCCGCACCGGGCCACACGTTCACCGCACGGATCCAGAAGGAAGGAGCCTTCGCTACCGAGGTCGACCACGAGACGCCTATTGGGCGTCGGTGAGCCACGCGCCGAGTAGGTCGAGTGCCGCGGCGGTGCCGGCCTGGGTGCCTTCCAACATGTCAGGCCCCGGGGGAGCATCTCGCAGGTACTGCTCGTGCTTGCCCGCGAGGAGCTGAAGTGCGTGGTCGAACTCGGGTCCGGAGTCGATGACCCGCGCCCTCCCATCGATCCTGACCCACCACAAGGCCGCCCACTCCTCAGCGTAGTGGTCGACCAACATCACGGCCCGGGGAACAGCCCGAGCGTTGTCGAGCCGCCGCAGTGCAAGCGTCGATTTCGGTTTGGCGTCGACCGCCGTGTAGAGCACCTCGCGCTCAGCACGAAGCAACACGGCACGATATGAGGACGGCCGTCGGGCCGCACTGTGGCGAGGCGCGCTACAACGTGCTTGTGCGACGCGTGCTCTCATCGTCGTGATGTCCATACCGGAAACGTCGATCAGCGCGGCTGTCGCGGCGCCCAGAAGCTGTCGAATGAGGCACAGGCCGGTTGCAGCGCGCTCCATGGCCCTGCGACCGACAGGACCGCGACCGCTGCGGTCGGGAACGTGTCGATCGCCGCTCCGCCGGTTGCCGGATCGGCGGCGAGAAAATCCACCAAGTCGGCAACCCCTGGGTTGTGTCCGATGAGGAACACGGTGGCGACCTGATCGTCGAGCCGTCGCAATTCGGTGACGAGTGCCGCGTCAGGCAGCGTTTGCCCTGTCCTCCAACGGCACTTATCTCAAGGGGGCGGTGGCGCTCGGATGTCGGGTTCTAATGAGCCGGATTGGCCGCTCCGAACCAGGTCGCAAGTGCTTGAGGCAGCTCTGGGTCCGTGAGGTCTCCCGCCCAGGCGACATGTCCGTCGGGTCGGATCAACACGGCCGGGGGAGCAGCGACCTCGCCAAGGACCGGGAGTTCCCACCCGCCAGCATGCTTGGCGTCGATGAACCGGACTCGATTCGCCCAAGGAGAAATGTCGAAACCGCCGGGCTCACCGAGGTTGAGGAGCACGGGCCGGGCGTCGTGCAGCAGGGTGAATACGCGCGTGGGACCGTCGGCGGTATGCAAGTCGAGGTCGGGCATGCGCCGTCCGAGCAGCGGGGGTCCCTCTCCGAGGTCGTAGTGGATGTCGAGACCGGAGAGCATCGCGGCGATGCGCCTGCGCGGCTCGTCCATGCTCAGCAGTTCGGTCATGGTGTCGCGCAGGGCCTGGTGACGGTCGTCGGGGCTGCTGAGCGCGACTTGCGCCATGGTGTTGTGCAACACCCGGGCACCGACCGGATGCCGTTCGGCGTGGTAGGTGTCCAGGAGGCTCTCGGGTGATGTCTTGATGACCACCTGGGCCAGCTTCCATCCCAGGTTCACGGCATCCTGCACGCCGGTGTTGAGGCCCTGGCCGCCGTGCGGGGGATGCACGTGTGCGGCGTCCCCGGCCAGCAGTACACGGCCGTGGCGGTAGGAGGCTGCCTGCCGCGTCATATCAGTGAACCTGGAGATCCAGCTGGCGCTGCGAAGCCCGTAGTCCGTCCCGTACACGGCGACAAGTGCCTCGCGAAGCTCGCCCATGCTGGGGTCGCCGGTGTGGTCGACGTGTCGTTCTGTGAGGACGACCCGAACCGGCTCCCCGTCCTGCCTTCGACCGAGGGCATGCCGGCCGACGCTGTCGCGACGGAAGCCGAACTCGGGCTCCTCGTCCATCTCGACCTCGGCGATCATCCAGCTGGTCGAGGGATCCAACCCGGCGAAGTCGATGCCGGCTGCCTTGCGGATCAGGCTGCGTCCTCCGTCGCAGCCGACGAGATACTCCGCTCGGAGCGACGTGCCCCCGGAGATCTCGACATCGACGCCGGAGTCGTCCTGAGCGAAGCCCACCACCTCGCAGCTGCGAAGGATCGGAACCCCGAGCTCACCGACCCAGTCAGCCAGGATGGGCTCGAAGTGGCTCTGCCAGAGCGCAAGCCCGTAGTTGTGGCGGGTGGGGAAGTCGCTGATGTCCAACGGGATCAGGGCGAACCCTTGAACCTGCATCACTTGCCCCGCCGAGAGGAACCGTTCCGCGATGCCTCGCTGATCAAGCACCTCGATGGTGCGGGAGTGAAGACCCCCGCCTCGCGATCCGTCGAGATCCTGACTGGCGCGTCGTTCGACGATGACGACGTCGACCCCCGCCAACGCCAGCTCGCCCGCCAACATCAGCCCGGTCGGGCCGCCTCCTGCGATCACCACCGCATGCTCGGTCATCGCCGCTCCCCGGCGAACGCTGCACCGGACAGCGACAACCACCTCGCGCAGAGCGACCGCGCGCCATCGCCGCTCGCCAGCACCCTCTCCGCCAACCCCTCGACCGGTTCAGCGCTCCGGGTCGACCCATCTGCCGAAGACATCGCATCCATTCACAACTCCTGGCTCCATGGGTTCTGGCCGTGATCGGCTCAGCGAACGAGTCATTATCAGCACGTTTGGGTCGCTTGCGGCAAGCCCCCTCCCTCGCGCTCTGTTGTCAATGGCGGCGAAGGTTCACGCTCGGCGATGCGGGCGAGCTGATCGGTCCCTACTTCGGCAACGCCGAGTGAGGAAGCGGCGACAGGGTTGCCCGACCAACGCCTATGAAAAGCTCTCCAACGGCGTCGTCGTGCACCACGCCGACGACTGCATCGGCTGCCAGTACTGCACGTGGAACTGTCCGTACTCGGTGCCGGCGTTCCAGCCCGATCGGCGGATCGTCACCAAGTGCGACATGTGCCAGCCGCGGCTCGGTGCCGGTCTCGCCCCGGCCTGCGTGAGCGCGTGCCCCACCGAGGCGATCACCGTCGAGCGATTCGTGCCCGCCGAATGGCGGCTCGACCACGCCGCCGCCGATGCCCCGCAGCTGCCCAGCGCCGAGCTGACTCTTTCGACCACACGCATCGAACTGCCCCATGATCTGCCGGTCGAGACATTCTCGGCCAGCGACTGGAACCTTCGACCAGAGCATCCCCATTGGCCGCTGGTCTGGCTGACCCTCGTCAGCCAGATGGCTATCGGTGCCAGTTGTTCGATCGCTTGGGGTGCCAAGACCTCCGAGTCGCGCATCGTCGCCGCGACGCTCGCCGGGCTCAGCTTGCTTGGGGCGATGTTCCATCTCGGACGACCGATCGCGGCGTGGAAAGCGGTCCGCAATCTGCGTCATTCGTGGCTGAGCCGCGAGGTCGTGCTGTTGTCGGCGTACGCCGCGCTCGCCGCAGTCGCGGTACCCTTTGCGGACGTTGCCGCAGGCGCAGCGGGCGTCGGAATCGCCGGCGTCTACGCCTCGGCCCGGTTGTACATCGTGCCCGGGCGGCCGGCGTGGAACACTCCGCTGACCATCGTCCGATTTCTGGCAACCGCAGCCGCACTAGGCCCGGCGCTGACGGGCCGGCCGATCGTCGCAGCATTCGGGGCCGGTGCCGCGCTGACCGCAACCGCGCTGAACTGGATCAGGCTACGGCGCAACCGGTCGCAGCCCTGGCTTGGCGCGGTGCGTCTGGAAGTGCGCTGGTTCGGTCCGTGGACCGCGGCACGTTGGGCGGTCACGGCCGTCGGCATCGCTGCAGTGGCGGGCGGTTGGGTTGCCGCGGGATTCGCCGCGCTGGCCATCGGCGAATTGATCGGGCGATGGCTGTTCTTCGTCACGGTCGTGCTGTTGAACATGCCCGGCGCCTTCTGGCGCGGCGCAGCAGGGAGCAACCGATGAGTCCGTTCAGCCGCACCGTCGATCGCGGCAAGCGCCTGCTCGGCTTCGACAACGGCGAGGCCCGCTACGGATACACGACCACCGCAGTGCAAGGACCGGTCAGCACCAGCCGCGCAGCCAGCACGTGGGTGCGCACCACGTGCGGGTATTGCAGCGTGGGGTGCGGCATGTTGATCGGCGTACGCGATGGCCGCGCCGTAGCCGTGCAGGGCGACCCTGATCATCCGGTGAACCGAGGGCGGCTGTTCCCGAAGGGGCTGACCGAGCACCTGATGATCGCCGCCGACGGACGGCTGACGAGCCCGACGATCGGTGGCCAGCCGGCGGCATGGGACGAGGCGATCCGCACGATGGTCGACTCGTTCAAGGCGTTGATCGACGAGCACGGGCCCGACAGTGTGGCCATCTTGTCGACCGGGCAGTTGGTGACCGAGGAGTTCTACACGCTCGGCAAGTTGGCCCGACTGGGGATGGGGTTGCGCCACTACGACGGCAACACCACGCTGTGCATGGCCAGTGCCGTGGCCGGATACAAGATGAGCTTCGGCACAGACGGCCCGCCTGGCTGCTACGAGGATCTCGAACTGGCCGACGTGGTTGTCTTGTGGGGCGCCAACATCGCCGACAACCACCCGCTGCTGGCGCCGCGCATCATGCAGTCGCACCACGGTCTGCGACCGACAATTATCGCTGTGGATCCGCGTGTCACCAAGACGGCGATGCTTGCCGATGTGCACGTCGCGGTGAAGCCCCGCGGCGACATCGCCTTGCTCAACGGCATCATCCGCCACCTACTCGACGAAGGCCTCGTCGACCTCGACGAGGTTCGCCAGCGAGCTAACGGCATCGACGAACTGCTTGCCCACCTCGACGACTGGTCGGTCGAGCGGGCCGCCGAGGAAGCCGGTGTCGAGGCCGACGTCATCCGTGCCACGGCCATCACCATCGGCCGGGCCGAGGGGTGCGTGCTTGCCTGGACCATGGGCGTCAACCATTCCACCCAGGGCACGATGACCGTCACGTTGCTGAACACGCTGGCGCTGCTGACCGGCAACATTGGCAAGCCCGGGGCATCGCCGATGTCGATCACCGGGCAGTGCAACGCGATGGGCACCCGCGAGACCGGGTTCACCGCATCGATGCCCGGCTATCGCAGCTACGACAACCCCGTCCATCGCGCCGACCTGGCACGGCTGTGGAGCATCGACGAATCACGTCTGCCGGTCGAGCGCGGTCGGGCGTACCCCGACATCATCAACGCGGTGATGTCGGGCAAGATCAAGGGGCTGTGGATCATTGGCACCAATCCGGTCGTGTCGTACCCCAACCGCGAGACGCTGGAGATCGCCCTGAGTCGGCTGCACGTGCTTGTGGTTCAGGACGGTTTCGAGACGCCGACCACGGCAATGGCCCACATTGTCCTGCCGGCGGCGATCTGGGGCGAGAAGGAAGGGACGTACACCAACAGCGAGCGCCGCGTGTCGCGCGTCCGAGCCGCTGTCGATCCGCCCGGTCAGGCATTGAGCGACTCCGACATCTTCCGGCGCGTTGCCGCAGAATGGGGATGCGCCGACCTGTTGGCCGACTGCGCCACTCCGCACGACGCCTACGACGAGTGGCGGGGGGTGTCGGCGGGCCGGCCGTGCGACTACAGCGAAATCACGTTGGACCGCATCGACGTCGAAGGTGGCGTGCAATGGCCGAACGGCGCGGCGCGCCTCTACGAAACCGGCGCGTACAACTATCCCGACGGTCGCGCCAAGGTGTACCCGGTCGAGCCAGAGGCGATCCGCGATCGGCAGCGGGCGGCGTACCCGTTCAACCTCAACACCGGGCGTACGGTCGAGCACTGGCACACCCGTACCAAGACGGGGCGGATCGGCATTCTCGAAGGCCTGGCGCCGGAGGCGTGGGTCGAACTGCATCCGATAGACGCTGAGGCCTTGGGTGTGTACGCCGGTGACTTCGTCCGTGTGTCGTCGCAACGTGGAGCCATCGGACGGATCCGCGCCAGAATCACGTCGATCGTCCGCCAAGGCGAGGTGTTCATTCCGTTCCATTGGGACGAGCGATGCGCCAATCGGCTGACCGTCGACGAGTTCGACCCGATCAGCCGCGAACCCAACGACAAACACTGCTCCGTGAGCATCGCGCGGATCGGAGCGCGCTGACCCGTCACCCGCACGAAACGTTGGCGACACACTCGATCCGTATCGTCGACTCGATGCTGCATGGATTCACCGTTGGCATCACCGCTGACCGCCGATGGGACGAACAAGCCGCCCTCTTCGACCGTCGCGGCGCGGCAGTAGTGCATGCACCGACGATCCGCACGCTGCCGTTGGGCTCGGAAGTTCCCCTGCGAGATGCGACTGCAGCCGTCATCGCCCGTCCTCCCGATGTGCTCATCGCCAACACCGGATTGGGGATCCGCTCATGGTTCGGGGCCGCCGATAGCTGGGGAATGGGCCCTGCGCTCCTCGCCGCACTGGGCAGCGCCAAGATCTTCGCCCGGGGTCCGAAGGCCTCGGGTGCTGTGCACAGCCTGGGTCTCGATGTTGTCGCCAAGGCACCGAGCGAACGGCTGGCCGAAGCCGTCGATCTGGCCATGCCGCACATCCGAACCGGGACCGTGGTCGCGGTGCAGGTCGACGGCAGCGGCACGACGTCGGAGTTGGACCGACTCTGCGCCTTCGGCGCCGAAGTCCTACCGATCCCGGTGTACGAATGGAAAATTCCCGCTGATTGCACGCCGGCCGTGCGGCTGGCCAAGTTGGTGATCAGTGAGCGGGTACAGGCGATCACGTTCACTACCGGCCCGGCTATTCGCAATTGGATGGAGATCCTTGCCGAGCACGATCTCGACCAGGAGCTGCTGGCCGTCTTGAACGACGGCCCGCTCGTAATTGGGTGCGTCGGCCCAGTCTGTGCCGAGGCCGCTGTCGGGTGCGGCATCCGTCTCGAACGATTGACGATTCCAGGGGCGTTTCGTTTGGGCCCGCTGGTGCGCGCCATCGCCGACCAGCTCGCACAACAGACCCTCGGGCTCAACGTTCGTGGTCACATCGTCAAACTCGGCGGCTGCGGAGTGACGATCGACGGTCGCAGTGTCCACCTCACCGACATCGACGCCAGACTGCTCGGCGCGCTGGCCCGGACACCGAACCTGGTGATCAGCAAGTCCGACCTGCTGGGCGAGGTGTGGGCCGTCGGCAGCACCGATGAACACGCCGTCGAGGTCGCCATCGCCCGACTCCGCCGCCGCCTCGGGGACCTTGGCGACGCGGTCGTTGCCGTCCACCGCCGCGGCTACGCACTACGCACCTGAGCGGACAATCAGGGTTTGCGGTCGAGCAGGTCAACAA
>JANYKS010000027.1 GCA_025358125.1 Actinomycetes bacterium
TCGCCCGCGACGCCGCCTCCGACGGGATGTTCCCATTGATCACCAACGACACGAACATCACCGCCGCCGAGGTCCTCGCCGCCTACCGCTACCAGCCCAACCTCGAACGCCGCAACCACATGCTCAAAGGCCCCCAACAACTCGCCCCCGTGTTCCTCCACACCCCGCACCGCATCGAAACGCTCCTGCTGTGCCAGTTCCTCGCCCTGCTCACCGAAGCGCTCATCGAACGCGAGATCCGCACCGCGATGAAAACCGCCGGACTCGACCACATCGCCCTCTACCCCGAACTCAGATCCTGCCCCGCCCCCAGCGCACCCCGAATCCTCGAGATCTTCAACAACGTCGCACGCCACCAACTCATCGACCACGGACGCGTCGTCCAGATCTTCGAACCCACCCTCACCCCGCTACAACACCAGATCCTCGACCTGCTCAACATCCCCGCCCACACCTACACCACACCCGGCCCCGATCATCTGACAAGTGGGGGACGATAAGCCCCACCAGAAGTGCGGAACGTCAGTCTGATCACCTCGATCGCAGGGATTGGCGCCGTCGTGTGGGGCACATCCACCGGCAATCTGTTCATCGCCGGGGCTGCGATGATCGGCGCCGGATCGGTGCTGTTGTACATGCGGGCCAAGCGTTGGACGCAGCAGTACACGGCGTATGTCCTCACCACCACGAGAGTGATGAAGGTGAGTGGCTTCCTGCGCAGGACGTCGGCCTGGATCCCGTGGGTCAAGGTCACCGATATTCGCTTCGAGGCATCACTGATGGGCCGTGTGCTCGGCTACGCGACCGTGTTCATCGACTCGGCCAACGAGACCTCCGGCCTGGCCGAGATGAAGAACCTGCGCGATCCCAACGGGTTCTACATCATGCTGACGGAGCTGGTGCAGTTGCGGCAGGGCTCACTGACGACCACACCGGTGGTTCTGCACGAATGACGGCTGCCGTCGACAGTTGCAGCTGAACTGTCGCGAGCCACAGCGCGGTCGCGAACGCCACATGGATTCCGACCAGCACGGCCGGCACGCCACTGAAGTACTGGGTGTAGCCGATACCCGCCTGGGCAACGGCGATGACCAGCCAGGTCGTGAGTGGATTCTCGAGCACGTGACGGTCGGCGTGCTGGGTGCGAAGGCGCCACAGCAGCGCGATCGCGACCCCGATCGTGCACATCACGGTGATCCCGTGGATCCGGGCAACGGCGCCGATCGCGACATCGAACCGCTTGGCCCTCTCGTCGCCGGCGTGCGGTCCAGCACCCGTCACGAACGTACCGGTGACGAGCGCAAGGCCCGTCAAAGCGGTGATCAGCCGGACGCGGACCGAGGTCCGCCCGGTGACGATCGGGACACGCTTGGCGTGGTCGGGATCGCCCGCGCGGACGACGAGCACGACGCTCAGCGCGACGAGCGCCATCGACAACAGGAAGTGTTGCTGATTTGCGAACGGGTTGAGATCGCTCAGCACGACGATCGCGCCGACGAGTCCCTGCATCGGGACCCCGAGCGCGATCACGATCGCGAGGCGAGTGAGGTCGGCCCGGCGCGGGCGGCGCTTGATCGCCCCGAGCACGGCGGCCACGACGACCACCATCACCACGCTGGTGAACAGACGGTTGATCTGCTCGATCGCGCCGTGCGCCGTCGAGACGTCGATCAGCTTCTGCGCGTTGCAGTTCGGCCAGTCGGCGCAGCCAAGTCCGGACCCGCTGAGCCGCACCGCCGCACCAGTGACAACGATCATGCACACGGCCACCAGTGCCGCAACGCAGACCTTGCGGTAGGTGGCGGGACTCATCGGAGAAATCGTAGGGGTTGAGGCACACATTCTTGCGTCCGGCCCTCGTTGGCTACGGTCAGGATGTGCTCACCAGTTACGACGATTTCCCGATCCACCAGGCGTGCGTGCCGATCGCCCATTCGGCGACGTCTGACATCAATCACTACGACCGCTACTTCTTCAACGGCTACACGGCCGACGGTTCGCTGTACTTCGGCCTCGCGATGGGGCTCTACCCGAACCGGCACGTCGCCGACGGGGCCTTCTGCGTCGTTCGCAGCGACGAGCAGATCAGCGTTTTCGCGTCGGGTCGCGCGCCGAAAGACCGGATCGACGCAACGACGGTCGGGCCGATCCGGGTCGAGGTCGTCGTGCCGATGCGGGTGTTGCGCCTACACGTCGACGCGACTGCGCAGAACCTGCGCGCGGAACTCACGTTCACGGCCGGTTCCGAGGCGATCGAGGAGCCGCATTTCTTCCAGCGGGTCGGCGTGCGGGTCTTGTTCGACTACACCCGCCTCACCCAGTTCGGATCGTGGAACGGCTGGATCGAGGTGGACGGCGAGCGAATCGAAGTCGACCAGGCCGCTGTTACGGGGTCGCGCGACCGCTCGTGGGGTATTCGCCCGGTCGGCGAGCCGGCACCCGCCGGAGCCACCGTCGCGATCCCGCAGTTCTTCTGGCTGTGGGCGCCGGTCAACTTCGCCGGCTTCTCCACCCATTTCGATGTCAACGAGTACGGCGACGGCCGGCGTTGGCACGAGATCGGTGTCATCGCGCCGGGCGGCGGGGCGAGCGAGATGATGCGCACGGTGGACTACCGGATCGAATGGCAGCAGGGCACTCGATATGCGGCGAAGTTCGAGTACGACCTGATCTCGTGGTCGGGCGCCGCCGCCACCATCTCGCTGGAGCCGATCCGCAACTTCCAGATGCGCGGCATCGGCTATGGCCATCCCGAGTGGAGCCACGGCACGTGGCGTGGCGAGGCCTCGGTCGGCGGCGAGCGCCTCTCCTTACCCGTCGCCGATCCGTTGTCACGCGAGAATGTGCACGTGCAGACGCTCTGCAGGGCCAGCTATCGCGATGACGCCGGGCACAGCGCAGAGGGCAGCGGGATCCTCGAGCTGCTCTGCATCGGCGATCATCCAACCGGCCTGCGCGGCATCCTCGACGGCTATCAACCCTGATGTCGAGCGTCATCTGGGCAAGCTCTCCGGATCGCTGTTGCGCCGTAGGTATCGGGCCCGCTCCTTGTAGCGTACGACCCCGGTGAAGAAGCAGACAGTCGAAGAGCGGCGGCACGAGATCCTCGAAGTCACATGCGAAGTCGTGATCGAGCGCGGGTTCGCGGCGACTCGGATCGCCGACGTCGCGAAACGGCTGAATGTCTCGACGAGCCTGATCCACTACCACTTCGACTCCAAAGAGCAATTGCTGGCGGAGGCGTTCAGCTATTACGCCCGTAAGGATCTCGCTGCCCTCGATGCCGAGATGGAGGCGGCGCCGACGGCCCTCGCCCAGCTCGACCGGGCGATCCAGAACTACGTGCCGGAAGGCAGCGACGATGTCGAGTGGATGCTGTGGATCGACGCGTGGGGCGAGGCGTTGCGCAATCCGCTGATGAAGAAGATCAGCCAGGAGCTCGACGAGCAGTCCGTCGCCCTGCTCGACCGCGTCTTGACCGAAGGGGTCGCCTCCGGCGAGTTCTCGTGTACCGACCCCGCGTCGAGCGCGTTGCGGCTCACCGGCCTGATCGACGGCTTGGCCGTGCAGTTCGCTGCTCACAACGATCTGCTCACCCGCGATGCGTTCATCGGCCACGTGCGCTGGTTGGCGGCAGCCGAGATCGGCGCAGATATCTCCCAATTCGACGCGTCGCAAGTCGCCGTGCCGCCCGCGATCAAACCGATCTCACCAGCGGTCGACCTCGCGTTGCGCCAACTGATCACGCGCTACTGCGACAACGTCAACCGCCTCGACGCCGACGGTCTCGGCCGAACCTGGGCCAACCAGGCGCTCTGGGACGTCGGCACCGGCAAGGCTGTCAGAGGGCGGGCCAACATCGTCGCCGAGTGGAACAAGACGACGAAGGGCATGTCGTGGATCGTGCACCTCGAGCCGCTTGCGGTGTTCGACGTCGACCAGGAAGCCGGCACCGGGACCGGCAGGGTCACCGTGCACGAGCGGTTCCACCGCGCCGACGGCACGTCCGGTTCGTTGTTGGGTACGTATCACGATCGCTACGTCCACACCGACCAGGGCTGGCTGTTCGCCGAGCGACGCCTCGAATCGATCGAACAGCGCTGAAGGTATTCGCCCTGCAGTTCGCCGGTTCGCACATCATCGCTAGGGACGAACTTCGTAGAAGGCGTTCACCGGGTTGTCGATATCGAGCCGGCGAAAGCGGGTGAAGCCGGCAACTGCGGCCATCTCCCTCGCCCGGCTCTCGCTGAGGCCGAGCGTGCCGAGTCCGGCGCCGTCGGGCTCCGACATCGCCGACGACATGCACGCGAGCACGCTGATCCCGTACATCAACGAGGCCATCGGGTTCTTGCGGGCGTTGTCGGCGAAAGTGTCGAGGGCCTTGATGTCGACGAGCAGCCACGTACCGTCGGGCGTGATCGCGGCACGGAGCGACTCCATCATCTCCTGCGGATGCGTCATGTCGTGGATGCAATCGAGCGTCGTGATCAGTCGGACCGAGTTGTCGCTCGGCAACGACGTCGAACGGGGATCGACGAACGTGGCGTTGCGGACACCGGACGCCTCCAGCTTGGTGGCTGCCCGTTCGAGCGCGTACTCGGAGATGTCGTAACCGGTGAACGTGCTGTTCGGGAATGCTCCGGCCATCAACAGCACCGCTCCCCCGGCGCCGCATCCGACATCGGCAACGTTCACCCCGGCTTCCAACGCGGTCGTGACGCCATCGAGGGCCGGGAGCACGACCGGCAGTAGGAACGCGTTGTTCCACGGCTCGAAGCCGCGTTCGATCCCGATCGCGCCTTCGCACCCGTAACTGTCGTAGTCGTGCCCGAGCCCGGTGCGGAAGCTGTCGGGCATGTCGTCAAGGGTCCGCATCGTCTGCGGCAGCCGATGAAACAGGCCCATGCCGTACGACGGATGGCTGGGCGTGGCGAGCACGGCAGCGGCCTCGGCCGAGAGCGAGAAGCACTCGTCGGCGTCGACGTCGATGATCCGCGCCGCCGCCTGGTTGTAGGCCCATTCGCGCACCCACCGCTCGTGCAGGCCGGCGAGCGTCGCCAACTCGTCGGTGGTCATCGGACGTTCCGCCTCTGCCAATGCCGTGTAGAGGCCAAGGCGGTCGCCGAGATGAATCATTCCGGCCGTGACCGCGCCCTCCAGCTTGGTGAAGACCTGGAACGTGTACGACGCCAACTTGTCTGGATCGATATCTGTGTCAGCCATGGCTGCACGGTAGCTCGCACTAGAGCGTGCGGTCCTCGACGGCGAGGTGTTCGACATCGGCCAGCCGGGTCAGCGCGAATGTGAACCCGTCACCGAGCTGTAACGCCTCGAGCCGGGTGATCGAGGCGTGGCCGAGCACGAACCGATCCCACTCCCACGGTGTCGGCTGCAACCCGAGCAGGTAGCTGATGACGGCAGAGTTGGTGCCGGCGTGGGCGACCAGGCAAATCCGCATCTCCGGGTTGTCGATTCGCCAGACCGGCAGATCGCCGGGGATCGCCTCGATGCCCCGAGCGATGAGGAACGCCTTGCAGCCGGCGCGGATGCGCTCGATGAAATCGCGATTCGCCTCGCCGCCGAGCTGGGCCAGGCCGTGCCAGCGTTCGTGCGAGGGCCGAAGCCGCTCTTCGGCGAACGCGACGTCGGCCTTTTCACGCGGCGTCCCCTGCCAGACCGGACTCCGGATCTCGCGCAACCATTCCTCGATCACGGGGGTTCGGCCCTGGCGCACGTACAACGGAGCGGCTGTCTCGCGGGCGCGTTCCAGTGGCGAGGCGAGGATCTCGTGAAACGGCTCGCCAGACAGCGCCTCGGCCATGTGCGCTGCCTGGCGCCGGCCGCGCTCGGTGAGGGGCGGGTGATCGATGTTCAATCCATCGACGACCCACTCTGGTTCTCCATGTCGGACAAGCACCATCTCCATGACCGACGATGGTAAGCCGCGATAGCCTCTTTCGACGTGGATCAGACACCGCCCACGCCCACGCCGGTCGCGTCCGGCCCCGCGTATCGGCCCGACTGGTACCCGGATCCGACCCACCGGTTCGAGTACCGCTATCACAATGGTCAGTCATGGACCGGCGATGTAGCGGTCGACGGTAACCGCTTCTCGGACTCGATGCTGGCGGTTTCCACGTTGGCCCGCCCCACTCCCGCAAAGAGCGGTAAGGCCACCGCGTGCTTGGTCCTCGCGGTCAGCTCGATCCTCGTCGGCTGGGTGCCGTTCGTGTGCGTCGTGGCCATTGCCGCTGCAGCTCTCGCCCTCGTTTTCGGCATCGCAACGCTGCGCCAAGACAGGGGGTCGGACGAGTTCGGAGGTCGCAAGGGCAAGGCCAGGGGGTTGGCGGTAGCCGGGCTGATCCTCGTGCCTTTCGGTCTCGCCGCCTCTGGCGTCGGCATCTGGCTGACAGTGGTCTCGATCCATGCGATCGATCGTTATGCCAACGTCGGCCCGTATTCCATCGTCGCGCCCCCGTGCACCGTCAGTGGCGGCGTTGCCACCTTCGACGGCAAAATCACGAACGAGTCGGCATCGACCAGGACATATCACGTCGCGGTCGATTTCGTGAACGCAGGCACGAGTCGAACAGTGGCAACTGGCAGCACCACCATCGATGATGTCGCGCCGAACGAGACGAGACAACTGCTGGTGACAGAGGTGATATCGGCGGAACGAATCGACTGCCACGTCATCGGCGTCACCGGCCCGATCCCGTTCGGTCAGAGCTGACCGGCCACGTCCGCCCGCGAGTTGCGAGAGTCAGAGCAACCCGGCTCGTTCACGGCGCTGATGACCCGCCACAATCGCTGTCCCCGTAGGCCCGAAGCTGATCGCGCGAGGCATTGCTCGCTTCGCTGTTCAATGCCGCGAACTCTTCGGTGGATTTGGGATCGGTCTCGATCTTCTTGACGTCGTAGCCGTTCCTCGCGAGCAGCGCGTCGAACGAAACGACGAAGGCCGCGGCCGCGTCCACATCTGCCTTGATGTCGGCCGGGGCCCGCTTCTGCAATGTCTGGGCCTGACCGACGAGGCGCGTCATCGCTGATTTCGCGCGCGCCGTGTCACCGGAGTTGATGTCGGTGATCAACGTGTCATTGGAGGCCCTGTAGGCGAGCAGCAGGTTGCAGAACGTCGCCTTGTCCGTCGTCGCCGGACCGGTGCGACTACCGCTGGTGCAGCTGCTGAGCCCGAGGGCGACGATGAGCGAAGCAACAGCCAGTTTGCGCATGGCTGCACGCTAACCCTGGCGCTCACGGCCAGGGGGTCGCTTCAGGTTTCGGTGGATGTCGACGACACCCAGGCCGCGAACAGTTCGGCGTAACGGCCGCCGGCCGGGACGAGCTTGTCGTGCGGGCCGTCTTCGATCAGCCTGCCGTGCTCGAGTACAAGGATCCGGTCGGCGCGCATCGCGGTCGACAGCCTGTGCGCGATTGCGATCGTGGTCCGGCCCTCGGCCAGGCGTTCGAGTGCGTGGGCCATCCGGACCTCGGTCAGCGCATCGACCGACGAGGTCGCTTCGTCGAGGATCAAGACGTCCGGGTCTGCCACCGATGCGCGGATCAGCGCAACGAGCTGGCGCTCGCCTGCCGAGAGATGCGAACCGCGCTCGCCAACTCCGGTCTGCAGGCCGTCCGGCATCGTCGCCAGCCATTCATCGAGATCGAGGGCCGACACGGCGGCCTGCAGGTCGGCGAGCGACGAGCCCGGCCGGGCGAAGCCGAGGTTGGCGGCGATGGTGTCGTCGAACAGGAACGGCTCCTGCGCCACGACCACCAGGCGCTGGCGCAACTCGTCGTTGGAGACGTGGGTCAACGGGACACCACCAAGGCGAATCTGACCTCCGCCGGGGTCGGCGAAGCGGGCGAGCAGACGCCCGAGCGTGGTCTTGCCCGACCCCGTCGAGCCGACGAGGGCCACTTGCTGGCCGGCAGGGATGATCGCGTCGACGCCGATCAGAACGGGCTCGTCGTCGTCGGTCTCGCCGCGGGTGCGGTAGCTGAAGGTCACCTCGCTGATCTGGATCGACAGCGGACCCTCTGGCAGCGCCCGTGGGTTCGCCGGCGGTGGCGGGCCGACGGGCAGATCGAGGATTCCCAACAGTCGTCGCAAACCAGCGACGGCGGTCTGGGTCTGATCGAGCACCTCGGTGAACTCCGCGATCGGCTCGAGGAACCGGTAGGTGAGGAACACGAAGCCGACGAGCGCGCCAGCGGTGAGACCGCCGGCCGTGCCCCGGGCAACGCCCACCCCGACGACCGCTGCGACGGTGAGCGCACCGAAGACCTCACCCGACGGGAAGAGGAACGCGCCGATCGTCCCGGCCCGGACGAACGCGTCGCCACGCTCTTTCGCGACCTCCTTCGACCGTTGGGCCATCACGGCGCCGGCGTGGTACGCACGCAGGGTCTCGGCGCCGGTTACCACTTCGGTGACGGATCCGAGCAGTTCGGCGTTGCAGGTACGGGCCTTGTCGTACGCAGCCCCGAGATGGCCCTGCACTGCACGCAGCACCCACGCCAACGGCATCGCAACGGCGAACGCGATGATGGCCAGCAGCCAGTCGTACGACAGCATCACCGCTGCGACGAGCAGCATCAACGCCCCATCGAGCAACCACGCAAGACCACCCCATGAAAAGAACTCGGCCAGCGTCTCGACATCGGCGGTGACCCTCGAGACGAGCGCTCCGCGCCGTTCCTCGCTGTGGTCGGCGATGCTCAGCAGGTGGATGTGAGAGATGACGCGCACCCGCAGCTCGTACAGCGCGCCCTCGCTGCGCCGCCCGAGACGGAGCACAGCGGCGCGCTGGGCAATCGTTCCGGTGATGATCGCACCCGAGGCAATTGCGCCAAGCGTTGCGACGAACCCGACCCGTACACCGGCCTTCGTGAAACCGTGGTCGATAGCCTGCTGGACGGTGATGGGGATCACGACTCGCCCGGCCGCTCCGATGATCGCGAGGACCAGCGTCAGCCCGAAACCCTGACGAAGCGTCGGGGCTTGCTGTACGCCGCGGCTGAGGATACGCGCCGAGCCGAGACGTCCTGCGAGTTCGGTGTCCATCAGATCGGCCCGGGTTCCACTGTGGTTCGATCATGTTCGAACGCCTCCATGATCGAGCGGTATGTCTCGTTCGACTCGACCAACTCGTTGTGTGTACCGGTCGCCTCGATCCGCGAATCGTTCAAGAACACGACATGATCGGCGAGGGCGATCGTGCTCGGTCGGGACGTAACGATCAGCACGGTCGATTCGCTCAGCAACGCGCGCAGGTTGGCAACGACGCGCGCCTCGGTGGCCGGGTCCAGCGCCGACGTGGTGTCATCGAGGAGCAACAGTGCAGGCCTGCGGACGAGCGCCCGCGCGAGGGCGACTCGTTGTCGCTGGCCGCCACTGAGGCTGACACCCCGCTCGCCGACCTCGGTGTCGAGCCCTCGCGGCAGGTCTTCGACGAAGTCGCGCCCTTCGCACAACTCGATCGCCGACCAAATCTCGTCATCTGAGAACTGGCCCGCGAACGCGATGTTCTCGCGCAGGCTCGCGCCGAGTAGGAAGGCCTCCTGCAACACGATTGCCGTGGTGCCGGGGGTCACCGCTATGCGTCCCGAGTCGGCTCCGATCAGTCCTGCGGCAAGTCGCAGCAGCGTCGTCTTACCACTGCCGGTCGTGCCGACGAGCGCGACGGTGCTCCGCGAGGGCACGTCGAACGTGATGTCCACGAACACCGGCCGGTCGGGTTCGAACTGATACGAGACATGCGTGAACGACACCCCATGGTGGTCGGCCGCGACTCCGAGGTCGGCGGCCGGGTCCGGTTCGACGGCCTCGTCGAGCACCTCGCGCACCCGGGTCCAGCCGGCCAGCGAGTGGGGCAGCGCAGACAGCGCGAACCCGATCAGGCGCAGCGGGAAGACGAGCAACGTGAACATGTAGATCATGCTGGCGAGCTCGCCGATGGTGATCGCACCGGAGCGGATCCGCACCGCGCCGGCCACGAGCAGGCCGACGTTGGTGAGCGCGGGCACCGCGTCGAGCACCGAATCGAACGTGGCTTTGAGCACCACCGCTGAGGTTCGTGCGTCACGAAGACGACCTGCGATCACCGACAGCCGCGCCGTCTCACGCGATTCTGCCCCGAACGCCTTGACGACCTGCACGCCCTCGAAGCTTTCGTGCACGGCTGCCGACAGATCACCGAGATGCGACTGGGCGTCGGTGTAGTGCTTGTCGACACGGTGTTGATAGACGACGTTGATCGAGATCAGCAACGGGAAGACGGCGACCGCCAGGAGGCCGAGTGGCAGGTCGATGATCAGCAACCAGATCGATGACAAGAGCACGAGCAGGACCACGCTTGTCGCATACGGCAACGGCGACAAGACGTCGACGGCCGCGTCGACATCGACGCCGGCCCGCGCGGCCAGGTCGCCGGACGGTCGCCGCTGATGCCAGGTCACCGGTTGCTCGACGAGGCGGTCGATGACCTGACCGCTCAACGTCTCCGCGATCCGGTAGTGGGCCCTACCGGCCCACGTCCGCCTGACCACGACGCCAGAGGCACGGATGATCCCGACTGCGATCACGAACGCGAGGCCGGTGAAGACGGTTCCGAGCGCGACGTGTCCTTGGCGCAGGCGCGGGTCGATGACATGGTCGATGACCCAACGCAACACGACCGACGATCCAACGGTGCACAGGGCGAAGACGGCCGCGCCGCCGACGGCGATGAAGAACGGTTGCGGGTGGATCCGGACGAGGTCCCGGACCAGGCGCGCGGCGGAGCGCCATCGATTCGTGCGCGAACGTGTGCCTCGGTCCGGCAAGGCGGTGGAAGATCCCCCAAGCATGACGTCTGTTCTACCAACCGGCGCCGGCGTTCCCGTGACGAAATAGCCTGCCCGCCGACCGGGGGCGTAGAATCGTCGGCTGTGAAACCGATTGACTCTGCGCTGTTGCTGCTCCGCATTTTTTTCGGCCTGTCGCTCATCGCTCATGGCTCCAACAAGTTCTTCGGCAAAGGTGGCTTGTCGGGAACGACCGGCTGGTTCGCGAGCATCGGCATGAAGTGGCCGAAATGGCAGGCACGTCTTGCCGCCACCACCGAGATCGGCGCCGGGTCGCTGCTCGCCCTCGGTCTGGCGACACCTCTGGCCGCTGCCGGGTTCATCGGTCTGATGATCGTGGCCATCGTGGTGGCCCACCGGCACAACGGTTTCTTCGTCTTCAGACCGGGACAGGGTTGGGAATACTGCGCTTCCATCGCAGTGACCGCCTTCACGATCGGCACGATCGGCGCCGGCAAGTATTCGATCGATCACTTGCTCCACAAGGACGTCAGCGGCTGGACCGGAGCGCTGATCGCAGGCGTGCTGGGCATCGGCGGCGCAATCACGCAGTTGGCGCTCAGCTACCGTCCGGCGAAGAAATGACAGCGGCGGCACAACGCCGAGGCCCGCTGTCACGCAGGCAGCTGTGGGCGCGCTCCGCCGTTATTGCGATGATCCTGGTCATCATCGTGATGTGGATCTACGCGTTCGTCTTCGCCGACAAACGGGCCGCAGCCAAGGTCGACGACACCGGCTGGACCAAACGGGCCGAACAGATCTGCTCTCGTCGCGGTGATCTGCTCGACAAGAACGCGGCGGATGCGATCAAGGTATCCGACGGCAGCCCGCAGGCTGTCGGGCGAGCCGTCGCCAAGGCCACCGACATCATCGAAGCCGCCGTCGACGAGGTACTGAGCGTCCGGCCGGAGGCGGCGCAAGACCAGAAGCTCGTCCGCGAATGGGAGCGTCTGTATCGGATCTACATCGCCGATCGACGCGCCGCCGAGGCCAAGCTCGCCAACGGTGAGAACGCCGAACTCAACGAGACGACACTCAACGGGTCGCCGATCTCGGCAACCATCGACGACTTCACGAAGCCGAACCACATGGAGGCGTGCGCCACACCTCCCGGCAGGTGACCTGCGAGGTATTCAGTCGACCGGATGCCAACCGCGACCCGGTTCCCATCGTTTGACGACTCGCGCCGGACTGCCGACCGCGACGCTGAAGTCGGGGATCTCGCCCGACACCACCGAGTTGGCGCCGATCACGACGTGTTTGCCGATCCGCGCTCCCGGGAGGACCACGGCCCCGTAGCCGAGCCACGAACCGTCGCCGATAGTGACCGGCCGCTCGGGCATCGACTGTTGCGAGACCGGCTTGCTCACGTCACGGTAGTCATGGTTCTGATCGGTGATGTAGACGTGATGCCCGGTCCAGACGTCGTTGCCGATCGAGATCTCGAAATGGCCGACGATGCCGCTGCCCTTGCCGATCAGGCAGCGGTCACCGATCTTCACGACCGGAGTGCTGATGCACTCCTGGCCGGGCACCATTCCGGCTGACAGCGTGACCTGCGGCCCGATCATCGTGGCGGCGCCGATGTGGATGAACTGCTCGTTGAAGATCGTGTTCGTCGGGAAGCAGATCACGCTGTTCGGGCCGAAAGCACCGAATCGACGGCCACGACGGCTGTGCGGTCCGATCGCGGCGCACTCGACCGCTGCTTCCCATGCCCAGTGCACGGCCTCGCCGGTTGCCCGTTTGGCGATGCCGCGTACGCGGTTGACAACGGTTGGCGACGGCAGCGGTCGGTCGAGCACGGCCGGCACACTACCGGCGGGCCGACGCCTCCGACGGCTGACGTCGGGGATGAGTGCTCCTCGGCGCCCATTCGCGTAACGCGTGTCACACGCAGCGCTAGCATTCCGACCCACACCGTTGCGCCACCGCTTGGCGCACACCCGAGAAAGCTCGATCGCCTACATGTCGAATCCCACTCACGCTGGCGGAGCCACACCGAGCGATGTGGGTCAGAGGAATGGGCCGTGCAGGCAGGACGTGCGCAAGGGCTGGCTCGTGCACTGTGCTACTGCGCTGGGTGCCGTCTGCGGAATGATGGGCCTGATCTCCGTCAGCGACCACAACGCCAGGTCCGCACTGTTGTGGCTGGTCGCGGCGCAGGTGCTCGACGGCATCGACGGCCCAGTGGCGAGGGCCTGGCACGTACAGACGTCGGTTCCCCGAATCGACGGTTACATCCTCGACCTCATCATCGACTTCGTCACCTGCGCCGTCGTACCGATCCTGTTCATGTACGAGTTCAACATGATGCCGGACCAGACGTCACTGGCCGTCGGGGCGTTCTTGCTGTTCTCCTCCGCGCTTTGGTTCAGCCGCACGGACATGATGACGGGCGATCACTGGTTCAACGGATTCCCGGCGGTCTGGAACCTCGTCATTCCGACGATCTTCTTGGTGCAGGGCCGCCATCCCACCGTGCTCAACCAGTGGGTCAACCTTGCGGTCGTCGTCGCTCTGGCTCTGACGCAGCTGACAAACCTCAAGTTCGTCCATCCGGTGCAAGTCCACAAGTACCGCACGATGACGATCACGATCTTCGTCGCGTGGCTCGCCGTCATGACGTGGCTCACCGTGATCCTTCCCGACAACGCGAATGAGCTTGCCAAGGTCGGCCTCGTCGCGCCGGGCCTGTATCAACTCGGCCTGATGATCTGGCGCACCTTCTTCGCGGCGCAGACCGACGGTCCGTCCGCGAAGCGGATGCTCCTCGATCCATGACCCGATGAGACCCTCAACCCCGAGTGGGGCACTCGTCGTCGACCCCAACGGCAGCTTGACCGACGTCGAAGGCATCTCCGTCGGTCACCATCAGCGAATCGGGCGTGGTTGGCGCTCGGGGACAACCGCGATCATCACCATCGATGGCGCGACAGCAGGCGTCGATGTGCGCGGCGGCGGGCCCGGCACACGCGAGACGGATCTGCTCCGACCGGAGAATTTGGTCCAACAGGTGAACGGGATCTGCCTCACCGGCGGGAGCGCGTATGGGCTGGCCGCGGCGCACGGTGTGATGCGGTGGCTCGAGGCGGCCGGATCCGGATTCTCCGTCGGGCCGCAATCGGAGTCGATCGTGCCGATCGTGCCGGCGGCCGTGATCTTCGATCTCGGCCGTGGAGGAAATTTCGCGAACCGGCCAACGGAGGACTTCGGATGGCGGGCGGCCGCCGCGGCTCGACCGCGACCGGAGGTGAACGGAACCGTCGGCGCCGGCACCGGGGCCGTCGCCGGCGGGCTGCAGGGCGGCCTCGGTTCGGCGAGTGTCCGTCTCGAGCATGGGATCGTCGTCGCGGCGCTCGCCGTGGTCAATGCCTCCGGATCGGTGATCGATCGCGCAACCGGCCTTCCGTGGGAACCAACCGCGCACGCGCTTCGCCGGCCAAAGGCTTGGGAGCGGGCGGAACTGCTCGATGCGATATCACCACCCACCACGGCGACAGCGCAACCCCTGAACACCACCATCGGCGTCGTCGCAACGTCGGCGCGGCTCACCAAAGCCGAATGCACCAGGTTTGCCGCCGTGTCCCACGATGGCATGGCGCGAGCGATCCGCCCGGTGCATTCGATGTTCGACGGCGACACGGTCTTCTCGCTCGCGACCGGTGTCGACGAATTGCCCGAGGCCACAGCCGGCGGGTTCCGCACAGAGGGCAGCCGCCCCGCGGCCATCAACGAAATTCTCGAAGCGGCCGCGCTGTGTTTCGCCGCGGCATGCACCCAGGCGGTCCTGAGCGCTCACTCCATTGGCGGGCCACCGTCATACCGGGATCTGTGTCCATCCGTGTTCCGGGCATAGCGTGATCTCGATGCAGATCCTCGAATCACCGGCGGCAATGCGGTCGTGGAGCGACGAGCAACACGCGTGTGGTCTGCGGATCGGGCTCGTTCCGACCATGGGCGCATTGCACGCCGGCCATCTTGCACTGATCGGCGTCGCGCGTGAACGGTGTGACGTGGTGGCGGTCAGCATCTTCGTCAACCCGTTGCAGTTCAACCGCACGGACGATTTCGAGCACTATCCCCGCTCGGTCGACGACGATCTCGAACAATGCCGAGCGGCCGGTGTCGGCGCTGTCTACGCACCAACCCAACAATCGATGTACCCGCCCGGCTTCGAGACCCATGTCGAGCCCGGAGCACTCGCCGAGCCGCTCGAGGGAGCCGGCCGGCCCGGCCATTTCCGCGGGGTCGTCACCGTCGTGTGCAAGCTGTTCAATGCTGTCGGCCCCGACGTGGCGGTCTTCGGACAGAAGGACTTCCAGCAGCTGGCCGTAATCCGCCGGATGGTCGCTGATCTCGACATGGGCGTCGAGATCTGCAGCGTTTCGACCGTACGCGAGCACGACGATCTCGCGCTGTCCAGCCGCAACCGGCGATTGAGCCCCGACCAGCGCGCGGCCGCCGTGGTCGTTGTGCGGGCGCTCGATGTGATCGAGGTTGCGATCAGCGCTGGCAGCCGCGATGCCGTTGAGTTGCAGCGGCTCGCTGCCGATGTCGTCGCCACCGAAGCGACGGCGCGCCTCGAATACGTCGACGTCGTCGACCCGCACACGCTGCTCGCCCCGACGGATACGAACGCCCTCCTGCTCGCCGTGATCGCGGTCTGGTTCGGCGATGTGCGCCTGATCGACAACCGCCTGATCGATGCCAGGGCGCTCACCGATGACCGGGCGAACGCCACCGTGTTCGACGACTTTGCGTAGCGTAGGCTCCGGGACATGGCGGACTTGAGATCCCTGTCGTTGTGGCACGACACACTTGCGGCCACCGACACCCTCGCTCCCCGGCCATCGCTGCCCGGCAACATCACGGCCGATGTCGCGATAGTCGGCGCCGGCTTCACCGGCCTCTGGACGGCCCTCTACCTGCGCCAGGCTGATCCGACGATCCGGATCGCCGTTCTCGAACGCAACATCGCCGGCTTCGGAGCCAGCGGCCGCAACGGCGGCTGGTCGTCCGCGATCCTACCGATGAGCCTCGAAACGATCAGTGCAGCTCACGGACGCGACGCCGCGATCCGAATGCAGCGCGAGATGTACGACTCCGTCGACGAAGTCGGGCGGGCAACGACTGCGCTCGGCATCGACTGCCACTATGCCAAGGGTGGTCAGATCGAGTTCGTCCGCAACGCAGCGCAGGAGCCGAGGGTCCTTGCAGCGATCCGGCGCGCGGCCGGTTACGGGCTCG
Source organism: Actinomycetes bacterium (assembly GCA_025358125.1). Taxonomy (GTDB): domain Bacteria; phylum Actinomycetota; class Acidimicrobiia; order Acidimicrobiales; family Ilumatobacteraceae; genus WLMZ01. The sequence goes on from JANYKS010000027.1 coordinate 16,099, forward strand.
ACGACGCGACCTGGCTCGACGCTGCTCAAGCATCCTCGCGAGCAGCCGCGTCGCGTCTACGCGGCGCGATGTTCACGCCGCACTGCGCAGCGATCCACCCGGCGCGACTCGTTCGCGGGTTGGCAGCGTCGGTTGCGTCGCGCGATGTCGCGATCTATGAAAACACTGCGGTCGACAGCATCGAACCGCATCGCGTCAGAACCGGCAACGGTACGGTCACGGCCGATGTCGTCGTGCGCGCGACGGAGGGTTTCACGCCCTCGCTGGCCGGGCACAAGCGCACGCTCGTTCCAATCTACTCGCTGATGATCGCGACCGAGCCGTTGCCGAAGTCGGTGTGGGACGAGATCGGGCTCCGCGAAAGGGAGACGTTCAACGACGGGCGTCACCTGATCATCTACGGCCAGCGCACGGCAGACGGACGCTTTGCATTCGGAGGTAGGGGCGCCCCGTACCACTTCGCCAGCGCAATCAAGCCGGAGTTCGATCGCGACGCAAGGGTCCACGAGACGCTCCGCAAGACGCTCGTCGACATCTTCCCACAGGTGCGCGACGCGAAGATCACCCATCGTTGGGGTGGGGCACTCGGGCTACCGCGAGACTGGGAGTGCGGCGTCGGCCTCGATCCCGCCACCGGACTGGCATGGGCCGGCGGCTATGTCGGCGACGGCGTGACCACCAGCAATCTGGCCGGGCGCACCCTCGCCGATTTGATCCTGCGCCGAGAAACCGATCTGACGTCGCTGCCGTGGGTCGGTCATCGGTCGCGGCGATGGGAACCCGAGCCGATCCGTTGGCTGTCGATCCGAACGTCGCTGAAGCTGCCGGCCGGCGCCGACCGGTACGAGGAGCGCAACGACCGGCCGGAACGGCTCCGCAGCTGGGTCCTCGGCAAGCTCACGGACCATTGAGCCGAAATTGGCCGGCGGTGGCGCATCGCGCCAGCTCAGGTTGTGTGGCATGCCGGCACAGCGCGCCAGCCATTAAGCTGTCACCGTGAATCTGACGGAGACACTCCCGACTCGGTACTACTCCGATCCCGCCATCTGGGAGATCGAGCGGCACCAGATTTTCGCGAAGACATGGATCATGATCGGCCACGATCATGATCTCCCCCGTGCTGGTGACTACTTGGCCGAGTCCATTGCCGGCTGGCCGATCTTCGTCCAACGCGCCGGTGACGACAGCCTGCGCGCGTTCCACAACCTGTGCCCGCACCGTGCCGGACCCATCGTCTGGGAAGGCACCGGCCATCAGGCCAATCTCGTCTGCCGCTATCACGGATGGGCATTCGACAAAGAGGGCCTGCTGATCAACGCCCGCGATTTCGGCGGCGAGGCGCCGGCGGGCACATGCCTGACCAAGATCCGTGCCCAGAGCTGGCGGGGTTTCATCTTCGTCTGCCTCGATCCGTCGGTGCCGGATCTGATCGAGTGGCTCGCCGGCTTCATCGAGGAGTGCGAGGCGTACCCCACCGACGACTACGTGTTCCACAGCCGCACCATCCGCCACACTGCGATGAACTGGAAGGTCTACAACGACAACTTCCTCGAGGGCTATCACCTACCCCTCGTGCATCCGGCGATGAGCAAAGAGGTCGAGGCGCTCGCCTATCGGGTGGAGGGCAAGGGCGATCCGCGCTGGAACATCCACACCGCCCCCCGCCGCGACGGGCAGACGTGGAGCGGTGTGTGGGGGTATTTCTATCCGACTTTCTCGTTCGACGTCTTTCCCGGCGGAATGGCCATCGAGCGCTGGTTGCCCGTCGGCAACGGCCAGACCGACCTGATCTTCGAGTACTTCTTCGCGGACGACGCCGACGGCATCGAGGAGATCATCAAGGACAGCGAAGAAGTGGCCGACGAAGACGTCCGGGTCGCCGAGATGGTCCAGAAGAACCTCCAGGCCGGTCTGTACACAACCGGCTGGTTGAGCCCTCGTCACGAGCACGCGCTCGACGAGTTCCATCAACTCGTCCACGCGGCCGTCGACCCGTACCTTGCGTAGCTTTACCCGGGCAGGCTGAGCGGCAGATCTGCGGCGTACAACCAATCGCGGAAGAACCGGGTCAGGTCGCGGCCGGAGACCTTGCCGGCCAGAGCGGTGAAATCCTCGGTGGTGCGCGAGGTGCCCGCGTAGTCGGTGACCCAACGCTGGAGGATCGAGAAGAACAAATCGTCGCCGACAGTCAGCCGCAGCGCGTGCAGGACCACTGCACCGCCCTCGTAGACCTCGAAGCCGAACAGATTGCTCACGCTCGGCGTCGCCGTCGAAGCATCGCCGTTCTGGCGCCCGCGTAGGTTGCGGCTCGCCTCCTCCGTCACCGAATCGAGGCCGACGTGTTCGAGCCACATCCACTGGGCGTACGTCGCGAAGCTCTCGGCGAGCCAGATGTCTTGCCAGCGCGCTGGGCTCACCGCGTCACCGAACCATTGATGGGCCAGCTCGTGCGACAGCAGCAGTTGCTCGGTGTAGCTGAGGTCTCCCGACAGGAAATCCGAGCGGCTGAACAGCGACCGGGTCTGCTGCTCCATCGCCAGCCCGCCACGACTGTCGGTCACGGCGATGCCGTAGGAGCGGAACGGGTAGTGCCCGAAGTAGTTGTCGAAGAAGTCGATCTGATCGGCGGTCACATCGACGAACGGCTGCATCAGGGCGCGATCGGTGGTGAGCACCGCGCTGCTCAAAGTCAGCCCGTTCGGCCCAACACCCTCGATCAGGTCATACGGGCCGGTGATGACCTGGAGCAGATATGTGGCCATCGGGGCCGGCTGGTCCCACACCCAGACATCGCCGGCGGCCGTCGTCGAGTGGGTTTCGAGCGTGCCGTTGGCGACAGCGGTCAGCCCGGCCGGAACGAGGATCGTGAAGTGATAGCTGGCCTTGTCGCTCGGGTGATCGTTGCTCGGCATCCACGTCCGGGTGCCGTCGGGTTCGTCGATCGTGTACGAACCCGTCGCAGTCGGAAACCAACCGTTGGAGATGCCGACGAGCGAGGCGGAGGGGGCGGGACGAACCGAGTACGCGACGACGGTCTCGAACTTGTCGCCTTGGGCGAGCGGTGCTCGCGGTGTGATCCACAGCTCGGGATCGGCGACGGTGAACGTTGCCGCAGCGCCATTGACGGTGACATCGGTGACCCCGAGCTCGACGGAGTCCAGCGTGAAGTGCTCGAGCCGCGTGGTCGCCGTGATCGACAGCCTCACGGTTCCGGTCAGCAACGCTGACGCTGGATCGTAGGCGAGGTCGATGTCGTAGTGGGTGACGTCGAGACCAGGATTGCCGAGGTCCGGGAACAGGTTGTCGCCGACGCCGCTCGGGCTGGTCGGCGGGGCCGCCGACCCTGTGGTCGGGTCCGATGGACCGCCAGTGGGCGACGTCCTGGGCGACGTAGTGGTCGACGTCGTGGGCGACGTAGTGGTCGTCGGTTCGGCGTTGCTCACGGATGGCGACGTGTCGACCGACGTATGTTGCGATACTGCTCCGGTCCGCACGTCGGGGCCGTCGGTCGCGCACGCGGCAACGGATATGCCGGCAGCGAAGAGCACCGCGACCATTCGTTTGGACGCGACGATCACCGACGGAGCCCCGCGTCGCCGATGGTCGCAGTCAGGCGAACCGTGAAGACGGAATCACCGGACAGCACCGCGCTCCTCGCGAACAGGCGGCCGCCCTCCCAATTCGACAGCCCGAGCTCCGGGCGGTTCAACGCGAACTGACCGTCGACCCATCTCGTCAAACCGTTGCCGATGAACGGCGCGTCACACGTGTCGTAGAACGCTCGCTGTTCGTCTTGATCGGTGCTGATCAGCGACGCGGTGAGCCTCGCACTGAAACGGTTGAACAGGGCGATGGCTTCCTCGACGGACGCCACGACCATCAGGCTGACCTCCGGTGACCCCTCCCACTCCCACTCGGTGCCGATTTGGTCCAGGCTGATCTCGCTCGCGAACGGCTCGGCGAAGACTCCCTCTGCCCGAGCGACGGCCACCGTCTCGGTGAAGAGGTGTGGTGGAACATGTTTCGCACTTGCCGTCTCCACATGCAGACGCGCGGTCGTGCCCCGTGCGGCGCCGGCGGCCCGGACCGCCTCGATCAAGGCCGGTACGAGATCGTCGGCGCGATCGGCGACGATGCAGCAGACGTTGAGCGTGTTGCACACCTTGCGATCGAGCGAATGGATCACCGACGATGCGAAGCGGGCGATCTCCGCGCTCGACGAGGCGATCAACCACGCCCCGCCCGTTCCGTGGAGGCTGACGGGCACACCGGCCTGTCGCGCGACTGCACCGAGTTGGGCAACGGCCTCACCCGAACCCCGGGCAACGGCCAACGACAGCCTCCGGTCGTCGAACAACGCCCACGCCGTCGCCCGCGATGGCGAGTCGACCAGGGTGACGGCCGCCGCCGGTAGCCCGGCTTGCGCGAGCGCTGGTCGGAGTGCACGCTCGACGATCGCCCTCGCCGTTCCGAGCGCATCGCTGCCGATCCGCAACACTGCGGTGTTCCCGGTTCGCAGCACGCCCGCCGCGTCGGCGAACACGTTCGGGCGGCCCTCGAACACGAACCCGACGACGCCGAGCGGCGCCCGCCGGGCGGTCACGGTCCAGGTGTCGTGCTCCACCACCTCGGTGATCTCGTTGCGCGCCCCTGGCGCGTCGCGCCACACACGCAGACCGGCAATCATGTCGGCGCGCATCGACGGCGACAGGACGAGGCGGGTGGTGCTGCGGCCACGCGACGACGCCGCGGCGACGTCGAGATCGTTGGCGGCAGCGATCGCCGCGAAGATCTCGTCGTCGGCGAGCCGCCGGGCGAACATTTCGTAGAACTCCGAGATCTCGTCATCCGTCGTCCGGGCGAGTTGATGGAACGCGTCGAGTGCGCCCTGCACATCAGCGCGGACGAGTCGGTGCTCGCGCGCCGGGATGTGCAACAACGCGCCGCTGTCCTGCACGACGACGAGCCGATCCCCCGGCTCGAATGCGCCCGCTAGCTCCGGCGTGACGAACGTGACCCGATCGCCACCGAACGGGATCAGCTGACCGACCTGCAGGGCATCGAGGGACCGCGCGCTCTCCATCGCCCGACAGCGTACGGCTTCGTCCGAAGCCGCGCTCAGCGTCAGAAGGGCTTAACGTGACGGCGTGAGTGAACCGCAGCTGTACTTCCGCCAATTGCTGTCCGGACGAGATTTCGCGCCCGATGACCCGATCGCGCGCCAGATGGTGAACTTCGTCTACGCCATCGGAGACCGAGCCACAGGAGAGACACTGCTCGTCGATCCGGCATATGCGGTCGACGACCTCGTCGACGCGGTCGAGGCCGACGGGATGAACGTGACGGGCGTCCTCGCCACCCACTATCACGCCGATCACGTCGGCGGTTCGATGATGGGCTGCGACATCGAAGGGGTGGCCACCCTGCTCGATCGCTGCCATTGCCCGATCCACGTGCAGCGCGATGAAGCGCCGTGGGTGCAGCGCACAACGGGGCTGTCGGCAACCGACCTCGTCCAGCACGACTCCGGCGACACCGTGCGGGTCGGGGGTATCGACATCCAACTGCTGCACACCCCTGGCCACACTCCCGGGAGTCAGTGCTTCCTCGTCGAGGGGCGCCTGGTGTCGGGCGACACCTTGTTCCTCGAGGGTTGCGGTCGCACCGATCTGCCCGGCAGCAACCCTGAGCAGATGTACGACAGCCTGCAGCTACTGTCCACTCTGCCCGACAGCACGATCGTCTATCCGGGGCACATGTACTCAGCCCCGTCGAGCGCAACGATGCAGGCGCTACGCGAGCAGAACTACGTGTTCAAACCGACGACCAAGGACGCCTGGATGCAGTGGTTCGGCGGCAACGGCTGACGGCTGACATCTACCACCCGGGAAAACGGCGGCCGATGTCACGATGTCGTGACGCATCAACATGACGGAACCGGACACGACGGGCATCAGCGCAGGCTCAGCGCGAGGCCGACAAGTGCCGAGTGGTATGTCACCATCACGGCCAGCGCCATCCAGCGCCTCTCGGAGACGAAAGCCCGCCAACCGAGCAGCGTGTCGCTGAGCACGAACGCGCCAGCTCCGGCGATCGCCCACCAGCGCCCGGTCATGACTGCGACGACCGCCATGGTCGTGATCACGACGAGATACGCGATGACAGGGATCTTCAGCGCCGAATCCTTGCCCGTTGCGCCGATCACGATCCGACGCCCGATCGTGCAGCCATGGAGGGCGAGCAGCACCGCGGCGATCACCCCCAACGCCGGATGGCGCAGGTGCAGCGTCACGAACATCGCGATGAACACCACATGCCCGATCAGGAATGCGGCCAGCCCGACGATGAACCTGTCGATCACGTCGAGCAGGGCGATGTCGCCGACGAGGCAGAACACGAGCCCGATCTCAGCCAGCACCGTTGCCGTGTGCGGGCCGCCGGCGGCGAGTGCCACCCACATCACGAGAACGGTGGTCACAGGTTTGGAGATGGACTCCAATGTCGTGTTCGGCCAGATCCTCGTGCGCCAGTTGGCAACGGCAGCAATCCCGGTGCAGGTCAGAGACAGTGTGAGCACGGTCTCATTCCTTGCTCGATCGATGTCACGTGAATGCCTTGGCGACTGCGGCGAACGCGCTGACCAGCAGGAGCACCAGCACCAGCACTCGGAACCGCTGCGGTGAGAAGCGCTTGCGGAGCGGGAGACCGATGAGCAAGCCGAGCGCGAGCGCCGGCACTGCGATTGCCCCCGCCCGGAGCTGATCGAGATGCACCTTGCCACCGACCGCGAACATGACCAGCCCGATGCATCCGCTGATCAAAAAGACGTAGTTGAGCGTGCCCCGGAACGGTTCGGGCGCGACCTTGCGCGCCTGGAGGTCGAACACGAGGGGCGGCCCGCTCGTCGAGATCGACGTGTTCAGGACCCCGCTCGCGAAACCGAGCACCCAGTCCATGCCAGGCCCGACATGGGCGAGGCTGATGCCACGCGCGAGCAACGCGACTGCCACCACGACGAGCCCGCCGAGTACGAAACGAAGGGCGCGATCGCTGACGAGCGCGTAAGCGAGGTAGCCGAACGGCAGGCCGGCGATCGATCCGATGCAGAGCCGATTGGCGATTTGCCGCTCGCGCTGGCGCCAGTACAGCCGGGTCTGCACGCCGTTGGCGAAGACCCCGACGATCGACGAGACGATCACAGCGCTGTGCAGATCGATGACGAGGCTCATCAGGGGCACCGACATCAGCGAGAACCCGAACCCGGCCACCGCCGTCACGATCGCCGAGAAGAGAATCGCACCTGCGGCGACAGCGATCTGGGCGGCCGTGAACGACTCAGCGATCAACGAACGCCCCAACTGAAGCGGTGGGTGTGGATCCGGAAATAGGGGAACGCCTGCACCTCGCGAACACCGGGGATCGTGCGGACCTCGTTGTTGAGCACGTTGAAGAGTTCGTCGTTGGTCTCGCAGAGAACCTCGGCGAGCACGTCGTAGCCACCAGCAGACAACACCGCGTAGATCACCGACGGCAGCGCGCCGACGGCATCGGCGACCGACTGCGCGTCGCGTTCAACGGTGATGCAGAACATCGCCATCGCCGTATAGCCGAGCGCGAGCGGATCGGTGACTGCAACGATCTGGAGAACACCCGAATCGGTGAGCCGCTGGACGCGTTGGCGGGTAGCCGCTGGCGAAAGGCCGACGAGCGGGGCCAGATCGGCGTAGCTCATCCGCCCGTCCCGCTGCAGTTCGGCGATGATGTGCTTGTCGATGGGATCGAGGGTCACGGGGTCCTACGCTACGAGAGCGGCGACCGCCTCACGAAACACCAAGGTGTGAAGATCGACGTCGGCCGGCGTGTGGTGCGGCGACAGCAACGCCATGTTGTGGAACGGTGTCAGCAGAATTCCGCGGTTGACGGCCCACAGATGCATGAACATGTCGAGTTCGTGGTCGGCCGCAGCCGCGGCCTGAGCCCCGTTCGACGGCGGCGGACAGAACCAGTATTCGGCCCGGCAACCGAGCTGTTGCACATGCCACGCCAGACCCGCGTCGGCGATGACCTTGGCGACGCCGTCGGTCCATGCGGTCGCGAGCGGGATGGCGTGGTCGAAATCCTCGTCTCGCAGACACGTCGACAGCGTCGCTCGAACTGCGGCGAGCGCAAGCGCATTGCCCGTGAGCGTCCCGCCGACACCCGACGTGTCGATCGCCTCCGAGAACAGCGGCCGCTGAAGACGTTCGGCGATTGCGACGGTCATTCCGTAAGCAGCCGCCGGCATTCCCCCGCCGATCGTCTTGCCGACCACGACGAAGTCTGCATCGATACCCCATGCGCGTGCGGCGCCGCCCGGCCCGACGCAGATCGTGTGGGTCTCGTCGACGACGAGGAGCACCCCGTGTTCACGGGTCAGCTCCCTGACAGCTTGGAGGTACCCCGGCTCGGGAAGCACGATGCCGATGTTGGTCAGCGCCGGTTCCATCAACACGCAGGCGACGTCCCCGTGGCCGAGCGCGGCATCGAGTGCATCGATGTCGTTGAACTGCACGACCCGCGTCGTGAGCACAGGATCCACCTGCGGACCGAGCGAGCCGGGACGGGGGATCACCGTCGCGTCGTCGCCGAGGATCGCGAACGTCTCGTCGACCGTGCCGTGATAGCACCAGTCCATCACCGCTACTTTGGGGCGCCCGGTGAGATGCCTGGCGAAGCGCAGCACGAACCGGTTGGCGTCGGTGGCGGTCATCGCCATCTGCCACACGGGTAGCCCGAACCGCCGTGACAGTTCGGCGCCGACCCACGCCGCATCGTCATTTGGCAGCATCGTGGTGATGCCGCGCAGCGCCTGGGCGTGCAACGCTTCGGCAACCTGGGTCAGGCCGTGGCCCACCATCGCGCCCGTATCGCCGAGACACAGGTCGAGGTACTCGATCCCGTCGACGTCGGTGAAATGAGCGCCACGAGCCTCGCTGCAGAACAGCGGAAAGGCTCCCGGCCACCTTGTCATCCAGGGCATCGGCACCCCGCCGAGAAGGTGCCGCTGCGCGTCTGTGGCCCTCCGCTCGGATTCGGGATGAGCCGAGATGAACAGCCGCTCCTCTGCCGCGAGGAGCCGTTGTAGCCGATGTCGATCGAGCCTCATCACCGAATCATAGATCGTTCAATTCGACACTTACAACTGTTTCACTCGATTTCAACGGCTTCAACAATTGATTCACTCGTTGCGAGAGGACGAGACGATGGCAGCCGGCGATGGCCCGGTGACCGTCGTTGGCGCGGTAACCTCGCGGCGATGTCCGATGACGAGGTGTTATTGCGGATCGGGAGTCGCGAGTTGACGATCACCCACCCGGATAAGGTCTTCTTCCCGGAGCGCAACGACACCAAGTTGGATCTCATCCGTTTCTATGTCGGCATCGAGGAACCGCTGATGGCTGCGATGCGCGACCGGCCGGTGCTCCTGCAACGTTTCCCGAACGGAACGAGGGGCAGCTCGTTCTTCCAGAAGCGGATACCTGATTCGGCCCCGGAGTGGCTGACGACGACAACCGTCAGCACGCCGAATGGCACGGAGTCGCGTGCGCTCGTCATCGCCGATCTCGCCCACTTCATCTGGGCGGTCAATCTCGGCTGTCTCGGGTTTCATTCATGGCCGATCCGGGCCGGCAGGCCGGAGGTCACCGACGAGCTTCGGATCGATCTCGATCCGCAGCCGGGCACGACGTTCGCGATGGTCCAAGAAACCGCGTCGGAGGTGCTCAGGTTGTTCTCCGAACTCGGTGTGACATGCTTCGTCAAGACCACCGGCAATCGCGGGCTGCACGTGTACGTCCGCCTTCAGCCGCACTGGGACTCGTATGCGGTGCGTTCCGCTGCCGTCGTGGTCGCTCGTGAACTCGAGCGCCGCCGGCCCGATCTGATCACGGCCGCATGGTGGAAAGAGGAGCGCGGCGAGCGGATCTTCATCGACTTCAATCAGAACGCGCCTCACAAAACGGTATTCGCGCCGTGGTCCGTGCGCTCACGCGACCACGCCCCTGTTTCGTGCCCGTTCGCCTGGGACGTACTGGAATCGATCGACCCGAACGCGCTCACCATCGCTACCGTGCCCGGTCGGATCGCCGAGCACGGCGACCCATGGGCGACGATGGACGAAGCACCGAACTCGCTCGATCCACTGCTCGAGATGGTGCGCGCCGATCAGGCCGCGGGCCTGGTCGACGCGCCGTGGCCGCCGGTCTATCCGAAGATGGCCGGAGAGCCACCCCGCGTTGCACCGAGCCGCGCCAAGAAGACAGCCGGCAAAACGGCTCCACCCCCGGACTAACGGGTACCGTTACACAATGTTTCAGGGAGCCTTGTGAAGCTGGCGCTCGTGTTCTGCCTGATCGCCGCAGTCGGCTACGGCGTTGGAGCCGTGCTCCAGGCGCTCGGTGCGCGCCGAGCAGCAGCCAAAGGCGCCGTGGGACTGATTGCGATGGGCAAGCAGCCCGTGTTCCTTTTGGGTCTGCTGACCGACCTCGGCAGTTGGGTCATCTCACGGTTCGCGCTGCACACGCTCCCGCTGTTCGCGGTGCAGACGATTCTCGCCGGCAGCCTTGCCATCACGGTGTTGCTCGCCCGGGTCGTGCTGGGCGCCGAACTGCGCCGCCCGGACCGACTCGCGATCGTCGCCACGATGGCGGGCCTGGTGATCGTCGGCGTATCCGCCAGCGAGGACACGGCGAAGGGCGTCGGCCACGCACTGAAGGTCGGCATCGTGCTCGGCATCCCGACGGTGGCCCTGCTCGGGCTGTTCGCGATCAAGCTCAACAAGTCGGTGGTCCTCGCAGTGCTGTCCGGCGCGGCGTTCACAGGAAGCGCGCTCGCGGCACGAGCTGTTCACATCAGGGACGAGTCGCTCGTCGGCATCCTCGACGAGCCATTGCTGTGGGCTGTTCTCATCTACGCGGTGCTCGCGCTCGGGCTCCACGCGACGGCGCTGATGCAAGGCAGCATCGGGCCGGTGACCGCCGCGATGTGGGCGACGGAGGTATTGGTCGCAACGATCGTCGGCGCCATTGCCCTCGGCGACCACATGCGCCCCGGCTGGACGATCCCCGCGATCATCGGCATCGGCCTCACGCTCGTGGCAACCCTGGTGCTTGCCCGCTCCCCCGCCCAGGAACTCGAACACCGGGCCATACCGCCGGCGACGCATCCATCCGTCGAACCCCTTGCCGATGCTGGGTCGGCCATGACCGGCGACGGTACGTCACAATGAGCGGATGACCCGTGCGATGACCACTGGTTCGCGTCGATCAATCGTTGCCAGGATGGCGAGCTGCGACGGTTCGGCGCAGCCCCTCGCGCCAATCCACGGTGCACGCACCGGTGAGCGAGGCGCGCTTGGTCGTATCGGCGATCGAGCCGCGCAGGGTGCCGTCGATCGGGTGAACGACGACCTCGGCCACCTTGTCGAGCAATTCGGACGCGTATGCGCTCCACTCCTGCACGCTGACCGGCTCGTCGCCAGCCCAGTTGACAATCGTTGCCGGCACGCTCGCCGCATCGAGCAGTGCAGCGACCTGGGTGTTGATGTCATCTTCGTAGATCGGGCTGTACATGCACGGTTCCCAACGCGTGGTGACCGGGCGGCCGGCTGCGATCGCGTCGACGTGCAATGCCGGCAGGCCGCCGTTCGGCCCGAAGGACGCGTTCATCCTGGCCACCGTGACGGGCAGATCGAATGCTCTCGCGCAGAACCGGGCGACGGCCTCCTGGCCGATCTTGGACACCGAATACGTCGGCGAGTGCTGGGCGTTGGCGTCGCCGAGCGGATCGGTTTCGGCGTACACGTGCATCGGGTCCGGGTTCGGTTTGTAGATCGAGTGGGTCGACATCACGAGCGCCGCCCGCGCGCTGCGGCAGTGCTCGAGGATGAAGCCGGTTGCCTCAGCATTGTGACGAAGCGCGATGTCGTAGTCGTTCCCAGGTCGCTGATACGCGGCGAGGTGGATCAGCTGACTGAAATCGTCCGGCACCCCTGACAGATCGCCGGAGGCAAGATCGCAGGCAACGGTGCGGACGCCGATCGCGTCGACCCGCTCGCGGCTGCCGGGCTCACTGAATCGGGCCAATCCCCACACCTCGTTCGTGCGCGCGAGGTGCTCCGCCATCGGGAACGCGATCTGACCGGAGACACCGGTGATCAAGATCTTGTGGTCGCTCACCATGGCATCGTCGCTCCGCCGTTGACTCGCAGCACCGAACCGGTGACGAACCGCGATGCGTCGGACGCGAGGTACAAGATTGCGTACGCCTGATCGAGTGGATCGCCCGCCAATCCCATCGGCGCAGAGGCAGCACGCATCGCCACGTACTCCGCCTTTCGTTCCTCGTCGACCGAGCCGTCCTCTCTCAGCACGTGGCGCTCGTTCATCGGCGTGTCGGTCCAGCCCGGCGCGAGAGTGTTGACGCGTATCCCCCGCGACGCAACCTCCATTGCCAGGCCACGGCTGTACTGTGCAGCGGCTGCCTTCGAAGTCGAATAGCCGGTGACACCGGGCGTCGCGACATCGACAACGCCCGACGTCACGTTGATGATGCTGCCCGAGCCTGCTGCGATCATGACCCGTGCTGCCGCCTGCGACCCGAACACGACGCCCTTGAAGTTCACACCGTGGATTCGGTCGAGCACGTCCTCGGTGATCGTCAGCGGCGACGTGTCGTCGATGATCGCAGCATTGTTGACCATCACGTCGAGCCTGCCATGGCGACGTGCGATGTCTGCGACCAGCGCGTCCACGGCCTCGCGATTCGACACATCGACGCGGAGCGCTTCACAACCGAGACCCTCGGCGATCAGGCCGGCCGCAGCGTCGGCGACACGGCCCGATCGGATGTCGGCCAGCGCGACGTGAGCACCCGCTCTCGCGAGCACCGCCGCAGCAGCCAAACCGATGCCACCAGCCGCACCGGTGACGATGGCGACCCGCCCGTGCAGATCGAACGGATTGATCGGTTCCACGGGGCGAGGGATCATGCGTGCGAGCTTCGCGCACGACGTCTCGCCGAGACGTGTTGCGGCTATTCGCTGCTGCTGCGCCGCGAGCGGGAGCGCTCGCGGCCGCCGCCCGTACTCGGCGCGGCATTGGTCAGCGGGCCGACGCCGGTGACGATGTCGTCGAGCGATGGGCGCTCGCCGACGGGGGTGGAGTCGAGGCTCTTGCGCATCGCCGCGAGGTGCGCGGGAGTGGTCCCACAGCAACCGCCGATGATCCGTGCTCCACTCGCCAGCGCGAGGGCGGCGTAGTTGGCCATCACCTCGGTGGTACCGCTGTACACGATCTCGGTGCCGTGGAAACGCGGCACACCGCAATTGCCCTTCGAGATGTACACGTGGTTCGGTACCGCCTCTGTCATCGCCAACAGCGAGACCAGGATGTCACTCGCGCCGACACCGCAGTTCGCACCCATCGCAACGGGTGCTACGGCGAGACCGTCGAAGATGCTCGAGATGGTCTCGGGCAGAATGCCCATCATCGTTCGCCCGGCCGTATCGAACGACAACGTGGCCGTATACGGCATGCCGACGTCGATCGCAGCCTGGGCAGCGGCCCGAACCTCCTCCACAGACGACATCGTCTCGATCCAGGCGACATCTGCGCCACCAGCTTGCAGCCCCTCGATCTGCTCGCGGAACGCGGCGATCGCAGCCGCTTCCGTCAGCGCGCCGAGCGGCTCGAACAACTCACCGGTCGGCCCGACCGATCCGGCAACGACGACCGGACGATCGACGCTGTCGGCGACTTGACGGGCGAGTCCTGCTGCAGCCTTGGCCAGCTCGAACACACGCGACTCGGCCTTGTGCAACTTGAGCCGGAAGCTGGTACAGCCGAACGTGTTGGTCAAGATGATGTCGGCTCCGGCGTCGACGAACTCGCGGTGGAGCCCGATGACCCGATCGGGGTGTTCGGTGTTCCAGAATTCGGGTGGGTCTCCCGGCCCGAGCGCGCGCTCCATGTAATTGGTTCCCGTCGCGCCGTCCGCGAGTAGCGCCGGCCGGGTTTCGAGAAGCTCGGAGAGTGATGTGCGCATCGAAAACGATCCTTGGAACGGCTGCGCGACCGTGGAAGATCCACCGTCGGATCATCCAGTATGCCAATCAAACAGCACAGAGAGCTCGGCATTCTGTGCTCGGCATTCTGTGGGCCGGCCCAGGCAATCGGTCCGATGATTCGACAACTATTAATGTGATGCGTTAATATCTCCTGGTCGCCCGACCCGGGCCGACAGCGAAAGGGGTCGCCGTGGAGTTCGGCATTTTCTTGAATGGCTACATTCCGGGGCCGGCGGCCCACCACAGCCCATCCGAGCACACCGCGCTCATGCGCGAGGCGGAGTACACGATCCATGCCGACAAGCACAACTGGAAGTACGCCTGGTTCGGCGAGCATCACGGCCTGACGGAGTACAGCCACATGTCGGCGCCAGAAGTGATGATGAGCTACATCGCCGGGCGGACGAGTTACATCCACCTCTGCTCCGGCATCAACAACCTCTCCCCTCGCGTCAATCACCCCGTTCGCAACGCGGAGCGGGCGGCGATGCTCGACCACGTCACCGGCAACCGCTACGAGTGGGGCACCGGCCGCGGCGCCGGCAGCCACGAACTGGCCACGTTCAACGTTCTCGACAAGAACTCGACCAAGAGCGAGTGGGAAGAGGCCGTCCACGAGATCCCCCGGATGTGGGAACAGATCGACTACTCGTTCGAGGGCAAGCACTTCACGGTGCCGACCCCGCACAACGTCTTGCCGAAGCCGAACGGACCCGGGCACCCGCCGATCTGGGTCGCGTGCGGCAATCCGCCGACGTTCGCCCGCGCCGGCGAACTCGGCATCGGCGCCATTGCGTTCAACTTCGAGCCGATCTTCAACCTCAGGGGGCGAATCGATTCGTACAAGCAAGCCGTTGCGGATTGCACCGAGCCACTCGGCCAGTTCCTCAACGACAACGTGATGATGACGAATGCCGTGATCTGCCTCACCGATCGCAAGCGAGCCCGCGAACTCGCTCTTGACAGCCTCAACGGCTACCTCGTCACGATGGTCAACATGTACCACGACACGATGCCGCAGTCGCTCGACGCCATCGTCTGGCCGAACCCCCCGTACGTCATCCGCGAAATCGCCGGCGACGATCCGGAGGGCTTCCTCGACGATCTGATCAGGGGCGGCTATCTGCTCTGCGGCACACCGGACGAAGTGATCTCGCAGGTCGAGAACTACCGGGCCGTCGGCTGCGATCAGCTCGTGTTCGGCGTGCCGAGCGCGATGTACCACGACGAAGTGCTGGAGATGCTCGAGATCTTCGGCCAGCACGTCATTCCCGAGTTCGACAAGGATCCGGTGCACTCGACGACGCGTGCCCGCGCGACTGCCAAGCCGAAATACCCGAGATTCAACGGCCCGGTACCCGACATCACAGTGCCTCGCATCCCCGCAAACGCGCTGCTTCCGCTCGGTTGAGGCGATGCAGACGCACGGCATCGATTCGGAGGTCTACGACCGTCGCTGGGTGATTCTCGGGGTGCTGTGCCTCAGCCTTGTGCTGGTCGTCGCCGCGGTGAGTTCGATCAACACCGCGATCCCGTCGATCCGCACCCAGCTCAAGCCGACCGACGCCCAACTGCTGTGGATCGTCGACATCTACGCGGTGGTCTTCGCAGGACTGCTGCTGCCGGCCGGGGCGCTTGGCGACAAGTTCGGCCGTAAGGGCGCGCTACAGATCGGGCTCATCGTCTTCGGCCTCGGATCGGTGCTCTCCAGCCAGGCCCCCAGCCCGAACGTGCTGCTCGCGTTCCGGTGCCTCATGGGAGTCGGCGCGGCGCTGATCATGCCCTCGACCCTGTCGTTGGTGACGAGCGTCTTCCCTCCGGACGAGCGCCCGAAGGCGATTGCGGTGTGGTCGGGTTTCGCGGGGGCCGGTGGTGTCATCGGCACCTTGCTCGGCGGTTTCGTACTCGCCCACTTCTGGTTCGGCTCGGTCTTCTTCGTCTCGGTGCCGATCGCGCTGACCGCCCTCGTACTCGTGACGACGATGTGCCCGTCGTCGAAGGGGGCACACGATGTGCCGCTCGACCCGATCGGCGCGTTGCTCTCGGTGATCGGTTTCGGCTCGCTGTTGTACGGCATCATCGAGGGGCCGGAGAAGGGTTGGACGTCTGTCCACAGCATCGGCGCCTTCGTCACCTGCGTCGTTGCCTTCTCCGGTTTCATCGCATGGGAGCATGGTGCGCAGCACCCGATGCTCGACATTCGTTATTTCAAGATTCCGCGTTTCGGCGCCGGATCTCTCGGCGTCACCTTCGCGTTCTTCACGATGTTCTCGATGTTCTTCCTGATGGCCCAGTTCCTCCAGTCGGTGCGCGGCTACTCGCCGCTGATGGCAGGCATCTTGACGCTTCCGTTCGCGTTCACGATGGTGCTCGTCTCGCCACGAGGCGCTGCGCTGTCGGCCAGGTTCGAGCCGAAGAGGGTGGTCGTCACCGGGCTGTTCATCATGCCGGTCGGCCTCGTGCTGTTGTCCCTCGTCGACGCGTCGAGCCCGTACCTGCTGCTCGCAATCGGCCTGATCGTTCTCGCCGGTGGCTCCGGTCTCGCAATAGCAACGCTGTCGACCGGCATCGTGTTGTCGTTGCCGCTGGACAAGGCCGGCGTCGGATCGGCAGTCAACGACACGACCCGTGAAGTCGGTGGCGCCGTCGGCATCGCCGTCATCGGCAGCATCCTCAGTTCGCGCTACCGCAGCGGCATCTCCGGATTCCTCGCAAACCTTCCGCCGGACGCCGCTGTGATCACGGAAACGGCCAAGCGCGGCGTCAGCCCCCTCGACGGGCTCGTCAGGGCGGCGCCGTCCAACCCAGCGCTCAAGCCGTTCGCGTCGCAGTTGGACAGCCTGCTCGGCGTCGCCAGGTCGGCATTCGTGAACGGGATGCAGATCGGCCTGCGCACGTCTGCCGTCGTCGTGCTCGTCGTCGCCGTCATCGTGGCGTGCTGGTATCCGAGCGGCCACCTCCGCCCGTTCGGCTCGCTAGAGAACTGACTCGAGGGGGCGCCGATTCGTGGCCGGAGCCACGACGGCGCGGACGACGTCTGATCAAGCCCCTACAGCAGATCCGCGAGTGCAGCTTCGAGTCTGGCGACTCTCGCTTCGAGTTCGACGACCCGATCGTCCAATCCGTCGGAGGTTGACCTGGCCACTGCCCGAGGCGCGATCTCGGCTTCTTCGGCGAGCAGTTGTTGCCACCGCAGCTCCTTGTGGCCGGTCGCGCGTTCGAGTTGGACGACCACCGCGGCGTCAACCGAAGCGAGCTCGCGCAACACCGCCTCGACGCCATCGGGCAAACCGAAGTCGTGGATCCGTTCGGTGCGTGCTCGTAGTTCGGCAGCGGTCTGCGGGCCGCGTAGCAGCAGCACAGCGATGATGGCGGTCTGGCCACGCGTCCAGTTGTCGCGTTCGTCGGCGACTTGGCGATAGCGCGTGACGCTCTTGCCGTGGCTCGGGTGCACGAGTCTGACGAGGCCCTGGGTCTTCATCGACACGATCGCGGCTTGTGCGTCATGAGGACTGACCACCATCACCGGCTCGCGAGCCGTGGATTGGTTGCACGCCGACACGAGCGAGTTGAGCGACAGCGGATACTGATCCGGCGTCGTGCGTTCCTTCTCCAGCAGACAACCGAGCACTCGACCTTCGAGGATGCTGAGCATGGGCCGAGGATACCCACGCCCACGTCTCGATCGTCTCGTTCTGACGGTTCGTCAGATACTCTGCAATCCTGACGGCGCACGAGGGGGAGCACCATGACAGACGAACGGCCGAAGATCTCGACGCGTGATCATCGTGTCGTGCGCGATCAACTCACGACGTGGCTCGCAGGGCGTCTGCGCAGCCCGTCGGTCACGGACTTCACCGTGCCCACCACCAACGGGATGTCGAGTGAGACGATCTTGTTCGACGCCGAGTGGACGGACGACAACGGCACCCTTGCGTCCGACCGGTTCGTGCTCCGCCTGCCCCCCGATCCGGCCTCGGAGCCCGTCTTCCCCGTTTACGACATGCCGCGCCAATTCAACGCGATGCGCCTCGTGGCGGATCGAACGGACGTCGCCATTCCGCCAACGCTGTGGCTCGAGACCGATCCGGGTCACCTCGGCTCGGCCTTCTTCGTGATGGGTCGAGTCGACGGAGTCGTGCCGCCCGACCTGATGCCGTACACGTTCGGTGACAACTGGTTTTTCGATGCTGCCGCGGCCGATCAGGCCGCACTCCAACTCGCGTCGGTCGAGGTTCTCGCCAAGATCCACTCGATTCCGGCATCAGATCCGGGCGCGGAGTTCCTCGTGATCGACGCGCCCGGCGAGACCGCTCTTGTCCGTCACGTCAATGACCAGCGCAGCTTCTACGAATGGGTGGCCGCCGACGGCTTCCGTTCGCCGCTCATCGAGAACGCGTTCGTCTGGCTCGACGAACACTGGCCATCTGACGAGGGTGAGATCGTCGTCAGCTGGGGTGATGCGCGAATCGGCAACATGATGTACCGCGACTTCAGGCCCGTCGCCGTGCTCGACTGGGAGATGGCCGGCCATGGCCCGCGCGAGATCGACATCGGTTGGATGATCTTCATCCATCGCTTCTTCCAGGATCTGACCGAGCAGTACGGCATGCCGGGCATGCCCGACTTCATGCGCACGGCTGAAGTCAGCGCGCAGTACGCGACCGCCAGCGGCACGACACCGAAGAACCTGCATTGGTACATCCTGTACGCGGCGGTGCGTCATGCGATCGTGATGTCCCGGATCACCCGCCGCCAGATCCTGTTCGGCGAGGCAGTCATGCCCGACAATCCTGATCATGCCTTCGTCCATCACCCGACGTTGACGGCGATGATCGACGGTTCGTACTGGTCCAAATTGTGATCGCCGAGATTGGTCCCTGTAGTCAGCGCCGCGCGCTGATCGTCGAGTGGATCAGCGGTACTCCCGGCCGATAGATGAGATGCAGATAGGAGGGCGCGTCGAGCACCACGAGATCGGCCGGCGAACCCACACGCAGCCGACCAATGTCGTCGCGTCGCAGCGCCGCCGCTCCCCCGGTCGTTGCTGCCTGGAGCGCCTCCTCAGCTGTCATGCCCATGTCGCGAACTGCGAGCGCGAGACAAAAGCTCATCGAGGTCGTGTTGCTCGACCCGGGATTGCAGTTCGTGCCGATGGCCACAGTGACGCCCGCGTCGATCAGGCGGCGGGCATCGGGGTACGGCTGACGGGTGGAGAAGTCTGCAGCCGGCAGCAGGGTCGCGACCGTCGTACTGCCGGCGAGGGCGGCGACGTCGGCATCGCTGAGATGCGTGCAATGGTCGGCCGACACACAACCCATCTCGACGGCTACGCGGACCCCGGGCCCAAGACCGAGTTGATTCGCGTGGATCTTGGGGATCAGGCCGGCGGCGATGCCGGCACGCAGAACTTCTCTGCTCTGATCGGCATCGAACGCACCGACCTCGCAGAACACATCGACGAAGCGCGACAGCGGAGCGGCCGCCTTCAGCATCTCGCCGCACACGAGTTCCACGTAATCGTCGGCTCGGCCCGTGAACTCGGTCGGTACGACGTGGGCGCCGAGGAACGTGGTGTCGTGCGTGAACTCACGACCGAGACGCAGTAGCCGCGCCTCGGCGGCCGGCGTGAGGCCGTAGCCCGACTTGATCTCGATCGAGGTGATGCCGGCCCGAGCAGCCTCTGCTCGACGAGCCGTGACGATGCGCCGCAACTCGGCGTCTGACGCTTGGGCCGTCGCGGCCACCGTCGTGTGGATGCCCCCAGCAGCATATTCCGCTCCGGCCATGCGCGCCGCGAACTCCTCCGATCGGTCGCCGGCGAACACGAGGTGGGAGTGGCTGTCGACGAAGCCGGGAATGACGCATCGGCCCTCGACATCGACGCGTTGATCGGCGATCTGGCCCGACGGGCCGACGGACAGCACCCTCGATCCGTCGGTGACGACGCTCGCGTCGTGCACGATTCCGAGCGGGCCTGCGCCGAGCGCCGGATCGTTCGTGACGAGAAGGCCGATCCGGTCCAAGACGGTGGTCGTCACTCGTGTCATTTCCCCTCGAGCAACGCCGAGATCGACGTGCGCAGCTCGCCAACTGTGTCGATGTCGACGTGGGCGCGGTGATCGACAACGGTGGTGCCGGCCACGATCACCGTCGACACGTCGCCAGTGCTCGCCGCGAACACGACGGCCTCCAGCAAGCCGTCCAGAGGGGCGCCAGCCAGACGAACACTGTCCAACGAGACCGTCGTGAGATCTGCCAGCGAGCCGACTGCCAACCGCCCGCCGTTGTGCCACCCGAGCGACCGATAGCCATTCGCCGTCCCCGCGTCGATGAGTCCCCGCGCCGGGTGCGTTCCCCGCCGCATCGACCGCAGCCGCTCGTCGAGTTCGATCCCACGCATCTCCTCGAAAGGATCGATGACTGCGTGCTGATCGCTGCCGATCGCCAGTCGCACGCCGCCAGCGCGCAGCTCGGCCGACGGGCCGACGCCATCGGCAAGATCGCGTTCGGCGGTCGGGCAGAAGCAACACGTGCAGCCCGCCCGTGCGTACAACTCGATATCGGTTGGGATCAGGTGGGTGGCGTGCACGGCCGTGAACCGCGACGAGAGGGCGCCCTGGCGCGCCAGTATCTCGGTTGGCGAGCAGCCGAATTCCATCGCGACCTGCTCGTTCTCGGCGGGCTGTTCCGACACGTGCGCATGCAGTGGCATCGAGCGGCCGGCAGCGTACTTGGCAACGGTTGCGATCGATGGCGCATCGACGGCGCGCACGGAATGGACGGCTGCGCCGATTCGAACGAGCGGCGCGTCGACGAGCGCGTCGACACGTGCGGCCCAGCGGGCAGCGGAGCCATCGGTGAAACGCAGCTGCTCCCGCAAGAGCGGCCTGCCAGCACCGCCGCGCAAATAGCACGCGTCGAGGAGTGTGAGGCGGATGCCGGTCTCGCGCGCTGCCTGCACGATCGCGTGCCCCATGGCGTTTGGCTCCGCGTATGGCTCGCCGCCGGGAGCGTGATGCACGTAGTGAAACTCGCCGACGCACGTGAAACCGGCGAGCAGCATCTCGGCGAATGTCGCCCGGGCAAGCGCGAGATAGTTCTCAGGGGTGAGCTTGCCTGCCACCCTGTACATCTGTTCGCGCCATGTCCAGAAATCTCCGCGACCACGGTGGGTCCGTCCGCGCAACGCGCGATGAAAGGCATGGCTGTGGGCATTGGCGAACCCGGGCAGCGTCAGACCGCAGAGCTGCTCGGCATCCGCTGGCACGTTGTCGGGGCCGACGTGGATGTCGGCGATGAGCCCTTCGTCGATCGAGATCAGTACACCGGCCAGCACTCCGTCGGGAAGCGCTGCGTACTCACACCACACCCGTCGCGAGGCCACCTCGTCAGCTCCCGCCGTGCTCGACGAACTTGGTGATCCTGGCGATGAACGCCGCGCGGTGGAACTTCTCGAAGTTCTCCCACGTCGTGAGCGTTGCAGGGTCCGACACCCGGTCGACGAACAGTTTGCCGTCGAGGTGATCGCACTCGTGCTGGAAGGTGCCGGCTGTGAGACCGCGCTTGATCTCGTCGTGCTCGTTGCCGGCGCGATCGAGGTACCTCACCCGCACCGCAACGTGGCGGCTGACGTCGCCGCGTAAATTCGAGACACTGAGGCATCCTTCGTTGATGTCCACGCTCTCGTCGTCGATCGCTTCGATGACGGGGTTGACGACAACCGTCAGCGGGATCTTGGGTTTGTAGGGATAGCGCGGATTGTCGTTGACCTCGATGACCGTGATCCGAACCCCTTCCCCGATCTGATTGGCGGCTATGCCGGCGCCGTTCGCGTTGCGCATCGTGTCGATCAAGTCGTCGATCAGTTGCTGCATCGCCGGGCTGTGCAGCTCGTCGATCGTGATCCGCCGTGTCGGTTGGCGAAGCACCGGATGGCCGATCGTCATGATGCCGCGGATCATGTCCCAACCATAGGCACCACGACGCCCCGCTCCGCCGCAACCTCGATCGCGCGTTCATAGCCTGCGTCGGCGTGGCGGATCACTCCCATCGCGGGGTCGTTGGTCAGAACCCGCTCCAGCTTCTGCGCGGCGAGGTCGGTCCCATCGGCGACCGAGACCTGACCGGCGTGGATCGAACGACCGATGCCGACGCCGCCGCCGTGGTGGATGCTGACCCATGATGCCCCCGACGACGTGTTGACGAGCGCATTCAGGAGCGGCCAATCGGCGATCGCATCGGAGCCGTCGATCATGGCTTCAGTCTCGCGATACGGCGAGGCGACTGATCCGGAGTCGAGGTGATCGCGCCCGATCACGATCGGCGCCGATAGCTCTCCCCGTTTGACCATTTCGTTGAAACGCAGCCCGAGGCGATGGCGCTCGCCGTAGCCGAGCCAACAGATCCTGGCCGGCAGCCCCTGGAAGGCTACCCGCTCGCCCGCCAGGCGGATCCAGCGATGGAGGTCGTCGTCGTCCGGGAATTCGTCGAGGACAGCTTCATCGGTTGCGGCGATGTCGGCCGGATCACCGGACAGCGCCACCCAGCGGAAGGGTCCGCGTCCTTCGCAGAACAGCGGCCGGATGTATGCGGGCAGGAAGCCGGGGTACTCGAACGCCCGCTCGTAGCCGCCGAGTACGGCTTCGGCGCGAAGGCTGTTGCCGTAGTCGAAGACCTCGGCGCCGGCGTCTTGAAAGCCGACCATCGCCTCGACATGACGCGCCATCGACTCACGGGAGCGGCGGATGAACGTCTCCGGAGCCTCACGCCGCAGCTGCGCTGCTGCCTCCATCGTCAGATCGCGCGGGAGGTAGCTCAGCGGATCGTGAGCGCTCGTCTGGTCGGTGACGATGTCGGCCTCGAAACCGTCGGCCAGCAGTCGCGGCACGATGTCGGCAGCGTTGCCGACGAGGCCGATCGATACGGCCCGGCGCCCCGCCCTGGCCACGCGACAGCGAGCGATCGCGTCGGCGTACGAGTCGGCCACTTCGTCGAGATAGCGGGTGGCGATACGGCGCTGCACGCTGAGCGGATCGACGTCGATGCACAGTGCGACACCGCCATTGAGGGTGACCGCGAGTGGCTGCGCACCGCCCATCCCGCCAAGGCCGGCGGTGAGCGTGGTCGTTCCGGCGAGCGTGCCCCCGAAGCGCTTACGGGCAATCGCCGCAAAGCATTCGTAGGTTCCCTGCAGGATGCCCTGCGTGCCGATGTAGATCCACGATCCGGCGGTCATCTGGCCGTACATCGTGAGGCCCATCTGCTCGAGCCGGCGGAACTCGTCCCAGTTGGCCCACTCGGGCACCAGGTTCGAGTTCGCAAGCAGGACACGCGGCGCCCACTCGTGGGTGCGCATCACACCGACGGGTTTGCCGCTCTGGACGAGCAAGGTCTCGTCGTCGGCGAGCGTGGTGAGGGTGCGGCAGATGACGTCGAAGGCCTCCCACGACCGGACTGCGCGGCCTGTTCCGCCATAGACGACGAGGTCGTCCGGGCGTTCGGCGACATCGGGGTCGAGGTTGTTGCAAAGCATTCGCAACGCGGCTTCCTGCGGCCAGCTGCGACAGGAGATCTGTGATCCGCGGGCGGCGCGGACTTCACGAGGGCCGGACATGGCGATCCTTTCTGTTCGTTCGTTCAGGCCAGTTCGCCGATGACATCGGCGACCACGGCGGCGATGGTTCCGTGGCGCACGAGTTGCTCGACTGCCGCGAGTTCGGGTGACAGCCAGCGATCTGGCCCGGGGCCCGGGACAGACTTGCGAATCACGCGGAGCGCGGCGCCCGTAGCCACCGACGGTTCGAGCGGCTGGCGGAGATCGATCGCTCGGGCAGCGCAGATCAGCTCGACGGCGAGGATCCTGGTCAGGTTGGTGACGGCCACGCGGAGCTTGCGCGCAGCGCTCCAACCCATCGACACGTGGTCCTCCTGCATCGCGCTCGTCGCCATCGTTTCGACGCTGGCCGGCACCGCGTGCCGCCGGTTTTCGGAGACCATCGCCGCCTGGGTGTAGTGGGCAATCATCATGCCCGAGTTGACGCCGGCATCCGGGGCGAGGAACGGAGGCAGCCCCCACGAACGGGCGGGATCGAGCATCCGGTCGGTGCGGCGCTCGGAGAGGGCGCCGAGGTCGGCGACCGCGATCGCGAGGAAGTCGAGCACGTAGCCGATCGGCGCACCATGGAAGTTGCCACACGACTCGACCCGACCGTCCGGAAGGATCATAGGATTGTCGATCGCCGACACGAGTTCGCGATCGGCGATCGTTTGAGCGTGCGCCACGGTGTCGCGGCCGGCACCGTGAACCTGCGGCGTGCAGCGCAGCGAGTACGCGTCTTGCACCCTGCTGTCGTGGTGGCGGTGGCTGGCAACGATCGGCGAGCCGGCAAGGATCCGCACCAGATTCGCTGCGCTGACGGCCTGGCCGACCTGCGGGCGCAGGGCCTGTAGATCAGCCGCGAACGCCCGATCCGTACCGAGCAACGCCTCGACCGACATCGCCGCTGCGATGTCGGCCACACCGAGCAGGGCGGAGATGTCGTGGAGCGCCAGACAGAGCATGCCGAGCATGCCGTCGGTGCCGTTGATCAGCGCGAGACCCTCTTTTTCACGGAGCACGAGCGGCGCGAGCCCGGCGGCTGTCAACGCCTCCCGGCTGTCGAGCAGTTCCCCGGCCGCGTTGCGCGCGGTTCCCTCACCGACGAGCACCATCGCGACGTGCGACAGCGGGGCGAGATCGCCGCTCGCGCCGAGTGATCCGAACTCGTAGACGACAGGGGTGATGCCGGCGTTCAACATCGCTATCAGACCCTCGGCCACGACGGGGCGAACGCCTGAATAGCCGAGCGCGAGGCTGCGGGCCCTGAGCAACATCAGTCCGCGCACGACCTCACGCTCGATCTCCGCGCCCATGCCTGCTGCGTGCGAGCGGAGCAACGCGAGTTGCATCTCGGCAGCGCGCTCCGGGGGGATCACCACACTGGCGAGCGAGCCGAATCCAGTGGTGACTCCGTAGACCGGTACGTCGCCGTGAACGAAACCCTCGACGACGGCGGCCGTTCGTTGCATCGCCTCGAGCGCGTCGGCGCCAAGCGTGACGGGATTGCCGTTGCGGGCGACGGCGACGACGTCGGATCGCTGCAGCCCGTGAGCCGACACTACGACTGGTTCGTTGTAGACTTGCACTGTGCGCAATCTAGCACTGCAGCGTGAAACTGCAACGACACCCGCGACACCGGTTCGAGACGGCCCGCGCTCGTCCGATCGAGTGCTTCAATTGTTGTGCGTCGTCGGCGGGTCGGCGCAGGGGCTCAGCCTCACCGAGGCTGCCGCGAGTGTCGGGCTCGTGCCAAGCACGGCACTTCGTCAATTGCGTTCGCTCGAAGCGGCAGGGCTCCTCGTGCGCGGCGATGAGGATCAGCTCTATCGGCCAGGCCCTCGGCTGGTCTCGCTGTCGCGGACGGTGTTCGTCGGCCACTCGCTTGCCACGGCCGCCCAACCGTTCCTCGATGAACTGGCTGCCTGCACCGGCGAGTCGGCCTACCTTGCGATCGAGCAGCCTCGGCGCCGAGCGGTCTATGTGGCCACAGCTCCGGGACAACACGCGTTGCGCCACAGTGGCTGGCTCGGCCGCGGATTCGCCAGCTCCAAAACGGCGGCCGGCGCCGCGCTCGATGGGCGCGTCGACGATGACGCGGTCGTAGTACGCGAGGGCAAGCTCGAGCCCGGCATCACCGCGGTCAGTGCTCCCGTTCGCTCACCGAACGGAATCGTGGCAGCCGTCAGCCTCGTCGGTCCGAGCTTTCGCCTCGTCGGCGCGGATCTGGCGAGCGCCCGCATCCGCGTGGCGACGGCTGCTCGACACTTGTCGGAAACGCTCGGCCACCAACGGTGAATCACGCCGACAGCCGACCCGGCCTCCAGCCGTGCTGGACCCGGTCCACGCTGAGGTGACTTCGCCGCGCGGCCAGGATGTCGCCACGCGTGCAAATGCCGACCAGTGCACCGTCGGCATCCAGGACCGGGAGATGGTCGACGCCCTCTTCGACCATTGTCTGCAGGGCGACGGCCACGGTGTCGCCGGGCTTGATGGCGACGATCTCTCGTGCGGCGACGTCGCCGAGCGTTTGGTCGTCCGCAAGATCGCCGTGGAGCAGATCACCCCGACCGAGAATTCCGACACACCGGCCGTCGGCATCGACCACCGGGTAGGCGCCGTGATGGCCGCCGTGAAACCTCCTCACGCCCTCCTCCACCGACAGCGTCGAGTCGAGCACGACGACGTCGCGCGTCATCACCTGATCGACACGCACAGTGGCCAGCAGATCGACGTGATAGTCGGATGGCACGTGGAGCCCGCGACGTGTCAGCTTCTCCGTCATGATGCTGTCCTGCATCAGGGCAGTGGCGAGCAGTGTGGCAATCACGGTGGCGATCATCAACGGCAGGATCGCGTTGTAGTCCCTCGTCAACTCGAACACGAAGACAATCGATGCGAACGGCGCTCTCGTCGCCGCGCCGAATGTTGCGGCCATTGCCACGAGCGCAAACGCTCCCGGCGACAGGTGCGCGCCGGGCAACATCCGCGACGCCAGCTCGCCGAGCGTGCCGCCGACCGCAGCGCTGATCAGCAGGATCGGCGCGAGGGTGCCGCCGGAGGTGCCGGACCCCAACGCGAACCACCACGCAATCAGCTTGGCCAGCGCAAGCGCTCCGAGTGTTCCGAGCGCGAGCCGCCCGGCGAGCACGTCGTCGATCGCGTCGTAGCCGACGCCCAGTGCCCGCGGGACGACGAGCCCGACGGTAGCGAACACGATCGCGCCGATCGCTGGATGCCAGAACTCACTCACCGGCAACTTCCGATAGAGGTGCTCGGTGATGAAGAGGCCCTTGGTGATAATGACAGCCAGAATGCCGCACAGCCCACCGAGCAGGACAAAAAGTGGCAGTTGGCCGAGCCCGGTGAAGTCATGGTGAGGAGGTGTGAAGAGCGGCCCTGAGCCGAACAGTGCGGAGTGGACGCCACCGGCGACAGCCGCTGCGACCACGAGTGGAATGAATGCACGGGTCGAGAACTCGAACAGCAGGAGCTCGATCGCGAGAATGACGGCCGCCAGCGGTGAACCAAACGTGGCAGCCATGCCGGCCGCGGCGCCACTGGCAAGCAGGATCTTGCGCTCGTTCGGCGAGACGTGGACCAACTGCCCGAGCAGCGACCCGATCGCGCCACCGGTGACGATGATCGGACCTTCCGCACCAAAGGGACCGCCTGATCCGATCGCGACGGCAGACGACAACGGCTTCGCTATCGCCGTCCTGGGCGACACCTTGCTCTGCTTGGTCAGGACGGCTTCCATCGCTTCGGGAAGTCCGTGACCCTTGATCACGGGCGCCCATTTGGCAAATATGGCAACGATCATCGCGCCGCCGACGGTGACCAGATAGAGCCACGGTCCCGGATGGAAATCGCGCAAGGACGGAATCGTCCAACCAGACCGCTGGAACAGCAGGAGATTGGTGAGCAGACCGATCAAGTGGACGAGGCAGTAAGCGGCACCGCCGCCGGCGAGGCCGACGACGGCCGAGAGCAGGGTCAACCGGAGCAACCGGCGAGGGGGCATTGCAGGAGCCATATTTCAATCATATCGTGATACGATGTATTTGTGAGCACTCAGGACGTCTCCGATCCGAATGTCGTCACCGACGAGGACTTCGCCCGTCTGCTGGAATTCCGCGCCGGGCTCCGCCGGTTCCTGCACTGGAGCGAGCATCGTGCGAAGGAAGTCGGGCTGACAGCGACCCAACATCAGTTGCTGCTTGCCGTTCGCGGTCACGGCGGCCCACCGAGCGTCGGCGAGCTCGCGGAACATCTCGATCTCCGCCATCACAGCACGGTAGAATTGGTCGACAGGGCGGCCCACGCCGGTCTCGTGTCAAGAAGCGCAGACACCGACGATCAGCGGGTGGTGCGGGTGGTTCTGACGGCTGAGGGCGAGTCGCGATTACGCGACCTCTCGGTCGTTCACCTCGCCGAGCTATCGCGAATCGGTCCCAAGTTCGCGGCGTTCTGGAGGAGCCTGCCGACGGATGGTCAGCGCGGCTGACCACGTATCGATGATCACTCAACCCATCAACAAGTCGGTGACCGGGACTCTCAAGGTCGCTGCCGCCGAATCCTTCCCCGAAGACGCCGGCGATGTCGGCTTTCGCTTGAGCTTGACGACTGCGGCGATAATTACGGCCACTCCCACGAGCACGGCAACAATGGCCAGGGGCGACGCGGTCCGCCTCGGTTTGATGGCAGGTACCTTGCTCGAAAGTGCCTGTGCGATGTGAGTCGCCGCCGAGGCGACAGATGCCGCCGCGTCGGAACCCAATTCGGCGGCCTTGCTCCCGAGTTCGACGGCTTGACCACCGAGGTCGCTAGCCACCTGGGCTGCGTCGTGAGCAAGTGAAGTGACGGTATTGGTCAGAGTCATGTGGCTGGTCCTTGATTGGTGAACTACCCCAACCCCGTACCCACACGGTGAAGATCTCAACCGCGTCCGAACCCCGAGGTGTCGGCCCCGAGCGATACGCCGGCGGCTACTGCTGCCTCACGATACGCAGCGGCGAGGGAAGCGATCGTGTCATGGGCGTTGAGCCCGCTGGGGTTCGGCAGGACCCAGAGCTCGGCGCCGGCGATGCCGTCATCCTGGCGTCCCGCCAACGCGGCCCTGCGTTCGAACGCCACGCGGTACGCGGTGATGCCGAGCACAGCGACAACCTTCGGCTCGAGTCGTTCGACAAGCGCAACCAACCGCGCTCCTCCATCGCGCAACTCGTGACTGGTCAACTCGTCGGCACGAGCCGACGCGGTCGGTACGAGGTTGGTGATACCGATGCCGGCGTCGAGCACCATCCGCCGTTCGGCCTTGGACATACCGTCTCGCGCATCGACGGGCGATACGACGATCCCGGCCTGATGGAGAGCCGGCCAGAAGCGATTCCCCGGTCGGGCAAAATGGGCGTTCACGGCTGCCGTCCACAGACCCGGGTTGATGCCGACGAAGAGCAGCCGCGTCCGCCCGCCGATGAGGTCGTCGACCGTTGCGCCGTTGAATCGCTCGAGTTCGCCACGACTGAAGCGGGCGGCTGACATCTACGCGGACTTCACGTCGGCGACGGACGGAGCGAAACCGAGGTCCACGCACCCGCCGAGCATCTGATGCACGCGCTCACGCGCTGTCCGCGGCGCAGTCGTCGATGCGCTCGTCGCCATGGCACCACTATGGCCGAACACAAGATCATCGGCACGACGCAACGGGTACGCAGTCGTAGGTTTCATTCCTGAGGACAGAGGGTATGAACGAACATGGCTGATCTCGCTCCAGACCTTCAGATCGTTCTCGAGCGGGTCATCTCCGCACCGCACGATGCGAGAACGGCGATCAGCAACCTCCTTGGCGGAGCGGCCAACGACGACTTCTGGAACAACGCGTTGCTCGCGACGAGTGAACTCGTCACCCATTCGCTGACCTACGCGGCCGGCGATTGTCACCTGTCGGCCTGGCACTCCCCACAGTCGGGTTGGCTGCGGGTAGAGGTCACCGACGGCGGCGGTGAGATGCCGAGCCCGGTGGGCGACTCCCGCCATCCGGAGATAGGCGGCCACCGCATCGCGGTGCTGCTCCAGGTTCCGTCGGCGTGGGGCATCGAGCAGTCGCCGTTCGGGCGGATGGTCTGGTTCGAGGTGCAGCGCGAACCGGAGGGCGCCGATACGGCCGACGACAAGACTTCGACCGACTGACCTCCGCAGCGCGCGACGCGAGGCCGACCGTCTAGCGTCTGGTTGGAGATGGGGGTTCGAGTGCAAGAGTTCGAAGGCAAATACGCGGTCGTCACCGGCGGTGGCAACGGCATGGGACGCGAGTTGGTGCGGCAGTTGGCGGCCGAGGGCTGTCACGTCGCAATGTGCGACACGGCGGCCGGGCCGATGGCAGAAACGAAGGCACTGGCCGAGGCTGACGCACCAGTCGGGACCAAGGTCACGTCCTTCGTCGCCGACGTGTCGAACGAGCAGCAACTGATCGCGTTCAGCGATTCGGTCAGGACCGAGCACACGACCGAGTACATCAACCTGTTGTTCAACAACGCCGGTATCGGAGGCGGGGGCAGCTTCGTGCTCGACGACCGTTCCGAGTGGGACAAAACATTCGCCGTGTGCTGGGGTGGGGTGTACGCGAGCACGCGGGCGTTCTTACCGATGCTGCTTGCGAGCACGGAGGGACGCGTCGTCAATACCAGCAGCGTCAACGGATTCTTCGCGTCGCTCGGTCCTGGCATCCCCCACACCGCGTACAGCGCTGCCAAGTTCGCGGTGAAGGGGTTCACGGAAGCGTTGATCAGCGACTTCCGCCTCAACGCCCCGCACCTGCACGCCTCGGTCGTCATGCCCGGCCATGTCGGTACGTCGATCGTGTTCAACTCCAGCCTCGCTCACGGTCGCAATCCGAAGGAACTCACCGAGGACCAACTCGGCCAGGTCAGGGCCCAGATGTCACGAATGGGTATCGATCCCTCCGGAGCGAGCGACGAAGACATTCGCCAAGGCCTGCAGCAGCGGGCCGAGAGGTTCCGTGACCACGCTCCGCTCACCGCTGCGCAGGCGGCAACCATCATCCTCGAGGGGGTACGTGCGCGGCGGTGGCGGATTCTCGTCGGCGACGACGCAGTGATGCTCGATCAGATGGTCCGCGAGACTCCCGACGACACCTACGAACCCGCGTTCATGGATCGCGTTCACGCCAGAGGCGTACTGACGTTCACCGTCGATTGATGACCTTGGCGGTCGTCGCGATCTGGTCGGGGGCGCTCAACTGCGGTAGATGAGCAACACGGTGCAGCCCTCTTCGGAGCCCGCCGTGTGGGCCGCGCCGATCGCCCGAACGCAGTAGTCACCCGGCCGATACGTGGCGTGCTGATCGCAGAACTCCCCATCGAGCACGAGGATCTCCTCCACCTGATCATGGCTGTGCAGCTCCGCGAACGCGCCCGGATCGATACGCATCAGCGTGGTCCTCGCGCCGGATGGCTCGTCGTCGAACAACGCCTTGACCCAGAATCCGGGCGATTCGGTTGGCTGCCATTCCATGTTGTCGGAGTGCAGGCCGTGCGAGCCGATGATCGGCCGCCGGAGCGGACCGTATGCCACGTTCGTTTCCAACGGTTTCATCGTCGCTGCTCCTCGGCCCGGCGGTTCATGAGAAGTGAACCATGGTTAGTGTACGTGGATGACCTCAGCGGACATCGGCGGAGTAACCATCGAGTACGACATCCGCGGCGAGGGGCAGCCGCTGCTGCTCGTGATGGGCCTCGGCGCCCAGTTGATCCACTGGCCTGACGAATTCGTGACCCAACTCGCCGATCGCGGGTTTCGCGTCATCCGGTTCGACAACCGCGATATCGGCCTGTCGACCAAGATGCCCGGCACGCCCCCCGGCCGGGCCAGGACGATCGGCGGCTTGCTGTCACGCCGGCTCGCGAAGTCCGAGTACCTGTTGTCCGACATGGCCGACGACGCAGCCGGCCTCCTCGATCACCTCGGCATCGAACGGGCCCACGTCGTCGGGGTGTCGATGGGCGGAATGATTGCCCAGTCGCTGACGATCGGCCACCCCGCCAAGGTGGCCAGCCTGACGTCGATCATGTCCAACACCGGCGATCGCCGCCACGGCAAGCCTGCGATGGCGCTGATCCGCAGGGCGCCGCAGTTCCTCAACTCGGACCCCGAGAAGATGCTCGACAATGGGGTGGCCATCGGTCGGCTGATCTCGGGTCCGCACTTCGACGAAAAGGCTGAACGCGAATTGATCCAGCGGGCGGTCGAGCGCGATGGCGATGCGACCGGCACCGCCCGCCAAATCATGGCGATCTCGGCCAGCCCCGACCGTACCGCCGGACTTCGCAAGGTGACCGCCCCGACTCTCGTCATCCACGGTCTCCGCGATGTGCTGGTGCTTGCCTCCGGTGGCATCGCGACTGCGAAGGCCGTTGCGAACTCGCGACTGTTGATGTTCCCTGACATGGGTCACGATCTGCCCCGTCAGCGGTGGGACGAAGTCATCGACGCGATCGTCGCGAACACCGAACGAGCACCGTCGCATCTGGCTGCTCGCTGACCGACGGCCGGGGTGACATGAACCACGACAGCGCACATGTAGCGACCGCTCGACGAGCGTTGTCGCTGGTCGACCTCACCGACCTCGGTGAAGCCGCAACCGCCGACGACGTGATCGGTCTCTGCGTCCGCGCCCACGGTCCGCACGGAAGCGTTGCAGCGGTGTGCGTGTGGCCGCGCTTCGTCGCGCTGGCAGCGACTGCCCTGAACGGAACCGGCGTGCGCATCGCCACCGTCACCAACTTCCCGAGTGGCGCCGAGCCGTTGACCGACGTCGTCGCCCAAACGGTGAGGGCGCTCGAGGATGGCGCCGATGAGATCGATGTCGTCCTTCCGTACCGCGCCCTGAGCGCCGGCGACACCGAGGTGGCGACCGCGCTGCTCGATGCGGTGCGCGCTGTCGTCCCGGCAGACTCCCGCCATCTGCTGAAGGTGATCCTCGAAACCGGGGAGCTGCGCAACGAGGGCATCATCGACGAGGCTGCGCGGCTGGCGATCCGTCTCGGCGCCGACTTCATCAAGACGTCGACCGGCAAGACAGCAGTCAGCGCCACGCTGGCTGCTACGGGGATCATGCTCACGGCCATCCACGACCTCGACCGGCGCGTCGGACTGAAACCGAGTGGCGGCATCCGCACACTTGCCGACGCACGGTCCTACCTCCAACAGGCGGACGAGATGATGGGCGCCGAATGGGTGACGCCGTCCACGTTCCGGTTCGGGGCGAGCGGACTGCTCGACGCGTTGATCGCTGTGATCGTCGGCGAGCCGAGCGGCCCGGAAGAAAGGGGTTACTGATGACCCTGCTGCCTCAAGAGATCATTCGCAACAAGCGTGAAGGCAGGGTGCTCAGCGACGAGGAGATCACGATGTTCGTCCGTGGCCTGACGGATGACTCGGTCACGGAGGGACAGGTTGGCGCATTTGCGATGGCGGTGTACTTCCAGGGGATGAATACCGAGGAGTGCGTCGCCCTGACGCGTGCGATGACCAACAGCGGCACCACATTGCAGTGGGATCTGCCCGGGCCTGTGCTCGACAAGCACTCGACTGGCGGCGTCGGCGACACCGTCAGTCTGATGCTGGCGCCGATCGTTGCGTCGTGCGGAGGTTATGTGCCGATGATCTCCGGCCGCGGACTCGGGCATACCGGTGGCACGTACGACAAGGTGGAGGCGATTCCGGGCTATGTGGCCACGCCGACGATGGCGGCGTTCCGCGCCGCAGTCTCGGAGGTGGGTTGCGCCGTGATCGGACAGACGTCCGACCTCGCCCCCGCCGACAAGCGTCTGTACGGCGTGCGCGATGTGACTGCAACCGTCGAGAGCATCGCGCTGATCACGGCGTCGATCCTGTCGAAGAAGCTCGCAGCCGGACTCGATGGTCTGGTCATGGATGTCAAGGTCGGCAACGGTGCGTTCATGGCCGGGCGCAAAGATGGGCGCGAACTTGCGCAGAGCATCGTGGCAGTGGCCACCGGTGCCGGTCTACCCACGACGGCCCTCCTCACCGATATGGATCGTCCGCTCGCCGATGCTGCTGGGAACGCAGTCGAGGTGGCCTATGCCATCGACTACCTCACGGGTGTCCGGCGCGAAGCCCGGATGCATGACGTGGTGATGTCGCTGTGCACCGAGATGTTGATACTCGGCCAACTCGCCCCGGGCCACGATGCTGCCCGAGTGATGCTGCATCACGCCCTCGACAGCGGAGAAGCAGCTGACAGGTTTCAACGCATGATCGCGGCCCTCGGCGGGCCGCCCGATTTCGTCGCCGCGCCGTGGAAACACATGGAACGGGCTGGCGTGATCACCGACGTGGTGCCGGCTGACCCGGGGACCGTCAGTCACATCGACACACGAGCGGTCGGGCTTTCGGTCATCGGCCTCGGCGGTGGCCGTAGCCGCCCGCAGGACCCGGTCGACCATTCCGTCGGACTCACGAACCTGGCGACGATCGGCGACGAGGTCGGCCCGGATCGCCCCCTCGCGGTCGTGCATGCGCGCGACCGCAGCGCCGCCGACCGGGCGGCCGCAGCACTACGCAGCGCCTACACCGTTGGCGGACGCGCGTCGGCTGCGAACGCCCCGGTGCTCGAAAGGATCACGTCCGGATAGATCGCGTGGGTTGCCGGTCAGTACCCGGTGACGCGTCCGGCAAGGCAGGGTCCGCTGCTACTGGCTCTTGACGACGACGACCGGCACGGCCGCCTGCTCGAGCACATGATTCACCGTCGAGCCGAACAACCCAGCCCTGATCGCGCCACGCCCGCGTGACCCGAGCACCAGCAAGTCGCCGTCTTTGGCGATCTCGAGCAAGCTCCACGCCGGCGCCCCCTCGCGCAGCTCGGCGGAGATTTCGATTCCGCTCCACTCCCGCGCCCGTTCGACCGATCGATCGAGCACGCAGGCTGCGTCGATCCGCATCAGATCCCGTGCCTGCGTCGACCCGAAATCGACGCCGCGGTAGGGATACGACCAACCGTGTACTACCAGCAAGCCAACCCCGTACCTGTCGGCTTCGTCAGCGGCCCACCACAACGCAGCGTCCGATGACTGCGATCCATCGACCCCTACCACGACCCGCTTCGGCCGCGCCCCGGTCGCAGAGCCGCGCACGACCACCACCGGGCACGTGCTGTGACGGATCACCCAGCGCGCCGTGTTGCCGAGCCAGAACGCTGCCGCGCCCTCGTGGCTGCTGGAACCAACGACGAGCAGATCCGACCCACCGGCTTCGGCGACGAGGGCATGAGTGGCAGGCCCGGAGCAGACCTCCGTGTCAACCATCAGCTTCGGGTGCGCTTCGGCGACCGCCTTGGTGATCGCCCCCAAAGACGAGCTGGTTGCCTCGATCAGCACGTTGACGACGTCCAACGTCATCATGGTTCCGCCAGGCTCGCCCGTGATGGGGATGTCGTAGCAGCTGACGATCCGCAGCCGTGCGTTACGCGCCTCGGCTTCGTTCGCGGCCCACTGGACCGCACCGGTCGATGCCGGCGTCGCTGAGTAGCCAACGGTGATCTGACCTTTCATGACTCGATGATCCTCCGACGAACCTGGCATCGCTAGGGCCATCCGTCACTATCGAAACAATGATTGCTCGAGGCTGGTCACCGTGGTCGGGTACTTACCGTATCGCTGCCGTCGGTGGACACGATGGTGCCGGCGCGGCGATTCAACAGATCGACGGCGTCGTCGAGTGCGCCGATCGCGGCGAAGCTCCCGCCGCTCTCGACGAACCGACAGGCCGCCTTGACCTTCGGCCCCATCGAGCCAGGGGCGAACTCGAGTCGTCTCAGCTCGTGCGGCGATACGGCCCCGATCCGAGTCGCGGCCGGGGTGCCCCAGTCGCGCCGTGCGGCATCGACGTCGGTGAGCATGATCAAGGCGTCGGCGTTCAATTCCGCAGCGAGCAGCCCAGCGGCCAAATCCTTGTCGACCACGGCCTCGATCCCGCTGACGCCGGCCGCTCCATTGGTGCAACGCACCACGGGGATGCCGCCACCGCCGACGCAGGTCAATGTGATGCCTGCCTTGACCAGGATGCGGATGGAGGCGATCTCGAGCAACGAGATCGGTTCCGGCGACGGGACCACGCGTCGCCAGTACTCGCCGTCGCGAACGACCCGCCAGCCGTACTTGTGTGCGAGCGCAGCAGCTTCGGCCTGGTCGTACACCGGGCCGACCGCCTTGGCCGGGTGAAGGAGCGCCGGATCGTTCGGATCGACCACGACCTGGGTCAAGAGAGTGGCGAGCTGGCCGGCCGGCAGATAGCGGCCGAGTTCTTGTTCCAAGAGGTATCCGATCATTCCCTCGGTCTCGGCGCCGATCACGTCGAGCGGGTACGGAGCCACCTCCGACAGGGCAGCGTTCTGCAGCGCGAGCAGACCGACCTGTGGTCCGTTGCCGTGGGTGATGACCAGCTGGTGGTCGCGGGCGACCTCCGCGAGCACCGACGCCGCGACCATCACATTCGCCCGCTGGGCACCGATATCGAGCGGTTGCCCGCGGCGCAGGAGGGCGTTGCCGCCGAGGGCGATCACGACCAGCA
The DNA here is from genome assembly GCA_025358125.1 of Actinomycetes bacterium. Lineage (GTDB taxonomy): Bacteria > Actinomycetota > Acidimicrobiia > Acidimicrobiales > Ilumatobacteraceae > WLMZ01. The sequence goes on from JANYKS010000027.1 coordinate 52,416, forward strand.
TCAGCACACCACCTGTCGGACTTTCACCGGGTCCTCCTTCGCGATCGGGCGACGATTCTCGATGTCAGTGTCGGACAACGGCCGCTGTCGGGCAAGAGTCGAAGGTCCTGCATGCGCTCATCTCGGCTTCGCCTCGGCGCCGCCCGGCCATCGGGTGGTATGAACCGGTACCGGAGTGGGAACATGGCGTCCATGCGGAACACCCGACAAGCCTCGGCCCCATCGTGAGCGCGAACAGCGTGTCATCAGCCCACCGCGTTCTGCCGCTGGCGCCGTTTGCATCACTCGACGCGTATCGAGAGGCCGGCGGTGGGCGCGGGTTGACGGCCGCTCGGGCGGTCGAGTCCGAGGTGTTGATCGATGAACTCGATGCTTCTGGACTGCGCGGGCGCGGTGGCGCCGGTTTTCCGACCGGCACGAAGTGGCGCACCGTGTTCTCATACGCATCGGCGGTGCTGAGGACATCCGTCGTCGTGAACGCGGCCGAGGGTGAGCCGGGCACGTTCAAGGATCGATCGATCATTCGCAACAACCCGTACGCGGTGCTCGAGGGTGCACTGATCGCGGCAAGGGTGGTGGGCGCCGGCAGCGTCACCATCGCGACCAAGGCCCGATTCACGGAGGAGGTCGCAAGGCTGCGTGGCGCGATCGATGAGATCCGCGCCGCTGGTTGGACCGGAGACGTCGGGTTCGACATCGTCGAGGGTCCCGGCGAGTATCTCTACGGCGAGGAAACTGCGCTGTTGGAAGTGCTCGACGGACGACCGCCGTTCCCGCGCATCGCCCCGCCGTGGCGGCGAGGCGTCGTCGAGGTCGTTGCGGGTGATGACGATATGGATTCGGGCAGCGGACTTCCCGCTGATGTGCAAATGGCCACAGCGGACGACGGCGACAACCTCGCGCCACCGGTGCTGGTCAACAACGTCGAGACGTTCGCAAACGTGGCGAACATCATTGCGAACGGCGCGGCGTGGTTCCGTTCGGTCGGCACTACCGAGTCGCCCGGCACCATCCTCTGCACCGTCACGGGCGCCGTCAGCCGGCCGGGCGTGTTCGAGGTGGTCATGGGCACCCCGCTCCGAGACCTACTCGCTCTGGCAACATCCGACGCTGAGAATGAGGGCGGGGCTCGATCGCTGAGCGCAGTTTTGATGGGAGTGTCGAACGCCATCCTCACGTCGGCTGAACTCGACACGCCGATCAGTTACGAGGCTTTCGCGGCGCAAGGGGGCGGACTCGGGTCGGCCAGTTTCATCGTGGTCGACGACAGCACCGATCCGGTTGCTGTTGCGGCCGGAGCGTCACGATTCCTCGCCGTGGAGTCATGCGGGCAATGCACGCCGTGCAAGCAGGACGGGCTCGAGATCTCGTCGTTGCTGCAAAAGCTCGCCAGCGGTCAGGCCGACCAATCTCATCTGCGGCGGATCGACGAGCGGCTGCTCCGAATCACCGATGGTGCCCGGTGCAGCCTGGCGTCGCAACATCAGGTCGTGATCGGCAGCATCCGCACCAGGTTTGCCGCGCAGTTCGAAGCGCGTGTGCAGCCCGGACGCGATCCGGTGGACCCTGTGCTGATTGCCGAGGTCACCGCAATCGATGGTCAAACGACCTCGGTCGATCCGACCTTCGTCGACAAGCAGCCGGACTGGACCTACGGACCGCACGATTCGGGCCTGGCGCCCGTCGAACGGCTCACCGATCATCGCGCCCAAGACTGACGTTCATGCGACGCATGAGAACCGCACTTCTTTGGCTCGCCGGCCTCACCCGCAGCAAAGATCGACCTGTTGACTGGTGGTCCTACGTCGGCTCGTTCGGTGACGACTTCTTCAGCGA
>JANYKS010000067.1 GCA_025358125.1 Actinomycetes bacterium
GATCGACGAGGCCGGGTCGAGCGCTGAACGGCGCAGTTGCTCCAGATCGTCGTAACCCGACCGGCCGACGAGTTCTTGGTCGGCGACGCGTGCGAGATCGATGGCTGCCGCAGCGTCGATGACCGCCAGCCTTGGCGCTCCACCGAACAGACACTCCTCGGCCGAGACGAGACGTGCGCCGGCTCGCCCGGCCACATCGAGCGAACGTTGTTCGAACACCCGTGCCTGATTCGACGCGCGGAGGAAGACGATCAGGGCAGGAACGAACAGCGCGGTCAGCACCACCATGCTGACCTCGGCCGGGAACGAGATCGGTGTTGCGATGATCCCGCCGAGGGCCCACACCAATTGGAACCGGGTCTCGTAGCGCGCCACGGACCGGCCGCGCAGGGCTTCGGGAGCACGGTGCTGGAGCAGGCTGTCGAAGCCGTGGCGACCCACCGTCGTCGACATCCCGATCAACGCAGCAATGGCGAGGAGGAGCGGGCGCGAGACACCGAGGATCCCAACGACGGTGGGCACCGTCGGAGCGGCGAGGGCGAGCGCGATCAGTTGGAGGTCCTGGAACCGCCTTCGGAGCATCGGCGCGATGAGACTGCCGAGGAACGAACCACCGCTGTACAAGACGATGGCGACTCCGTAGACCCACACCGGCTCGCTCGCCCGCCGCAACGTGAACGCGAGGGTGAAGACGAAGAATCCGACGGCGGCGCGGATCGCCATCAAGCCGATCGAACCGACGATCACCGTCGGGAGGTGCAACTCGGCGTACTCGACCTCGCTCAACAGCGGCTCCAGTTCGCCAGGCGGTAGCGGCTTGATTTTGAACGCGGCCACTGCCGCGAAGACGAACACGATCGCAGCGCACCGGAGCAGCCACGGCGCCCCCACCGTCTTCAACAGCGATACCGCGGTCGCACCGCCCAATGCCGCCATCGCACTGGTGAGTCTGGCGATGCGCGCGTTTGCGCGGACGAGCTGGTTCGGGTCGTTGACGAGCAGCGGGATCAACGCCTGCTTGACGATGCCGGACGCTTTGCCGATGACGAGCAGGCCGAGCGCGAACCCGTAGAACGACAGCCGGAACAGCGTCGCCGCGAGCGCAAGTGCGAACAACCCGCGGGCGGCGAAGAAGAGCGTCGCGAGGAATCGTTGACGGCGCCGGAAGCGGTCGACGGCGGGCCCGACGAGCGGAGCGAGCACGGCCAGTGGCGTCATCGTGACGATCAGGTAGAGCAGCACCTGTTGGCGTGATGCGTCAGGACTCAGATTGAAGAACAGCGAGCCGGCGAGTGACACCGTGACGAATGCGTCGGCGATGCCGGCCAGCCCGTGAGCGATCGAGAGCGGCGCCAATTCCGGTTCCCCGACGGCCATCCGCCACACCCTCGACCGCCACGGCGAGCGTGGTGCGTCCGGCGCTTCGCTCGGGACGAGAGGTTCCTGGCGGCGGAATTGCACGCTCACATCATGGCCGAACGGGCCTTTGTGAACGCGTCCATCTCGGATCACTCGTCGATCACGTCCGCTTCCGGGCCGACAACGACCGGTTCGGCGTCGTGGAGGTCGACGTATGTGTTCGGACCGATGCTGGTCGTCGGGGCGTCCCAGATCAGGATTCCGATCCGGCAGCGCTCGATGTGGTTGTCGATGAGGGAAGTGTCGGTGGCGCCGAACTCGACGAGCGCTCCGCTATCTCCGTCGGCGACCCAGTTGCCGTTGATGATCGAACCGTTGCCGCCGTTCACGTCGACGGCGCGCATCGTGTGCTGGATGTCGTTGTCGATCACATCGACGTGATCGCACTGGACGAGGTGGACGGCCCACCAGCGGCCCGTGAAGCGGTTCTCGGACACGGTGCTGGCGTTGGCATCCGTCAATCGGACGCTGCAGAGGTGATCGACCAACTCGTTGCGGCTGATCCGGTGGCCGGAGCCGCCGACGATCTCGACGCCGACGTCGTGTCGCTTCCCCTTGAATGCGCAACGCTCGATCGTGATTCGGTCGACCGCCACCGCGAACACGCCGTTGCCCGTGACCGACTGGACGATGCCGTCGTCGCCCTCGATGATCACATGGCCATCGCAGCGGCAACTGGCGATGACAGCCCCGGCGCCCTGCAGCCGCACGATCGGAGTGATGACGGATACATCGGACGGCCGCTCAGGTTCATTCGTGAGGTGGACGTGTTCGAGGCGGGTCTGCGCTGCGAGCCGGGCGACCGTCGCGCCCCGGCCGACGATGGAGGTCCGGTCCCAACCTATCCCGCGCAACGTCACGCCCGCCGGGATCTCCACGGGGCCTTGATAGCGGCCCTCGCCCAGTTGCACGACATCGCCGGGCAGAGCCGCGTCGAGCAATGGCTGCAGTGGTTGCAGCGGGCGGGGCGGACCGACACTTGCGTCGAAGAGACGGATTGCCTGCGGCGCCTCGCGCAGGCCGATCCGGTACACCCCGGCGAGACCCGTCGGTGACCGATCGATCCGGCTGAGTGTCACGCCGGCGCGGTGTTGCTCCCAGTGCAGCGCGCCGCCATCGTCGGCCTCGACCGTGGAGACCTCGTACCGATCGGGTGTGAGACCGGTGAGGGTCACTTCCGGGCCGGCGGTGAGATCGAGCGCGATCACATGGCCGCCGGCGCGGACGTAGCGAATTTGTGCATCGCCCCAATGATCGAATGGACGGCTGCCGTGGATGACCTCGTCGTGGTCGTCGATCCATGCGCCGACCTCGCGCAGCGGACGCTGCTGCAGCTCCGGGACCGTGCCGTCGACGCCCGGGCCGACGTTCATCGCCAGGTTGCCGCCCTTGGCGATCACCTCGGTGAGCAGATCGAACAGCGCGCCGGTCGAGAGCATGTGCTCGGCGTGTTCGGCCCGGTTGTTGCAGAACGAGCTGCCGAGCCCGCGGCGCAGCTCCCACGGGTTCGCCTCGATGTCGGCCGGAGCGTTGTGGTCGTAGGTCGTGATGGTCGCCCCGCCGGATCGCCAACCGTCGTTGACGGCCAACTCGTAGCCCTGCGCGTCGGCGAGGTCCTGCGCACGTTCGATCAGCTCCCGGCTGCGCCACACGTCGGGCCCGTGGCCCCAGCCTCCGTCGCCCCACAGGATCTGTGACCCGTAGCGTTCGACGAGATCGAGCACGTGCGGGTGCAGGACCTCGTCGACATACGCCCGGTCGGGATAGCGGTCATCGGCCCAGTCGAGCAGCGAATAGGAGGTGCCGAAGACGACGTCGTTGCGCCGGCAGGCGGTCGCCATCTCGGCCACCACGTTGCGGCCGGGCCCCTCCAGCACGGACGTGCGTTTCGTTCCCGGCGCGTCCCACCAGCAGAACCCGTCGTGGTGTTTGGCAACCTGCACGAGGTATTTCATGCCGGAACTGGTGGCCAGTTCGAGTTGTTCGTCGGCGTCGAAACGGTGATAGCTCAAGAACGGGATGAAGTCGTCGTAACGCTCGACGTGGGCCCACCGATCGCGGTGATAGGCGAGTACCTCGGCCATCGGCGACGGGTGCGCGAGCCCATCGGCCAACCGGTCGGTGCCGAGGTGACTCCAGTACCACTCGGCGTATTCACCGATCGGGCTGAACGAGGCAACGGTGGCAACGCTGGCATGCACGAACATGCCGTAGCGCCGCTCGTTCCACCACCCTGGTACCGTCACAACGGTCCATCCTGTCATGTCGAACGTTTCCACCAGGTCGCGAATGGTCCGAACGATTCCCGTTCGGCGTTGGAACTCGATCAGCTGCCTGCAAACATAGAGCCGTGACCGCCCTCACCGACAGCTCGCTCGATACGAAGCTGCAGCACCTCGACGACGAGCTCCAGCGCCTCGGTCGTGTCGTCGTGGCTTTCAGCGGTGGCGCCGACTCGGCGTTCCTCGCCTACCGCGCCCAGCACGTCCTCGGCCGCGAGGCGGCCCACGCCGTCACGGCCGTCTCGCCGTCGCTGGCAGGCGGGGAGGAAGCCGATTGCCGTGTGTTGGCCGCCGAGTGGGGATTGCGCTGGACGCCGGTCGTCACCGATGAGATGGCTCGCGTTGCCTACCGGGCCAACGACATCGACCGTTGCTATCACTGCAAAGCCGAATTGATGGACGTCGTCGGGCCGATTGCGGCGGCAGAGGGGGCAACCGTCGTGCTCGGTGTGAACGTCGACGACCTCGGCGAACATCGACCGGGCCAGGCCAGTGCGAGCGAGCGCGGTGGTGAGTTTCCGATGGTGACGGCCGGGCTGACCAAGGCTGACATCCGCACCCTGTCGCGTGCACTCGATTTGCGCACATGGGACAAACCGGCAGCGGCCTGCCTCGCCAGCCGGGTGCCGTACGGCACGGAGGTGACCGTGGGCATCCTCAGTCGGGTCGATCGGGCCGAGGCCGCGCTCAGGGCGATGGGATTCCGCCAGGTGCGGGTGCGTCACTACGACGACACGGCCCGGCTCGAGCTCGACCTCGGCGATCTCGCGACGGTGCTCGACCAGCGCGAGGCGATCGTTGCCGCCGTTCGCGGCGCTGGATACCAATATGTGACCCTCGACCTCGAAGGGTTCCGGTCGGGAAATCTGAACGACGGTCGCGTAGCCTCCGCTGGATGAAGCTCTCCATGATGATCAACTACGCCGGCGGCTTCCAACAAGCCGTACAACAGGTGGTCGAACTCGAAAAGGCCGGGCTGGATCAGGTGTTCGTCGCCGAGGCGTACAGCTTCGACGCCGTCAGCCAGGTCGGCTACCTCGCGGCCAAGACCGAACGGGTCGAGATCGGTACGGGCATCCTCAACGTCTACAGCCGCACGGCTGCCCTGATGGCGATGACCGCGGCCGGCTGCGACTACATCAGCGGCGGCCGCTTCATCCTCGGCCTCGGCGCCAGCGGCGCGCAGGTGATCGAGGGGTTCCACGGTGTTCCGTTCGACAAGCCGATGGTGCGGATCAAGGAGTACATCGAGGCCTGCCGGATGATCTGGAAGCGCGAGGAGCCGTTCAACTTCCAAGGCCAGACCGTCCGGGCCCCGCTTCCCCAGGGCCAGGGCACCGGGCTCGGCAAGGCGCTCAAGATCATCAACCATCCGCTACGCAGCGACATCCCGATCTGGTGGGCGAGCCTCAAAGACCGCAGCGTCGAGGCCACCGCCGAGATCGCGGACGGCTGGCTGCCGATCATGTTCATTCCCGACAAGTTCGAGCAGGTGTGGGGCAAAGCGCTCAAGGCCGGCACTGCCAAGCGCGATCCTGCTCGCAAGCAGCTCGACATCGCGGCCGGCGGGATGGTCGCCATCGGAGAGGATCTCGTCGGCGCCAAGCAGACAGCGATCCTCGACCTCGCCCGGGCGAACATGGCGCTGTACGTCGGCGGGATGGGCGCTCGCGGCAAGAACTTCTACAACGACATCTGCCGCGGCTACGGCTACGAGAAGGAAGCCGTCGACGTACAGAACCTGTACCTCGACGGTCACAAGGCCGAGGCCGCCGCCGCGGTCCCAGCCGAGTGGCTGGAGCTGTCCCACCTCGTGGGCCCGCGAAGCTACATTAAAGAGCGCGTCGGCGTGTTCAAGCAAGCCGGCGTCACGGTGCTGTCGGTCAATCCTGTCGGTCCCGACGCCGTGAAGACCATCGAAACCCTCCGAGAGATCGTTGACGAAACATGATCATCATTGCCGGTTCCATCCCAGTCGACCGCTCCAAGGACGCCGAGTTGCTCGCCGCCGTCAACGCAGTCCGAACGGCAACCCTGGCCGAGGATGGTTGCGCCGAGTACCGCTTCTCGTTCGCGGCCGACGACCCGGGCACGGTGCTGGTGTTCGAGGAGTGGCGCGACGCCGACTCACTCGCGGCGCACGCCAAGTCGGCCCACCTCGCCGACTTCCGGAGCAAGATCGCCGGGTTGGTCACCGGTCAGCCGAACATCAACAAATTCGACGCCTCGAACAAGGGTCCGCTTCGCTGACACACGCTACGTTGGCCCGGTGAGCGACATCTGTGGAATGGTGAGGCCCGGCTGGGAGTCGGTGCGTGACGTTTTCGCAGCGAACTTTACAGACGGACCCGAGAACGCGACGGTGGACCTCGGCGCTGGCGTTTGCGCCTATCACCGCGGCGTCAAGGTGGTCGACCTGTGGGGCGGGTCGTTCGACGCCGAAGGCACGGTGCCGTACACCGACGACACCCTGCAGTTGGTGTTCAGCACGACCAAGGGCATCACTGCGATCGCCGTCGGAATGTGTGTCGACCGCGGCCTCCTCGCGTACGACGCTCCGGTCACGAAGTACTGGCCCGAGTTCGCAGCGCAGGACAAGGGCGATGCAACCGTTGCCCAGTTGCTGTCGCATCAGTGCGGCCTGTACACGGTGGACGGACCGATCACGCTCGAGGACGCGCTCGACTGGACGACGGTGACGGGCCGGCTCGCGGAGACCGCGCCCCGATGGCCGATCGGCGCCAACCACGGCTATCACGCGATCACGTTCGGGTGGTTGGCCGGCGAACTCGTTCGCCGGGTCGACCCGCAGCAGCGCAGCTTCGGCACGTTCGTCCGCGAGGAGATCTGTGCGCCGCTCGGAGTCGAGTTCTGGATCGGGCTGCCAGAAGGGCTCGAGCCCCGCGTCTCGCCGCTGATCCCGGTGGAACCGACGACCGACCCAGCCGTGCTCGCGATGATCGCCCAGTTCATGGGTCCCGGCACCCCGGGTGGTGACGCGCTCTCGCTCAACCGGGCCTTCAGCGAACCGGGGGCGCCCGGCCGGCTCGGAAACCTGGTCTTCAACACGCGGGCAGTGCATGCGGCCGAAATCCCCGCTGCAAACGGCATCACCAACGCTGCGTCGTTGGCGAAGATCTACGCCGCGACGATCGCGCCCGTCGACGGCGTGCGGTTGCTCAGCGATGCGACGCGCGATCAGGCACGGATCACCGTCACGCCGGCGAATGAGCCCGATGCATGCCTGATCATGCCGACCACGTTCGGCATGGGGTTCATGACCAACGGCATGTTCACGCCGTACTCCGGCCCCGGCTCGTACGGTCACCCGGGGGCCGGTGGCTCGATCGGGTTCGCCCAGCCAGAACGCGACCTCGCGTTCGGTTACGTGATGAACCGGATGGCCGGCAACCTCGCCGGCGACCTTCGCGCCCAGGCGATCATCGATGCCTGCGCGACCTGTGCTGACGAGACCTGGGCCGACGAGATCTGAACCGCCAGTCCCTCACCGCCAGTCTCAGCTCGAGAGGAGAACCACCGGATGGTCCCAGCAGCGGATGGTCGAGCCGAATACGACGCCGTCGTCGTCGGTTCGGGGCCGAACGGCCTTGCCGCCGCCGTCACGCTCGCCGCAGCCGGTCGGCGGGTCGTGGTGATCGAGGCGGCCGACCACATCGGCGGAGGCACTCGTACCGCTGAACTGACCTTGCCCGGGTATCACCACGACATCTGTTCTGCGGTACATCCGCTCGCCGCCTGCTCACCGCTATTGAGCAGTCTCCCGCTCGCCGACTACGGCCTGCAGTGGCTGTTCCCGGAACTACAACTGGCCCATCCGTTCGACGACGGCCCGGCGGCCGTCGTCCACCGGTCGTTGCGCCTCACCGCCGAACAGTTCGGCCGCCGGGACGGCCGATATCGCCGGCTGCTGGAACCGCTCGTCAAGCACTGGGACGACACCTTTGCGGCTGTGATGCGACCGATGACGCAGATCCCGAGGCACCCGGTCGCGCTCGCCCGTTTCGGCGTGCGCGCCCTACCTCCGGCGTCGATCTTTGCCCGTCTGCTGGACGATGAACGGGCAGCGGCATTGTTCGGCGGATGCGCAGCGCATTCGTTCCTTCCGCTCTCGTATCCGTTCACCGGCTCGTTCGGCGCGCTGCTGCTGTCTGCCGCGCACGCCGTTGGCTGGCCGGTCGCGGCCGGCGGCTCGCAGGCGATCGCCGACGCGCTGGCAGCCCATCTTGTAGCGCTGGGCGGGGAGATCCGCACGGGATCGCGGATCCGGTCGTTGCGCGACCTGCCCCAGCACCGCGTCGCACTGTTCGACACCGACGCGGCACAACTCGCGGAGATCGCAGCCGAGGCGCTGCCGACCTCGTACCGTAAGCGCCTTCGCGGCTTCAAGCGTGGCCCTGGTGCGTGGAAGATCGACTATGCCCTCGACGGGCCGGTTCCGTGGAAGGACGACGCGTGCGCTCGGGCAGGAACGGTCCATCTCGGTGGCTCGTTCACCGACATCGCAACGGCCGAGTCCGATGTGCACGCCGGCAGGATGCCTGAGCGCCCCTACGTGCTCGTTGCCCAGCAGAGCATGATCGATCCGTCGCGGGCTCCGGCTGGCAAGCACACGCTGTGGGTCTATGCCCATGTGCCGAGCGGGTACAGCGGCGACGCGACCGAGGCGGTCGAGCGTCAGCTCGAGCGGTTCGCCCCGGGGTTGCGCGATCTGGTGTTAGCCCGCCATGTCATGTCGCCGACCGCGCTGGAGGAGTACAACCCCAACTATCGCGGTGGCGACATCGCCGGCGGATCGGTCGGGGGCACCCAGCTGTTCTTGCGTCCGACCCGATCGTTGCACGCGTACCGCACACCGAACCCAACGGTGTGGCTGTGTTCGGCGTCCACTCCGCCCGGCGCCGGCGTACACGGCATGTGCGGACATCTCGCCGCGAGGGCCGTGCTCGGCGCGCAACTGTCCTGACGGTCGCGGGCGCGGTCACAGCAGGCTGCGCAGCCACCACAGCCCGAGCAGCCATCCGACTGCGAGCAGGACGAGCGCGATGGCGAGGTACTTCCAGGTGTTCTCGGTGACGATCTCGACCGGATCGCCCTGACCGGCGTTGAGGTTCTTGCTGATCTCGGCGTACGCCTGGGAGAGCGCCGGGGCCGACGGCGCCGCGAAGAACGCGCCGCCCGTCGTGTCGGCGACCCCCTTCAACTCGGCATCGTTGACGGGCACCGGCACGGTGTCGCCGGTGTTCGGATCGACGACCGTTCCGTCGGCGGTGCCGAACGCAATCGAATAGACCGCGATCTTGGCGTCGGCAGCGACCTTGGCGCCGTCAGCTGTCGGGCGCCCGACCGTCGTCTCGCCGTCGGAGAGGAGCACGATCGCGCCGCTCGGTTGATTCGGCTTGGCCTTGCCGGGTGGCCCGATGACATCGACTGCGGTGGCGAGCGCATCACCGATCGCGGTCCCCTCGCCGAGTTGCAGATCGCTGATGGCCTGACGAACCTGGCCGTGGTCGAGGGTCGGTGAGACCCGCACGTTGACACTGCCGCTGAACGAGATCAGGCCGACCTGGATGTCGTTGCCGACATGGCCGACGAAATCCTCTGCGGCCTTCTTCGCCGCGTCGAGGCGATCGGGGGCGACGTCGGTGGCCTTCATGCTCAACGACACGTCGAACACGAGCAGGATCTGCCCGCCCGATCGGGTCGCCTGCACGGACCTCTCGATCGGCCTGGCGACGCCGAATACGCCGGCGATGCCGGCGGCGAGGTAGCACCCGGCAACGACGTGACGGCGCCAGCCGGGGCGCTTTGGCGCCAACTCGTCGAGCAGTTCGATGTTGGTGAAGGCGACCACGTGCTTGCGGCGAGCGAATTGCATCGCGATGTAGCCGGCGGCGAGCACGGCGACGACGAGCAGGAACCACAATCGTCCCGGCGCGAGGTATGCGGCGATCATCGCTTGAGCCCTCCGCCGACGCCGGCGATCTGCACCTTGCGGCGCCGGACGTGCTGGATCAGGCCGGCGACCCAGTCGGCATCGGTGCGGAGCACGAGATGATCTGCGCCGGCCGAGCGGATCGTGTCGCGGGTGGCGTCACGTTGAGCCTGCGCGGCAGCTCGATAGCGCCGTTGCAGGTCGGGGGTCATGTGCACTTCGCGCACATCGCCCGTCGCCGGATCTGCCAACGCGACGTAGCCGACAGCGGGGATGTCGAGCTCGCGGGGGTCGAGGATCTCGACCGCGAGTACGTCGTTGCGCAGGGCCAACGTGCCGAGCGGGCGTTGCCAATCCTTGGTGAGGAAGTCGCTGATCACCGTCACGAAACCGCGCCGCCGCGCGAGCGACCCCACCCGTTCGAGCGCACCGGCGAGATCGGCCCGGCCGCGTCCGTGGGAATCGGGCGGCATGCCGACGGCGTGGAGGATGCCTCGTACCTGGGGCCGACCGGGCCGGGGAGGAAAAGTGCGCATCTGCGGGCCGGCCACGAGCACCGCGCCGAGGCGGTTCTGGTTGCGCGCGGTCAGGAATCCGACCGCCGCCGCCGCGCCGAGGGCGAGCGACGCCTTCTGCGGACCCACCGTCGTGAACCGCATCGGCGCCGAGACGTCCACCACGAGCCACCCCTCGAGGTCGCGGTCTGCGATCTGATCGCGCACGTACAGTTCGCGGGTGCGGGCGGTGACGTTCCAGTCGATCCGGCGGACATCGTCGCCGATCTGATACATCCGGCTCTCGCCGATCTCGCTGCCGTGACCCGGCGTGAGTCCCTGATACTGGCCGTGGAGGTAGCCGTCGAGCTTGCGCGTCACCGTCAGTTCCAACGTGCGCAACATCTCGGCCAGGGCATCGGTCGGTGGTCCAGCAGGCCACCGAACCGGCTCCGCGTCGGTCGTGTCAGAAGCGAACACGGATCAGTTCTCGAACACTGACGGGATGGAGTGCACGAGCGGGGTCGTCGTGCGCGGCGAGACCCGTGTCGCCGGTACGGTGCTGAGCAGGCGATGCAGGATGTGCTCGACCGTGATGTCTCGCGCGAGCGCGTCATAGGTGAGGATCAGGCGATGGCGGAGAACCTCCGGTGCGAGATCGAAGACATCCTGCGGAGTGGCGTAGGTGCGGCCGCGCAGTAGGGCCAGCGCCTTCGCCCCACGGACGAAGGCGAGCGATGCGCGCGGACTCGCCCCGAGTGCGATCATCGGCTGCAGATCTGCGAGGTTTGCCCGGTCGGGGTGGCGCGTGGCCTGAACGAGATCCACCGCGTACTGCTGCACGCTGCGGTCGATGAACACGAGATCGGCCGACGCCTGCAGGTTCTGCAGGCCGGCGAGATCGATGATCTGCGCCGCCTGCGGCGGATCGACCGCCATCCGATCGAGGATCAGCATCTCCTCGTCGGGTGTGGGATGAGTGAGCAGGATCTTCATCATGAACCGGTCGCGCTGGGCATCGGGGAGCTGATATACGCCTTCGCTCTCGATCGGGTTCTGGGTGGCAACGACGAAGAACGGACGGGGCACGCGATGGGTGATGCCGCCAATGGTCACCTGCTGCTCCGCCATCACTTCGAGCAGTGCCGATTGGACCTTGGCGGGCGCACGGTTGATCTCATCGGTGAGCAAGAAGTTGACGAAGATCGGGCCGAGCTCGACGTCGAACTTCTCACTGGACACGCGGTACACGCGGGTGCCGACGATGTCGCTCGGGAGGAGATCTGGTGTGAACTGGATCCGAGCGAAAGTGCCACCGGTGACCTTCGCCAAGGTTTCGGCCGCGAGTGTCTTGGCCAGGCCGGGAACGCTCTCGAGCAGGCAGTGCCCGCGTGACAACAGGCCGACGAGCAACCGTTCCAACATCCGCGGCTGGCCGACGATGACCTTGCGCATCTCGAAGAAGACCTTCTCGACGGTGGCTGCCGTTGCCGCCGTCAGGTCGTGTTGACTTTCACCGTTGCGATTCACATCGTGACTCTACGATGCCGTCGCCGTCGCGAGGGTTCGGCTGGGCCGCCTTGGGCCGGCTCAGGTGTGACGCCCGGCGTGCGATGCGAGGATTCGCGACAGGCATCCGGTCAGCTTGCGCGCGCACGCCAGATCGAGGAATTCGTTCGGGCCGTGGGCGTTGCTTCCCGGACCGAGCACTCCGGTGATCACGAATTGGGCATCCGGGAACAACTTCGCGAGCATGCCCATGAACGGTATGGTGCCGCCCTCCCCGAACACCCGGGCCGGGTGGCCGAAGTGCTCCATCGAGGCAACGTCGAGGGCTTGCTCGAGCCACGGCGCGAACGGCGGGGCGTTCCAGCCGGGGGCCGACTGGAGATGGTCGATCGTGACCGTCGCGCCGTACGGCGCGTCGTGGCTGAGTGCCTCCTCGATCGCGGCGGCCGCTGCGTCGTGGTCGCAGGTCGGTGGGAGCCGGAAGCTGAGCTGGAGACTGGTCGAGGGCCGCAACACGTTGCCGGCGATCGAGACATCGGGGATGCCGGCAACACCCGTGATGCTCAGCGTGGGGCGCCACGTACGGGCGAGCAGCTGCTCGGCAGGGTCGTCGACCATCGGTTGCGCGCCCGTCACGAACGGAAATTGGCTCGCCGGCGGATCAGGGAACTCCGACGCCGTGGCCCGGGCCTCGGCGATGCGGTCGGGCGGTATCTCGACGTGCAGCTTCGTGAGCTTGACCTCGCCGGTCGTGGCGTCCTCGACCCGGTCGAGCAGCTGGCGAACGATCCGGAACGACGAGGCAACGATGCCGCTCGCCTCACCGGAGTGTACGCCCTCTGTCAGGATCTGCGCCGTGACGGTGCACGATGCGAGCCCGCGTAACGACGTCGTGACCCAGAGCCGCTCGCTGTCGAGGCAGCCGCTGTCGAGGCACAGTACGAGCGATGGCGTGCCGATCCGCCCGCGCAGAGCGACGAGATGCGCGGGGAGATCGGGGCTGCCGCTCTCCTCGCTCGCTTCGATCAACACGACGCAGCGGGCATGGGCCATACCGGCTGCCTGGGCAACCTCGATCGCCGTCAGCGACGCAAACGCGGCGTAGCCGTCGTCGGCGCCGCCCCGCCCGTAGAGCCGGCCGTTCTCCACGACGGGCTTCCACGGCCCGAGCCCGTCGCGCCAGCCGAGCATTTCCGGCTGCTTGTCGAGATGGCCGTACAGCAAGACGGTGTCGTCCTGCGAGCCGCCGTTGAAGGCCGGGATCTCGATCACGATCAGCGGTGTCCGCTCGGCGAGTTCGTGGACCTCGACCATCAGCCCGGCGATCGGCCGAGCAGCGCACCAGCTGCGGACGAGCTCGACCGCGCGCCGCATGTGGCCGTGCTCGTCCCACTTGCCGTCGTAGGCCTCTGAAACGTTCGGGATCCGGATGTAGTCGAACAGCGCCGGTTCGATGTCGTTGGCCCAGATGCCGTCGATCATCTCCCTCGTCGATGCGCCGGTGATCATGCCCGCACCGCTGCCAGGCGCTCGATGATCTGTTCGGCATCTTTCACCATCGACCGGACGATGTCAGCGGCCGGGATCAGCTCCTTGATCGCGCCGACGCCCTGCCCGGCAGGCATGAATTCCTTGTCCGCGTCGACTGCGGTGCCGTTCGGGTAGCCGAGGTGGTTCACGCCGGCGCGGGCCGACACACCGGCCTGAGTCGGGAACGGCTTGAGTTCGTCCGGGTGCTCCTCGAAGTGTTTGGTCCAATCGTTGCGCACGACGCGGCATGTCTTGCCGGTGTAGCTCTTGCTGATCACGGTGTCGTCCTCGGCACTCGCCAGCAGCGCGTCCTTGTAGCCGTTGACGGCCTGGGCCTCCGGCGTTGCGATGAAGCGGGTGCCGATCCACACGCCGTCGGCGCCGAGTGCCAACGAAGCGGCGAGGCCGCGGCCGTCGAACAACCCGCCGGCCGCGACGACGGGCACCTTGGCGCCGACGGCATCGACCACCTGTGGCACGAGCGCCATCGTTGCGACGAGTCCGGTGTGGCCGCCGGCCTCTGTGCCCTGGGCGACGACGAAATCGCAGCCGCTGGCGACAGCCACGACGGCGTGACGGACCTTGCCGCACATACTGCCGACGAGCACATTGTGTGAGTGGAGCAGGTCGACGACCTCGCGTGGCACACCGAGCCCGGCAACGAATATGCGCGCCTGACCGTCGATGACGGCCTGGATTCCTGCGTCGACCTGGCCGGGAAAGGCGGTGAGCAGATCGACGCCGAAAGGCTTCGAGGTCAGTGCCTTGACCTTGGCGATCTCATCGCGCAACTGCTCGGGCCTCATGGTGCTGGCCCCCAACGTGCCGATGCCGCCGGCCTCGCTGACCGCCGCGACGAGCGCGTGATAGCTGACCCCGCCCATCCCTGCCAGCATGACGGGGTGTTCGATGTCCAACAAATCGGTGAGCCGAGTACGCATGACGTTCACCGTATCCGCGGGTGCTGCGGTCGATCGAACGGCGCCGCCTACCGGTTGGCGAATGCTCCCGGTCGCCGGAAGATGCGCCGGTGCCAACGCGATGGTGTGAGCGCGATGGCGCGGGGTTCGTCCTCGAACATCCATCTCGCGAAATTGCGCCTCGCCCACGCATTCGTTCCGAGCAGGCGAATGGCGCCTCGCGCGCCTCGCTCCGTCGACAGGATCCTGCCGAGCCTGATCGACATCCGGTGGTCGGCGAAGAGGTGATCGGCGACGTGCGTCTCGTAGCGGGTCCTGGTGTGATCCGGCGCCATCGCGCCTGAAGCGAGGATCGCCTCCGCCGCAAGCCGGCCGGTCAGCAGGGCCTGGCCGATGCCCTCGCCCGTCAGCGCGTCCGTCGCCGAGGCGGCGTCGCCGACGAACAGCACCCGCCCGTCGGTGAGCGTGGCGGTGTCGATCCGGGCCGGAATCGGCCACGCGGTGTGACGCCCCTCCATCTCGGCCCCGTCGCCGAGCGCGGTCCGGATGTGGGGACGCGCCAGCAGCTCCGGCCAGATCGTCTTCATGTCCTGCACCTTGAGCGCGCCGTCGCGGAGGAGCCCGAAGCCGACGTTCGTGCGGCCGTCGGGAAGCGGGAACGACCACGCGTACCCGGGAAGCAGATCGGCGTCGAACCAGACGTAGAGGCGGTCCTTCGCCGGCCCGGTGACGTTGATGGCGTATTGGCGGAACCCGTGCCACTCACCGAGGTATCCGGCCTCGCCGCGACCGAGCGCCTTGCGCACCGGCGACCACATCCCGTCGGCAGCGACGAGATAGCGGGCACGGACGCGACCGATGCCGCCGACATCGACGACGAGATGGTCCTCGTCGTGCTCGACGATTCCGGCGAAGGCATGGCCATCGAGCACCGTCGCGCCCGCTGCCCGCGCGAATTCGACGAGCGCGTCGTCCAACTCGATACGCGGCGTGACAGCGGCGTACTGCCCCTGCCCGACCAGTGGGACGCAGACCTCGCGACCGCTCGGCGAGCGCAGCCACGCCGCGTCGACCTGGGTCCAACTCGGAACCATCGACGGTTCGAAGCCCATGCGCTCGAGCTCCCGGAGGGCCAGTGTGGTGAGGCCGTCGCCACAGCATTTGTCGCGCGGAAACGCGGCCTTGTCGATGAGGGTCACATCACGGCCTGCCGCCGCCAGCACGCGGGCCGCCGCCGAACCGGCCGGCCCAGCGCCGACGACGAGTACATCGGTATCGCGGACAACGTCGTGCACGGTTGTTGAGGCTACGGGCTCGTCGGCCCGAGGCGCTGGGCCTGGAACAGTGCTCCCTGCCACGCGGCCCGCTGGGCATGAACCTGGGTGCGGAGATCGTCGAGATGGAAGTAGACCTGATCACCCGGGCAACCGGTGTACGACATGTCGCGATGGCCGGCGATCGTGGGAGTCGTCACCGGCACCCCCGATGCATAGCGCTGTGACCCTCGCGAGACGAACGACGTGGTGGCGCCGGGCGCCGTGTCGATGCCATAGCGGATGGCGAGCCATGCCAGCACCTTGATCAGCGAATCGATCATCGCCCGGGTCGGAGCGGCAGAGGTGAAGTCGCCGACGAGGCAGACGAGCTGGGCGAAACCCTGGCTGCCGCCGGTCGCGTCGGCGCGAACGGGTCCGCCAAGCGCGCCGGCCCGACCCTCCCAGACGACACCGTCGTGGTCGACGAAGAACTCGTAGCAGAGGTCCGGCCAACCCTTGGCGGGGCTCGTGTGCCAGGCGTACGTCGCCCGCAGCACATCGCGGGCCCCGGCCAGCGGATACGTGTTGGACGAGGCGGTGTGATGCACGAGGAGGAACTGGACTGATTCGGCTTGGATCGCTGATTTTGGCGGGAGGTCGGCGCCCCACGCGTCGCGGGGCAGCACGAACAACGCTGGCATCACCTGCACCGGCAAGATGGTGGAGGCGACGATCGGTGCCGCCGACGTGATCTGCGAAGTTGCGGCGATAGCCGCCGCCGCGGCGAGCAGACCACCGGCCACCATCATCTCGCGGCGGTTCAAATGAGAATCACAGATAGCCGCCACTTTATCCTGGATCCACCGCTTGTGTGGTGGTGTGAGGGTGCGCGTATCCGCGTGAAAGGTCTCCTGAGCTGGGACAATGGTGGTATCTGAAGCCCCATTGAAGAACCAGCCAGGAGACACTTTCAGTGACACGAGTATCGCATGAT
>JANYKS010000051.1 GCA_025358125.1 Actinomycetes bacterium
TGGCCCGCATGTACAACAGCACCGATCCGGCGCCGATCATCGCAGCCCCGGCGATGAACAGATTGCCGGTGGATGTGCCCCACACGACGGCGCCAATCCCTGCGATCGAGGTGATCAGAATGGTCGGGAGTTCTTCGACGAAGAACGCGTTGAGTGCCGGCGCATCGATGTGCAGCACCCGCTCGCCGGGCGCCAGGTAGGCCTCGATCGAGTCGACGGGGCGCGCGAAAAGCGACCTCAATCGCAAGTCGTCGCGTTTCGTCGGAGGAGTAGCAGTGCTCATCCGCCGCTATTTCGCAAGGCCCTTGAGGAATGCAGAACCTTTGTCTATCGCGGCGGAGAAGAAGCCGCCGACGGAATGGAGGAAACCCCCAGCGGCGCCGGCGCTGGCTGACGGATCCCGCCACACGGACACGACCACGAATGCGAGGGACAGATAGACCAAGACCTTCTTGACGGTGTCGAAATTCATGATGCGGGGACCTCCCGGACGCGAACGCCCTCTTCACATGGGTCTCCACCCGCACTGCGCCCCAGTCTACCCAAGGGCTTGCGCCGAGACAACGATCACACGTACGCCGGCCATCCGGTACACCATGGCTGGGCCGCGTATTGCGCATACCTTGACCCTGGGTAGGTCAGCCGCTACCATGCCGGAGCGCGGCGCCGATGCCGCGACCCAGGCCGTGTTTGCGGTTCGGAAGGTTTCCGGCGGTTTCGGCCACCGGAGATCTCCTCGGGGGAGGAAACCATGCCAACGAAAGGCAACCAAATGAGGCTTAGGAAGGCTTCGGCCTTACTCGTATCGCTCGCAGTGGTCATCGCTGCCTGCGGATCCGACAAGAAGAGTTCACCGGCCGCTACGGCTGGCGCGGCGACCGCGTCGACGGCGGCATCGACCGCTGGTTCAACGGCCGCCACGACCGGTGGTTCAACGGCCGCCACGACCGGTGGTGCCACGGCTGTCACGACGGCCGGTACGACAGGTGGCGGCGCCGCCGGCAGTGCTGTCGTTGTGGCCACCGACCTGCCGCTGCAGGGTGCTTCTGCGGACGCATCGAGCGACACCAACCTGGCGATCGAACTGCTGCTCGAGCAGCAGAGCGGTAAGGCCGGCAAGTACGGCGTCACGATCAAGAAGTACGACAACTCGACCGCTGCCAAGGGCGGCTGGGACGACGCGACGTGTGCCAAGAACGCCAACGATCACGTCGCCAACAAGGCCGAGGTCGCCGTCATGGGCACCTACAACTCGGGCTGCGCCAAGATCGAGATCCCGGTGCTGAACCAGGACCCGTCCGGGCCGATGCTGATGATCTCGCACGCCAACACCAACCCTGGCATCACCAAGGCGTGGGATCCGGGCGAGCCCGACAAGTACTACCCGACGGGTGTCCGCAACTACGGCCGAGTCATTGCGACCGACGATCTCCAGGGTAAGGCCGACGCCGAGTTCGCCGCCAAGGATCTGAAGGTCACCAAGTGCGTCGTTCTCAACGATGCCCAGACCTATGGCGTCGGTGTTGCCCAGGCATTCGAAGAAGCAGCGAAAGGCGTCGGCATCAAGGTTGTCGCCACCGCAGCGTGGGACTCAAAGCAGCCGAACTACACCGCGCTGTTCGAGGGCTTCAAGTCGCTCAACCCTGACTGCTTCTTCTTCGGCGGCATCAACGACAACAACGGAGAGCAGTTGATCCGTGACAAGGTCTCCGTGTTCGGACCGAACAAGGGCGCCGTCAAGCTCGTTGCCCCGGACGGCTTCACCGGCTACCCGTCGGTTCAGAAGCTGGCAGAGGCAGAGGGCATGTACATCTCCTTCGCCGGACTTCCGGCTTCGGAGCTGGTCAAGCTCGGTGGCGCAGGCGCCGACTTCGTCAAGGGGTTCAAGACCAAGTACGGCCACGATCCGGCCTCGGCCTACGCCATCTACGGCGCAGCCGCGATGCAGTTCATCATGAAGGCGATTGCGGCCTCCGACGGCACCCGCAAGGGTGTTCTCCAGGCAGCGTTCTCCGGCATCACGGTTCCCAAGGCCGAGTCGATCATCGGTCGTGAGTTCGGTATCGACAAGAACGGCGACGTGACCGTCCGTGACATGTCGATCCAACTCCTCACCGGTGGGGTCGAGACCTTCTTCAAGCCATGGCCCGTCAACTGACTTTCTGAACAACTCAACGAAAACATAGGTGTTGGGGTGGCCCCGTGCGGGGCCACCCCAACCTGTAGTAGGGGAAACGCACTATGGCAACTGCCGAAGATTCGGCGCCTCCATTGGAGGAACAAGACGACGAACGCACGATCCCGGTGAGGCAGACGACGAGCGCCGGTTACGGGGCGACGAAGTGGAAGCTGGAATCGATCATCGGCATGATCGTGCTGGCCGCATTTTCGGCCTGGATCGTCGCCAGCTTCGTGAAGGGTCCGCGAGCTTTCATACAGGTGCTGGTGATCGGACTGTCAAACGGGGCGCTCTATGCGCTGATCGCGTTGGGCTACACGATGGTGTACGGCATCATCGAGTTGATCAACTTCGCCCACGGCGACCTGTTCATGCTCGGCTCGGTGATCGGCGCGATATCGCTCGAGCAGTGGCTCGGGCAGAAGTCTTCCTCCCCGACCGCCTGGGTCTGGTTGGCCGTGACGTTGCTGTTCGCGATGGCTGCGTGCGCGCTCATCAACATCGTCATCGAAAAACTTGCCTACCGAAGACTGCGCAATGCGCCAAAGCTCGCGCCGCTGATCACCGCCGTCGGTGTCAGCTTCATCCTCCAGAACATCGGCATCAAGCTGAACGGATCAGCGCCGCACTCGCGTTTCAGCGTCCTGCCCCGAGGTGCGCTCCACATCGGCCCGATCGAGGTTCGGATCAAGTACATCGTCGTCGTCGCCATCACGGCGCCGCTGCTGTTGCTGATGACCTACATCGTGCAAAAGACTCGTACCGGCAAGGCGATGCGCGCCACCGCCCAGGATCGCGACGCATCATTGCTGATGGGCATCAACGTCGATCGGATCATCTCCTACGTCTTCGGCCTCGGTGGCGCCCTGGCCGGTGCTGCCGGCGTGTTGTACGTGCAGGTCAACGAGACGACGCGCTACGACGCCGGGTTCCGGCTCGGTCTGATCGCCTTCACCGCAGCGGTGCTCGGAGGTGTCGGCAACCTGCTCGGCGCTGTCATCGGTGGTGTGCTGATCGGCGTGATCCAGTCGTTGAACGACGGCGCTCCGCTCTTCCTCGGTCAGGAGTGGACCCAAACGGTGATGTTCTCGATCCTGATCGTGATGGTCATCTTCCGCCCAGGCGGGATTTTCGGCAAGCATCAGCAGGAGAAGGTCTAGATGTTCACCGACTTCATCGAGAAACTTCAGCCGAAGTCAGTCGCCGGCCGCAGGATCCTCAAGATCTCCGGCTATGTCGCGCTCTTGATCTTCATCCTCCAGCTACCGAACTTCGCGTTTACGAAGGACACGTCCGGTCCACTGCCATTGTTCACGATCGTGCTGTGCGCCGTGTACGCGCTGTTCGCGCTCGGCCTGAACATCGTTGTCGGTTTCGCCGGCCTGCTCGACCTCGGCTACGTCGCGTTCTTCCTGTTCGGCGCGTACACGGCCGCGTGGTTGATGTCCGACTTCGGGTACCAGATCAGTGAGCGAGCCGGAGCGTCGAGGCATCAGTTCAGCTTCGACGTGCACTTCATGAGCGCCGCGGCGGACACCCTCAAAGGTGTCCACCTCTCGTTCTGGCTGGTCGTCATCATTGCCGCGCTGGTCGCAGCGCTGGCCGGGATTGCCATCGGCGCGCCGACACTGCGTCTGAAGAGCGACTACCTCGCGCTCGTCACGCTCGGCTTCGGCGAGATCCTGCCCGAAGTGTTCCGCAACTTCGGTGATGTCGGTGGCTTCAACCTGACCAATGGCACCAAGGGCATCGGCCCGGTGGACCGTGTCGACATGGGCCTGCTCAGCCGACTGCCGAAGCTGCCGTTGGTCGGCAAGATTCCCGCCAACATCGTGTCGAGCGACTACAAGACCAAGTTCTACGTGATCATCGTGTTCTGCGCGCTGTTCGTGTACTCGTCGCTCAAACTACGTGACGGTCGGCTCGGCCGGGCGTGGATGGCAATCCGCGAAGACGAGTTGGCGGCGAGCCTGATGGGTGTGCCGTTGATGCGTACCAAGTTGTGGGCCTACGCGGTCGGTGCGATCGCCGGCGGTGTCGGCGGGGCGTTCTACGCCACCATCGTCGGGACGATCAACGTCGACACGTTCATCTTCGCGTTCTCGATCATCATCCTCTGCGCGGTCATCCTCGGTGGCATGGGCAACGTGTGGGGCGCCATCGCCGGCGGTGTCGTCATCACCTGGTTCGACCAGACCGGCCTCGTCTGGCTGAGCACCAAGTTCAACAGTGCAGCAGGAACCAACTTCGACTTCAAGTCCTACCAATTCGGGCTGTTCGGTCTCGTGCTCGTGCTGATGATGCTGTTCCGGCCGCAGGGACTCATCCCGGCCACCAGATCCCGACAGGTCAAGAAGGCGGACAAACAGGTCCTCGAACACGATCACCTCGGTTACGGCCTGGAAATCGGGATCGACCCGCCTGATCATCGCCCGCGAGGACTGCCCGACGAGTTCGAAACGAGGCGGCCATGACCGAGTTGCTTCTCGATGCCCGCAAGGTTCGAGTCGAGTTCGGCGGCCTCGTGGCTGTCAACGACGTCGACTTCAACATCCCGACCGGATCGATCGTCGCCCTGATCGGCCCGAACGGCGCCGGCAAGACCACGTTCTTCAACGTGCTCACCGGGCTCTATACGCCGACACGCGGTGGCGTTCACTTCGACGGCGTCAGTATCGTCGGGGTCGCCCCGCACAAGATCGCGGCCTCGGGCGTTGCGCGCACGTTCCAGAACATCCGTCTGTTCGGCGCGATGACGGCAGCGGAGAATGTGATGGTCGCAATGCATCCTCATCTCAAGAGCAGCGTCGTTTCCACCATCCTGCGCACTCCCAGGCAGCGCCATGAGGAGAAAGAGGCGCGGGCAACGGCGACGGAGCTGCTCAAGTTCGTCGGCATCGGCGGCACCGAAGAGGAATTCGCGAAGAACCTGCCCTACGGAGACCAACGCCGGCTCGAGGTTGCCAGAGCGCTCGCGCTGCGTCCCAAGCTGCTCCTGCTCGACGAGCCGACCGCCGGCATGAATCCTCAGGAGTCGGCCACGTTCACAACCTTCGTCCACCGCGTCCGTGATGAAAAGGGTGTCACGGTGCTGCTCATCGAGCACGACATGAAGGTGGTGATGGGCGTGTCAGAACGGATCACCGTGTTGGAGTACGGCGCCAAGATCGCAGAGGGTACGCCGGCGGAGATCCGTTCGGACCAGCGGGTCATCGAGGCCTACCTCGGCAAGTCGGCAACGGAGGAGGTCGCATGACCACTGAATCCACAGCGCCACCGACGGTACGCGGCGACGGCCGGCCACCAGTGCTGACGATCAAGGATCTGCACGTCTACTACGGCAACATCGCCGCCGTGAAGGGCATCTCGCTCGAGGTCTATCAGGGCGAGATCGTCACCCTGATCGGCGCCAACGGCGCCGGGAAATCGACCACGATGCGAACCATCTCGGGGTTGATCAAGCCGCGCAAGGGCGAGATCATGTTCGAGGGCACCAGGGTGTCGGGTATGCGCGGCGACGAAGTCGCGAGCATGGGCATCGCCCAGAGCCCAGAAGGCCGGCGGATCTTCCCGCGCATGACCGTGCTCGAGAATCTCGAACTCGGAGCATTCCTGCGCAAGGACCGCACGACGATCCAGGCCGACCTCGACCGGGTGTTCGACCTGTTCCCCCGCCTCAAGGAGCGTGTCTCGCAGAAGGGCGGCACGCTGTCGGGTGGCGAACAGCAGATGCTTGCGATGGGCCGTGCCCTGATGGCCGAACCGCGACTGCTGCTGCTCGACGAACCATCGATGGGTCTTGCGCCGGTGCTCGTCGAAGTCGTGTTCGAGATCATCGAGCGGGTCAACTCGCAGGGCACCACGATCCTCCTCGTCGAGCAGAACGCGCTCGCCGCACTCAAGATCGCCGACTTCGCCTACGTGCTCGAGACTGGACACATCGGCCTCGAGGGCCCGGCAGCCGATCTCGCCGACAACGAAGACGTGCGCAACGCGTACCTCGGTCTCGCCTGATCGTATGCAGACGGCTCGTCGCTTACCATCAAGGGTATGACCACAGATCTCGCACGCGCATCCGTCGTCGTGATCGGCGGCGGTGTGATGGGCGTCAGCATCGCGTTCCATCTCGCCGAGGCCGGACACACCGATGTCGTCGTCGTCGAGGCAGACCAACTCGGTAGCGGTTCGACATCGAAGGCGGCAGGAGGCGTCCGGCTGCAGTTCTCCGACGCCGTGAACATCGAGCTCGCGCTGAGATCACTCGACGCCTTCGAGCGTTTCGACGCCCGACCAGGGTTCGATATCGACCTGCAACAGGTCGGCTACCTCTTCTTGCTCACCGACGCCGACGATGTGTCCACGTTCGAGCGCAGCGTCGCCCTCCAGAACGGGCTCGGGGTGCCGAGCAGGATGCTGTCGGCTGCAGAAGCCGGCGCACTCGCGCCGCTGGCCAACGTCGACGACGTGCTTGCCGCCTCGATCTGCATGCGCGACGGTCATGCCAACACCGGCGCCGTCGTCGAGGGATACGCCAGAGGAGCACGCTCCGCTGGTGTGCGGATCCTCATCAACTGTCCCGTGACGTCCATCGAGCGCGATGGCGATGCGATCACCGCCGTCGTCACTGCCAAGGGGCGGATTCCCACGGACACCGTTGTCTGTGCGGCTGGCCCCTGGTCGCGCCAACTCGGGTTGATGGCCGGCATCGACCTCCCCGTCGACCCGGTGCGCCGACCGGTCTGGTACACCGAGCCGATGCCCGATCGCCCGCCGCACCACCCGCTCACGATCGACTTCAGCACCGGCTTCTACTTCCACGGCGAAGGCGAGGGGCTGCTGTTCGGTATGGCCGATCCGGAGCAACGGCCCGGGTTCGACGTCGAATGCCGCTCCGATTGGCTCGAGGTCGTCGGTGAGGTCGCGGCCCGGCGGGCGCCGCGCCTGCTCGATGTCGGTATCGCCGGCGGATGGACGGGTTTCTACGAGACCACCCCCGACCACAACGGCCTCATCGGTGAGTCGCTCGACCTACCGCGGTTCTTCTATGCCACTGGGTTTTCCGGTCATGGGTTCCTGCTCGGGCCGGCCGTCGGCGAGGTCATCCGCGACCTCGTGCTTGGCAAGGCCCCGGTCGTTGACGTGTCGGCCTTTTCGGTCGAGCGTTTTCGGGCCGCCCATACCCGCCCCGAACACAACGTGGTCTGAGGAGACGACATGCCGAGCCCGGCCTACATCGCGAGTGTCGACAGCCCGCTGGTCCCGTCGGTGCAGGTCCTTGCCGACATCGGGTCGACCGGCATCGCCGACCGGACCTGTGTTCTCGACACCGTCGTTCCGGTTCGTACGGGTTACTCGTTCGAGGCCACTGCCGGCCAGGTGGTGCGGTTCACTACCGTCGACGGCCCGCAGGTCGTCGATCTCAACCTGTGGAGTCGCACCGATCCGCGGGAACGGTTCTGGGCGGCACGGACCCGGCAGTTCTACGGGACGCATCTGACGACGGGGCATCGGCTGTGGTCGAATTTGCCGTTCCTGCGCCCGATGGCGACCTTCATCGCCGACACGATCGCCTACGGCCGGGATGCTGATGACGCCGGCTGCCATGATCTGCTCGGCACTCGCTGTGATCCGTACGTGAGTCAGATGCTGTCCGGGGCCCCGTACGACTTCCACTGCCACTCCAACCTCGTCCGCGCGATCATGCCTCGCGGCCTGACCGAGTTCGATGTTCACGACGTCATCAACCTGTTCCAGGTGACCGGGCTGATGCCCGACGACAAGCGCTACTTCATGAAGACATGTCCGTCGACGCCTGGGGACCACGTCGAGCTGCTGGCCGAGATCGATCTGCTGATGGCTGTCTCGCTGTGTCCCGGCGGCGATCTCGCCGTCCCGCTGTGGGGCGAGGGCTCTGACGCGGAGCCCAACTGCAACCCGTTGCGGGTCCAGGTCTTCGATCTGCCCGAGCGTGCGTTGCGCAACTGGCGGCCGGCGGAACGCGCCGCCTACGAAGGGGTGCACGGCACGCTCCACGGTCTCGGAGCACCCCAGGGTGTGCCGCCGTCACTGGCGCAACGGCGGCCGACGAATTCGGATTGACCACTGCCGATCCGCCAGACTGGCGCCCGTGACGAGCGATCGGAGCAGTGATGTCGTCACCCTTGAGCTGCACGACGACTCTCACGCGCCGAGAGTCGTTCTTTACATGATCCACCGGGTTCTGTAACCCGTGGGCATCCTCCTCGGCGCGATCGCGGCGGTGATGTTCGGAGCGTCGGATGTTTTCGCGTCGCACGCCTCGCGCAAGAGCTCGACCATCGCGATCACACGGACGGCTTTGCTGACCGCGCTGTTGTTCACGCCGCTGTTCCTCGTGCTCAAGCCGTTCACGCTGACCACGACCGACGTCGTCTACGCGGCACTGTCCGGGGTGCTGATCTCCTCGGCATTGCTCGGCCTGTACATCGGCTACACGAAGGCGCCGATCGGCATCGTCGCCCCGGTGGCGTCGGTGCTGACGGCAGCGGTCCCGGTGCTCGTCGATTTCGCCCGTGGACAGGGATTGAGCCTCATCGCCGGACTCGGCGTGATCATCGGTATCTGCGCGGTCGCGTTCAGCACCTATCAGCCCGGAGGGCGGGGCAGCATCCGGATCGGTGTCGTCACCGGCGCGCTTGCCGGCGCCGGCATCGGGCTCTCGTTCACCCTGCTCGGCGCCACCAAGGACACTGCGGGTCTTGCCCCGGTTCCCATCCAGAGGCTCGCCGGGTTGATCTTTTTGACCCTCGCCCATCCATTCTTCAAGGCGCGGTGGATCGTGACGAAGCGGCCAGGGCGGTCGCTCGCGATCGCCACCGGCCTCTTCGCCGGCTTCGCGATGGGCGCCCTGCAACTCGGCTACCGATACGGCGACGCCGGGCCGGTATCTGTTGCCGCATCGCAGTTCGCAGCAGCCGCGGTGTTGATCTCGGCATTCGTCGCCCGTCAGCGGATTCGTTGGTGGCAGGGTGTCGGCCTCGCGCTTGCCTCCATCGGGGTCGCGCTGATGGCCATCGGCTAGAGACGCCCGAAACGGGGACTGGTACAGTCGCGCTCATGAGCGGTGCCCCGAAGATTACGAGGAGATTACGATGAAAATCGAGGGTGTGTACGTACCGGTTGTCACGCCGTTCCACAGTGACGAATCCGTCGATGAAACCGCCTATGCGGCAGCGATCGAGTTCCTGGTCGACGGCGGTGTCGCCGGAGTCGTCGTTGGCGGCACGACCGGCGAGTACTACGCGATGTCGACCGACGAGCGGTTCGCCCAGCTCGAGCTCGCTGCGAAGCTGGTCGACGGTCGGGCGCAGCTGATCGCCGGCTGCAACAGCGGTGCGACACGCGATGTCATCGCCTTCGCCAAGGGTGCCAAGGGGCACGGTTACGAGTCAGTCATGCTGTCGCCTCCACCGACCTCGCTGCCGACGCAGCGCGAGCTGGCAGCACACGTTGCTGCGGTGATCGACGAGGCCGGGCTGCCCGTCATCCTCTACAACTTTCCGGCCCGCTCCGGTGTCGAGTACGGGTTCGAGTGCATGGATCTCCTCGCCGACAATCCCGCTGTCATTGCGATCAAGGAGTCCAGCGGCGACTTCTCCCGCTTCTTGGCGTTGAGGAAGCGCTACGAAGGCCGGATCGAGGTGATGTGCGGTTCCGATGACCAGGCTTTCGATTACATGGCATGGGGTGTACGCAGTTGGTTGGACGGACCCGGCAACGGGATGCCGCGTGAACACGTCGAGTTCACGAAAACGATGCTCAGTGGCGATATCGAACTCGGCCGCCGCCAGTACGGCGCACTCCTGGCGTGGATCTGGCAGTTGGAGCAGGGCAACTACATCCAGAAGATGAAGGCGTCGATGACACACCGCGGTGTGGATGTCGGCCGCGCCAGGCGACCGCTGCTCGATCTGAGCGATGGCGACCGCGCCGAACTCCTGGCCGCGCTCGACGAGTCGATCACGGCGTTCGAAGCCACGAAGAACTGAGGCGCCGATGCGGGTGACTCGTACGTTCCACGCGATCGAGGTCCATGCCGAGGGCGAGCAGGGCACGTGCTATCTCGGCAGTGTGTTCCCGATCCCCGGCAACACGATGCGCGAGAAGCTGCGCTACATCAACGAAGAGGACGATTCGATCCGGCGCTACCTCACCACCGAACCCCGGGGTCGTCCCCAGGCGAGCGCGAACGTGGTCTATCCCTCGATGATGCCCGAGGCCGATGCCGGGTTCGTGATCCTGCAGGCCGACCGGGCCCATGCGATGAGCGGATCGAACACGATCTGTGTGGTCACCGCGCTGCTCGAAACGGGCAGCATCGCGATGCGCGAGCCGTACACCGATGTCGTGCTCGAAACAGCAGCCGGCCTCGTCAGCGCGAGGGCGACATGTCGTGACGGCCGCTGCGAGAGGGTGACGCTCGACGGGGTGCCGTCGTTCGTGGAATCGCTCGACCTCAGCCTCGATGTCGAGGGCTTCGGCACCGTCTCGGTCGATGTTGCCTACGGCGGCTGCTACTACGTGATCGTTCGAGCCGAGGCACTCGGTCTTAAGCTCGACCGCCGGTCGGCCCGCGATGTCGTCGAAGCGGCAACGGCCGTGTCGCAGGTTGCGCGGCGCGAGATCATGGTGCAGCATCCGCTGTACCCGGAGATCAACTTCATCTCGTACGTGATGGTGATCGGCGACGATGATCCCGGCAATGGCGAATTGCGTGGCGCGACGGTGCTCAGCGGGCGTGTCGATAGGTCACCGTGCGGCACCGGAAACTCTGCCCGCCTCGCGTGTATGTACGCCCGCGGCGAGGCCCGAGTCGGCCAGCAGTTCATCGCCCGCTCGCTGATCGATAGCGAGTTCGTCGTCGAGATCAGCGCCACGACAACGGTAGGCGAGCGCGCCGCGATCCTGCCGCGCATCTCCGGCAGGGGATGGGTCGTCGGCTCCCGCACCGTCGCCGTCGATCCGTCCGACCCGTATCAGGACGGCTTCACGCTCTCCGACGTCTGGGGCACCGAAATCGCCTGACTCCTGCAGTCTGGGGAGGAGTGTCAGGATGCGCGAAGCAGTTTGGCGAGCGTGAACCGGTCAGGACTGAAGTCGCCCAGGTCGATGCTGCTCGTGCCGTCGATGATCAGCTCGCAAAGGGCGAGCGCTGAAGTCGGGGTGAGGCTGAGGCCGAACATTCCGTGGCCGGCGGCGAGGATCAGGTTGTCGTACTGATGGGGGCGGCCCATCAGCGGGAGGCCGTCGGGGCTCATCGGCCGGCTGCCGGACCACGTGCCGAAGTGGGCGTCGAAATCGAGGTTGACGAACTTGCGCATCGATACGAGGATCGCATCGACCCGGCGCTGATCGAATCGCGGCGTGTCGCCGTCGAATTCCATCGTGCCACCGAGGCGGATCCGGTCGGTGAACGGTGTCGCAACGGCGTGCGCTTCCTCGAAGATCACCGGATGCGACAGCGCCTCGGAGACGGGCAGGCCGACGTTGTAGCCCTGGCCTGGGATGACGGGGACCCGCAGGCCGAACAGGCGCCCGAGCCGACGAGAGCCGGCTCCGGCCGAGAGCAGCACGTCGTCGAAGGTGAGCGTGCCCTTCGGAGTGGTTATGGAGTTGATCCGGCGTTCGGCGCGGCCGACCGCCGTGATTGGAGCGTTCTCGACGATCGTGACGTTCCGGCTGCGCAATGCGGCGATCATCGAATCGACGAAGACCCGCGGATCGATGGAGTGATCACCTGTGACGACGTAACCGGCTGTGATGTGATCACTGAGCGCCGGCACGATCCGGCGTAGTTCGTCGCCGCCGATCAGCTCCGTCGGCACGACGACCCCGTAGTCGGCCATCGGTGCCAGGGCGCGCAGGTAATGCTCGGCGAGCGCGGGATCGTGGAAGGGCACGACGAGCTCGGGCCCGAGCCGCACATCGACGCCGAGCGAGCCGAGCAGCGACATCGCCTCGCCGTGACGTTGGTTCAGCTTGGCGAGCGCGATCCTTCCGGCCACGTAACGCTTCTGCGTTGCCGAGCGGGCGAAGTGGAGACCCCAACCGATCATGCCGGGCAGCGCCCTCGTGTGTACTCGCAGCGCCCTGGTCGGGTCGCGAAGGGATGTGATCGCAGACTTCACCGCGCCCGGCGCGGCGAGCGGCTCGAGCAGGGTGGTGCACATGAACCCGGCATTGCCCCGCGCCGCGCCGCCACCGAGCTGGCCGTGGTCGATCACTGTCACCTCTGCGCCACGCTCGCTGAGCAGGAGCGCTGTCGACAGCCCGATCAGGCCGCCTCCGACAATAACCACGGATTTCGTCACATCGCCACTGTATCCGCAGCGGCTCGTTCAGAGCAGATCGTCGCGAGCAGCCACGAGACGGGCAACCGCGAGGTCCTGCACCGCGAGGCCAACGCTCTTGAACAAGGTGATCTCTTCGCGCGAACGGCGGGTGAGTTTGCCGCTGACGAGCTGGGCCAGATCGCCGGCGACCCGGTCCCATTGCCGGCCGTCTTCGGGATCAGCGTCGGCGAGAGCGGGTTCGCCGGCCTCGTGGTGGGCGGCGTCGATGTCGTCCACGTACACCGTGCTTGCTGCAATGAGGTCGGTGGCCAACTCGCGCATGTCGGTGCGGTATGAGCCGACAGCGTTGAGGTGCGTGCCGGGCCGCACCATTGCGCTGTTGATCAATGGTTCACGAGAGCGCGTCGCGGTGCAGACCACGTCGCACCCGGCTGCTTGCTCGTACGTGCCGACTCTGACCGAACCCGTTGGAGCGAGCGCCGGTTCGGCGAGGATCTGCTCGACGACGGCCTGGGCATTGGCTGGAACTCGCCACCGGCGACTGCATAGCCCTGGCGGGCGATGTGGGTCAGATGGTGGGCGAAGCACTCGCGGAGCGCATCGATGACAGCACTCATCGGCGCAAGCCGTCGGATCTCGTCGTTGTCGAACCAGCGCAGCGGAGCCATGTGGGCCGAGACCTTACCGGAGAGAGCGCTCGGCGTACGGCCCGTCAGCGAGTGAATGGATCCGGTCGGCTACTGCCAGCAGCTCCGGTTCGTGCGATGCGCACACGATCGCGCGGCCGCATCGCGCCTGCGCGACCAGAAGGTGGGCGACGCGCCTGGCGAGGCCCTGATCGAGCTGCGAGGTCGGTTCATCGAGCAGGACGACATCCGCCTCGCTTGCGAGCGCGCGCACGATCGAGGCCCGCTGTCGCTCGCCGCCCGACAGGGTGCCGACCGGTCGTCCGCCAAGTTCGACCACACCGACCGCCTCGAGGTAGCGGTCGATGGCCGCTGCGCGTTCGGCATCGACGACGCGGCCGCGCACGGTGCACGCGAGCTCGATGTTTTCGCGGACCGACATCGTCTCCGCAAAGCCCGGCGTGGATGTGGCGACGGCGATCGTTGCGGCAGGGTCGCGTTGCAGGTTGCCGACGTCGGGCGCCGCGTAGCCGGCGATCAGGCCGAGCAAGGTGGTCTTGCCCGATCCGGACCGACCGGACACGATGAGCAGCTCGCCGGAGCGCACGCTCAGTGTGACCGGCGCGAGGATTTCTACGTCGCCGATGCTGCGCCCGGCAGCGCTGACGGTGACGAGGTCCCTGTGCCCGAGTGGATCGCCGGGAGCGGCGGGGTAGCCGGCAGCGGCGGGTTGCGTCGCCACCGTGGCGTCGGGGGAGTGCAGCTCCAGCGCCGGCCCATCCCCGACAACGGCGCGGGTGGAGATACCGGCCCGAATCCTGTCGGGCTCTGGTAGGCGCACCCAACCTCGCTCGTCGACCACGAGTCGGCTCTGTCCGGTACCGGCGAGCTGCTCCGATCCGAGCCGGCCGTCGCGGATTTCCAGCACCCGTTCGCCGATCCGGCCGGCGCCGGGATCGTGCGAGACCACGAGCAGCGCGGCGTGCAGTTCGTCGGACAATTCGGCGAGCAGATCGAAGACCAGGTTGGCGTTGTCGATGTCGAGCGCTCCCGTTGGCTCGTCAGCAACGATGACGTGAGGGCGATGGGCGAGCGCGGCGGCGAGCGCGACCCGCTGCGCCTCGCCGGCCGAGATCGTGCTGAGCGCCCGGTCGCCGAGGTGGGCGACACCAAGCCGGGCCAACATCGTGCGGGCGAGTCGATGCGCTTCTGACCGCGACTTGCCCGCAAGTCGGCATTGGAGGGCGACGTTGTGCAACCCGCTGAGCTCGACCGCGAGATTGCTCGCCATCTGCTGGGTGATCATCCCGATACCCGAGCGCTGCAGGGCGCGGATCACGCGCGACGATGCCGTGGCCAGATCGTGATCGAGCACCACCGCCCGGCCGGCACCGGGGCGCACGAGTCCCGTGACAAGTCGCACGAGCGTCGACTTTCCGGATCCACTCGGGCCGGCGATGACGACGCGCTCGCCGGGGCCGACCGTCAGAGACAACCCGCGCAGTGCCGCAACCTGGCGGTCGAGGACCGGGTAGAGGACGAAGACGTCGTCGAGTTCGATCATCCGAACTCCCGCAGCAGATCGCCTTGAGCGGCTCGGCGGGCTTCTCGCGCTGCGACGGTCCCAGCAACGAGGCACGTTACGAAGAGGGCTGCGAGTGCGACGAGCAGCACACCGCTCGGCAGTCGGGCAACGAGCGGCGGCACGGGCACCGTTGAGGTCGCGGTCACCGTGATAACCCGCGTCACGAGGCGCAGGAACGCCAGCGCACCGGCGGCACCGAGACCGATTGAACAGATCGCGATGGCGATACTGCTTGTACGGACCATCCGGCTGAGCGACCGCGGGGCCACGCCCTCTGCCGCGAGCGCACGATGAAGTGGTGAGTTTTCCGCCGCGTCGGTGATCGCCGACAGATAGACGGCTGCCACGGCGAGGACCGCGGCGATGAGTGCGGCCACCGCGAACAAACCGAGGGTGTACTCAGCCAGCGGATCGGTCCGAAGCGCTTCTTCGAGGGTGTGTCGGCGGGCGACGACGAGATCGGTGTACGGCGCCTGGCCGAGCGCCGTTGCCAGCGATGCCTCGTGGTCGGCGTCAACGGCCAGCCAGACCTCGTTCGCCGTTCCGAATCCCGGCTCGAGAAGATCGAACGACGGCTGGGCGAGCGTACGATCGACGATTGCGAACTGTGCCGGCGCCCCGGGGAAGCGGATTGCGACACCAACCACGCGCAGGTAGCGGCGGCCGCCTGCCGGAAGGTCGATCGTCACGACCCCGTTCTGCGCCGCTGCGCCAGTCGTTGGGTCCACGACGGCCGGGAGCGTCGTGAACGATGATCCCGTCTCCGGCACGACGAGGGCGGTGAAGCCCTGCAGTGTCACGGCGACATCCAGCCCGTCACCGGTTGCGGTGAGGCTGGCGACATCTGAACGCAAGCCGCGCCAGTCGATGGGCAGCGGCCGGCCGGGGGAGCCCGCTGAGGTCATTGCGTTGACCGCGGTCAATGTGATCTCCGCAGTGAAGCTGGCAGCGGAGGTCTCACCCTCGCCGATTCGGTGTTGGGTGAGTTGCGCCGCCCGGCTCGGCTGCGCGAACCGGAAGCCGATCAGGCGCCCGCCGGCGTCGCCGTGTTCGAGCGTGACGGTAAGCGCGTCCGGCTGCTGGGCTGCGTAGGTCGCTGCGTCCTCGTGCCATGTGCCGTCCGCGCGGGCGATGACAACCGTGATGTCGGTGTTGTCGAACGCGCCCTTGCCGACGACGGCGAGCGAGGTCGCGTCGCCTGGAATTTCGGTACCGAGCGGTGGCATCTGCCCGTCGGCGGTGATGAGCTTGCCCAACTCCGTCGGTGATTGCCCGAAGTCGCTGCGCCAACCGCGCAGGAGCGAGAGCGTCGACGGATCGAGACCGACGACGGTCACGGTGTCGCTGGTGAGTTGTGAGCTGTGGACGGTGACACCGCGCCGGAGGACGTCGGTGCTGCGGACGTTCGGCGCGAGCGCCGACCAGCCGCCGGCGGGTTCGATCGATGGCGGACGAACGAGCGCGTGGCCACCCGTGAGGCTGATGTCGAAGGGAATGCTGAACGCCGCCTGGTCGTGGGCCCCGGCGCGGAGAGTGGAGCGGTAGCCGAGCGAGAACACACCCAAGGTGGTCGCGGCCGCGAGGAATCCGGCGGTCGCAAGCGGAACGATCGGCCGGCGGGCGACCTCACCGAGCGCAGCCCTCGACAGTGGTGCGCGGTCACCGATGAGGCGCGCCGCGGTTGCGATCAACAGCGGGACAATACGAATCGCCAGCCATCCAGCCGTGACCGCCGCCAGCAGGGGAAGGGTGGCGAGAAGCGGATCGCCGTTGGCGACGAGCGACGACGGGGTCGCGTCGCCCCGGCCGAGCGCGAGCGCGCCGACGCCGAGCGCGCCGACGCCGACTCCGTCGATGGCCATCGGCCGCCACCACGGCCGCCGTGGTCGGCCGCTGGCGAGGGTGGAGTCGGCGGCGATGACCATCGCCGAGGCCAGGAGAAGGACCACTGCGCCGATCGCGACGCGGGC
>JANYKS010000061.1 GCA_025358125.1 Actinomycetes bacterium
GCTGCATCAACGCGCTCGAAGAGATCGACGGTGGGGCCATCCACCTCGACGGCGATCGGGTGAGCGGGCGGGGCATCGACGTCGACGCGTTGCGCCAAGAAGTCGGCATCGTCTTCCAGAGTTTCAATCTGTTCCCGCACATGAACGTGATCGACAACGTCACGCTCGCTCCACGCAAGGTGCTGGGGCTCGACGCGGACCAAGCCCACGACCGCGCGATGACACTGCTGAACCGAATCGGCCTTGCGGCCAAGGCCGAGGACTTTCCCGATCGGCTCTCCGGCGGTCAGCAGCAACGGGTTGCGATCGTGCGCGCCCTGGCGATGCAACCGAAGCTGATGCTGCTCGACGAGATCACCTCGGCGCTCGACCCCGAGCTCGTCGCCGAGGTGCTCAACATCGTGCGCGATCTCGCTGCCGAGGGCATGACGATGATGCTTGCGACCCACGAGATGAACTTCGCGCGCGAAGTCGCTTCGAAGGTCTGCTTCTTGCACGAAGGCGTGATCCTGGAGGAGGGCCCGCCGGACCAGATCTTCGGCAACCCTCGCGAAGAACGCACGCAAGCCTTCCTGAAGCGGATCGTCGAAGCCGGCCGGCTCTGAGCCCGGCCGGGAAGCATTGCGCAGACCCGCCATTGACAATGAGACGGATTCGTCTTAGTGTCTCAGACTGTGACTCCGGCTGAAACCCGAATCCTCGACGCCACCAAGCTGTGTTGCGAGCGGTGGGGCATCGCCAAGGTCGGTATCGACGACATCGCGGCCGAGGCCGGCGTGTCCCGGGCGACGCTGTACCGCATGTTCCCAGGCGGCAAGGACGTCGTGTTCGACGCCTTGCGCGTCCGTGAGATGGAGGAGTTCTTCACCGAGTTGAAGCTCGGTGTCATCGGCGCGACCGATCTCGAGGACATCGTCGTGCGCACGGTCGTTGTCGCAACGCAAGAACTGCGTGCGGACGAGCACCTCGCGATCATGCTGATGTCGGAGCCGGGCGACACGCTTGCGCACCTGACCGTTCAGGGCCTGCCGCGCATCATCCGGATGGCTTCGCTGTTCCTCGCCCCGCTGATCGATCAGTACCTCGGCCGCGATCAGAGCGCCCGCCTCGTCGACATCCTCGCCCGGCTCGTCATCTCGTACTTCCTGGCGCCGTCCGAGCACGTCGATCTCGGCGATGCGGAATCGGCTCGGCTGTTCATCCAGACCCACATCCTTCCCGCCTTCCAAACCTCAGTAGACACAGGAGCCTCCTCATGACCATCGTGCACAACGACAACGAAACCATCCTCGGCCGCAACGAGATCAACGACATCGACGCGATCCTCGCGATCCCCAACACCGACCCCAACGAGGTCGAGCACATCGTCAAGAACAACGCCGACTCGATCTTCACGTGGGACTACAGCCTCAGCCGCCCAGCGCTTCGCAAGCTGTACGAGAAGGCCAAGGTCGGCCAGTGGAACGCCACCACCGACCTGCCGTGGACGACCGATGTCGATATCGAACGCACCCTCGCCGCCGACCAGGCGATCCTCGGTACCGGATTCGACGCCAGCCTCTATGCCGACACGCCGGTCGCCAAGTGGGGTGAGAAGGAATGGCTCAATTTCGGGATCGAAGGCCGCAACTGGCAACTCAGCCAGTTCCTGCACGGCGAGCAGGGCGCGCTGATCTGCACCGCCAAGATCGTCGAGACCGTGCCGTGGTACGACGCCAAGCTGTATGCGAGTACCCAGGTCGTCGACGAAGCCCGTCACGTCGAGGTGTTCGCCCGGTACTTGAACGAAAAGCTCGGCGGCAGTTATCAGGTCAACGCCCATCTGCGGATGCTGCTCGACGACATCATCAACGACAGCCGGTGGGACATGACCTACCTCGGCATGCAGGTGATGGTCGAGGGGCTCGCCCTCGCGGCGTTCGGCTTCCTGCACCAGACCACCACCGAACCGCTGCTCAAGCAGCTCCTGCGTTATGTGATGAGCGACGAAGCCCGCCACGTGGCGTTCGGCGTGTTGAGCCTGAAAGAGGTCTACGACGGCATGACCGATGCCGAGATGAAGGATCGGCAGGAGTTCGCGTTCGAAGCCGCCGTGCGAATGCGTGACCGTTTCATGCAGCAGGAGGTGTGGGAACGCCAGGGTGTCAACATGAAAGACATCATGCCGGTCGTTCTCAACGACCCGACCCGTGGCATGTTCCAGACGATGCTGTTCAGCAAGATCGTTCCGAACTGCAAAAAGCTCGGCCTGCTCGATCGCAACGACAAGTGGCTCCGCCGTCGGTTCGAGGAGATGAACGTCATCCAGTTCGAGGATTGGGTCGACACCGGCGAGGAGTACAACGCCTTCGCGCTCGATGCGGACCAAGCCGAGCATGCAGTGCCCGTCGCCGGCGAATGACCTCGCCGGGTGGCTGGAGGTATGTCCGACGCCTGGGATCCAGCGACATACCGCAAGTTTGCCGGCGAGCGGCGCCAGCCGTTCCATGACCTGCTCGCCCTGCTCGACGCCCCCGTGGAGTCCGCGGTCGACCTTGGCTGCGGCCCCGGTGAACTGACGCGTCTTGCCGCCGATCTGCTGGGCACGCGGGCGATG
Organism: Actinomycetes bacterium; assembly: GCA_025358125.1. GTDB lineage: Bacteria > Actinomycetota > Acidimicrobiia > Acidimicrobiales > Ilumatobacteraceae > WLMZ01. The sequence continues at coordinate 2,597 of JANYKS010000061.1, forward strand.
GTGGGCATCGACAACTCCGAGTCGATGTTGGTCGACAGCGGCGAACACGTCCGCGACGGAGTCAGCTTCGAATTCGGCGACATCGGCACATGGACGGCCGCCGCGGCGTTCGATCTCGTGCTCGCGAATGCGTCGCTGCAGTGGGTGCCCGACCATCCAACGGTGCTGCGGCGCTGGACAGCAGCGATCAAGCCGGGTGGCCAGCTCGCGGTGCAGGTTCCCGCCAATGCGAACATGGCATCGCACACGGTGGCCGGCGAGATCGCCCATCGCGAGCCGTTCCTGTCGGCGTTCGGTGCCGATGGTCCGCCTGGCGATCCTGTCGAAGACAACGTGTTGGAGCCCGAACAATACGCGGCGTTGCTGTACGAGCTCGGTTTCACGGACCAGCACGTCCGGCTGCAGGTCTATCCGCACGTGCTGGCAAGCAGCCGCAGCGTCGTCGATTGGGTCCGGGGCACCACGCTGACGCGCTTCCAACGCCGGCTCGACGCCGACATGTTCGCTGCGTTCGTGAACGCCTACGAGAACCGACTGATCGAGGTGATCGGCGAGCACGTGCCGTACTTCTTCCCGTTCCGGCGAATCCTGATGTGGGGGAGACGGGGCGACTGAGCCGACTACGATGGGGAGCGCGCGAGCTACCAAGATGTGTGGATGGAACTGCGTCGAGATCCGATTCCCACCCAGGGGATCGATCGTGTGAAGAAAGGAACGTTCTGATGGCCCGCTTCGGCCGTGTACTCACTGCGATGGTGACGCCGTTCAACGACGACGGGTCGCTGAACCTCGATGTCGCCCAGCAACTCGCCAGGTATCTGCAGGACCACGGCAACGACGGGCTCGTCGTCGCCGGCACCACCGGCGAGGCGCCGGTGCTCACCGACGACGAGCGGCTGTCGCTGTTTGCTGCGGTCATCGAGGCGGTCACCATTCCTGTCATCGCCGGGAGCGGAACCAACGACACGGCACACTCTGTGCATCTGACCAAGGAGGCGGCCGCGCTCGGCGCCGCCGGCGTGCTCGGCCTGTGCCCCTATTACAACCGCCCCTCGCAGGCCGGCATCGAGGCTCATCTGCGGGCGATGGCCGGTGCCAGCGATCTGGCGATGATGGTGTACGACATCCCGGCCCGCACCGGCCGCAAGATCCTCACGTCCACGCTGCTGCGGTTGTTCCGCGAGGTGCCCAACATCGTCGCCCTGAAAGATGCGGCCGCGAATCCGGGCGAAACAGCGGCCCTGATCGCCGGCGCGCCCGACGGTGTCGAGGTCTACAGCGGCGATGACTCGATGACGCTGCCCTTGATGGCGACCGGCATCGTCGGCACCGTCGGCGTGGCGACGCACTGGACCGGTGACGACCATCAGCAGATGTTCGATCTGTGGGACAAGGGCGATACGGCCGGCGCCCGCCTCGTGAACAGCCGGATGCTCGAGAGCTTTGCGTTCGAGACCGGCGATGACGCGCCGAACCCACTCCCTTCGAAGGCGATGATGCGTCATCTCGGCATTCAGGTCGGTCAGGCCCGGCTCCCGATGGGGGATGCCCCGGCGTTTGTCGACCAGCGAGCCCCCGAAGTGTGGGCCAACCTGCAACGATGGAGAGATGATTTTCCCCTTCGCCCAAGCCGTTAAGTCGTGACCGCTCCCGTCAAGATCATCTTTCTCGGCGGTCTCGGCGAGATCGGCCGCAACTGCATGGCGATCGATCAGGACAATCAGGTCCTGCTGATCGACTGTGGTCTGATGTTCCCCGATGCCGACATGCACGGCATCGACCTCGTGCTGCCGGACTTCACGTGGCTGCGCGAGAACAAGGATCGCGTCGTCGGCTGCGTAGCCACCCATGGCCACGAGGACCACGTCGGCGGGTTGCAGTACCTGCTCCGTGAGCTGAGTTTTCCGATCTTCGGCTCGGCGGTCACGCTTGGCCTCGCCCGCAACCGGATCGAGGAGGCCGGCCTGCTCGGGCGGACCGAGCTCGTCGTCGTCAAGGACGGCGAGCGGCGGATGATCGGCCCGTTCGATGTCGAGTTCATCCCGGTGACGCACAGCGTTCCCCACGCCCATGCCATCGTCGTGCACACCCCGCAGGGCGTCGTCGTGCACTCCGGCGACTTCAAGCTCGATCTCACCCCCGTCGATGGCCGGCGAACGGATCTCGCCCGGCTCGGCTCGATCGCGTCGAACGAAGGCATCCGGCTGCTCCTCGCCGACAGCACGAACTCGGAGGAAAAGGGCCACTCGCCGAGCGAGAAATCGGTCGGGGTGGCGCTTCGCAACATCTTCTCCGAGCACGCCGGGCGGAGGATCATCACCGCCAGCTTCGCCAGCCATCTCCATCGGATCCAGCAGATCGCAGACGCTGCGATCGCCAATGGCCGCGTTGTCGCAACACTCGGTCTGAGTATCAAGAAGAACGTTCGCCTCGGGCGCGAACTCGGCATCTTGTCGATCCCCGATGCGTCGCTGATCGACATCGACGAAGCGGACAAGTACCCGCCTGGAAAGGTCTGCATCGTCTCGACCGGTTCGCAGGGTGAGCCGATGTCAGCGCTCGGTCTGTTGGCACGCGGCGAGAACCGGTGGGTCAAGGTCGGCGACAACGACACCGTCATCTTGTCAAGCCACGCGATCCCCGGCAACGAGAGCAACGTCAATCGGGTCATCGACGGTTTGCTCCGGGCCGGCGTTGACGTGGTCCACAGCGGCATCGCCGACGTGCACGCAACGGGCCACGCCCAGGCTGACGAGCTGAAGACGTACCTCTCGATCCTCCAGCCGGAGTGGTACGTGCCGATTCACGGCGAGTACCGCCACCTTGTCGCCAACTCCAAGCTCGGGGTGGTCATGGGTGTGCGGCCGCAGAACGTGTTGGTCTGCGAGGACGGGGACGTGTTGTCGATCGGCGACGACACCATCGAAATCAGCGCACGGGTGCCGGCCGGCTATCTGTACGTCGACGGCATCGTCGGCGATGTCGGCCAGGGTGTACTGCGCGACCGCAAGGTGCTCGCAGAGGAGGGCGTCGTGGTCGTGGTGGTGACCGTCGACATCGTGTCCGGCAAGGTGCTGACCGGACCGGAGATCATCACCCGCGGCTGGGTCTACGCGCCCGAAGCCGAGGACCTGCTCGACGAGGCCTGCGACCGCGTCGCCGCAGCCGTCGAGGCCGCGCTCGCCAAAGGCGAACGCAACGTCGACGCGTTGGAGCGCGACGTCCGCAAGGCCGCCGGAAAGTTCGTCAGCGAACGAACCAAGCGGAGGCCGATGATCGTGCCGGTGGTGATGGAGGCGTAATCGTGGCGCGCTCGGCAAACGACGTGATCCGCCGTGGCCCGCTCGCCGGGCCCGCCCGGCCCGCCCGGCCCGCCCGGTTCGCGACGATGGCGGTGGCGATGGCGATGGCGATGATGGCGGCCTGCTCGGACTCGACGGCGTCATCGGCAGCGACGACCGTTGCGCCGGTTCCGATCGGACATCCGCCGTTGCTGGTCGATCAGATCGGCGTAGCGGTCTCGGCCCTCGAGGCTGAGCTCGGTGGCCCGCAACAGTATTTCGAGGTCAATGCGACGCCGACCCTCGTCAATGTGTTCGTCGCGACGTCCAACGCAACGCAGGCGGTGGCCTATGTCTTTGCTGCCGGGAAATTGGCGGCGCCGTCACCCGCGCTGGCAGCGAGCGGCCCCACGTTCGCACAGCGTGACATCGACTTCGATCCGACCCGCGTGTTGGCGGGTGTCGTCAGACAGCTTCCTGACTCCAGCCCACTGTTGTTCTCGGTGGTCGGGCGTCCGGTTGGCGGCGTCGAGAACAGCGTCACCGTCGGCTCGTCGCAGGGTGCCGAGTTCAAAGTCTACCTGCGCGCCGACGGTGCAATCCTGGGTACCGATCAGCTTCTCGGAGCGGGTCAGTCATAAGGGATGGCGCCGGGATCGCGCGCCCCCTTGCTACGTTTGATCACCTATGGCAACGTGGGGTAGCAAGCCCCGAAAGGCAGCTCCGACCCGAACGACGGGCACGTCGCGCGTCGGCGCGCCCAAGAATCAGTCGTCGCGCGTTCTGGCGACCAAGTCGACCGACTCCACCGTGCCGATGCGGCGGGGTGGTCAGGCCCGCGCCGATCTACGCTCCGCCGTCGATGGTCGCGAGCACGAATTCATCGGCATCGCATTCATCGCCGGTGGCGTGCTCGTCGGCCTTGCGACCTATTTCAAGCTGGCCGGCATCCTTGGTCGGGCCGTCGACGGGCTGCTCGGCTGGCTCACCGGTCTCGGCCGGTTCGTCGTGCCCGTCACATTGGTCGCCGTCGGTCTGGCCCTCGTGCGCCAGAGCCGTAGCGGCCATCGCGTCCGTCTCATCGCCGGCTGGGGCGCGATCGGGTTCGCCGGTCTCGGCCTGCTGCACATCATTCGCGAGCCGCATACCGGTATCACCCTGCACACCGCAACGCTCAAGCGCGCTGGTGGATGGTTCGGCGCCATCATCGGCGTCCCGACGAGGTCCCTCATCGGCACCATCGGTGGGGTCGTGGTGCTCGTTGCGATCGGGTTGGCGGGCGTACTGCTGATCTCCAATCAAAGCGTGCGTTCGCTGTACATCAGGGTCCACCGGTCGATCACGGTGCTCACCATGCCCGTCGGCCGCGCCGCACGGCGCGCCGTCGGCGACATGTCGACGCTGTCGCGCGACCGTCACCCAGAACTGGGAGCCGGCTCGAGCCTTGCCCTGCAGATCTACGACGCCGACGCCGAGGAAGTGGATCCTCCGACAGCCAAGCAGCGTTTCAAGAAGGCCCTGCCGCCCGCGTCGTCGGATGCTGCGCTGGCCCTGCCGGGCGAGCAGGGCGAACTCGAGCTCGGTCCCGGCGCGAAGAAAGGTCAGTGGACCCTTCCGCCGGCGTCGTTGCTCACTCGCTCCGGTGTGCAGACCGTCAACAAGGCCGAAGTCGAGGCACGGGGCCGCACGCTCGTCGAGTCACTCAATTCACACGGCGTCGAGACCAAGCTCGTCGGGATGACAGTCGGCCCGACGGTCACCCGCTACGAACTCGAGCTCGGCAGTGGTGTCAAGGTTGCGCGGGTCACGAGCCTCAACCGCGACATCGCCTATGCGATGGCAGCCATCGATGTCCGCATCCTCGCCCCGATCCCCGGACGTTCGGCCATCGGTGTCGAGGTGCCGAACCACACTCGTCAGCTCGTGTCGCTCGGCGACATCATGGGCTCCAGCGAGGCCAAGGCCGCCTCGCATCCGCTCGATGTCGCGATCGGCAAGGACATCGCCGGCCGATCGGTGTTCCTCAATCTCGCGACGACGCCTCATCTGCTCATCGCCGGGGCGACGGGCGCCGGTAAGTCGAGTGGTATCAACTGCATCATCTCGTCGATGTTGATGCGGGCGACGCCCGATCAGGTGCGGCTGATCCTGATCGACCCGAAGCAGGTCGAGATGGGCCAGTACAACCGCCTGCCGCATCTGCTCACCCAGCCGGTCACGAACCCGAAGAAGGCCGCGAACGCGTTGGGCTGGGCGTGCAAGGAGATGGACCGCCGCTACGACGTGCTGTTCGAGGTCGGCTTCCGCGACATCACCGGATACAACGCAGCGTTCGATCGCGGTGAGCTGCAGCGAGAGCCAGGGGCGGCATCGGAGAAAGAACCGGAACGGATGCCCTACATCGTCGTGGTCGTCGACGAGCTCAACGACTTGATGATGGTGGCAGCCCGCGATGTCGAAGAGTGCATCACCCGCATCGCCCAAAAGGCGCGCGCCGTCGGCATCCACTTGATCATCGCGACGCAACGCCCGAGCGTGAACGTGATCACCGGCGTGATCAAGGCCAACGTGCCGGCCCGGATGGCGTTCGCCGTCAGCAGCCTCACCGACAGCCGGGTTATCCTCGATCAGCCGGGTGCTGAAAAGCTTGTCGGCAAGGGCGACATGCTGCTCCTGCCCGGCAACTCCAACGTCGCCCAACGCATCCAGGGGTCCTTCGTCAGCGAGGAGGAGGTCCGCAAGATCGTCGGCCACTGGCGGCGTCAGGCCCCGGAGGTGACCTATGTGTCCGGCGTCGAGGGCGACGACAACGGCGGTGGGAATGGCGGACTGTTCACCAACAGCAGTGGGGGCGGCTCGAGCTTTGGCTCCAATGGCGACGAGGACGACGACGACCTTCGGCGCCAGGCGATGGAGCTCGTTGTTCGCAGCCAGCTCGGCTCTACGTCGATGCTCCAACGCAAGCTCAAGATCGGTTTCGCGAGGGCCGGGCGAATCATGGATCTGCTCGAGCAGGGCGGTGTCGTCGGGCCGAGTGAGGGGTCCAAGGCGAGAGCAGTACTGATGACGGTCGAGGAATACGAGCTGCTGAGCGGCAACGGCTGAGCGGCAACGGCTGACTGGTCACGACCCGGTAGCCCAACCGCGGTCTCCGCCTCCATCGGCTCTGAGTCGGTAGGCTCAGTGGCCGTGGCAAAACGGTTCTACATCGAAACGCTTGGCTGTCCAAAGAACCAGGTCGACTCCGACAAGCTGGTGGGCACCCTCGTGGCCGACGGGATGGTTGCCACCGACGATCCGGGCATTGCCGACCTCGTCGTGGTCAACACCTGCGCGTTCATCGGCGAGGCCCGCCAGGAGTCGATCGACACCATCCTCGCGTTGGACGAACGGCGCCGCGACGGCGCTCGCCTCGTTGTCACCGGATGCATGGCCGAGCGGTACGGTGACGAACTCGCGACAGCGTTGCCAGAGGTCGACCAGGTGGCGGGGTTCGGTGTCTCCGTCAACGTGCTCGAGCAGTCGTCGCGCAAATTGATCCCCGTCGGCTCAGCCCCGGTGCCGACATTCGACCTGCTCAACCTTCCCCGGCCGAAATCGACCGCGCCGTGGGCGTATGTGAAGATTGCGGAGGGCTGCGACCGGTCGTGCGGGTTCTGTGCGATCCCATCGTTTCGCGGTCCGCAGCGCAGTCGCGACATCGGTTCGATCCTCGCCGAGGTGGAGCAACTACAGGTCCGCGAGATCGTGCTCGTCGCGCAGGACCTCGCCAGCTACGGCAAGGACCGCCCCGACGAGCTCGGCGCAGGTTCCATCGTCGGGCTGGTGAAGGCCGTCGCCGCACAAACCGATTGGGTCCGGCTGCTCTACCTCTACCCCAGTGACCTCAGCGACGCGCTCATCGACGCCATCTGCGACACGGGTGTTGCCTACTTCGATCTGTCGCTGCAGCATGTCAGCAAGCCGTTGCTGCGACGCATGCGCCGCTGGGGCGACGGCGACCGCTTCCTGCGCCGGATCAACGACATCCGTTCGCGAGAGCCGACCGCTGCATTCCGCAGCAACTTCATCGTCGGCTACCCGGGTGAGACAGAGGCTGATCACGATCAGCTGCTCGACTTCATCGAGTCGGCCCAGCTCGATTGGTGCGGTTTCTTCGCATACAGCCCGGAGGAGGGCACCTACGCCCTCGGCCTCGACGGCGCCGTCGACGGCGATCTCATGAACGAGCGCCTGGCCGAACTTCGCGAACTGCAGGACGCGATTACGGCGAAGCGTCGCGACGACCTCATCGGCGAGACCCTGCGAGTGCTGGTCGACGAACGCGGTGTCGCTCGGAGCCAGCGTGAGGCTCCCGAGATCGATGGTGTCATCCACGTCGCAGACGGCCTCGCCGCCGGCGAGTTCCACGACGTGTCGATCGTGAACGCACTCGGCCCTGACCTCGTTGCAGCTGGCGCGGCAGAGGTTCACTAGTGTCCGTCGATCCCACAGCGATTGCCACGTGGGCGAATCTCGTGACCGTCGCTCGAATGTTCATCTCGCCGGTCATGTTCATCCTCATCCCCGAGGACCGGGCGGGAAGCTGGATCGCGCTGGGCGCCTGGTTCCTGCTGTGCGTCAGCGATGGCATCGACGGGTATCTCGCTCGCCGTCATGGCAGCACCAACTTCGGCGCGTTCGTGGATCCGCTCGCCGACAAATTTCTGGTCCTGCTCGCGATGATCACCCTGATCGACCGGAACGTCTTTTGGTGGCTACCGGTGATCATCATCTTCGCCCGCGAGTTCACGATGAGCCTGTACCGGGTGTTCGTCGGGACGAGGGGTGTCAGCGTCCCCGCGAGCAAGATCGCGAAGTGGAAGACCATCGCTCAACAGTTGTCGGTGGCGTTGGCCATCGCTCCGCTGACGGCCCTGCGCGCGACGTGGAGCTGGAAGAGTCTGCTGTGGGTGTCGGTCGTGCTCGCACTGATCAGCTTCGGCCAGTACATGTGGCGCGCCCATCGCAACAACGCGATGTCGCGGATGGCCCATGCGAGTTGACGTCGTCGCCGTCGGCACCGAGCTGCTGCTCGGCCAGATCGTCGACACGAACTCGTCGTGGATCGGCGAGCAGCTCGCCGCGCACGGCTTCGATTCTCTGCTCCAGATCAAGGTCGGTGACAACCTCGGCCGGGTCGAGTCGGCGTTGCGGCGCTCGCTCGCCGACGCCGACGCGGTCATCGTTTGTGGTGGACTCGGACCGACGCACGACGACCTGACCCGCGAAGCCATCGCGGCGGTCATGGGGGTACAGCTCGAGATCCACGACGACGTGGCGGACCGGATCAGGGAGATGTTCACGGCTCGTGGTCGTTACATGGCCGAGAACAATCTTCGTCAGGCAATGGTTCCCGTTGGCGCGACGGTGATCGCCCAGACCCGCGGCACCGCGCCCGGCCTGATCTGTCCGGTGCGCATCGACGGCGTGGACAAAGTGCTGTACGCGGTGCCCGGCGTTCCCCACGAGATGAAGGAGATGCTCGAGCGGGCGATCTTGGCGGATCTCCATCGGCGCAGCGGAGAAGTGGCCGTCATCGCCAGCCGCACGCTGCGGACGTGGGGTGAAAGCGAGAGCGGCCTCAACGAGCGGCTCGACCCGATCATCGCCGAACTGGAGACGCTCGGCAATCCGACGCTGGCGTTCCTCGCGAGCGGGTGGGAGGGGCTCAAGGTTCGCCTCACCGCTAAAGCCGCGACGGCCCAAGCCGCAGCGCTCGTACTCGACGAGTGGTCGGCGCGGGTGCACGCCGTCGTCGGCCAGCACGTCTTCGGCTTCGACGACGACACGATGGAATCCGTCGTGCTGCAGATGTTGCGCGAGCGCGGGCTCACACTCGCCTTGGCCGAGTCGGTCACCGGCGGCTTGGTGGCCGCTCGCCTCACGGGCATTGCGGGGGCGAGCGACGTGCTGCGCGGCAGCATCGTGTCGTATGCGAGCGAAGTCAAGTTCGATCTGCTCGATGTCACGCGGGGTCCTGTCGTCAGTGAATCGGCCGCGACCGAGATGGCGCTCGGCGCCCGCCGGGTTCTCGGAGGCACCTTGGGTATGGCTCTCACGGGTGTGGCCGGCCCGACCGAGCAGGACGGCGCGCCGGTCGGCACGCTCTGCATCGCAGTGGTGATCGGCGACGAGGTGCACACGACCACCGCCCGGCTTCCCGGCCAGCGCGAGCAGATGCGCCAGATGAGCGTGATCACGGCGCTCGACTACTTGAGACGCATCCTGCCCACCGCGAACGTGTAGCCCGTCTCCGAACGCAGCGCCGATTCGGTGGAGGAACTGCCAGACTTGGCGGCACATACGCCTCTGTAGCTCAGCTGGATAGAGCATCGGACTTCTAATCCGACGGTCGCAGGTTCGAATCCTGCCGGGGGCGCCATGTGATCTCTCAGGAGATAGGAAACGGTCCGAATCCTCAACGGGGTTCGGGCTGGTTCATTTTTTGGGGTGGGTTGGGCCTTTGGGGGCGCGGGTGGGTTGGTAGTCGATGTTGGGGTTGAGGGTGAGTTTGCGGAGGAGTTCGCCGGTGGCGGCGTCGATGATGCGGATGTCGAGGTCGTGGGCGAGGAGGATGATGCGGCTACGGGCGTGGGTTCGTCCGATGCCGATGTGGTGGAGTCGTCCGTTGTGGCGCAGGGTGACGACGCCGGAGTCGTCGATGCGGTCGTGGCGGACGCGGTGGTGGGGGTTGGTGGTGGTGGTGGTCGGTGTGGCTTTGGGGCGGGTGGTGTAGGCGACGTTGGGGGTGGCTCGGTGTGGCTCGGTGTGGGAGTGAGCGGTGTGGGCGGCGATGGTAGTATTCGTCGACGAACCGGTCCAGGAGTGCTTGTAGTCCGGCGATGGTGGAGGGTTGCGCGGGTTGGGCGCGGAGCCATTTCTTCATTGTTTGTTGGAAGCGTTCGACTTTTCCGCAGGTGGTGGGGTGGTTGGGTCGGGAGTTCTTCTGGGTGATGTGGAGGCGGACGAGTTCGGCTTCGAAGGCGTTGCGGCCGCCGTGTCCGCCGGCGAAGCGGGTGGTGTAGACCATGCCGCTGTCGGTCAGTGTGGAAGCGGGAATGCCGTGCTCAGCGGTGGTGGCGCGGAACGTGTCGCGCACGATGCGGCCGGTGACGCGTAGGTGGGCGGTGACAGAGAGTGCGGTGCGGGAGTGGTCGTCGAGCCAGGTCAGGATCTCGACGTCGACGGCTGTGGCGAGGGGGTAGTGGGTGAAGTCGGACTGCCAGGTCTCGTTCGGTTGTTCGGCTTGGAAGCGGATGTAGGACGACTTCGGTCGCTTGACTGGTTCGGGGGTGACGAGCTGGTGGCGGGTCAGGGTGCGTGCGATCGTGGACACGGAGACAGTGATGTGGTGATGGTGTTGGAGGTGCCAGGCAATCGTGTCCGGGCCGGCGTCGAGGCCTTGCGCAGTGAGTTTGAGGCGCGTGTCGGTGATCAGTTCGATCGTCGCCGTTGGGGTCGCGTTCGGTGATGTGTGGTCGGCGTGAGCGCGGTTGGAAGGCTTCCTCGCCGTCTGTTCGGTATCGGGCGACGAGCTCGCTGACCCAGCCTTTGGACACGTTGTAGGCACGAGCGACCTCGGCTTGGGAACGACCCTCGACAATGACAGCAGTGATCACCAGACGCGCTTTGGACATCCGCCACCGTCATCGCGGCGACCCTCGAGTGTCCGCGATGTCTCGCGACATCGAGTTTCCTATGTCCTGACAGATGTGTTTCCGATGTCCTGGCGCAGCACACTGCCGGGGGCGCCATTGTGATCTCTCAGGAGATAGGAAACGGTCCGAACCCTCAACGGGGTTCGGGCTGGTTCATTTTTTGGGGTGGGTTTGGCCTTTGGGGGCGCCGGTGGGTTGGTAGTCGATGTTGGGGTTGAGGGTGAGTTTGCGGACGCCGGTGGCGGCGTCGATGATGCGGATGTCACGCTGCTCGGTATCGCCGCCGCCCATGGCATCACGGTATACCAAATCGTCGCCGCCAACGAATGGACAAACGGCATCCACCACATCATTCATCAGGACGACACAATCCTCATTCCGGCTCTGCCCCGATGAGCATCTCATCTACACGTGGCCCTCGACCTGGCAGGGTCCCGCTGATGTTGGGTGGGCACTCGCCGCGCACGATGGCGCTCGCGGCGCGGCATGGGCGACACATGGAGTGCGTTCGCGACGACGAGCAGCTTGCCGGAGGCGTTCCGGTCGATGACCGTGCAGCTGGACCTGGTCTGTGAGGGCATCGGCCGCGATCCGGCATCGATCGGGCGGTCCGCGGAGTTGTCACAGCTCACCGTGTTGCACGTCGACAAGGATTTCGAGCCGAACTGACCGGACAACCCGTCGAACGGCTGAGCCTCGGCTGACACGAACTACACAGCCCCACGCTGCTGCGTCGCCAGGTTCGGCTGTCAAGTCGGACTCTGGCATGTCCGATCACGTTCGCTCTGCTGCCAGAGTGGACACAGAACATGCAGCGCAAACCACACGTTCGCGCACCCATCCGAGTAAGCGCCGAGTAGGCGCGTCGGGGCGTCCCAGAGCTGCGGTCGCGGACGGTTTCCGCTGAGCGAGATCGCGCGGGTAGGGAGTCGACGAAGCCGGCCGAGACGCGCCCGTCTTCCACAGCAGGTGATCCCCAGCGCCACGCGGCCGCGCACATGCTGTCGAGGCCAGATCTCTCGTCGCCGATCTAGGAGGCGTTGAGCAAGTAGCGGGTGCCGACGACGCTCGGAGCGCAGCCGGTCGGACTGAATGCGTTCACGAGTGCGGCGGCGGCTCGCCAGCCGGTGCAGTGCCCTGGTGCAACGATGCGAGGGACGACGAGTTCTTTGAGGTCGCGCACGGTCGGAGCGATGCGGTCCTCGACGGCTGCGCCCGCCAGGTGGTAGCCGCCGAGCAGGACGTCGACCGGTTGATCCGGAAGAAGCCGCCGTGCCTCGAGGCCTACGTTGACCACACCGGCGTGCGAACACGCGGTGAGCACCGTTGTTCCCCGGCCCCGAACGTTGGCAGCGAGGAAGCGCTCGTCGTGGATACCGGGATCGAGCGTTACCTGATCGCCGCGCCAGCTGTGGTGTCCTGGCAGGCCGGTCTCGTAGCTGGTCAGGCGCGGGATGTCGCCGCTGGAGAGAAAGAGATCGTCAACTTCGTGCAACTCGGCTTGGGCGGCGACTCGACCGCCGGCAGCCTCGATCGCGTCAATGGTTGGCTCCGGCGGCAGCATCGCGAAGATGTTGAACGGTGTGAGGATCCCGCGCTGGTCAGGCCGGTCAGGGTGGACGTCGACAACGAGCGGCGCACGACCGGCACTCCGGCGCGCCGCTGCGATCGCGGCGACCACGGTGGTGATGCCACCGGAGTGGTCCCAGTGCCAGTGCGACAAGAACAGCACATCGATGCCGGACAGGTCGATCGTCAGCCGCTCGGCGTTTGCCAGCCAGACATCACCGTAGGGGCCGACGTCGAACAGCACCGTTGCCGTGCGGTCCGCCCGTCTGGCCGTGGCGAGCGCGGAGAAGCCATGACATGCCACGCAGAGATGGTCGAAGCCGACGACGCAGTCGTGCCCGGCGTGCTGGCCGCTCGGCGGGATGCCCCCGAGTAGATACGCCATCTCGGGCCGCTGCGGAATGCCAGGGTCGATGCTCGACAGTGTGTCGGTCGCGTTGTCGACGACGATTGTGATGATGAGCTCGTCGAGCTCGGGTGCACCGGCGCTCAGCTGAGGTGTCATCGACCCATCGTCGCAGAGCCGGCGGCGACGGGCAAGGCCTCGATATCGGAATCGATGTACTCGCCAGGCTCGGCGAGGGCGGCGGCGGCGGCGCTTCGTGAAGCCCGAGTCGCTGCTGGAAGCGATGCCGCCGTGCTTGGGCCCACCAGTTGCGCTCGCCGAAAGGCTTCATGGTGGCGCGGCCGGGCGACCGGTGAGGACACCGTGGCTCAGGTGCCGGGTTCCCGTCAGGGGTGACAGAGTGGGCCGATCGTGGCTGCTACACCGATTGAGACCTCTTCATCCGGGTCTGGCAGCTCGTTGCTGTAACTGTCGAAGCATGTCGAACGCCCGAGCTATCGAGCGCTTATAACTCCAGCACAGAATGCCACAGGCAGAATCGACCACGACCGCGCCAAAGCGCGCTTATGCCTCTGGCGCGTTGCGTAGCCGGCGTTTGGGGACTGAGCGGTCGCGAGCCTCTGGGACGCGCTTTCGGGGGTGTCGGCCAACAGGGAGGCGGCTTTGGGGGGTGACGTGTGCCAAGCGTGAAGCGGCGCGCTGTTTGCGAACGAGCGAGCTCTCACGCGAACGTTATTGGAATCAGTCCGTTCTCGCGGGCTTCGCGTTCGAGGTCGTCGCGAAAGTCCGGATGCGCGAGTGAGATCATCGCCGTAGCCCGCTCCAGGATTGATTTCCCCTTGAGGTTGATCTTGCCGAACTCGGTCACCACGTACATCATGTCGCTGCGCGGAGCGGTGGCGATGTTCCCCGGCGTCAGGCTCAGCACAACCCGGCTCTTGCGCACACCCGCTCGTTCGTATGTCGACGACATGCAGATGAACGACTTGCCACCCTTCGACGCGTAGGCCCCGCGGACGAACTGCAATTGCCCGCCGGTCCCACTGATGTGGCGGTGACCGCTGGACTCGCTCGCTGCCTGGCCCTGGGAGATCCATTTGGGTCGTGTTGTTGATGTCAGCCGATCGTTTTACATGATGTTGTGCGGCAGGTTCGTTGACTCGACCGGTTGGCACGAGATGTCCGGGTTATCGTCGATCGCCTCATACAGTGCCCGCGAACCAGGCCGAAGCTGCACACGATCTTGCCTGGATACAGCGTCTTGGCCGAGCCGGTCACGATGCCGGCTTTGTAAAGGTCGATGATCCCGTCGGTGAGCATCTCGGTATGAACGCCGAGGTTGCGCACGCCGCTTTCCATCAACAACGAGCACACCGCATTCGGCATCGCTCCGATACCGATCTGCAGACAAGCGCCGTCTTCGACTTCAGCTGCAATCAGCCGCGCAACGGCACGGTCAGCATCCGTTGGTGCAGGATTAGGCAACTCGGGGACCGCCCCCCTCTCGACTCGTGCCCTCACCCGGCTGCCGGTCGGCTGTCACCAAACGTAACGTGTGTTCGCGCAGCTTCAGATCTCCACGGTGGCCCTGGTGTCACCCGCGGCTAGGGAGCTCATCGTCTGTCGTAATGAGGACCCGCTCCAAGGAGGTTGTGATGGGTGGACGTACGGCTGTCTTGCTCGGGAACCGCCGTTGCCGGCGTCTGGTGGGTGTAGCGATATGAGGGTGTGGATCGATCAAGGCTTGTGCACCGGGGACGGCAACAATCCCGGGCGCGCCGCCGGTTCTGTCTGCGGACTGCCACGAAACGAGCGCCATGTCATCGATGCTGCGGAGGACTGCCCCGTGGAGTGCATCGTCGTCGAGAACGACTGCGAGCCGTACGACGAGGACACCGACATCGCCGCCGCAGACATTGTCGATAGTGAGTCGGGGATTCGTTGATGTCGCGATCGGACGGTTCGGCCGTCAGTGATCGGATTTGGGTGGCGGACATGGAGCCGAGCGAGCGGTATCCGCTCTACACGCGTGGCAACACCGGCGAGGTGTTCCCTCACGTGCTGTCGGCGCTCGGCGGCACACTGATGGGCGACGACGTCGGACGGGCGCAGATGGAGGTGTTCCGCGAGATCGGGTTCGTGACCCCACGCGATATCGACGGCATCAGGTTGGGGACGGGCGTGTTCGGCGGCTACCTCTACGGCAACGGCTCGCTCGCCCGGATCATGGGCGTGCGCACACCCGGCATGAACGCAACGACCAGCGACGAGCAGGTGTTCGGCAAGGTCGAGGGACTGCCTCCTTATCGACCGGCGAAGGGCGACCGCAACCTGCTCGCGACCGCTCGCGTGACCATCTTCTTGATGAAGATCCTCCGCGATCCTGATCTGGCGCCGCTCGACCGGGCGCGGGCCGACGCGCAGGCGTGGGTGGTCTCGATGCCCGACCCCGCCACGGCAGCCGACGACGAACTGCTCGCCTTCGTGGCCGACTATCCCCAGCGCCTCGCTGCGAGCATGAAGCGGCTGCTGTACTTCAGCATGATCGCGGCCGGGCCTCGCGCCGTGCTCGACAAGGTGATCGACCGGCCCGGTCTGAAGGCGGGCCTCGCCAACCGGCTGGTGAGCGGCATCGATGACGTCGACTCGGCCCGGATCGCCCAGGAGCAGTGGGCACTGGGCGCGTCGTTGCCGGCGACGCCTCGCTGATGGCCATGTTCGATGCCGGTCTCGACGGGATGAGCGACCGCATCACCGGGACGGCGCTCGACGAGCCGCTCCAGCGGTTCCTCGCCAGGTTCGGCCATCGCGGCAACGACGAGTACGAGCTCGCCGCACCGGCATGGGTGATGGATCCCCGCCCGGTTCTCGCGGCGATCGACCGGCTTCGCCACGTCCCCGACGAACGGGCGCCCAACCTCGCCATGACTCGGCTAGCCGCCGATCGTGCCGCCGCCGAGGCCGAGACAACCAGAGACCTGCGGTGGCCGCGGCGCGCCCTGGTACTTCGGGCCGCAGCCGTCTCACGTGCCGGATCGGTCGGCCGCGAACGCGCCAAGGACATCCTGGTGCTGGAGAACCTGGGCGTCCGACGTGCACTCCACGAACTGGTCCGGCGGGCCGCCGAGCGCGGCGGGCCCACCGATCCCCGACTCGCCTTCTGCGTCACCATCGACGAACTCCAGCGCTTTGTGGCCGACCCTGCCTCGTTCGCCGACGTAATCGCCGAGCGAGCCGCACTGGAGCGCTACCTGAACGACCGCGAACCACCGATCTGGTTCGAGGGCCACATCCCCGACCCGCAGACCTGGCCGGTGCGGCGCCCGCCTGACACGACCCGCGCAGCCCCGCCGTCGGGAACTCAGTTGAGCGGCATCGCCGTCAGCGGCGGAGTCGCGGCCGGACCGGCCAGGGTGATCGCCGATCCAGGCGACCCACGAGGTTTGGAGCCCGGCGAGATCCTCGTCTGCGCGATCACTGACCCCAGCTGGACACCGCTCTTCCTCGTGGCCGCGGCTGTCGTCTGCGACACCGGCGCCATGCAGAGCCACGCCTCCATCGTTGCCCGCGAGCTCGGGATCCCCGGCGTGATGAGCGTCCTCAACATCGCCGCCCTCGCCGATGGCACCTGGCTCGAAATCGACGGAAACACCGGCACGATCCATATCCGCTGACGTCTCCCACGACTACTGCCGTCGCGGACGCGCCCTCGCTCGACGAACGGCACTCATCTACGTCGTCACGTCGCGAGCGCCGCGCGATTGGTCGCGGCGACGTAAATTTCGGGTCCTCTCACTGCCCCTACTCAGAGGTCAGCCGCGCCCGGGTCGGCTCTCCTCACCGAGCGCGCTCTGTCCTGTGTCCTGTGGCGCCGGTCCAGTGGTGTTGGTGCTGGGCCGGTCCCGTCAACGGCGCGGGACGAAAGAAGGCGGTCGTTGCCGATCCGGGTCTGGCCGACGCGATTGAAGCGTTGGCCGAACCTGATGCGAAGGGCGATCCGGAATCGCCGATGCGGTGGACGTTGAAGTCGACCCGCCAGATTGCGGAGGCGTTGAGTGTGCCTGGTCATCGGGCTAGCAGCCGGACGGTGGCTCATGTGATGGTGGACGAACGGTCGCAGGTTCGAATCCTGACGCAGCACACTGACGCAGCACACTGCCGCAGCGCACTGCCGGGGGCGCGTTCTGCTCGCGTCGCGTAACTTTGCGGCGCGCGGATCTACCCTTATTCCGCGCCGGATCCGAAATACGCGAAGCGAGCAGAACGCGCCGAACGCCGCCATCGCATCCGCAAACGCAAGCGCCAGATCAGGCGCATCGGCTCGCACCATTGCTGAGACGACGCCTTTTGACTAGTGGGCCGACGCAAGCTCGGTGGCCACGCGCAGTCCCGACCGAGTCGCACCTTCCAGTCCGCCCGGGCCCACCCGATCGTCGGTGTGTTCGCCGGCGAAGAACACACGGCCGCCGAGCGGTCGCTGCACGTGAGGCAACACGCGAGTGCGTTGATCGCCGAGTGGGGCGCGCACGACCACGCGCGTCAGTTCGTCGCGGGTCCAGCTGTGGCTCAGCTGGCCGGTGCGTGTCACCGCCGTCCCGGTGAGCGCGGTCACCGAAGCATCGAACGCGGCAAACACCGATTCGTCGATCACCGCCGGCTCGGCGTCGCCGCCCAGCAGCGATGACACGGACACCGCATCGCCGGACTGGTGAGCGGACTGCTCCACGATCCACGGCGGTGTGCCGTCGGTGAAGCAACCGTGGCCAACCGCCGCAGACACGGCGTCACGCTCGGCGTACTGCACGATGACCTTCGCAGCGGTGCCGTAGGTCAGCTCCGACAGGGCGATGACCTTCTCCGCGGGCAGGGCTGGCCAGAAGCCGATGCCGATGGTAAGCGGCCCGGGTACGGCAACGACGACGGCGTCGGCCTGCAAGACGTTGTGGTCGGTCTCGACGCGAACGCCCGGCCCGCTCCAGTCGATCAATCGAACACGTTGACCGAGGCGGATGTCGAGGCGCTCCGCCAGCCGTTTGGCGAGCAGGTCATTCCCGCCGACGATGCGGTACGAATCGCTGCCATGGCTGAGCTGCCGGGCAAACTCGGCGGCATCGGCATGACGGAGTGATGTGACGGGCGTGTATTGCGCGAAGCTGACGAGGAAGGACCGGACATCGCGGGGAGCGTGAACGCGGCTGGACCACGCCTCCAAGTTCTCGAACGGCTCGGGCGGCGAGTCCGTGTACGCCGTCGTGAGCCATCCGGTGATCGCTCGCCGCTCGGGTTCGTTGAGCCGTCGCGACCCGAACAACATCGGCGGCGCGGAGGGATCGAAATACCCGCAGGCGACAGCGTCGAGCTCGAGCTCGCGGGTCAGCCCGAGCACGTGTTCGTGACCGGCGTACATCGTCTCGGCACCCAACTCGCCGAATTGGTCGGCGGCGAGTTGGCCGTGCACAGTCCACAGGCGGCCACCGACGCGGTCGCGTGCTTCCAGCACGACGACGTCGTCGCCACTGTCGCGACGGCGACTTGCAGCAACAAGACCGGAAAGGCCGGCACCCACGACCACCACTCTCATCGGGATCTCACCGTTCGCCGCCGTGGTGCATCGTGCTGCGATCTGCGTCGGGGACACGCCCAGAATGTTCCTGCGGAACAGCGCCGATCGTCAGCAGCCCAGGTCGGCACACAACGAAGGCGCTTGTGCCGGGGATCCTGTCTCTGTTCGGCCGCTGGCTCGGAGTTGTGGGCCGGGGCTGCTGACGACGGCTGAGGTAGCGGCGAGGGCTTGGCGGCGTTGGTCACCGGCGGCGAGGCGCCATGCGCCAACCGGCGGCGAAGGAACCGGCCGCGAGTGCGACTGTGCCAGCAGCCGCTGTGGTGCGGCGAACCACGGTCTTGGTCTTGCGGGCGAAGATGACGATGGGCCAGCCGCGCGCGATCGCGATCGCGTTGAGTCGTTTGTCAGGGTTGACCGCGACAGGATGGCCGACTGCTTCGAGCATCGGCAAGTCGCTGACGGAGTCGGAATAGGCGTAGCACTGGCCAAGGTCGAATGATTCCCGGCGGGCGACCTCGCGTATCGCGTCGACCTTGCCAGCGCCGTAGCAGAACGGGCCGGCGAGCTTGCCGGTGTACAGACCGTCGACGACTTCGGAAATCGTGCCGATGCCGTCGGTCATCCCCAACGCTTTGGCGAGTGGTTCAACGAGTTCTTTCGGGGAGGCCGACACAATGTACGTGGCGCGACCGCTGCGCCGATGAATCTCCAGGAGCTTCTTGGATTCAGGTCGGACGCGTCCAAGTAACCGCGGTACGATCGCCTCGTTGAGTCCGATCAGATTTTCCTGATCGACACCTGTCACCGCTCCGAGGATTCGTTGGCGGACGCCATCGGCCACGTTGCCGCCGCGGTCACCGCGCAGCTTGAACGCAATGGCACCAACCGCGTCCCGAACAAATTGGCGAGTCGGCAGCATCTTGGCCCGCCACGCGGACACACCAAACACGAAAGCAGAAGAACCGCTGATCAGAGTGCGGTCGAGATCAAAGAACGCCGCAGCAGGCCCGCTGTGCTCGAGTTGGCTCGACTCACTCATCTCGAACCGACGCTATCTCGGTCAAGTTATGAACCGCCCCGGGTGTGGTGCCCGTAGCGTGCAAATACTATTTTTGACGATGACTGAACGGTGGAGCAGCTCGGCAGTGATGCCGTCGGGGCGCGCTTGAAGGCAGTCCAGGGGGGCCGCAACGGGGTCTCCCACATCGAAGGTCGCCAATGGCGTGTCCGCAAGAGTCTCAGCCTATGCTCGCGGCGATGACCGCGCCACGGACGCCCGATCCTTACTGTCGGCTGCCGATTCCGCGCCTTTCCAGCGTTCCCGAGCTCGATCCTGAGCTGCAGGCCCGGGTCGATCGGGGGGCGGATCCTGTCGAGCACGGTTTGTTCGGCTGGGCGCCGGAGCACTTCAAGCGGTGGCTCGCCTTCGAGACGCCGTTGCGGTTCAAGGGCAAGGTCGAGTTACGCACCAAGGAGATCGCCCGCCTCCGGATCGCCCGCCTCAACGAGTGCCACTATTGAAGCAACGGACGTTTTCTGTCCCGGTCGGGAGAGCAATACGTCGAGGAGGAACTGGCCGATGCGGTGATGGACGGCGAGATCGACGATCCGCGGTTGACGCGACGCGAGCGGGCAGCGCTCGCGTTCGCTGACCGCTTCTGGAACGACCACAATGCCATCGACGATGAACTCTTCGCCGAGATCATGCACGAGTTCAGCCCTGAAGAGTTCATCGAGCTGGCCATGTCGGTCGCCCAGTACATCGCCATGGGCAAGGTCATCGCCATGCTGGGCATCCCCAATCCGCTCTTCCGAGACCACGTTCACGACAACTGAAACGCCGCGGCCCGCCGCGGCGTTATGCAGATGCTTGTGCGGGTAGCGTGCGTTCTTGATCACGTGCCACGCCGAAGCCTTCGAATAGAGGGGCGCCGAGCACGGACGGGACACCATGGTGAGCGGCGGTTCGTCCGCCGCATTGACGACCGAGAATTCGGTTTCCGACCACCTTTTGCCATCGACAACCGCGCAGGCGAGCAGCCCGCGACCGTGGGCAAAATTGGCCAGGTTCTTGATACGTGACGCCTTGTCACGAACCGTGCCACCGTCCTCGCCGATCTTGGCCTCGATGATGACCGTCGGTGCATCCTCGGGCAGCACGAAGTCTGGGCCGGGTGACAGTCCGAACTTGGCGGCGGCGGCAGATGCGCCGGACGCCCCCGACGGTGTCCGGTAGTACGGGATGTGTGCGTCGTCGAACAGTTTCGAGATTGGAATCTCGAGCAGGTTGTCGCCCTTCACCTCGCTGTATGCGTCTTGCACCTGACGCCATACGCCTCCGACGTATCGCTGGTAGAGGAGCGCAGAGTACGGCACGCCGGCAGCGTCAGCGACAACGGTGACCCATCCGTTGGTCGTATCCCGCTTGTCGAGTTCGTCGCCGTGGGACGCGGTAGGACGAAACCCGGCGACTCCTGGCACAGCGACCGTGTCGAGAGTCGTTCGACGTGGTGTGATGTGCTGACACTGCGGGTGCTCGGTCGAATCCTTGGCACAACGTCATGTTCGTTTGACGTATCGGCGTGTCGGGTCGTTGGGACCGGAACCGACTTCGTAGACGAGGCCGAGTTCAACGAGGCGTGTCATGCGGGTTCGGGTGGTACGACGGGATCGGCCCAGCGCAACGGTGAGCTCGGCAGTGGACATGCCAGCCGTGCTGGCACGACCCAGTACGTCGAGCAGGGTTTGTTCGTCTGGGTTGAGTGCGGGTTGGTTGGCGGTCGTGGTGGGAAACGTCACTCGGAATCTGCCGCCGAGTTCTTCGAAGATCGGGGCTGGCAGGCCTGCGCTGCGAACCTCGTCGAGAATGCGGGCGATGCCGCTGCCCCATTGTTCGATGTAGCCGAGTTCTTTGAAGGTTCGGGCGATGACCCGGTTGCGAATGCGGGAGATGCCCGACGAGAGGTCTTCCACAGCGAGGCCGTTGGGGAGCAGGCCAGGGTTCTCGATTTCGAGTCGGTCATCGAAGAGGGCTACTCGGATCGGACCCCCGTGTTGGCTGTAGTCGGCGTGTACTGCAGCGTTGACGAGCGCTTCGCGGACGGCAACGAGTGGGACGGGACGCTGGACTTCATTGGTGAGGCCGGTCACGAGGATTCGTCGGGCAAAGTGGCCGTCGATGAAGTCCATCGCATCGCGGACCATGCCGGGCAGCGACGGGCCGGACGTGTCTGTGGTGTCGATGATGCGTGTTCGGTTGGTGCCGTCGAAACGGGCGCAGACGATCGTGGCGTCCGGGAACGCCTTGCGGTTGTTGCCGAACAGGACGAGGCCGCCGACCGTAGGCACGTCATGAGCCTGGTATCTCGTGGTGAGTCCAAGGTTTGCCAGATCGGTGCGACGGACGTGTCGTCTGGTCGAGAACTCGGCAGTGATGACGTCGTAGGCGAGCGAATCAATCGACTCGGACGGGTAGGGCGATTCGTCGAATGATTCGTGCCGTGCGGAGCGTTGCATCTCAGCGATGAGTTGGGGGTCGGCGCGGCGATTGGAAGAACCCAGCCGGACGTAGACGGTTCCGTCCGAGCTGAGCTGATGCGGTCGGGAGGGGCTGAGGTGGACGTTGACGACGATGACGTTCGTTGATCGCCATCGCACGATGTCGATGTCGGGGATCAGGCTTGGCGAGATGGAGTCGTTGACCAGATTGACGAGCCTGGACTCTGTAAGAAGAGGGTCGGCGAGTCCGGGTATTGAGCGGTCGTCATCGACACCGATGACCAAGGTTCCTCCGGCGGTGTTGGCAAACGCGGCGAGTGTCCTCAGCAACGGTTTGGGTGACGAGAGGTCTCGTTTGAACTCGAGCCGTTTACCTTCAGGTTGCGCGAGCATGTTCTCCAACTGCATGCTCTGCAATCTACTCTGCAAACTCTAACTGTCACAGCTTGCAGAGTCCGCGCCACGAGCACGGCCCTCGCCGTTCGGTATCCGTGGAGATGATCCTCGAACCCTTGGCTTCGGGCATGTCGAACGCCGAGGTTCTGGCTGCTCGACCAGAATCCTTAGGTCGAGATGTCCTCCACCGCGGTCATCGTTCACGGCGCCGTGATGTGTCGACAGGCCGTGTGCTACACATGTGCCGAATCATCTCAGACAGGGGTACAGCATGTCGCTCGACGGCAAGGTCGCATTCATCACCGGCGTCGCCCGCGGTCAGGGCCGCGCCCACGCCGTCCGGCTCGCCCGCGACGGGGCGAAGGTCGTCGGTGTCGACATCTGCGAGGACATCGCATCGATGGACTACCCCAACGCATCCGAGGCCGATCTCGCGGAGACCGTCAAGCTGGTCGAATCTGAAGGCGGCGCGATGATCGGGACCAAGGCCGACGTCCGCGACTTCGCAGCCGTGAAGACGGCTGTCGATCAGGGCGTGGAGCGCTACGGTCGGCTCGACATCGTCATCGCCAACGCCGGGATCGTGCGACTCGGCGACGAGCCAGAGGACTTCCTGACGGTTTGGAGGGACATCATCGACACCAACCTCACGGGAGTGTTCCACACTGTGAAGGCCTCGACCCAGCACCTCATCGACGGCGGCGAGGGAGGGTCGATCGTGATCACCAGCTCGTCGGCGGGCCTCAAGGGCACCGGCACCTCCAAGACGGGCGGAAGCGCATACACCGCTGCCAAGCGAGGCCTCGTTGGATACATGCAGGTGCTCGCGAACGAGCTCGCGAAGCACATGATCCGGGTCAACACGATTCACCCGACAGGCGTCGCCACCGGCATGGTGATGAACGAAGCGATGCAGAAGTTGTTCGCGTCGGGTGATCCGGCCCTGGCGTCGATGCAGAACGCCCTGCCGATCGAGATCCTGCAGCCCGAAGACATTGCGAACGCAGTCGCATGGCTGGTTTCGGACGAAGCAAAGTTCATCACAGGCGTCGCACTGCCGCTCGACGCAGGCTTCACCATTCGCTGAGCCCGTTGGCGGCAGGGCCGAGGGAGACGGCACCTCCCGGCGGGGTGAGCTGCATCCCCCAGCCGAGGTGCCACACCATATTCGCCGACCTCACCGACAGAGGACAGCTCAAGTATTGGGTCGGTCGACACGTGGAGGCGTCATCCGCGTGTACCGAGCGCTGCGAGGCAGAACGCGGTGGTGGTCGCTTGATCGTGGACGTCGGGGTTGCGATACGGGACCGCCAACCCGGCTGCGTGCAGGACAGCGGCAGCGACGAGGTGGGCGACCGAGATGGGGTCACCGATTGTGAACTCTCCGGTTTCGGCTCCAGCGCGGATCGCAGCACAGAGCGGCTCGATCAGCATCTGGTGAGCCTCGACGGCGACGACTTCTGCGCCGTCGGTCCGGCTGCCGGTGATCGATCCCAGCACCGCCACGCGCTCGGCGCGACGAGCGTTGCGCACCAGGCCGAAGATTTCGTCGATCCACAACGTCACGGCTTCGACCGGTGACGTGACGTCGGCAAGGCGTTTGTTCAGCCGTCCGGCGGCCCACTCGGCGTCGCGGCGGTACATCGCGCACAGCAAGGCGTCCTTGGACTCGAAATGTCGGTAGAAGGACCGCGTCGAAACGCCGGCCGCGGCCAGGATGTCCGCAACGGTGAAGTCCTGGCTGCGGTCGCGCAGCGCGGTGTAGGCCGCATCGAAGATCAATCGGCGTTCGGCGTCGTCGTCGAACTGGCGGGGCCGACCAACGGGCCTCTTGGCGGTCACGCAGCGAGCGCCGCTGGCTGGCCGACCTCCGGGAACAGGTCGAGGAAGGCGCCGCGCGTGATGCGGTACGTGGTGTCCTCGTCGACCCCGTCGAACAGGCCGTGAAGAGTCTCCTGGGTGTGGCCGTAGGTGCCCTCCATGTGGGGGTAGTCGCTGCCGAACATGACGTTGCGGTAACCCATTGCCGTGACGGCGGCGACCGCGGATTCGTCGTAGTAGTCCGCGCCGATCAATTTGACAATGAGATTTGCAAATCGTCTGAACGGACGCTCGAAGACACCGCCGATGCACTTTCCCAGCGCTTTCATCGCCCGCGGGTTGTGGTTCCTGCTCCGTTGACGACGACATCGCCGAGCCGTTCGGCGACGGATCGAGCATCCCGGTGCGAACCTGACGCAATTCAGCATCGGCCTGCGCTACAGCGAGGCGCGCGTTGATCCGTCGGGAGTGGGCTACGAGACGTACACGTTGCGGATGACTTCGTCGATGGTGGTTACATCGGATGCGACGAGGGCCATCGCTTCAGTGCCCATTGTGCGCATGCCTTGGGCGACCGCAAGGGCACGCATTTCTTGCGGTGCGGCCTCTGAAACCATCAGGCGGCGGATCTCGTCGGCGCCGGCAAACGCCTGCGCCGACGGCGGCAAGAACCCGGCCTCGATTGGCGCGAGCACCAATCCGGATGCCGTTACCACCTATCCGCAGACCGTGTCGATCGACGCGCCCTTGACGTTCAAGACCGGCCATTATGTCTTCTGCGCCGGATTGAACATTGGCGCAGGCGGGCGCGTGGCCGGCACCGATGTCCTGCTCTACATCGCCGGCGGGTCCGTGGCGGTCGACGCCAACGCTACAATCGACCTGACGGCATTCGCCGAGGGGCCCGACGCCAACCTACTGATCTGGGTCGCAACTCCTCAGACGGTCACACTCGCAGGTGGGGCGCGGATCAGCAGCTACCGAGGAATCATTTACGCGCCGAGTTCCACACTGCGCCTCGCGAGCGCGCTGGCCACCAACATCGGCGGGTTCAGCGTCCAGAAAATGATCATCAGTGGTCAGGGCGCACTTCGCATCGGTCTGCTGGTGCCGATATTGGCCATCAGCCCGCCGTCGATCCCGATAGCACAGGTGGGTGTGGCATACGCGGCAACGCTGATCTCGTCTGGCGCAACGTCGCCGGCGAGGTGGACCGCAAGGGGTCTGCCCCCCGGCCTCAGCATCGATTCGTCGACAGGGATGATCTCCGGGACTCCAACCACGTTCGGCTCGTTTGGAATCGTCGTGACCATGTTCGATGCCACCGCGGCGGCGGCCACAATCGACTACACCATCTCGGTCGCTGCGAAGTTGGCGATCAGCGGCCCGATCTCACTTCCGACGGGGCAGACGGGAATTGCCTATCCCCCTACGACTGTGATGTCCACCGGTGGCGTCGCCCCGACGAAGTGGTCAGCAACGGGCATGCCCGCTGGGATGACGATCGACGCCGTGACCGGTGCGATGACCGGCACGCCGACATCGTATGGGTCGTTCAACACCGTCGTGTATGTCACCGACGCGATGTCGGCCACCGCACTGATGGATTACACCATCTCGGTCGCTCCTCCTCTGGTTGTCGCAGGGCCAGCAGCGCTACCGGCTGGGCGGGCGGGAGCGGCGTACTCGACGACGACCATGATTTCGTCGGGTGGCACGTCGCCATCTTCATGGTCAGCTACCGGTCTGCCGTCTGGACTGTCGATCACGCCATCGACCGGCGTGTTCTCGGGCACCCCGACCACGTCTGGCTCGTTCAATGTGACCGCCATTGTCACCGACTCGATCGGAGCGGTCGCTTCGAGCGGCTATGTACTCACGGTGTCGCCTCCGGCGGTCACGTTGACCGTGTCGGGGCCAGGCAGCCTGTCAACGGGTCAGGTGAGTTCGCAGTACCCGAACACCACCGTCGGCGCGACGGGCGGGGTGCAACCATATGCCTGGTCAGGCACCGGACTACCCGCAGGTCTCGCGATCGATTCGTCGACCGGAGTAATCAGCGGGACGCCGACTGTGGCCGGTACCTTCGATGTCACGGTCAGAGTTTCCGACGCGTCGGCGACGGCCGCGCAGATGGCGTACCCGATGACGATCAACCCGGTCGTCGTGGTGCCGCCCGGGTGTCCGGCCACCCCGCTTGGTTGGCGCGGAGAGTACTTCGCGAATGCGACGCTGACGGGTTCCTCGACGCTGTGCCGCGACGATGCAAACGTCAACTTCGACTGGGGTTACGGATCCCCAGCGCCTGGCTTGCCGGCGGACGATTTCTCGGTGCGCTGGACCAGAACCCAAGACTTCGCCGCCGGCAACTACACTTTCACAGTCGGCTCTGACGACGGGGCCCGGTTGTACATCGATGGTGTGCTCATACTCGACCGTTGGGTCGATCAGGCCTACCCGACGCCGCAGCCAACAGTCGGACGTTCGCTCACGAACGGCAGCCATGCCGTCGTGATGGAGTACTACGAACGCGGCGGTGCGGCGCGCGCGACGCTGACGTGGTTTACGGGCGCTGCGCCGCTGCCACCATCGTGCACGGTCGCTGCTGCCGGATGGCTCGGCGAGTACTACGGCAACGTCTCGTTGTCCGGCTCGCCGACGCTGTGCCGCGACGATGCAAACGTCAACTTCGACTGGGGCTACGGAGCGCCCGCAAGTGGCCTGCCGTCAGACAACTTCTCGGTGCGCTGGACCAAGACGCTGAGCTTCAAGGCCGGCAAGTACAAGTTCTGGCTCGGCACCGATGACGGCGGGCGACTGTATATCGATGGCGTCCTCGTGCTCGACCGATGGGTCGATCAAGGCTATCCATCACCGTTGCCGAGCACGGTGCGAACGTTGCCCGCCGGCAACCACACCATCGTCGTGGAGTATTACGAGCGAGGTGGAATCGCTCGGGCTTCGCTGGTATTGCAATGAATCGGCGGCCCCCGGCACACCGACGATGTGTCGTAGACTTCACGTATCGCTACACCGATCTCGGTCTGGCTCTCATATGGTCGCGGATGATGGCGTCGAGTTCGCGGAACCGTCCAGGCGGGAACGTTTCCACGGCGTCCGCGACGGGGGTGATCTCGCGGGTGCCCGACGTCGGCATGATGTGGAGCTTGGTCAGCCGGCGCGGTTCCACATCCAGTCGGTCGATCAAATTCTCCTCGAACTGGTGGAACGTGCCGCCCGATACATCCAAACGGCGTAGAGGTCGAGGGCGCGGCCGGCAAGATCAGCCATCGGCGCAGCAATCGGCGACTTCGTGACGGCAAGCGTGTCGTCGAGGTCGAAGGCGAGGACACGGCGACGCATCAACCCGGCGTGAAGAGCCGTCGGCTACTCCTCGCCCGGCCGACGCGTCCGCGACGTCGCGCGATCGTCGTACGATGGAGCAGATGCGCGCTTCGAGCACCAGGCCATCGCTCAGCCCGTCGGCGGTGCGTATTGCTGCAGTCGGCGGGGTGATCGGCCCGGCTGCGTTCATCGGCGCGTGGATGGTTGGCTCAGCGGTCACAGCGCGTGAGTACTCGCCGATCGACGACGCGATCAGCCGGCTCGCCGCAGTCGGCGCCGATAGCCGTCCGCTGATGACCGCCGGTTTCATCGGTTTCGGAGTCTGCCTGCCGGTATACGCCTCGGCGTTGCGCCGCGTTGTGGGCGGCGCAGCGTGGATGACGGCTGCCGCAACGGGCATCGCGACCCTGGCCGTGTCAGCGACCCCTCTCGATCGCTCTTCCACTGTCGACACCTGGCATGGCGTCTTTGCCGGCCTCGGCTACGTCACCCTCGCTGCGACCCCACTGCTGGCGGTGCGGGCGCTGCTGCAGCAAGGGCATCGTGGCTTGGCCGGACTCGGCGTCGTTGCCGGCGCGATTTCAGGGATCTCGTTGGTCCTCACGACCAGCAGTCTGCCGACCGGGTTGTTCCAACGCCTCGGCCTTACGGCGGCAGACATCTGGATCGCCACGTCCGCACTGGCCATTGCCGGTGGGAAACTCCGACCGACGCCGACCGAGACCTAGCCTGCCCTAGCCTGACGCTGTGACAGCACTTGCCGAAGACGACGCCTGATGTCGGCGGAGATGACCCGATCCGTCGTCCTGGGTTGCGGTGGCTATGTACCGGCTCGAATCGTCTGCAACGACGAACTCGGCTCGCTCATCGACACATCCGACGAATGGATCGTCCAGCGCACCGGCATTCGACAACGCCATATCGCCGCCGACGGCGAGCTGACGTCAGATTTGGGAACGCTGGCGGCGCAAGCGGCGTTGGAGCATGCCGGCATCGGCGCCGACGAAATCGATCTGCTGATCGTCGCCACCTCCACACCCGACGAGACCTTTCCCGCGACGGCGGCCACGGTGCAGGCGAAACTCGGCATGACGGCTGGTGCTGCATTCGATGTCCAAGCAGTCTGCTCCGGATTCGTCTACGCGCTGTCGATCGCCGACAGCATGCTCAAAAACGGCATGGGCTCTACAGCCCTGGTGATCGGAGCGGAAACATTCTCGCGTCTGCTGGACTGGACGGACCGCACGTCGTGCGTGCTGTTCGGCGACGGCGCAGGGGCCATCGTGTTGAGAGCGGAGCCTGGAACCGGTTCGGCTGCGGATCGCGGCGTTCTCGCGAGCACCTTGCATTCCGACGGTCGTCTGCATGATCTGCTCTATGTGGACGGTGGGCCGTCGTCTACGGGCACGACAGGGCATCTGCGGATGCACGGCAAAGAGGTCTACCGCCACGCTGTGACCAAACTCAGCGATGTGGTGGCAGAGGTTCTTCAAGCTGGTGGGTTGTCGGCGACCGACATCGACTGGGTGGTCCCCCATCAGGCAAACGCGCGGATCATCGAAAGTGTTGCTCACAAACTTGCGCTGAGCCCGGATCGGGTGGTCATCACCGTCGATCGGCACGCCAACACGTCAGCCGCCTCGATCCCGCTTGCGTTGTCGGTGGCGGTCGCCGACGGACGGATCCAACGTGGTGATCTGCTGCTGTTCGAGGCGCTCGGTGGCGGGATGACCTGGGGGGCGAATCTACTCCGCTGGTAACAGCCGGACCGACGTGACGACGCGTGTCCCCACGTTGAAGGCTGTGACCGACGGTTCGGTAGGCTTGGTGGATGACGACCACGCACGACGCGACCGAAGTCCAGATGGCACCGTGGACGAACGGGGCTGCGTACTCCGACGGCGGGTTCTGCTCGATTGAGCAGGCCAAGATTTCCGTGCTCGACATGGGCCTCACCCGATCGGACTGCACCTACGACGTCGTGCACGTGTGGAACGGCCGGTTCTTTCGGCTCGACGCCCACATCGACCGTTTCCTGGAGAGCATGGCCCGGCTGCGTCTCGATGCCGGTCACGACCGGGCCGGCCTCGAGGACATCCTGCACGAGGTGGTCCGTCGCTCGGGTCTGCGCGATTCGTACGTGTCGATGACATGCACCCGCGGACGGCCGGCGCCGGGAAGCCGTGACCTGCGTACCTGCCGCAACAACTTCTACTGCTTCGCGGTGCCGTTCATCTGGATCACCACACCCGAGCAGCAACGAACCGGAGTGCACATGTGGATCAGCGACATCCCACGCATCCCACCCGAGAGCGTCGACCCGGTGGTGAAGAACTATCACTGGCTCGATTTCGACATGGCGTTGTTCGACGCCTACGACCACGACGCCCAGCTCGTAGTGCTCGGCGATCTGAGCGGCGCTGTCACCGAAGGAGCCGGCTACAACATCTTCGCCCATGTCGACGGGCGCTGGCTCACCCCAGCGACGGGAGCCTTGAGGGGCGTCACCCGCCAGACCGTCATCGACCTCGTGACGGCAGCGGGTGGCATCGTGGAGCAAGGTCGGCTGAGTGCGGACGATCTCCGGCGGGCGAACGAAGTTCTCGTCACGTCGACCGCAGGTGGGGTGATGCCGGTGACGACACTTCACGGCCAGCCGGTGGGCGACGGGATGCCGGGCCCACGCACCCGCGAGTTGCACGATCTGTACTGGTCGAGCCACGAGGACCCCGCGTGGTCGACGCCCGTTCGTGCGTGACCGGTCGCGAACGTGATCGTCAGCGACTCAACGTGACTCTGCGACAAGTGTAGCATATCTGCTACACTTGCCCGGATGACTGCTGTCGCATCTCGAGAACTGCGAAACAACACTCGAGCGTTGCTCGATCGAGTTGACGCCGGCGAGGTCATAACCATTGCCGTGGATGGCCGCGAGGTCGCCGAGCTTCGCCCTCTCGGGCGTCAACGTCGTTGGATGACACGAACCGAGTTCATCCGACGGGTAGTTCCCCACCAAGCGGATCCGGCCCTGCGTACCGAGCTTCGTGAGATTTCGCCGGACACCACGGCCGACCTTCCCCCGCTGTGAGTGGCGGACTCGCCGACACCAGCATCTTCATCGCGAGCGAGACGGGACGGCCGCTGCGGATCGATGCACTCCCCGACGAACTTGCTGTCTCGATCATCACCGTCGGCGAACTGAGAGCCGGCGTTCTTGCGGCCGCCGATGTCGACACACGCCACCGCCGCCTGAACACATTGATACGAGTACTCGAGCTGCAACCCATTCCCGTCGACGAGGCCGTCGCACAGGCGTGGGCTCGGCTGCGAATCATGTTGCGCGACCACTCGATGCGGATGGCGGTGAACGACTCCTGGATAGCGGCAACCGCGCTTGCGCTGGGGGTTCCGGTAGTCACTCAAGATTCCGATTACGTCGAGCTTCCCGGACTCGATGTCATTCGGATCTGAGGGGTGCGCGGCGACCGGATGGCGCACGACTGAGGATTCCCGGCGACTTGTTTCCGGCGTGCGTACACGCCAATCTGGAGAGCGCGGGATAGAGGAGATCTTGATGAACATCGAGCACGCGAATCACCGCGGCCGGACGCGCTCGAGCACCACCCTCGCTGCGGTCGTTGCCGCAACTGTGTCGGTGGCACTGCTCGCGAGCTGCACCAGCGCTCGCTCCGGAACAGCGACCGCTGTGTCCTCCGGCGTCGGCGCGTCGGCGGGCGCCAGCACACTTCCGGGTGAGGCGACGACTGCGACCGCAACTTCCGCGACCACCGCTGCGCAGACGACCACCAACCCGCCGATCACCGCCGCCACCACGACCATCGCGCCGCCGACCGCCACGACCATCCCGGCGCCGACGACCACGACCGTCCCGCTCGTCACCGAGGGCGCCGTGGTCCTCGTCGCAAACGCGAGCAACGTGCCCGGTGGCGCCGGCAAGTTGGCGTCCGCTCTGGCAGCTGTCGGGTTCCACATGGCGCCTTCCACCAACGCCGGTGGCAACGAGGAGCGCCTCGATGTGACGAAGATCTATTTCCTACCTGGCGGTGAGGCGGTTGCGCAGTCGCTCGCGATGGTCATGGGCAGCGTTGCCGTGACTCGGATGCCGGTTCCTGCCCCGATCACCGGCGCCAACGTCAACCTGGCCGACGCAACAGTTTTGATCATGCTCGGCACGGACCTGGCCGGGAAGAAGATTCCCGGTCTGCAAGGACGGTAGCGAGGATCTGGAGGAGGAATCGGAGTCGATGAATCACCCATGCGGGGTGGGCGTGAGCACGGCGATCGGGGGAGGTACTTGTAACGCGGTGCACGGCCGGGCAGGCTGTGCGGGTGCACGAGCAGAATGAGTTGACCGAACGTGAACGCGCGCTCCTCGAATTCGAGGGACGTTGGTGGACGCTCGACGAGGCCAAGGAGACGTTGATCCGTGCGACTTTCGCATGCAGTCTCGACGACTACTATCAAGAACTCAACCGGCTGCTCGAGGTACCCGCGGCGTTCACACACGATCCTCTGGTGGTTCGCCGCCTGATTCGTCTGCGTGACAGGCGCCGCCGTGCCCGTCTCGAGGGTTCGGCGCAAGTCGACGACGCACACGGAGGAACAAACGCATGAGCAACGACCAGCCGTCACGTCGGCCGCCGGGCAAAGCCAGCGGTAATGGGGCGCCGATGGGTTCAACGATCAGCATCATCATCGCCGTCGTCGCGGTCGTGATCGGGTTCCTCATCCTGCGCAACATCAACAGCAACGACAAGCCGTCGTCGTCACCACGCGCAACGGGCACGACGACCACGGTCCCCGCCGTCGGCAACACTTCCACCACGACCTCCGCCGCGCCCGCCGCGCCCACGACCGCCCCGCTCGTGTTCGCACCCGGCAAGGTCATCGTCGCCAACGCCTCCGGTGTCGGCGGCGCAGCCGGTCAGATGACCAAGGCGCTCACGACGCTCGGCTTCACCACCGGCTCGCCGACCGATGCGACGGTCAAACTGGCGACGACGACGGTGTACTACCTGGCGGGCAGCGAGCAAGTGGCCCGCTCGATCGCCCAAACGTTCAACGATCCCGCCGTCGTGGCGGCAGCGATGCCGACACCCGCGCCGGTCTCGGGCGCCAAACTCGCCAACGCGACCGTGGTGCTGATGCTCGGCAAGGACTACGGCGGCAAAGCGTTGCCGGCCCTGGCTCCGGCGACCAAGACCACGACCTTGCCGGCGGCAAACCTCAATCCCACCTCGACCAGCGGGGCTTGAACCGACAGCTACCTGGCGTGCTTGCGCAGCAGTTGCAGAGCGGCCTGCTCGATGCACATCTTGGTTTCATCCATCGCTCGCTCGCGACCAAATGCCCCGATGAGCGCGACGTGCTCGATCCGTTCGGCCACCGACGGTTCGGTATCTCCGACGATTGCCGCCACGGGCTTGGATGCCCTTCTCGCCATCGCCTGAACGCCACCGACCACCTTGCCGCGAAAGCTCTGCTCGTCGAGGAAGCCTTCACCGGTGATGACGAAGTCCGCAGCATGGACCTTGTCGTAGAGGTCGAGTTCGTCGGCGACGAGATCGAAGCCGGGCATCAGCTTGCCGCCGAGCGCGACAAGGGCCCCGGCCAGGCCGCCCGCCGCGCCGCTGCCGGCAATGCCGCGCACGTCGATGCCGTAGTCCTGGAGGTACATCTGGGCCAACCGTTCGAGTCGGCCGATCAGCATGCTGACGTGGGCGGGTGACGCTCCCTTTTGCGGGCCGAACACCGACGCCGCATCGATGAAGGTGGTGGTCACGTCGCAAGCAACGAGCAGCTCGACGCCGCGCAACCGCTGCGGGGCGTGGATCGCCCGCAGCGCGCCGAGGCCGCCGTCGGTCGTCGCCGAGCCTCCGAGGCAGACGATGATCTTCTTGACGCCAGCGTCGAGCGCCATGTCGATCAGTTCGCCGGTGCCGGTCGTGGTGGCAGCCAGCGCGTCGTTGCCGGCAGCGCCACCTGCGAGCAGCAGGCCCGACGCGGTCGCCATCTCGATCACGGCACTGCCGCGGCTCAACCGCCACGCAGCCTCGACCGGTTCGCCGAGCGGGCCCGTGACAGTGGAAACCCTGTTCGCACCGCCGAGCACGTCGAGGGTGCCCTCGCCGCCATCGGCGACGCCGAGCTCCACACAGTCGTGACCGAGTTGCCAACATGCATGCCCGATCGCGCGCGCGACCTCCGCCGCGCTGGCCGTCCCCCGAAATTTGTCGACAGCCGCCAAGACGCGCATCCTCGGAGACTATCGGTGGCGCCGTTTGCTACACCGTGTGGAAATACGACCAAGTCGGTAGTGTTTCGGGCATGGCAGTCACCGTTCGTATCCCCACAACCATGCGCCCACTGGCCGGCGGCAGCTCGTCCGTGAAGGTAGACGGCTCCACGCTGGCCGAGGTGCTGACGAACCTGAACACCGGGTTCCCCGGCTTCGACGACCGCCTTTTCGACGAGACGGGCGCACTGCGCAAGTTCGTCAACGTGTTCGTCGCCGACGACGATGTGCGCTACCTCGACGGCCTCGGGACCGTCGTGCCCGACGGTGAGACGGTGTCGATCATCCCCGCAGTCGCCGGCGGCTGATCGAGCAGCGCGAGGAACTCGCGTCG
The DNA here is from genome assembly GCA_025358125.1 of Actinomycetes bacterium. Classification (GTDB taxonomy): domain Bacteria; phylum Actinomycetota; class Acidimicrobiia; order Acidimicrobiales; family Ilumatobacteraceae; genus WLMZ01. The sequence goes on from JANYKS010000061.1 coordinate 36,766, forward strand.
GTGCTTCGGGCCCAGCGCCGCCTCGGGCGCACGGTTGCCGCGGTCCTGCCACACCGCCAAGATGCGGCTGCTGATGTCAACGTCGGTGGCCATCGCATCCGGCGCCGACAGCAGGTTGAAACTGCGCAGGAACGCGCGCATGACCACCGCGTCGCTGCGGATCGCCGGCACGAGGCCGTCCCTGAACACCCCTCGCATGAACGTTCGCGGATCGGTGGCGTCGGCGTCGGGATCCCTGCCGGCCAGCAGCGCGGCCGCGACACGGCGCGCCTCGCCATCTTGCTCGACGGACGCGCGGTACCACGGGTAGATCTCGGCCCGCAGCGCGTGGTCGTAGGCGAGCGCCAGCGCACGCAGATCGTTGGGGTGACTGTTGACCGCGTCGGCGATGAGATCGGCGCCCCAGAACGCTGTGCTGCATCCGCGCCCGTAGAGCGGGTTCGTGCAGAGCACGGCATCACCGACCGGCAGCAACCCGAGCGCGACCGGCCCGCCATCGACCACGTACTCGCGCCAGCAGTTGAGCAGGCCGGCCATCACGCACACGGCTTCGGTGATCGGCTCGGCGCGGCCGTCGAGCCACGGCGCCGTTGCGACGAGTTCGCGCGCGGCGGTGTCGAACACGTCGGGATCGGCGAACATCTTGCGCAGCACGCCGTCCTCGGTCGGGCACGCGAGCGTGACGCTGAACGTGCGGTTGTCACCGACGAAGACGCCGTACTTCGCGTAGCCGAGGTCGCCACCGATTGCCCCGCCGCGTGGCGGGTACTCGTGCCCGAAACGAAGCTTGTAGAACCGACTGAAGTACACGATGCCGGTGTCCTCGACCTCTTCCGGAATGGATGCCGCACCAACTGCCGCAAGCCAATCCGGCACGACACTGCGCCGACCGGCAGCGGCGATGACGAGATCGCTCGCCAGCTCGGAGCCGTTGCTCAACCGCACGCCGGTCACCAGCGGCGCGCTGCCCGAGCCGGTGGCGGCGAGTACGCCCTCGACACCGAGCCCGGTGAGGAAATGAACTCTGCCCTCGGCGAGCGCGGCCCGGCGCACGACCCACTCGAACGTCGTCCGCCGGCACGCCAGCATGACGATCTCGTCGTCGCCAGGCTCACGTTCGTAGTTCGTCATCTCCGTCGGGATGTTGTCGCCGAACCGCATCTCGGTCGCGCCCTCACCGAGCAAATCCGCGTAGATGTCGGGATAGTGGTTCGCCAAGAGGTTGCGCAGTCGTCCGAGGAACGCATGGCTGTGGCGGACCTGAGGCGCACCGCGGCGGTCCCAGCCGAACGCCTCGTCAGCCGACGTCGGCATCGGCGTGGGATCGCGCTCGACGACGATGACCTCGTGGCCACGCCTGGCAAGCGCCAGCGCCGTTGCCAGACCGGCCACACCGCCGCCCACCACCGTCACGTCCATGGCCAGCGACCTTAGACGTCAGGATCGAGTCGACGCTGGCTGAAGACACTGCCGTAGGACAGCCAATGCCCGTCGCCACCGAGTGTCGGATCGACGACCAGGCCGGGCGGATGATTTCGGTCTTTATCCGGGCCGCTGGCCGCACAGAAACGCGTCTGCGGTTGTGGCGTTAGCACTCGACCCATTAGAGTGCTAACGCCTCGCAACGGCGAGTGAAACCATCAGTTCGTCCAATGGAGGACACCAGATGCCAAAGATGATCGCGTTTGACGAGCAGGCTCGCCGCGGCCTGGAGGCGGGCATGAACAAGCTCGCCGACGCAGTACGCATAACGCTCGGGCCCACGGGCCGCAACGTCGTACTCGACAAGAAGTGGGGCGCCCCCACGATCACCAACGACGGTGTGTCGATTGCCAAAGACATCGAGCTCGAGGATCCGTTTGAGCGGATCGGCGCCGAGCTCGTCAAGGAAGTTGCCAAGAAGACCGACGATGTTGCCGGTGACGGCACCACCACTGCCACGGTTCTCGCCTGGTCGATGGTCCGCGAGGGCCTGCGTAACGTGGCCGCCGGCGCCAACCCGATGAGCCTCAAGAAGGGCATCGAGGCAGCCGTCGAGGCAGCCGTCGCGAGCATCAAGGCGCTGTCGAAGGAAGTCGATTCGAAAGAGCAGATCGCTCAGGTCGCTGCGATCTCCTCAGCCGACAACGAAATCGGTGCGATGATCTCGGACGCGATCGACAAGGTCGGCAAGGACGGCGTCATCACCGTCGAAGAGAGCCAGACCTTCGGGATGGAGATGGACCTGGTCGAGGGTATGCGTTTCGACAAGGGCTACATCTCACCCTATTTCGTCACCGATCCGGAGCGGATGGAAGTCTCGCTCGAAGACCCGTACATCCTTATCGTGTCGTCGAAGATCTCTTCGGTCCGCGACATGCTGCCGGTCCTCGAAAAGGTCATGCAGGGTGGTCGCCCGCTCCTCATCCTCGCTGAGGATGTCGACGGCGAGGCCTTGGCCACGTTGGTCGTCAACAAGATCCGCGGCACGTTCAAGTCGGCAGCCGTCAAGGCCCCCGGCTTCGGCGAGCGCCGCAAGGCGATGCTCCAAGACCTCGCGATCCTCACCGGCGGCCAGGTCATCAGCGAAGAAGTCGGCCTCAAGCTCGACGCCGTCACGCTCGATCTCCTCGGCACCGCCAAGAAGGTCATCATCACCAAGGATGAGACCACCATCATCGAAGGCGCCGGCGCCGAAGACGACATCAAGGGTCGGATCAATCAGATCAAGGCCGAGATCGAGAACACCGACTCCGACTACGACCGCGAGAAGCTGCAAGAGCGCCTCGCCAAGCTCAGCGGCGGTGTTGCCGTGCTGAAGGTCGGCGCTGCGACTGAGGTCGAACTGAAGGAGAAGAAGCACCGGATCGAGGATGCCGTGTCGACCACCAAGGCGGCGATCGAAGAGGGCGTCGTCCCCGGCGGCGGAGTTGCATTGCTCCGTTCGCAGGCCGCCGTGCTCAAGGTTGCGGACAGCCTCAGCGGTGACGAAGCCACCGGTGCCCGCCTGGTCGCCAAGTCGCTCGAAGCCCCGCTCAAGCAGATCGCCGAGAACGCCGGCATGGAGGGTGGCGTCGTCGTCGAGAAGGTCAAGAACCTGAAAGGCAACGAAGGCCTCAACGCCGCCACCGGTGTGTACGAAGACCTGGTCAAGCTCGGTGTCATCGACGCCGCCAAGGTGACCCGCTCGGCGCTGCAGAACGCAGCCTCGATCGCAGCCCTGTTCCTCACCACCGAAGCCGTGGTTGCCGACAAGCCAGAAGATTTCGCTGGCGCCGGTATGGGTGGCGGAGGCATGGAGGACTACTGAGTTCGCTCGGTTGCCAAGTGTGCACGAAGGCCCCGGGCTGTGACCCGGGGCCTTCGCCGTTTTCTGACGAGTGTCCGCGTTGAATCGGCGAAGTACAGCTGTAGTGCACGGTGACCGTGCGGTAGAGCTGTACTTCGCGTGCGACGGCACCCGCGTGACCGTCGTCAGCGGCCTCGACCCGACGTCGATGGGTCAGGGGTTCTGGAGGAGGTAGTTGGAGATCAGGTCGTCCGCCTGTCTGGCGGCAGCGCTCAGCGCGGTCTGCGGGTCGCCGCCGGTGAGCACCGTCGCGACGGCGGCGGCGGTCACCTTGCGGACCTGTAGGAGCGGCCCGATGACAGGACCTTTCGAGGTCGGCCCATCCTTGGAACCGAGCAGCTGGTCGTAGGCCACCTTGAACCGGGGATCGCTCACGTACAAGCTCTTGATCGGGTCGAGGCTCAGCGCGTCCTGGCGGACTGGGATGTAACCGGTCGCGGCCGCCCAGTCGGATTGGGCCTGGGCGCTCTCGAGAAACTTGATGTAGTCCCACGCGGCCGCTGCCTTGGCATCGCCCTTGCCGGCAACGACGTACAGCGACGCGCCACCGACGAGCGCACCAGGCCCGCCGCCGGGGCCGGGCATGAAACCGACCCCGACCTGATCCTCGGTGATGCCGGGAATGATCCCGCCGCGCACGAACGCCAGGATCGGGCCGAGCGACGCCGACGTCGCGATCGTCATCGCAGCCGGTTCTGTGGCGTCGGCCAACTTCAGCAATGTGTCGGTGCCGCTGGCATTGTCGCCGACGTACACCGCACCGCCGTCGGTGACGAGTGACTTGAGGAACGTCAGCAACTGCACGCCGGCCGGGCCGTCGTACAGCACCCGTGTGGCAGGCGCGGCCCGCCCGTTCTGGTTGTCGGCATAGAACTCGCCGCCCTTGGCGAGCCATTGTTCGACATACCATCCGCCACCGCCATCGAAGTCGCTGTCGAGCGAGATGCTGTACTTCGACGCGCCTGACGAGACGATCTGCTTGCCCACTGCGAGCAACTGCTCCAAAGTCCCCGGTGGCGAGTTGGGATCGAGACCTGCTGCAGCGAACCGGGCCTTCAGGAAGAACAGCACCGGCACGCTCATGTTGAACGGCATCGACCACTGCACACCCTGGGTGGCATAGGCGCCGAGCGCCTGTGGCAGGAACGGCGACAGGTCGTATTTCGAGGATTCGGCGCACGCCTGGGCCGGCACGATGCTCTTCGTGTCGATCATCTGCTGGACCATGTACTCCGGCATCTGCACCATGTCGGGGCGGGTGGCGGAGTTGCTCTGGAGGTACTTGTCGATGGTCTGGTCGTAGCCACCCTGGAACTCGAGGTTGACGTGGACCTTGGTCTGCGAGCTGTTGTACTGGCCGGTCAGCGTCTGCAATTCGACACCGAGTTCGTTTGCGAGCCCGTGCCAGAACGTAATCTGCACCGGAGCGGAAGCAGAATTCAACGCCGCCGTGTTGCACCTCGGCAAGGTGTCGAGCAGCGCCGGCAGCGTGGTCGGCGGCGCGGTTGGGGGAATCGTCGGCACGGTCTGCCCAGGAGGCAGCGTCTCGCCGGGCAGGGTCGATACGGGGACCGTGGCAGCCGTTGTCGGCGCCGGTTTGCGCTCGATGCCGGCGTTGGTCAGGCTCTTCCCGGAGCGGCATGACGCCGCGAGCATCCCGCCCGTAACGAGCATCGCGAGGACCACGCGGCGGCGCCCGCAACGATGTGTTCTCATCCTTTCACCGCGCCCGCCGTGAGGCCGCGGATGAGCTGGCGTTGAAAGGCGATGAGCATGACGAAGATCGGCAGGGCAACGATGACGGTGCCCGCGATGACGAGGTTCGGCCTGTCGAGACTCGCCAGTTTCAACGCCTTGAGCCCGGTCTGGACCGTGTTGTAGTCGGACTTCGTCGTCACCAGCACCGGCCACAGATACGAGTTCCACGAAGTGAGGAAACTGAACAGCGCAAACGCGCCGATGGTCGGGCGCGACAGCGGGACCGCGACCTCGCCGAGGAAACCGAAATGACCGAGACCATCCATCGACGCGGCCTCGCGCATCTCCTTGGGGATCGTGAGGAAGACCTGTCTGATCATGAAGATGCCGAACGCCGTTGCCAGGAAGGGCACGGTCAGAGCCCTGTAGCTGTTGAGCCAGTTGAGCTGTTGCATGATGTGGCGGTTGACGGTGAGCGTTGCCTCCAGCGGCACCAGCAGAGTCGCCAGGAAGATTGCGAAGACGATGGCCTTGCCGGGAAACGTCAAGAAAACGAAGGCATACGCAGCCAACACCGATGTCGCCACTTGCGCGACCGTGATCACGACGGACACCACGACCGAGTTCCACAACGCCCGCCCGAGGTTGCCCTCGCGCCACGCCTGGCGCAACGTGTCGAGCGTGACGTTCGTCGGCAGCAGCCGGTCGATGAGCACCTTGTTGCCCGGCTTGAACGCACCGACCAGCATCACGTAGATGGGGAAGAACACGATGACCGCGGCGACCATGAGCAGCGTGTAGCGCCCGATCCGGCGCGCTCCGGTGACCTGATCAATTGCCATAGTGGACTCGCTTCTCGAGACCTCGGAATTGCACCAACGCGAGGATCAGGAGGACGAAGAACAACAACACCGAGACCGTCGCCCTCAATCCACCATCATTGGAGGTTGCCAGGCCCTGACCGTAGGCAAGGTAGGTCAGGGTCGTGGTCTCACCCTTTGGCCCGCCCGCTGTGAGCAGATCGATCTCGCCGAACGACTGGAAAGCCCTGGTGACCAGCACGACGCTCGCGAACAGCAGGGTCGGCGAGATCATCGGCAGCGTCACGTTGGTGAACCGGGACCAGCCGTTCGCTCCATCGACGTAGGCGCTTTCGTAGAGATCTTTCGGCACGCTCTGCAGCCCGGCCGTCACGACGATGAACGTGAAACCGAGATTGGCCCAGATCGAACTCGCCGACACCGCCCACAGCGCAAGTCCTTGCTTTTGCAACAGGCCCGGGGTCTTGGCAGATCCGCCGAGCCAGTCGGCGAGGATCCCGACACTCGGGTTGAGCAAGAAGAACCACATCACCGACGCAACGGCAACGCTTGTGGCGACTGTGCTCGAAAAGATGGTGCGGAAGATGCCGATTCCCTTGATGTGCTTGTCGGCGAGCACGGCGAGGGAGATGCCGAGCACGAGACCGATCGGCACGGTGATCAACGCGTACTTCAGGGTGACGATCAGCGAATCCTGGAATTCGTTGCTGCGGAAGGCGTCGATGTACTGATGCCACGACGTCGTACGGCACTTGCTCAGGCTTGCATCGCAGCGCTGATGGCCGTACCACACCGCTTTGACGAGCGGATAGATGACGAACAGCGACAAGACGGCCGCCGATGGGCCGAGCATCAGCCCGGCGAGACCGAAGTCGCGCCAACGACGCTTCTTCATGCATCGATCCTCTGCTCGGTGGTCGCGTCGAAGCGATGCCGACCGGCCTCGGGGGCATCGAGCCCGACCACGTCACCGATCCTCGGGGCAATGGTGTGAGCAGCCACCCGAACGACGAAGCGCTTGGCGCCGACATCGCCCGTGACCAGCACTTCGTGACCGAGCTGTTCGACGAGGGTCACCTTCATCGAGAGCGGGCCGGAGGCAGCGATCTCCAACTGCTCGGGCCGGACGCCGACGAGATGGTTGCCGGACTCGAGCGAACCCGCCGGCAGGATGTTCATTGGTGGCATGCCGACGAACTGAGCGACGAACACCGACGCCGGCTTGTCGTACACCTCCTGCGGGCTGCCGATCTGTTCGAGGTGACCGCGCGACATGACGGCGATCCGGGTGCCCATCGTCATCGCCTCGACCTGATCGTGGGTGACGTAGATGAACGTCGATTCCAGCCGCTGATGCAGCGCGATCAGTTCGGCGCGAGTTTCGCCGCGCAGCTTGGCATCGAGGTTGCTGAGCGGCTCGTCCATGCAGAACACGGCCGGCTTGCGCACGATCGCGCGGGCCAAGGCGACGCGTTGGCGCTGACCACCGCTGAGCGCGGCGGGCTTGCGCTGCATGTACTCGCCGAGGCCGAGGGAATCGGCAGCGGCCAGCGCAGCGACGCCCCGTTCGGTCTTGGCGACCTTACGCACCTTGAGCGGGAACTCGATGTTGGCCTGCACCGTCTTGTGGGGATACAGCGCATAGCTCTGGAACACCATCGCCACATCACGCTGCTTGGGGAGCACGTCGTTGACCATCTTGTCGCCGATCCAGACCTCACCCTCTGTCGGATCCTCGAGGCCGGCGATGATCCGCAACAACGTGCTCTTCCCGCAACCGGATGGGCCGAGGAGGATCATGAACTCGCGATCGGCAATATCGAGGTTGATGTCCTCGACGGCCGTGACGCCGTCGAACTGCTTGGTGATGTTCACGAGTCGAACCTGCGCCACGAACGGAGAGTACGCCATCAACGTCATAGCCGGGGCGATCTGTTCGCACCCGCTCACGCTCGGCTAGGTTGGGGTCCATGGAGCCCGGCGACATCACAGCACCGGACGACCTCGACCTCGACCTCGACCTCGACCTCGACCGCGACCGCGACCTCGACCTCGATGCGATCGAGACGGACCTTGCCGACGTCGAGGTGGCGCTCTCCCGGCTCGAGCTCGGCACCTACTGGACATGCGAGGTCACCGGTCAAGAACTCGACGACGATCTGCTCGAGGTCCGGCCAACGGCCCGCCGTCTCGCTGGACACTGATTGCGGCGGTTGATCCCTGCTCGTTGGCGCCCCGATGCTCGACGCATGGCGGCGCTGCGCACCCAGATCCGACGTTCGGCGCGCATCGCAATACTGTCGACCCGCAACGGCTTGCGCTACGCGAGCGTGAAGGTCAGACGCCGTTTCGCGAACGACGCCAACCGCGACAAGATCGATCAGCGCTTCGCGATCAAGGCCGCCGACGACTTCGCCCGTGAGCTCGGCAACATGAAGGGCGTGATGATGAAGGCCGGGCAAATGGTGAGCTTCATCATGGAGGCCCTGCCGGACGACGCCCAGAGATCGCTGTCGTCACTCTATGCTGATGCGCCACCGATGGATCCGGCGCTCGCCCGAAGGGTGATCATCGATGAACTCGGCACGGCGCCGGAGAAGGTGTTCCTCGACTGGTCACCGGACCCGATCGCCGCGGCTTCGGTCGGTCAGGTGCACCGGGTCGTGCTGCGCGACGGCCGCGATGCCGCTGTCAAGATCCAGTACCCCGGTGTCGGCGACGCGATCGGAGCCGACCTCAACAACGCCCAGGCGATGTACTCGATGCTGAGCATGTTCGCCCTCAGAGGCCTCGACACCAAGGGCCTCGTCAACGAACTGCGCGACCGAATGGGCGACGAACTCGACTACCGCATCGAGGCGCGCAACCAGACCGAGTTCGCCGAGTACTTCCGAGGTCATCCGTTCATCGCCGTGCCGGGGGTTGAAGCGAGGTACTCGACCCAGCGGGTCATCACTACCGAGTGGGCGGACGGCCTGTCATGGCACGCCTTCGTGGAACAGGCCGACGATGCCGCACGCCAGCGGGCGGGCGAATCCATCTGGCGCTTCGCCCAACACTCGGTCTATTTCCACGGTGCATTCAACGGTGATCCACATCCCGGCAACTACAAGTTCCAACGAGACGGTTCGGTCACGTTCCTCGACTTCGGGTTGGTCAAACGTTGGTCGCCCGGCGAATGGCAGACTCTCTTGCCGACGCTCGATGCCGTGATCGTTCGACGCGATCCGGACGCGCTCGTCTGCGCGATGGAGGCAGTCGGGTTCTTGGTCGCGAACCACGGCCTCGGCCCGCAACAGGTATTCGACTACGTCAGCTCGCCGTACGTGCCGTACCTCGCCGACACGTTCACGTTCTCTCGCCAGTTCATGAAGGACACGATGAGCAAGATGATGGATCTCAAGGGGCCGCACGCGCCGGTCATCGCGAAGCTCAACATCCCGGCCAGCTTCGTGATCCTCGACCGTGTGGTCTGGGGCGTTTCGGCACTGCTCGGCAAGCTCGAGGTGACCCTGCCGTGGCGCGGGATGTTGCTCGAATACCAGTGCGGATCAGCGCCGGTCACGCCACTCGGTGAGGCCGACAGGGCTTGGCGAAACGGCAGCGGGTAGCCTGCTCCGAGTTCGACATCGCTGGGAGATTTCAGGTGGCCGATCCGTACAAAGCACGAGCGCCGTTCGCGCCATGGGATCGGCGTACGCTGCCGGGCCTGTTCGACGTCGAAGAGTCCGCTCGCCGAGTCGGCAACTTCAAGTGGGCGGAGATGAAGCTGTTCGAGGCGCTCGGCGGCTGGGTGGCAACGGTGCCCGAACTCGACGTCAAGATGCGCCTCGGCACCCACTGCTACAAGCATGCGTGGCACGCCGAGCTGTGGCACAAGCGCCTCCCAGAGCTGCGCGAAATGAACCCTGATCGTCTCACCGTCGCGGCTAACGACGCGATGACCCGTTTCGTGGAGGCGATGACCGAACCGGAGGCCGCTGACCAGACGATCGAGAAGCTCGTCGGCGTCTACCGCGTGTTCATCCCACGCTTCATCGCGGCCTACACCTATCACCTCAACGGCACGAGTGAGATCACCGACGCACCGACCATCCGTACACTCAAGCTGATCCTGCAGGACGAGTTCGAAGACTGGCGCGATGGCGAGATGATGATCCAGAGCCTGATCGAAACTCCGGAGGAGGTCGCTCGGGCTGCCGCACATCAACAGAAACTCGAAACGATCATGATCGAGGCCGGCGGCCTCGCCGGCCCTGGCACACTCGGTTCCCAGTAGGCCAACCGGGCCTCAACACCACACGAGAGGAGACGATCTCATGCGCAAGTTCTTCCCCGTCGAGGAATTGGCCCGCGACGAACGGTTCAACAAGATCACGATGAAGGACCGCCAGAACGACCCGCGGTCGGTCTTCGCGGCCGACGGCGAGGGCGATTCGAAGCGGGCAAACTTTCGCCTCACACCGGCCCGGCGCGACGCGAGCGACGGCGCCCGTGGTCTGATGCACGGCATCTTCGTCGGCGAGATCCAGGCGCTCGAGGGCGCCGGGCGCACCTGTTGGGATTTCGAGACCGAGACCGAGGCTCCGTTCGCGCTGAAACTGGACATGGCCCGTCAGTGCTGGGACGAAGCCCGCCATGTCGAGATCAGCGTCAAGCTGAGCGACTGGATGGGCACCGAGATCGGCCAATACGCAGAGAACACCGTGCTGTTCGAGGCTGCCTGCAGCACCGATCCGGTAATGCGTCTCGCCGGTGTGAACCGCGCCCTCGAAGGCCTTGCGATCGATGTGTTCACGACGATGAAGGAGTTCGGCGACCTCGCCGGCGATCCGTATCTCGAGTTCTGCGAGGACTGGATGCTGGCCGATGAGGTGACCCACGTGAAGATGGGCTCGGACTGGCTGCGCAAGATGACCGAGAAGGATCCCGAGCGTCGCAACAAGGCGCTCGAGTTCCAGAGCGTCGTCGACAAGCTGTTCAGCTACGGCGGCACCCGCAGCGACAGTTCGGAGTCCCCGATCGGTCTCGCCCGTCGCTTCCGCGAGCTCGCCGGGTTCACCGACGAAGAGGTCGAGAGCATCGCCGATGTCAGTCTGCAGGCCCTCAACGAACGCAAGCTGGCCGTCGCGAAGATGCTCGGCGCCGCCGACTCGCTCACTGCCGCGGCGGCCGGCGAATAGGCGCGTCCGGCACATGACGATCACAGTCATTCCCGAAACGTTCTCGTACGTGTCATTCGACGCGGACCTGATCCGCCGGGTCACGGGCGATCTCGCCACCTCACTCGGACTCGAAGGTCATCCGATCACGGTCGAGGTCGACGAGACGACACCGCTCGCGCGCACCAGGATCGACATCACCGACGGCATCAAGATCAGGGCCGACAGCGGCGCGTTCGAAGACACCCGCAAGCCGCGCCAACAGAGCGAAACTGCGACGGCCACGTCGCTCGGGCGGGTACTGCTGCGGGCGCGGGACCGGCTCAGCGGCGGGTTCGGCGAGGCGCCGCCCGACAACGAACTGTCGCTCGCCCAAATCGCGGCCTGGGAGACGTACAGCATCGGCCGCCTCGAACGGCTCGGCATACCCGTCAACCGCCAGCGCTGGCTGTACAACTTCCGCAACCGTCACGGCTTCACCGACGCCGGCGACGGTGCGTTCGATCAGCTGTGGCGAAGCGAGGGCCTCACCTGGGGCGAACTCTGCGCGATCAGCGCCGCCGCGGCCATGGCCGTCACACCCACGTAGCCGCGTCACTCATCGTTCGCGTCATCTGCGAGAATCGGGGAATGACGGACACCGCGGAGCCAGAGGTCCGTCAGCGCACGATCCACGTCAACGACGTCGACCTGCACGTGCTGGAAGCGGGCGACCCGGCCAACCCGGCGATCGTGCTCAGCCACGGCTTTCCCGAGGGCGCCTATTCGTGGCGTCATCAGCTGGCGGTGCTCGCGGCTGCCGGCTATCACGTGATTGCACCCGATCAGCGCGGCTACGGCTGGTCGTGCGCACCGACCGCGGTGGAGGCGTACGGCATCCAACATCTCACCGGCGACCTCAACGCGCTGCTCGACGAGGCCGGTCACGACGACGCCATCTTCGTCGGCCACGACTGGGGCGCGCTGATCGTATGGGACAACGCCCGCCTCCACCCCGAGCGTGTACGCGCCGTTGTCGGTGTCAGCGTGCCGGCCGTGCAGTGGCCGGCGCCGCCGACCGAGCTGTTCAAGATGGTCTACGAGGACAACTTCTTCTACATGCTCTACTTCCAGCCGGTCGGTCCGGCAGAGACCGAACTCGACGCCGATCCCTACGACGCGATCATCAAGATCTTCTGGAGCGGCAGTGCTGCGGGCTTTGCGATGCCCACCGAGACCCGCAAGATGCAGGGGACGGGCTTTCTCACCAACGTTGCCACCCCTCCGGCGCTGCCGTGGCCGTGGCTGACCGCGGCCGACGTGGGACACTACGGCGATCAGTTCAGCCACAGCGGCTTCTTCGGCCCGCTCAGCTACTACCGTAACCTCGACGCCAACTACGAGTTGGTCAAACACATCGGCCTCGAGCAGCTGACGATGCCGACGTTCTTCATCGCCGGCGTCCAGGATCCGGTGCTGGTGATGGATCCGTCCGGCCCCCAGCGGATGCAGTCCTCACTGCCTGACTTCCGCGGTCACGTCATGATCGACAACTGCGGCCACTGGACCCAGCAGGAAAAGCCCGAGCAGTTCAACCAAGCCCTGCTCGGCTTCCTGCACGAACTCGACGACTGACGGCGAGACCGGCGACGAGAGGCTCGTTCAGCGGCGGTTGAGCTTGGCGAGCAGGCGGAGGATCTCGAGGTAGAGCCAGACGATGGTGACCATCAGGCCAACCGCCGCAACCCATTCCATCTGCTTGGGCAGGCCGGCCTTGGAGCCCTTCTCGATGAAGTCGAAGTCGAGCGCCAAGTTGAACGCGGCGAGGCCCGCGACCAAGAAACTGAACCCGATGCTCAAGGCACTGTTGTCGTTCGAGCTGAGGAATGGCACGTGCACGCCGAACAGGCTGATCAACAGCGAAATTCCGTAGAAGATCATGATGCCGAGCGTCGCGCCGACGACGATGTGACGGAACCGGTCGGTGACCTTGATGATGTTCGTGCGGTACAACAACAGCATCACGGCGAAGACCGCGATCGTTGCGCCGACGGCTTGGACGACGATGCCGTTGTAGTACGAGTTGTATGCGTGCGAGATCGCACCGACGAACACGCCTTGTGCGATTGCGTAGATCGGGCCGAGGATCTTGGCGTACTGCGGCTTGAAGCGCATCGCGATGACGCACCCGAAGCCGACGAGGATTCCGGCGATCGTCCATGTCGGGAATTTTGTGACACCGAGCGAGCTGGTCTTGACGAGCGCCCACCCGACAGCCGAGGCCGCAAGCAGCAACACGAACAACACGCCGGTTGCACTCACGGTTCCCTGCACGGTCATCGTGCCCGAGTGCCACGCACTGATCGGGCCGTCATCGACTCCGCTACCCGGGATCGGCGTGCTGCGCGGCCGAGGCGCCGCCCACCCTGACGCTGCTCCAGCGGCGGCGGCCTCGTTGAGGGCCTTGTCGTTGAGAATTGGATTCGCCATCTGCGAACTCTCCTTGGAGCGGAACTACAAAGTCCGCTGCTGGAAGTGACGCTACCGAATCGGGCCATCAACCGTGCGTCGCGCGCTCAGCCCAGACGTAAGAGTTCCGCAACAGAACCGTGCGACAGAACTATGCAAGATCGTGGGCGCTCGGACCGTCCCACAGATCGATATCGGGAGCGACGGTCAGCACCCCGGCGCACGCGGTAGCCATCTCGACCATCACGGCGCTGTCGAAATGGGCGCGCTGGGCCTGCGCCGAATCCCACTTCTGGATCAGCAGATAGCGCCCCGGCTGCGTCACCGAGGCGCACAGATCGATGTTGCGGCACCCGGGCTGCATCCGCGCCATTACGACGTACTTGCTCAAGATCGCCAGAAGTGGGCCGGCATCGGCGGCGTCGAACCGCATCGTCACAATCGCGATTTCGATGTCCTCAGCCACGGTTTCCTCCGATGCCTCGCCGCGAGCACTATCCAGATATGAGATGACCATGCATCTCAAACAGCGATGACCGCCCGAAAAACGGTCGACCTGTGTGAGCGGGTTGACCTCGTAGGTATCGTTAGCACATCGCCCCGTCCACCATGCGGATCTCCGCTTGGAGGGCGCCTACTCAAACCTCGAGGAGCAGCCGTGGCCAAGGATCGCGTTGATCGCGATGAAGAGGATCTGGTTCGCCTGTACCTGTCCGATATCGGGCAATACTCGCTCCTCACCAAGGATGATGAGGTCCGGCTGGCGAAACTGATCGAATCCGGTAAGGCGGCAATCGTCGATCTGGATTCGGCCGGCAAGGAAGTGACAGCTGCGAAGAAGCGTGAGTTTCGGCGGGCCGCCAAGGAAGGCGAAGAAGCAGAGCGTGCGTTCGTCCAGTCGAACCTTCGACTCGTGGTGTCGATCGCCAAGAAATACCAGGCGTCGGGCCTGCCACTGCTCGACCTCATCCAAGAAGGCAACCTCGGGCTGATGCACGCGGTCGAGAAGTTCGACTGGCGCAAGGGCTTCAAGTTCTCGACCTATGCCACATGGTGGATCCGTCAAGCCATCACCCGCGGCATCGCCAACACCGGGCGCACCATCCGGCTCCCCGTTCACGCGGGCGACACGCTGGCCCGGCTGCAAAAAGCCCGCAGCCGACTCGAGCTGAAGTATGGCCGTCCGGCCACGCTGGCCGAGCTGTCCCGCGAGGTCGAAATGCCCGAGGACAAGGTCACCGAGGCATTGCGTTTCGCGGCCGAGCCGCTGTCGCTCAGCGAGCCGCTGCGCGAAGACGGCGATGCCGAGCTCGGCGACGTGGTCGAGGACCGTTCGGCGGAATCGCCGTTCGAAGTCGCCGCCACCGCGCTGTTGCCCGAGGAGATCTCCCGCCTGTTGGCGCCCCTCGACGAACGCGAACGCGAGATCCTCAAACTCCGTTTCGGTCTCGACCGCGGCGAGCCGCGCACGCTGGAAGAGGTTGGCGAACACTTCAACCTGACCCGCGAGCGGATCCGCCAGATCGAGGCTCGGGCGATGAGCAAGCTGCGCCACCCCTCCAGCGATACGGGTGCCCGCGACCTCCTCGCCGTCTGATCGAAGGCGGATGCATGGC
>JANYKS010000100.1 GCA_025358125.1 Actinomycetes bacterium
CGGCCGACCCGGGTCGGCCGTCTGCGTCGCTCCCCACCTCAGGCGTGTTTGGCCACGGCTGCGGCGTGGAGTCCGAGCAGCGCGATCGCTTCGGCTCGCATCTCCACCTTGCGCACCTTGCCGGTCACGGTCATCGGGAACTCCTCGACGAGGTGGACATAGCGGGGGATCTTGTAGTGGGCCAGGCGGCCCTGACAGAACGCCCGCACGTCGTCGGCGGACAGGGGTTCGGCGCCCTCGCGGAGGCGGACCCACGCCATCAGCTCCTCGCCGTAGCGTTCGTCGGGCACGCCGATGACCTGTACATCAGCGACCGCCGGGTGGGCGTAGAGGAATTCCTCGACCTCGCGTGGATACACGTTCTCGCCGCCGCGGATCACCATGTCCTTGATCCGCCCGACGATGTTGACATACCCGTCGGCGTCCATCACCGCGATGTCGCCGGTGTGCATCCAACGCGAGACATCGATCGCATCCGCCGTCTTGGCCGGCTCGTCCCAGTAGCCGAGCATCACAGAATAGCCACGGGTGCACAGTTCGCCGGGCCCACCGCGAGGCAGCGTAAGACCGCTATCGGGATCGATCACCTTGACCTCGACATGGGGCATCACCCGGCCGACCGTCGACACTCGGCGCTCGACGGTGTCGTCGCTCCGCGTCTGGGTGGATACGGGCGACGTCTCGGTCATGCCGTAGCAGATCGACACCTCGTGCATGTTCATCTCGCTGATGACCCGCTTCATCACCTCGACGGGGCACGGTGAGCCGGCCATGATTCCGGTGCGCAACGAGGTGAGATCGTGGTCACCGAAACGGGGATGATCGAGCATCGCGATGAACATCGTCGGCACGCCGTACAGCGACGTGCAGCGTTCGGCCGCCACCGCTTCCAGCGTGGCAACGGGATCGAAGCCCGGCGCCGGGATGACGATGCAGGCCCCGTGCGACGTGCAACCGAGGTTGCCCATCACCATGCCGAAGCAGTGGTAGAACGGCACCGGCAGGCAGACCCGATCGGTCTCGTCGTAGTCGATCAGCTCACCGACGAAGTAGCCGTTGTTCAAGATGTTGTGATGGGTGAGCGTTGCCCCCTTTGGGAAGCCGGTCGTGCCGGAGGTGTACTGGATGTTGATCGGATCATCGAACGACAACTCGGCCATCCGCTGATCGAGTTGCTCGGCCGAACGTGTGTCACCACCCCCGACGAGGCGATCCCAGTCGGGGGTTCCGATGAAGACCGTCCGCTTCAGCGCCGGGCACTCCCCCGCAACCTCGCCGACCATCGCCCGGTAGTCGCTCGTCTTGAACTCGGTTGCAGACACCAGCAACCGTGCACCCGACTGGCGCAGCACGAAGGCCAGCTCGTGGGTGCGGTAGGCCGGGTTGATGTTGACGAGGATTGCGCCGACTGCAGCGGTGGCGTACTGCGTCAGTACCCACTCGGCGCAGTTCGGTGCCCAGATGGCGACCCGATCACCCTTGTCGATACCAATCTCGAGCAGGCCACGAGCGACGCGATCGACATCAGCGCCGAGCTCGGCATAGGTCCACCGCCGCGCTGTTGGTCGGTCGACCATCGCGTCCCGGTCGCCGAAGCGGGCGATGGTCCGGCGCAGGTCGTCGCCGATCGTGCGCCCGAGCAACGGTATGTCCGACGTACCGCTCGCGTATGACAGATCAACCTCGGCCATGCCAACCCCCGGTCGTCGAACCCGCCGCCACGCTAGCTCTTGACCAGTAGGCGCGGCTCGCGTCGGGACGACGGTGACGATCTACTTGCCGACGATCATCGCCCTGATCCCGAGGCCCATCAGGAACAGACTGCCTCCGCCGTAGAGCAGATACGTCTTACCCTTCAACTGCGGACGGTAGCTGTAGATGATCGCGACGGCGATGATCGCGACGAAGCCGTAGAACGCATGGAACTTCGGGAACGTGTACTTGTACTTGTTGACGAGGGCAACACCCATCGCCACCTGGCCGAAGATCGCAACCTCGGCGATGCCGATGAACCACCACAGTGCGCGAGTACGCAACACGGGGTACCTGTGGGCGGTGAGCGACCAGATCCCGGCAAATCCGTTGCCGATGATCACGAACCATGCCCAGTTCTTGTGCAGGTCGTAAAGCGCCAAGCCAGTCAGATCAAACCCGCCTTCGAATGCTCAGTTGGCAGACGCCGCGACAGCGACAGCGGCTGCGGCGTCTGCTTGGATTTGCTGCTGCGCCTGGGCGTCGGCGTAGGCCTGAGCGGCGATGTCTACCAACTCGGCGATCTCGTCGTCGCTGAAACCGGCGAGGCGACGGAAGTTGCGGGCGAGGTGGACCGGGCTCTCGTCGTGCTCGCCGCGGAAGCCACCGAAGCTGAACAGCTTGTCGACGGAGCGCTGGAACTCGAGCGCGTTCTTCAACCGGTCGGGGTCTTTGAGCGTGAGCCGGCGGAGCCAATCGCTGCCCATTTTCACGTGGGTGACCTCGTCGGCCAGCATCCAGTCCTCGCAGAACTCGAGCACCGGATCAGAGAGTGTCGTACCGAAGTTCTTCATCGTGGTGAACACGTCGATCGCGAGGCCCTCGAGCGCCCGGTTGACACCGGTGAGGCGCAGCACTGGATCGGGGTTGCACGCTGCTTCGTAGAGCAACGTCTGCTCGGCGAACTCGCCGATCTCGCTGCCCATATGCTCGGCGAGCTTGCAGCTGATCTCGACATGGCGGGCCTCGTCCCAGCATTGGCGGGCCATGTCCAGCTTCATCGCGAACGGCGCCTGCTCGCGGGCATCACCGGTATCGAAATCGAAGCACGTGCGGCCGGCGCCCTCGAGCGCCTGGATCTCGCCGACGAAGATGCCGTGCATCAGGCCCCGTGCGTTGTCGCTGGCGTTCACGGCCGTCGGCGCGAGTCCGTTGGTCTGCGCTGCCGGGCTGATGTTGCGCGGGTCGAAGACGGTGTCCTCGACCCGCACGTGCTGAAATCGAACGTCGCGCGCAAGCTCGGCGACGGGCAGCATCCTCTTCATCCAAACACCTCCATGACAACGCCTTGACCCGCAGCCTAATGGGAGTGCAATCTGCCCGCGCGATCACAGCCATTGCGCGACATCAAGCGGGCAGACAACCCCACCACCCGCCACAGGTACGTCCGGGCTCGCAGTCTGCCCGCGCGATCACAGCCATTGCGCGACATCGCGCGGGCAGACAACCCCAAACTCGTGGCGAGATGGCCCTCGCCTGGCCGATCGAAGTTGCTCCCCTGGTGTTGAGCGCCGGACCAATGTCTTTGGCGGGTCCACGACTGCCGGTCGCAGACACGTCGCACACACGCCGCAACACCTCCAATGCCTACTTTGAGCAGCCCTGGCCACCGAGCAACGCTGTCACCACACCTGCGTCTCCCGACTCGTTCAGGAACGCGAACATTCCCTCGCTGATCTGGGCAGACGCTGCGGTGAGGTCGTCGCCGGCGAACAAAGTGGCTGCGGGATATGCAGCGCGCAGTTCCGCGACTGTCGACCCGACGCCGATACCCTCCGGCGTATGCAGCCCGGCCGGCGATATCGCCGCGCCGGAGGGTGGGCCGAACAACCACGCGAAGAAGTGGCGGCGGCCGGTCGTGAGGTTGCTCGCGTCGCCGAACAGCAGCGACAGATCGCCCCACGCGACCGACCGCACCTCGGTCCCGGGACACCTGCGTTCGACGGCGGCGACCCAGCCTGAATCAGCGGTCGGGGTGCCGAGTACCCCGCTGATATAACCCACGACGTCGTCCGGCACCGTAGCGAACCGGGCGTCGCCGACGCCGTCGAATCGCAGCGCCAATTTGGAACCGGGAGCAACGGTGGTCGTGGTCGGCGGCGCGGTCGTGGTCGGCAGCGCGGTCGTGGTCGGCGGCCCGATCGTGGTGCTGGTGGCGGTCGGTGTCGGCGCGGCCGTCACGGGTGGTGTCGTGGTCGGCGTCGGCTCGACCGTCGTTGCGACGACGGCCGAGGTCGTCGAGATGCCGACGGTCGAGATCGTGGGGCTCGTGTTCTTGCTGCTCCCACACGCCGCGACCACGAACGCCAAGGCGCAGCCGACGACGAGTGTACGCGGTGTCCGACGAGTTCTCATCCCCGAAGTCTGCCGGATACGCTCGCCGAGACCACGTCATGGAGGGCTCCGGACCTGTCACTTGATGTCAGGCCGCAGGAATCAGCGGATCAGGCCGCAAGAATCGGCGGGTCAGGCCGCAGGAATCAGCGGATCAGCGTGTCGGCAACGTGGCCGCCCTCGACGAGGTGGAGCCGGCCGTCGCTCACGTCGATGACGGTGACCGAGCAATTGTCGAGACTGCGGATGACAACCGCGTCGGAGTCGCCGGCCGCGCCGATCGCCGCATTGATCGCGACGAAATGACTGGCGACGACGGTGTCCACCGGGGCCGACGCGAGATAGGCGACGACACCGTCGCGGAATGCGGTGTAGCGGGGCCCGAGTTGTGTCCACGTGCTGCCCATCGCGATCCGCAACCATTCGATCCGTTCGCCTATGGGCACGCCGGCAGGTGATGGAATCTCCGCCACCGCCGGCTCGATTGCGGCGGCGAGTTTCCACCGCTCGCCCAACACTGCCGCAGTCTCGCGGCAGCGCAGCAGCGGGCTCGACACGAGGGCCATCGGGCCGAGCGGGGCGAGCCGGTCGGCCATCCGCGCGGCCTGATCGCGGCCGAGGTCGTCGAGGGCGGGGTCGGGGTCGGTGTCCCAACCGGCGGCTGCCCGGCCGTGGCGGACGAGGTACAGGCGCGGCATGGCTACTCGAACAACCAGCCGGGATGCAGGCCTGGCGGATCGCCCTGCTTGATGAACCACTCCGTGCCGAACGACGCCGAGAACACCTCGTCGGGCATCTGCAGGAACATGCTGCTATCGGTGACCTGGCTCGCGTGGCACCTCACGCTCTCGCGTTTGTGACCGACGTAGCTGCTGACATCGACCGAATGGGTGATTTCGGCTGCCGGCGTGCCCATCGGGTTTCCGTCGTCGGCCGGCCCCTCCGGGTCGAAGTCGGCAGCATCTTCAAAGCCGGACTCACGGCCGAGCTTCAGCATCTTGACGATCTCGTCCCTGTTCATCGTAGCCTCGAACACCGCCGGGGTGGCCGCCAGCTCGGCTGCGCGCCGACCGACGAAATGGACCTTGATGTGGTCGGGATGACCGTAGGTGCCGTGCCAGTCGTACGTCGTGAGGACATCCGCGTTCTCCTCGAGCAGGATCGCGGCCAGCCGTCGTGCCGCCTGCTCGACGTCGGCCTGCACGAACGACTCGGGGTCGCCATTCTGCTCCCAGCCCGTCATCCCACTGTCCTTGTAGCCGAGCCACTCCACCCGGTGGATGCCGAGAACATCCGCAGAACGCCTGGTCTCCAACTTGCGTCGATCGACGAGTGATTCGCCTTCGGCCAGATCGTCGGGGGATTCCCCGAAGTCGCCGTTGGTGGCAACCACGAGCACGACGCGATGGCCCTCGGCGACAGCGCGAGCGATGCTGCCGCCGGTGCTGATGCATTCGTCATCCGGGTGCGCATGCAAGCAGACGAGCGTTCCCATATTGACTCTCCTTCGATAGATGGGCGGCAAGACGGTGGATGATCTACCTCACCGCTCCCGACTGGAACAACGAGTCGATCGCGACGGCATCGAAACCCCAATCGGCGAGGACCTCGCGGGTGTGCTGTCCCGCTCTTGCGGGCGGCAGGACGACGAGCGGTTTGGTGCGGCTGAACCGCGGCGCCGGCGCCGGTTGGAGCACGCCCTCGAACTCGATGAAGGTCTCGCGCTCGCGGTTGTGGGGGTGCTCGGCGGCCTCGCTCATCGTGAGCACCGGGGCGAAGCACACATCGGTGTGTTCCATCAACGCGCACCACTCGTCACGGGTCTTTGTCGCGAACAGCACGGTGAGCCGCTGTTTGAGGTGCGGCCAATTGTCCTTGTCGTGCTGGATGCGGAACTCGTCATCGGTGTCGAGGCCCGTGAGGCGCAACAGTTCGGCGTAGAACTGCGACTCGATCGAGCCGATCGAGATGAACTTGGCGTCGCTGCATTCATACACGTCGTAGAAGTGCGCGCCGGTGTCGAGCAGGTTGGTGCCTCGCGCGTTCTCGTCGAAAGCACCCATCTGCTTGAAACCCCAGAACATACTCATCAGCACCGCCGCGCCGTCGACCATCGCAGCATCGACGACCTGTCCTTTGCCACTTCGCTGGGCCTCTAGCAGCGCACACACGACGCCGTAGGCGAGGAACATTCCGCCACCGCCGAAGTCGCCGACCATGTTCAGCGGAGGCACGGGCGCCTGCCCGGCCCGCCCATAGTGGGCAAGGGCACCGGCGAGCGAGATGTAGTTGATGTCGTGCCCGGCGGCCAGCGAGTACGGACCTTGCTGGCCCCAGCCGGTCATCCGCCCGAACACGAGCCGCTGGTTCCTGGCGAGGCACGTCTCCGGGCCGACACCGAGCCGCTCCATCACGCCGGGGCGGAAACCCTCGATCAGCGCGTCGGCGTGCTCGATCAGGCGCATCAGCGTGTCGACGCCCTCTTCGGTCTTGAGATCGATCGCGATGTTGCGCCGGTTGCGCTGCATCACGTCGAGGTTCGGGCCGGCGTCGGGCCGGACCGCCTGGGCGCGATCGACACGGATGACCTCAGCACCCATGTCGCTGAGCATCATCGCCGCGAACGGTCCTGGGCCGATGCCCGCGATCTCGATGACGCGGTAACCGCTCAATGGACCTGACATGGATGACTCCTGGGGGTTCGGGCTGACAGCGTCAGCGATTGGTGTGGGGGATGATGTCGACGACAGCTCTGAACGTTCGTTGAGTCTCGTTTGGTGGCGGCTCGTTGGTCAACACGGACGGACAGTACGGTTCGAAACATGACGGTCTTCGGGGTACACACCGGTCTTCAGCACATCAGCACCGACGAGCTGCGTGCCGCCTGGCGCCGGATCGAGGCGCTCGGCTACGGCTGGATCTCGATCTGGGATCATTTCTACGGCGCGACCGGCAAGCCCGACGATGCAGAGTGCCTGGAGGCCGTCGCGATCCATGCCGCGTTGGCGTGCGAGACCTCGAGAGTGCGCATCGGTTCACTCGTGTACTCCATCGGCTACCGCCATCCGGCCGTGCTGGCCAAGGCGATCACCGCGATCGATCATCTGTCCGGCGGCCGGGCCGACATGGGTATCGGCGCCGGATGGGCGCAGGTCGAGTACGACGCGTACGGTATCGCGTTCCCCGAGCCAAAGGTCCGGATGAATCAGCTCGAGGAGGGCATCCAGGTCCTGCGCGGCCTGCTCCACAACGATGTCACGAGCTTCGCCGGCGAGTACTTCAACCTCCACCAGGCCCGCAACGAGCCGCGCCCGGTCCAGGCCAAGCTGCCGATCTGGGTCGGCGGCGGTGGCGAGAAGCGCACGTTGAAGATCACTGCGCGCTACGCCGACGGGTGGAACGTGCCGTTCGTGGCGCCAGAGGAATTCAAGCGCAAACGGTCGATCCTTGCCGAGCATTGCAACACTGTCGGGCGCGACGCCGACGAAATCCGCTGCGCGATCAACGTCGGCCTGGCCTGGACCGAGGACAGCCTCCAGGCCCAGTTCGGCCAGCTCGCGAACTACGTCCGCAACGGCTGTCTGACCGGCACCGACGAGCAGGTCCTCGACCGGATCGGCCAGTACGTCGAGGCCGGCGCCGATCAGGTCAACATTGCGCTGCGCGCTCCATTCGACCTCGATGCGATCGAGCGCCTCAGTGTTGCCCTGAAGCTGACGTGACCGGACGATTCATTGCCAAGGCGCGTCGCCGGGCGGAGAGGCAATCATGTCGATCGTGCTCCATTTGATGCCGGCCGCCGAATGGCATCGCCTCGGCGATGGTGAACCGATCGCCAACCCGTCGCTCGCGAGCGAGGGCTTCATCCATTGCACGGACGACCCCGGCGTGATGCTCCAGATCGCGAATGCCTACTACGCTGCCCAGCCGGGCGACTTCGTGGTGCTCGAGGTCGACGTCGAGCGGCTGTCGAGCACTTGCATCTGGGAGGATCCGGCACACATCGGTGGCTCGGGAGAGTCGTTCGCGGCGCAGTTCCCGCACATCTACGGACCGATCGATCGCGATGCCGTCGTCGCCGTGCAACCCGTCACGCGCGACGCGACTGGCAGGTTCACGACTTACGCAACTGGGCCTCCGAGCGCCTGACCGAGGCGCACTCGGGCCGCGGTGGTCCTGGCACCCCACCAGAACAGGTCCTGCCCGTCGATCAGGCGGATATCGGCTCCCGGTACGGCCGCGGTGAGTTCGCGAACATGTCGCTCACGGAACGGGTACGGCTCGGACGGCAGCAGGATCAGCTCGGGTGCGAGTGCGCAAACCTCGTCGAGGGTGACACTCGGGTAGGCGTCGGCGTGATCGGCGAACACATTCGCGATGCCGATCGATGCCAACAGTGACGAGCCGTAGGTGTGCGCGTTCAGCGTCATCCACGGCCGCCTCCAGATTGCGACGAATGCGGACCTCGGCGCTGGTGCAACGGCCGTCGCAACCGGATCGCGAATGGGCGATGGCTTCAATCCGAGGCGGGCGCGGAGGTCGGCCAGCATCGGCACGACGTCGTCCACAGCGGTCACATGGGTCGCGAAGACGTCGACACCGCGCGCGGCGAGCGCATCCGCGTCGTCGCGCCGGTTCTCTTCCCTGTCCATCACGACCACATCGGGCCGGATCGCGACGATCGCGTCGATATCGGGATCTTTGGTGCCGCCGACGTGCACGATGGTCGGTTGCTCGCAGAACCGGGTGCACCCAATCGGCGTGATCCCGAGCGCGATCAGCGTCTCGGTCAGCGACGGGACGAGGCTCACGACCGCCAACTGGGTCGCCACCGTGGGTCAGGTCCCGAGCACGCGCTGCTTTTGGGCGTCGAACTCCTGCTGGGTGATCGCTCCCCGGTGCAGCAGGCCTTCCAGTTTCTCCAACTGCGCGGGTACATCGAGCGGCGCTGCCGGTGCTGCCGGCGCTGCCGGCGCCGCGGCGTACGCGCCGCGCTGGCGGTTCTTCGCCTCGACCTGGGCGTGGATCAGGTTCTGGACGTTCTGCGGCTTGCGTACGTCCGTGAAACGCTGCTGGCCATCCTCGCCACCGGACTCGATCAGCAAGTCACCGGCCCCGAGCACCCGCTCGAAGATGCTCTGGTTGAAGTTGACGTTGTTGACACGATCGAGCGGGATCTCGATGCCGTGCTTGGCGAACACGCCCTGACGGAAGATGATCCGATCACTCGTGATCACGAAGTTCGTCGTGATCCACTTCATGTACCGACCGATCAGCCAGATCGCAGAGAGTGCCATCGCCGCGATCGTGGCGTAGATCAAGAATCTGCGCAGCGAATGGTGATCCTTGTCGTTGACCAACACTGCGACCAGGATCGCGAGAACGATGCTCAACGCGAGCGCTGCCGCCGCATGGGCGAAGTACCACCAGTGCGGATGGAGATCGAGGGCGACGGTCTCATCGGGGTTCAGCAGCTTCTTGGGATACGGCATATCGGCCACTATAAGCGCCGCGCGAAGTCATTTCGGCGACGTAGCGTTTGGGCCGTGGAGCTTGACACCGACGCGCTGCTGGTCGGGCTCGACCCCGACCAGCGCGAAGCCGTCAGCATCGCTGCCTCGCCGCTCGCGATCATCGCTGCGGCCGGTTCCGGCAAGACGACCGTGCTGAGCAGGCGCATCGCGTACCGGATCAGCGCCGACCCCGACGTGCAGGCCCAGCATGTTCTCGCGCTGACGTTCACGAGTCAGGCCGCGAATGAGCTGCAGCGGCGGCTGCGCAGGGTCGGCCTGCGCGATCGGGTGGAGGCCGGCACCTTCCACGCGATCGCCTTGCGGCTCCTGCGCCAGCGGGCCATCGATGCCGGCCAAAGACCCCCGGTGGTCGCGTCCGACCGGGGCCGCTTGGTGAACGAGGCGCTGCGCGCGATCGGCTCGAAGGACGACCCGAACTACCTGCTCGCCGAGCTCGACTGGACGCGTGCTCGGCGGGTGCCGTTCGCCGGTTATGCGCTGGCTGCAAAGCGCGCCGGCCGGCGGACCAACGTCGGCTCGGCGCAGCTCGCCGCGTTGGCCGACGCGTACACCACGGTGAAACGCCGTCGCGGTGTCGTCGACTTCGACGACCTGCTCGAACAGTGCCTGCACGCGTTCACCACGGACAAGTTGTGGGGCGCTGGTGTTCGGTGGCGGTTCCGCCACCTGTTCGTCGACGAGGCCCAGGACCTCAATCCGCTGCAACACGCACTGCTCGAAGCCATCCGCGACGGCCGCCCCGACCTGTGCCTCGTCGGCGACCCTCGCCAGGCAATCTTCGGATTCAACGGTGCGGACCCCGCGATCATGCTCGGCGTCGAGCAGATCTACCCTGGCATCACCATCATCCGCCTGCGCAAGAACTACCGGTGCTCGCCGCAGATCATCGAGGCATCGCGTGTCGTACTGAAACATGTCGATCAGGTCGACGATTCCGTTGCGGCCGCTCACGACGGCCAGCACGTTCGGGTGGTGCAATTCGACAGTGAGACGGCCGAGGCCACCGGCGTCGCTCATGTGCTGCGCGACCTCGCCGGTGGCCAGCGCCGGTGGCGCAGCTGCGCGGTGCTCGCCCGCACGGTGGCCCAGCTGAACACCGTTGCCCAAGCACTCACGAAGTCAGGGATCCCGACCAACCTCCAGGGCCGCGCCGACAACAGCCGTGCACTCACCACGGCGCTCGGTGAGGCGTACGGCCAGCGCAACCCGATCGATCTCGGTACTTGGATCGAGGCCGTCAACGGAGAAGGGTCGACGAACTCGGTCAGGGCGAGGGTGGCCGAGGCAGCAGACCGGTATCTCGCCCAGGACAGCGGCTTGTCGTTGCGGGCGTGGGTCGAGTTGCACTCGCCGTTCGCGGACCTCGAGCAGTCCGAGCCGTACGATGCCGTCGATCTGCTCACGTTCCATGGCGCAAAAGGACGCGAATGGCAAACGGTCGTCATCGTCGGTGCTGAACACGGCCTCGTTCCCCACTCGACAGCAGTGACGCCCGAGCAACGTGGCGAGGAAGCACGCCTGCTCTACGTGGCCTGCACCCGTGCCCGCGAGCAGCTCGTCATCACCTGGGCCGGTAAACGCCGCGATCGTCCATCGCGCCCATCTGCGCTGATCGAAGGAATTGCGGACGCGTCGGCAAGCGATGCCCCCGTCGGCCCGCCGGAGCGCCGCCCACCACGTCCTGGTCCGGACCCTGTCCACGTCGCGCTGCAGACGTGGCGCAAGAACGCGGCGCGGGCGGCCGAGGTCGAGCCGAGCGCGATTTGTTCGGACGAATCGCTGCGCGCTGTTGCCCAAGCCCGACCCCGTACGATCGAGGATCTCGTCGCCCTGACCGACCTGGGACCGCTGTCAGCGGTGCGGATCGCGCCGCGGATGTTCGCCGCCCTCAATCGGGCTGTAGGGAACGGGGCCGCAGCCGAGGCGCTGCTGCAGTCGCCGCTCACGCGCCCGCCAGATCGACGATGACGGGCGCGTGGTCGCTCGGTGACGTGCCTTTGCGCGCGTTGCGGTCGATGATCGAGAACGTGCTGCGGGCGACGACCGGCGCGGTCGCCAAAACGAGGTCGATCCGCAGTCCCCTGCCCATGTGGAAATCGCCGGCGCGATAGTCCCACCACGAATAGAGCTTGTCCTGATCGTGGAATCTGCGCAAGACGTCGGTCATGCCCCAGTCGCACAGCGCCGCGAGCTCGGCCCGCTCGGCCGGGCTGACATGGGTCGCGCCGATCATCTTCGACGGGTCGTAGACATCGCGGTCGTCCGGCGCGATATTGAAGTCGCCCGTGACGATGACCTGGTCGAGCGGCGAGGAATTGTTGGCGACATGGTTGCGTAATCTCGCCAGCCAGGCCAGTTTGTACCGGTAGTGCTCGTGATCGAGGGAGCGGCCGTTCGGCACGTAGACGGATGTGATCCGCACTCCCGCGCAGGTGGCGGTGATCAGCCGGGCCTCGGCATCCGGGGGCCGACCGTCGGCGAAGTTGGCGACCACGTCCGCCAGGCCGACCTTGGAAAGAATCGCCACACCGTTCCATTGGCCCTGCCCGTGATGGGCCGACTCATAGCCGAGGGCTTGGAACGTGAGGGCGGGAAAGGCGTCATCGGAGAGCTTGGTCTCCTGCATGCAGAGCACGTCGGGCTGCACATCGGCGAGCCATTCCTCGACCCGCCCGACCCGTGCCTTGAGCGAGTTGACGTTCCATGTCGCGACCCGCATCTCACGAACCTTGCGGCGAGGCGGACCGTCGACGCGAACTACTCTTCTTGACGCGTTCGATCGGCGCTGCCACCGGCTCGATCGGCGACTGCGCAGCGTCCGGTGCAGGTTTGCGCCGACCACGGCCGCCCTTGTCCTTCACCGGCCCCGCCTCTTCAGCTGTCCACGCGTCGGCGACCTGGTCGGCGACCCGGTCGGCATCTGCGGCCGTGACGGTTGCGGGCGACTCGGGCGCCGTCTTGCGCCCACGTCGCGCATCACCGGCCTTCTTCGCCGCTGGAGCTCGGACCGGCGGCGGATCGCTCTGTTTCGTCTCGGTGGTCGTCTGCGGTTCGGTCTTGTTCGCCCCCCCGGCCCGTTTCTTTGCGGCGACCTTCTTCGTCGTCGCCGGCTTGAGCGCAGGCGGATCAGCGTGACCGGCGGCCGGCGTCTCGGGGGCACTGCCCGCAACGGCTGCGGCCGCCTTGCGCACAGCCTTGTCGGCGGTTGGCTTGCGCTGCTTAGGTGGTGCAGCGGGTGTTGGCGCCATCGACGGGACGGCGAGGTCGATACTGCGCCGGGCAGCACCGAAGCTGCTCACGACCAGCGTGACGGTCTCACCGAGCGACATCGCCTCGCGGGCGCTGCGCGGCGCTGGATCGCCCATCAGCCGCAGCGGCACGTAGCCCTTGACATCGCCGATGGCCACATACGCGCCGTGCGAGGAGTAGCTCTCGACAACCGCTGTCACCGCAGTGCCGACCGGGAAATGCTCGACGAACGACACGAATGCCAAGAAGTCGTTCACCGTCTTGGTCTCGCCGTGCTTCGAATCAGGCGCCTTCTGCAGTGATGGTTTGGCGGCTTTCAGCCCAGGCATCACAGCGCCGGGCGGCGCCGACTTCGGAATCGGCATCGGTGCAACGGCGGTCGCGGCGCCGATGACTGCCGCCGAGGCTTCACCCGAACGTTTCTGACCTCGACCCCGGCCGGGCGATTTGTCGACGACCCGCTGCTCCTTGACGGATCGACGGCTGGTCGGGCCGCGCACCGGCGATCGGTTGACGAACACCCAGCCGACATGGGGCACCGGCTTGCCACCGACGAGCCGACCGTCGTCAAACAGCCACCCGTACTCGCCGTGAAACTCCTGATAGCTGTCGTTCGACAAGATCGTGGCGTTGACCTTGTCGGCGATGCTCAGGATGAAACCGTCGCCGCGTCCGACGGCTCCCGCCGGAGGGGCGACGAACTCGTTGGTCTCGATCGCCTTTTCGAACTGGGCGGCCTCCTTGGGGTCGATCCGGTGACCGAACGTAGCGTCAACGACCACCGTGATCAGGGCTTCCGGGTGATCACCGCGGTACGACGCGATCGCTTCGTTGAGTTGTTTGAGGCTGGGCATGGTTCGGCCCTCAGTGGCCAAATTCGAGCCGTCGATGATGACGTGTTGAGGCATAACCCTGCCAGTCAAGCATCTCCGGGCGCGCCGATCTACGATCCACCTGTGTTCACAGCAGTCCTCTGGGACTTCGGCGGCGTAATTCTGACAAGTCCGTTCGAGGCGTTCAATCACTACGAGGCCGGAGCGGGCCTGCCCCGTGACTTCATCCGGTCGGTCAATTCCACGAATCCGCACACCAACGCATGGGCGCGCCTCGAGCGCAACGACATCAGCCCGCTCGAGTTCGACGATGCCTTCGCGGCCGACGCCCGACGGTTCGGGTACGAGGTCCGCGGCAGCGCCGTGCTCGCCCTGCTCGCCGGTGAGATCAGGCCCCGGATGGCCGCAGCGCTGCACACGGTGAAGACAGCCGGGTTCAAAACGGCGTGCCTGACCAACAACGTGGTCGGCGGCGACGGCGAATCGAGCAGTGTCGGCCGCGAACGCTCGGCCGCGATCTCGGCGGTGATGGAGCGCTTCGACGTCATCGTCGAAAGCAGCAAGGTCGGGGTGCGCAAGCCCGAGCCGCGGTTCTACGAGATCGCGTGCGAACTGCTCGGCGTCGTACCCGCCGAGTGTGTCTTCCTCGATGACCTGGGCATCAACCTCAAGCCTGCGGCCGCGATGGGCATGCACACGATCAAGGTCGTGGATCCCGACATCGCGTTGGACCATCTGGCGAAAGCCACCGGACTGATGTTCACATGACCAGGTCGGCGGGACCGGCCAGACGATCACCCGCCGACGTTCACCATTCGCCGAAGGTCTCGTCCATCAGGTCGCTGAGTTCTTGGTCGTGGATGGTCTTCGAGCCGGTCGCCGGGCTGCCGCTTTCTACACGCGAGACGTGACGCAGGTCGTAGCCGCGCTCTTTGACCCGCCATACCCTCGCCTCGACGAAGCTCCACGGCCCCATGTTCTCCGGCTCCTCCTGCAGCCAGACGAGCTGGCGGGCATTCGGGTACTGCTCCAACAAGGCGAGCATCTGCTCGACCGGGAACGGGTAGAGCTGCTCGACGCGGATGATTGCGGCGGGCGCAGCGCGTCTGTCGCGGTCGGCGAACGCGTCCCATGCCACCTTGCCACTGCAGAACACGAGCCGACTGACGGCCGCTTTGTCGAGCCCTGGCGTCGGGTCGTCGAGCACCTCTTGGAACGAACCGCTGGCAAGTTCGTCGACGGTCGAACGGGTCTGGGCCATCCGCAACGCCGACTTCGGGGTGAACAGGATCAGCGGCTTGCGCACCGAGCGCCGGACCTGACGGCGCAGCAGATGGTAGTACTGCGCCGCCGTCGTTGCGTTGCATACCTGGATGTTGTCCTCTGCGCACGCCTGCAAGAACCTCTCGATCCGCGCCGAGCTGTGCTCGGGTCCCTGGCCTTCGAAGCCGTGCGGTAGCAGCAGCACGACGCCGTTGCCCTGCCCCCATTTGTCCTCTGCGGCAACGATGTACTGATCGATGATGATCTGGGCGCCGTTGATGAAATCGCCGAACTGAGCCTCCCATACCACGAGTGCGTCATGATTGATGTGGGCATAGCCGTACTCGTAGCCGACCGCCGCGTACTCGCTGAGCAACGAGTCGTATACCCAGAACTTGGCCTGCGCGCCGGGTAGTTCGTCGAGCGGGATCCAGTTGACCTCGTTCTCGTAGTCGATCAGCGCGGCGTGGCGCTGGCTGAACGTGCCTCGGCGCGAGTCCTCGCCGGAGAAACGCACCGGCGAACCTTCCAGCACCAACGATCCGATTGCCAATGCCTCGCCCGTTGCCCAGTCGATCAGGTTGCTGTCGTGATAGAGCTTGGCCCGCGTCTCGAACTGGCGCACGAGCTTGGGGTGCGGCGTGAAGCCTTGCGGGTAGGCCGTGAGGTGATCGAAGATGAAGTCGAGCCGCGAACGCTCGACCCCTGTCTCGACGTGGGGCAGCACACCCGCCGGCCGCGGCGGCTTGGCGACCCTGACCGCTTCGGTCGCGTGGGCGCGGGTTTCATCGAGCGCCACCTGCAGCTTGTACTGGAAGTCGATCAGCGCGCTTTCCGCTTCTTCCACGGTCAGCTCGCCGCGCTTGACCAAGGCCTCGACGTACAGCTTGCGCACACTGCGATGCTCGGCGATGGCCTTGTACATCAGCGGCTGGGTGTAACTCGGATCGTCGCCCTCGTTGTGGCCGTGGCGGCGGTAGCACACCATGTCGATGACGACGTCCTTGTGAAACCTCTGCCGGTACCCGAACACCAACTGGGCAACCCGCACGCATGCCTCGGGATCGTCGCCGTTGACGTGGAAGATCGGTGCCTGGACCGTCTTGGCGACATCGCTGCAGTACACCGAGCTGCGCGCGAATTTGGGGCTCGTCGTGAAGCCGATCTGATTGTTGATGATCAGGTGGATGGTGCCGCCGACGCGGTAGCCGTTGATATCGCTCATCGCGAGACATTCGGCAACAACCCCCTGGCCCGCGAACGCCGCGTCACCGTGAATGAGGATCGGCAGCGAGGGATACGAACCGGCCGGCTCGATCCGATCCTGATTGGCACGGACGATGCCGAGCACGATCGGATCGACAGTCTCGAGGTGGCTCGGGTTGGCGGCGAGCTCGACCTTGATGTCGGCGCCGGTCCGGCTCTCGTACTTGCCCGTCGCGCCGAGGTGATACTTCACGTCGCCCGACCCCTGGACCGAGGTCGGATCGACGTGACCCTCGAACTCTTTGAAGATCTGGTCGTAGCTCTTGCCCATCAGGTTGGCGAGCACGTTGAGCCGACCACGGTGGGCCATGCCGAGCACCGCCGAATCAAGTCCGGCGTCGACGGCCGCGCTGAGCACCGAGTCGAGGATCGGGATGGCCGACTCGGCGCCCTCGAGACCGAACCGCTTCGCGCCGACGTACTTGGTGGCGAGGAACTTCTCGAATGCCTCGGCCGCGTTGAGGCGCTCCAGGATCCGGCGCTTGTCCTCCTTGGTGAAGACGTGGTGAACACCCTCGACCTGGCTCTGGATCCAGCGCTGCTCGTCGGTCTCCTGGATGTGCATGTACTCGATGCCGATGGTCCGGCAGTACGCATCGCGCAGCACCCCCAGCAGATCGCCAAGCGTCTGTTTCTCGGCACCACCGACGCCGCCGGTGAGGAACTCGCGGTCGAGATCCCAGATGGTCAGGCCGTAGGTGGCCGGGTCCAACTCGGTCGGCATCATCGGCTGCTTCCAGCGCAGTGGGTCGAGGTCGGCGATGAGGTGACCGCGCACGCGGTGGACGCGAATCAGTGTGGCGATCTGCATCTGCTTGTGGAGCAGCGCTTCCTCGTTGTTCGTCGGGTTGACATCGGTGCGCCACTTGACGGCCTCGTAGGGAACGCCGATATCGTTGAACAAGCCCTCGTAGAAGCCGTGGTCGCCCATCAGCAACTCGTGGATACGCTTGAGGAACAGGCCGCTCTCGGCGCCCTGGATGATGCGGTGGTCGTAGGTGCTGGTGACGGTGACGACCTTGCTGACGCCGAGGTTGCCCAACGCGCGGTGGTCGCTGCCCTGGAACTCGGCGGGATAATCGATGCTGCCGACGCCGACGATGACCCCCTGGCCCGGCATCAGTCGGGGCACGCTCTGGACGGTGCCGATGGTGCCCGGGTTGGTGAGGGTCACCGTCGCGCCTTGGAAGTCGGCGACCGTCAGCTTGTTGTTCTTGACCTTGCGGATGATGTCTTCGTATGCGGCCAGAAACTCCTCGAAGTTCAGCGTGTCGGCATGACGCAGCACCGGCACGACGAGCGTGCGGCTGCCATCGGCCTTGGCGATGTCGACGGCAAGGCCGATGTTGACATGGGGATTCCGGATGATCCGGGGCTTACCATCGGCATCGGCAACGAAGGTGTTGTTCATCTGCGGCACCGCATCGGAAATGGCTCGAGCGACCGCGTATCCGATGATGTGGGTGAAGCTGATCTTGCTCTGCCCGGCGCGGGTGCGATAACCGTTGATGACCTTACGGTTCACTTCGAGCAGTTTGGCCGGCACGTTGCGAAAGCTGGTGGCCGTCGGCACGGCGAGGCTTCGCTCCATGTTCGCAGCGATTGCCGCGCCGGCGCCACGAATCGCCTCGCCCAGTTCCTCGGCCGCGACGAGAGCCGCACCTGGCGCCGGGCTTGGCGCCGGTACGGCTTGGGTCGGTGCGGCTGCTGGCGACGCGATGTCGCTCTGCAGTGACATCGGGGCGATCGGGGCGACGCCGACAGTTGCTGCCGGCATCGACGGCACTGGCAGCGTCGGCTTGTAGTCCGAGAAGAACTCGCGCCATGCCTCGCCCACGGAAGCGGGATCGGCTCGATACTGTTCGTACATCTCCTCGACGAGCCACGAGTTCGCGCCGAACGATTGGCCAGATTCGTGTTGCCCGGATTGTTGTTGCCCGGATTCCTGTTGCGTAGACATCGCTGGTGATCGTATCGGTCGAGACATCCCGCCCGAAGAGAGAGCAGCTCACGACGAGACCACCGCCACCCTGAATTGAGAAAGTGCCACCTTATACAATACTCGTCCGATACAATTTCCGGGATGATCTCCCGTTCCCTCGTCAGCACGACCCTTGCCGCCGTCGCCGCGCTCGCCTTGTCGGCATGCAGCAGCGGTGGCGCCAGCACTCCAGCGACAGTCCCAGCCGATGTCGGCCTCGAGGTGGACGCCGGCCCCGGCATCAAGTTCGGTTCGACGGAGTACACCGCTACGGCCGGCACCGTCAAGGTCGCCTATGTCAACCACGACGCGCAGCCCCACAGCCTGGCCATCGTTGCGGCTGACAAGACGACTCTGCCAGGGCTTCTGAGGGTCAACGCGAACGGGCAGGTCGACGTCGGCACATACAATCTCGTCCCGGGCACTTACAGGCTGCTGTGCCTGATCCCAGGCCACGACAACATGCGGGCAACGCTCACCGTCAAGTAGGACGCGACCCGTTCGGGCCAGTTCGTCCGTGACCTCGGGATGCCATTCTGCGGTGCCTGCCCAGGTTCCGGGTCGGCCGAGTACTACAACGAGCAGTGCGCGGAGCATCACGAGCGCAGCCGGCTCAGTGTGGGCATCGAGTCGGATCGCGTGCGCTCAGCCGGTAGAGCACTCCGCCCGGAACCGAGTGCTGGAGTGTGAGGTCGACGATCTCCACGAGATCGGGGCGACGTTCACTTGGGCTGTCACCGCCGCTCGCGACTTGGCTGAACCAGGCCAGGTACGTACCCGGCTGACATGCGTATCTGAGGGTGTCGGCGGGGCTGAGCGGGTAGTTGCTGTTGCCGGCACGAGGCCGGGTGAACGCGAACAGCGTGGGGTCACGATGGTTCTGCCACCAGACTCGCTGCGGACTGTTTGTCAGCACATTCGCATCCGCCGGCAGCGCGTCGATGAGGTCGTGCAACTGCGACGAGAACTGCGTGCGCGACCCGGCACCGATAGCCACGATCTGTGGAGTCCGGTTCGCCATTGCGACGCCCTCGAACGCCCACCAGCTGGCGAGGCCGGCGCAGACGACCAACGCAACCGGTTTGAAGTGCAGCCGGTCGAGCGCGACGGCCGTGGTGTACACGATCGGGATCATCATCGGTGACATCACCCGGAACTCGATGTCGCTCGCGGTCACCCTGCGGGCAACGACGGGAATGATCACCGACGTGAGCCCGAAAACGATCATCCCGATGTCGAGGACATTCGTCGGCCGCTTGACCATCGCGATGATCGCAGCGATCGCGAGCAGGACAAGTATCACGACACCACCCCGAACCTTGTGTGAGTCCGTTGCCCGATCACCGAGGATCAGCTCGCCGATCGCAATTGCCGGCGCGCGAACGAGAGCCTGCAGCGAATCGGTGGCGCCACCGGAGAACCGCGGGCCGAACGTCTCGCCGGTTTCGATCACGTTGCGCACCAACCATGTCGCGCACGTCGCCGCAGCGACACCGAGATGGATCGCAAGGAGACGCACGGCCCGCCGGCGTTCGAGCGTGAGCGACGCGATGGCGACGACAACCGCCCCGGTGATGACCAGCCCTGCTCCGGCGTACCGGGTGAGGAAGCCGAGCCCGCAGAGCAGACCGCCGATCGCCACGCGCCGCTCTGTCAACGGTTCGATCGCCAGCACCGCGAGAACGCCGACGACGATCAGAATGTACGGGGTCTCGCTCCACACAGTCGATCCGACCCGAACCAGGCCCTGGCTGACACCGAACGACGCCGCCGCGACGACGGCGGCCCAGGGTCGAACACGTCGGTACAGCAACACGAACATCAGCCAACTCGCGCCCGCCACTGCCGACGCGCCGACGATGCGAGCCCACAGCAGGCTGCGCCCGCCGGCGGCGAGCAACAACGGCAGGATCGGTCCGAAGACCGTCAGCGGCCGGCCGCTGAAATCGGTGAGACCGTTGCCGCTGCGCACGTGTTGCGCCGTCGACAGGTAGCTGATCGAGTCCGGTGACAGCACCGGGCCGCGGCGCGTCGCGAACAGGATGAGTGCGCCGCACAGCAATGATGTGCCGATCGCAACCGAATGATGGTGTTTCGATTTCAACGTCGTTCATTCCGCGCCCAGAGGCGACCTGTCCGACGAATCTCCACTCGGTCGATGACTACTTCTTGAGGATGATCTCCGACAGGATCCAGAGCACTGCCCACAGACCGAACGCTGTGATCAGCGCGTTCTTGTGGCTCTCGTAGGGCCACAGCAACTTGTTGGTGTTGGCCTTACCACCGATCAGCCCGAGACAGTTCAACTCGAGCACCGCTGCGATCGCGAGCGAGATGATGACGAACGTCCACGCCTTCCCGCTCGTCGCACCGGCGAACGCACCGAGATAGAAATGGCTCGCGCCGACCATGAAGAAGACCATGCTGACCGAGAAGATCGTGTTCTGCCGGCTTGCCAGAGCGGCGGCACGCCCCGCGCCGGGCGCAGCAGGATCGGCCTCTCCCCCGTTGACCAGGTTCGCCGCGTTCGCCAACACGACCTTCTGGTTCTTCCAGATGACCATCCACACGTTGGCCGCCATCGTGATCCCGAGGACCATGCCGACGAGGATCGCGGCGTTGTGGCCGGGGCCGAACCCGTTCTCGCTGCCCATGAAGCCCTTCATGTAGTTCTTGGTCAGACCGAGGATCAGCAGCCCCGTCAAGAGGGTCGCGACCGCAGACCATCGGAACCACCACAGGGCACGGCGGGCGACCTTGTCGAGCGCGATGTTGCGGGCTCTTGCCTCGTCGCCGTATGCGGCGAACGCGGGCGTCTGGACGAAGTTGAAGTAGTACAGCAAACCGATCCATGTGATGCCCGCGAGGACGTGCAGCCACCGGAATGCGAACGGACCCAAATACGCCTGCTTGAAGAGCTCCATCGGAGCCACCCCCTTCTTTCGTGGAACAACCTGAACGGAACGTAGCACTGCGTACCCCGGTGCACGCGGAATTCTGCGCGGCGGTGCTACCCGAGCGGGTCGAATCCGGACCGACCACCGTCGCTGACGTGCCCCGTCCATTGCTGCCCGTCCCACAGCCGGTACTGATGGCGACCGACGGGGTCCGACAGCCATCGGCTGCCCGGATGCGGCGGCGGGATGCCGTGGACCTTGGCGCTGCTGCCCATCACGATCACCGCGATCAGGCCGCCGAAGCTGAAGACGAACCCAGGAATCCGACCCACGGCGGGTGCCCCTTGCCAACCGCGATCAGCGCGCAGACGACGCCGAGCAGCACCTCCGAGCCGAGATATATTCCGAGACCAGCGCCCATCGACGGCTCAGACCGGGACGATCGTGGACAGGGTCTCGTTGATCAGTGCGAGCGCGCCCGCCGACCGATACGGGCCGGGCGATTTCATGTGCCGCGGAATCCTCACGTCGGCCGACAATCGCCCAAAGGCCTCCAAGCGGGGCGGCTCGAGGGACATCACCGAACCGTAGCCGGTCGACGCCCTCGGGCGCGGGACGCGCAGCGGTAGCCTGTGCGTCGCCATGGCCCACGAATTCATATACACCTGCTACAAACTTGCCCGCCACTATCCGCCCGATCGGACGGTTCTCGAAAACATCTCGCTGTCGTTCTACCCCGGCGCGAAGATCGGCGTGCTCGGCGCAAACGGGGCCGGAAAATCAAGCCTGCTGCGGATCATGGCCGGCCTTGACGACGGCTTCAGCGGCGAGGCTCGGCTCACCCCCGGGTTCAGTGTCGGCTATCTCGCCCAGGAGCCTCAGCTCGATCCCGGCAAGGACGTGCTCGGCAATGTCATGGACGGTGTCGCCGAGGTCAAGAACGTGCTCGATCGCTACAACGAGGTCATGGCGATGTGGGCCGATCCCGACGCCGACTACGACAAGATCGGCGCGCTGCAGGCCGAACTCGAGGACAGGATCGCAGCGACCGACGCATGGAGCCTCGAGCGCAACGTCGAGATCGCGATGGACGCCCTGCGCTGTCCGCCAAACGATGCCGACGTCACCAAACTCAGTGGCGGCGAGCGCCGCCGCGTCGCGCTATGCCGTTTGTTGCTGAGCCACCCCGATCTGCTGCTGCTCGACGAGCCGACGAACCACCTCGACGCCGAGAGCGTGGAGTGGCTCGAGCGATTCCTGAAGGACTACAGCGGAACCGTCGTCGCGATCACTCACGACCGCTACTTCCTCGACAACGTCGCGAAGTGGATCCTCGAACTCGATCGGGGCCGCGGCATCCCGT
Organism: Actinomycetes bacterium; assembly: GCA_025358125.1. Classification (GTDB taxonomy): domain Bacteria; phylum Actinomycetota; class Acidimicrobiia; order Acidimicrobiales; family Ilumatobacteraceae; genus WLMZ01. The sequence continues at coordinate 22,473 of JANYKS010000100.1, forward strand.
TCGAGGGCAACTACTCGAGCTGGCTCGAGCAGAAGCACGAGCGGATCACTCGCGAGGAGAAGGGCAACGAGAACCGTCGTCGCGCGCTCGAACGCGAACTCGAATGGGTGCGAATGTCGCCAAAGGCTCGTCAGTCAAAGGGCAAGGCGCGCCTATCCGCCTATGAAAAGCTCCGGTCAGAGGCCGAGACAGCCGATCGCGGGCCGGACCGGTTGGAGATTGCGATCCCGCCGGGCCAACGCCTCGGCGACACTGTGATCGAGGTCACCAACCTCGCCAAGGCCTTCGGCGATCATCTCCTGATCGAGGATCTGTCGTTCTCGCTGCCAAAGGCCGGCATCGTCGGCATCATCGGGCCGAACGGCGCCGGCAAGACAACTTTGTTCAAGATGCTCACCGGCCAGGAGCCTTCCGACAGGGGCTCGGTGACGATCGGGGACACCGTCCAGATGGCATACGTCGACCAAAGCCGCGACAGCCTCGACGACGACGCCACGGTCTACGAGGAGATCACGGGCGGCATCGAGCAGATGAGGGTCGGCAATCGTGAGGTCAACGGCCGCGCCTACGTCGCCAGCTTCAACTTCAAGGGCAGTGATCAACAAAAGCGGGTCGGCGACCTGTCGGGTGGCGAGCGCAACCGGCTGCATCTCGCAAAGCTGTTGAAGACCGGCGGCAACGTATTGCTGCTCGACGAGCCGACAAACGACTTGGATGTCGACACGCTCCGAGCGTTAGAGAATTCGCTGGAGTCGTTTCCCGGCTGCGCCGTCGTCATCAGCCATGATCGCTGGTTCCTCGACCGCATCGCGACCCACGTACTCGCGTTCGAGGGAGACAGCCAGGTGCGTTGGTTCGAAGGCAACTTCAGCGAGTACGAGGCGTGGCGACACAAAGAACTCGGCTCGGCCGCCGATCAGCCGCACCGGATCAAGTACAAGCCACTCGCCCGCTGACGCTCGCCGGCAGGCTCCTCTGCCTCTCAGCAGTCGCCTGAGGCCTTCACGAATCGATCGCCGGCGAACATCCCCGACACTGTCACGACCGACGGGTCGGGGGTCGCCGGGTCGAAACCTCCCGCGGCATTTGGGACCTTGAAGTTGGCGCCCTGGACGAAGAGGTGCGTACTGTCGCTGGTCGAACCCCTACCAGCGGTGGCGCTGGCGCAGCCACCGGGCTGCACCGACATCGCGGAACCAAAGGCGGCCCAACGGCTGCCGAGCGTGATGCCATCGGCGTTGTGCAGCTTGACGGTCGGCGGCGCCGCGGCGCCGGCGATGTACTCCCAACCAACGAACGCCAGCGACGCCGCGGCATCACCACCGAGGTACACGCACAGCTCACTCCAGCAGACCTTCTGCGCAATCGGACGAGTGAACGAGAGCTGAGCATCTGGCGTCGCGTAGACCGCGCCGTTGGCGACCGGGAAATCCTGCGGCGTGCTCGATGTCGGAGCACCGAGTTTGGTCGATATCAACGAGAGCATGTCGAGCGGGCGAGTGCCGAAATCGAATCGTCCGAAACCGCCGACCCGGATCTGTAACGGGTCGACGGGGGCTGCCACCGTCGTGCTCGTCTCCGGCGCCGCCGCGGTCGCGGTAGGGGCGACTGTCGTCGCCACCGCTGTCGTCGCCACCACCGTCGGAGCCACCACGGCCGTAGCAGCCGTCGTGGTCGATGTTTGGGCAACTGTCGTCGCGACAACGGTTGTCGATGTGGCTTCGGACGTAGAACCGGACACCGTCGTGACGACCGAGACCGCAGGCGGTCCGCTGTCCAAATTGGTCCGGTCAGCACAGCTCGACAGCACCAGTACGACACAGCCGCCGATGGCTGCGCGCAGCGGCGTTCTTCCACGACGAGTCATGGGGGCGAATGTAACCTGAAACGCGCCCGCAGTCCGTGCGGATCGCAACCGAAATCCGAGCACACCCGGCCGACATGGGTTTTGACCCCTCGGAATGCCCGACCGGAGAAAGTGGCTGCGAGACTGGCGCAATGTCGTTGCGGGTACTGAGAACCATCTGTGCGGCGGTCTTCGTCGGCGGCATCGCCGGACTCATCATCGCCAGTGTGTTCGACAACAACGGCGCGGTGCTCACGGTCGGATTGATCACGGTCGTGGCCGCGGTGTCGCTGCTCGCCGCGTCCGCCGTCGTTCGACGCGAGCCGATCGACGCGTTCGAGGAGGCCGACGCCGAACGGCTGGAGTTGGCGATGCAGCGCCTCGTCGATGCCGGGGCACCCGAGTCCGAGGTCCGCGACCTGGTGCGCGACGCAGTGCGTCTCGGGCGCCGCTGATGAGCGTCACCGCGGGGGTCGAGACCGACGCGCAGCTCGCGTCTCGGCTCGCTGTCGAGGCCGGCCTGCTGCTCCTCGAGCTGCGTTCGACGATGTTCTCCGACGGCGCCCCGCCGTGGCAGGTGATGGACAACGGCGACCTTGCGGCCCACCGGTTCTTGATCGAGCAGCTCGATGCTCTTCGCCCGGATGACGCTGTGCTGTCCGAGGAGGGCGCCGACGATCTACGCCGACTGAGCACGGAACGGGTGTGGATCGTCGACCCGCTCGACGGAACGAAGGAGTACGGCGAGCGCGGCCGCCACGACTGGGCCGTCCACGTCGCGCTGTGTCAGGCCGGCGCGCTCACGGCGGCAGCCGTCAGCCTGCCGGCGATGGACATGGTCTTTTGCACCGACCCGGCGCCCGAACTGCCGGAGCGTCGATTCGACAAGCCGCGCCTCATCACGAGCCGCAATCGAGCGCCGCACGCGGCCGTCATCGTGGCCCAAGCACTCGGTTGCGAAGCGGTCCGGCTCGGCTCCGCCGGAGCGAAGGCGATGGCTGTCGTCCTCGCCGAAGCCGACATCTACATCCACGATGGTGGCATGTATCAGTGGGACTCGGCAGCCCCGTCCGCCGTCGCCGAAGCAGCCGGGCTGCACGTGAGTCGGATCGACGGATCGCCCCTGATCTACAACGATCGCGACGCGTGGCTTCCCGATTTCATGGTGTGCCGGCAAGAACTGGCCGAGCCGGTGCTCGACGCACTGTGGGGCGATCGCTGGCGCGCTCGCCGCGATCAGGGTTGGCGCTGACCGTTGAGCTGAAGGCAACGTGGTTCGGGCTGTGCTGCATTCTTGACGGCATTCGCATACGATCGCGATCCAGGTCCGGCTGTGAGGGGAAACTGAATGACGATCGCGATCCAACCAGGAGACGGCGCCATCTCGAATCCCACGACGAGGGCCACCCCCACACTTGTGCGTAGTCTGCCCGGCATCGCGGTGGCGGCCGTCACATCCATCGGCGCCGGCGTCGTTCATGCCGGCGCAATCGGCATCCACGCCGAGCACGCCGGTCTCGCCAGGCTGTTCATCATCCTCGCCGTTTTCCAGATCGGGTGGGGCCTGATCGCGCTCGTGCATCCGAGCCGTTGGCTGGCAGCGATCGGTGTCGCCGGCAACCTGGCTGCCGTCGGCGCGTGGCTCACCACGCGGCTCGTCGGCATCTCGTTCATCGGCGGACTCGAAACCCGCGAGGCCGCCCAGTTCAGCGACACGGCGTGCGCACTCCTCGGGCTTGGCGCAGCGGGCATCGCACTCGCTGCCGCGCTCATCGGTTGGCGCTCGGCGCCTGGCCATCGGCTGTTGTTCCCTGGCCTCGCCGTTGCAGTCTTGACGATCCCGGCCCTCGTGACCGGCTCGACCCATCTCCACAGTCACGCAACGAGCACGGCCGGCGGCGAGTCGGCGGCGCACGACCACAACGCCGAAGGCGCCCGGGGCGGCGCCAGCGCGGCCACGATCGGAAGCGAAGCTTCGACCGCCGGGGCCGGCGCGGCGATCGGCAACGAATCGACATCCCATGTCCACAACGCCGACAGAGCGGCAACGGTGACTGCCGGAGCGGCCATTACGCCGGTCGTCGACAAGTCGCAGGCGCACGTCCACACGGCCGCCGCGGTTCCGACGGTCCCGTACGATCCCACGCTGCCGATCGACCTCGGCGGCGTCGCCGGCGTCACCCCCCAAGAGCAGGCCCGAGCCGAGAATCTCGTTGCGATCACGCTCATCCGGCTCCCCCAGTGGAGCGACCCGGCGACCGCCGTGGCAGCTGGGTTCCAGTCGATCGGCGATGCCGCCACCGGCTTCGAGCACTACATCCAATGGAGCTGGATCAACGACAGCGACTACCTCGACCCCGATCACCCCGAGAGCCTCGTGTACATCCCGCAACCAGACGGCACCAAGAAGCTCGTGTCGGCGATGTTCATGCTCCCCGACACGATGACGCTCGATCAGGTGCCAGACATCGGGGGCGCACTCACCCAGTGGCACATCCACGACAACCTGTGCTTCACGCGGGATCTCGTCGCGCCCAAGGTGGCCGGCATCGTCGACAGCTCGGGTGGATGCCCGGCGTCGTTGCAAAAGTTCCGGCCGGCGCCGATGATCCACGTATGGATCACGCCGAACAAGTGCGGCCCGTTCGCAGCGCTCGAGGGTGTCGGCGCCGGACAGGTCCAAGCCGGCCAAGTACGCGCGTGTGACGACGTGCACGGCGCTGGCGCAGGTCTCGGCGGCTGACGATGCTGGGTTGCCCGACGTCGAGGTCGCCGGGTTCGTCGGTGTCGACAATCCCCCTGCGCCCGGCCCTGGGCCGGGTCGTGCGCCAGGTGTGACGAGGGGCACTGCTTGTGCCACCGCCAAGTCCGGCGGGTGCGCGCCGACATGGTCCGGTTGCGGCCAGACTGGCAATGTGGGAACAATGATCGTCGACGACCAGCACTGGGGCGCGTTCAGCTCCGCCGCCCCGTGGGTGCTCGACCGCGATGCCATCGGCTGGCTCCCGCTCGCGGCCCGGCTCCGCACGGCGTCGCAGGCCGAGGTACCGCGCCTCACCAAACCGTCGAAGCTGCCGCCGGGCACCCGGGTACTCACGGTTGCCGGCCGACTCGGGGCGGCGCTCGTGCCATGGGCCGTCCGAAAGCGGCGGGGGAAGTACCCGTCGCAGGAGGCCAGCCGCCGCGATGTGTCGCGCCGCCTCCGAGCCGCCGCCGAACACCTCGGTCCGACCTACATCAAGCTCGGTCAGATCATCTCCAGCGGGGACGGGTTGTTCCCACCCGAATTGGTCGGCGAGTTCAAACTATGCCGAGACCGGGTGGCGCCGGAGTCGTGGGATGACGTGCGCCTGACTGTCGAGACCGACCTCGGGGCGCGGATCGAGGACATGTTCTCGTTCTTCGACACCACGCCGATCGCGGCCGCCTCGATCGCCCAGGTGCATGCGGCGACGCTGCGCACCGGCGAGCCCGTCGTGGTCAAGGTGCAGCGGCCGTCGGTCAGCACGCTGGTTCGCAAGGACCTGCGGGTGATGGCGTGGCTGGCCCCGCACCTCGTCGGGCGGATCCCGATCGCAGCGCTCGCCAACCCCCCGGCGCTCGTTGAATTGTTCGCGGAGACGATCGTCGAAGAACTCGACTTCAGGATCGAGGCTGCGAACATGCTCGACGTCGCGATCGTGCTCAAGAACCTCAAGCAGGACCGTTTCGTCGTGCCCCGCCCGCATCCCAGGCTCGTGACGCGGCGGGTGCTGGTGATGGAGCGGCTCGACGGCTTCAACTTCGACGACGTGGCCGGGATGCAAGGCGCCGGCATCGACACCGAGGCCGTGATCCGATCGGGGATGATCGCGTTCATGGAGGGTGCGATGGTCGAGGGCGTGTTCCACGGCGATCTCCACGGCGGCAACATGCTCGTTCTCGCCGATGGCCGGACGGCGCTGCTCGACTTCGGCATCGTCGGCCGGCTGAGCGATGAACGCCGCCTCGCGTTCCTGAGGTTGATGATCGGAGCGACGACCAACGACGTGCGTGGTCAGGTCGCGGCGTTACGCGATCTCGGCGCGCTGCCGCGAGACACCGATCTCGCCGCGGTGATCAAGGACCTCGGCCTCGATCAGCCGACGATCGACCCCACCAGCCTCACCGGCGAGCAGTTGGTCAAGGAGGTGCAGCGCCTCGTCAAGGCACTGCTCGGCTACGGTGCCCGGCTGCCCAAGGAGCTGATGCTCTACGTCAAGAACATGGTCTTCCTCGACGGCGCGATCGCCCGCCTCGCGCCAGAACTCGACATTCTCGCCGAGATCACGAACATTTCGATCCTGTTCGCAGAACGCCACGGCGAACGTCTCGGTCGAGAACTCGGCGTCGATACGAACTCGATCGCGATCAACCTCGACAGCGTGAAGGCCGGTTTCGGACTCCAGCCGACAGCGGACTCGCTGACCTACCGCGACCTGCAGGCGAGGCGCGAATTGATCCAGAAGCGGATGCGCGAACACGTCGGGCGATAGCCCCGGCTCGTTCTCTGGAACGTTCATGCGACTCGTCATTGCCAGGTGCACCGTCGACTACAACGGACGACTGTCGGCCCATTTGCCAGAGGCCGTCCGCCTGATCATGGTCAAGGCGGACGGTTGCGTTGCGGTCCACGCCGACGGGGGCGCGTACAAGCCGCTCAACTGGATGAACGCACCGAATCTTCTCGTCGACAATGGCGATCACTGGGTCGTCACCAACCCGAAGGGCGAGCGGCTGGTCATCAACCTGCTCGAGGTGCTGCATCAGGCTACGCACGAACTCGGCGACGACCCCGGACTCCAAAAGGACGGCGTCGAGGCCCATCTCCAGCTGCTCTTGGCCGCAACGCCGAATTCGATCGAGGTCGGACTGACGCTGGTCCGCCGCGAGTACCCGACGGCGATCGGCCCGATCGATCTCGTCTGCCGTGACGCAAACGGTCAGGTCGTGGCGATCGAAGTCAAGCGCCGCGGCGAGATCGACGGCGTCGAACAACTCGCCCGCTATATCGAGCGGCTGCACCTCGACTCCTCGCTCGGCGCGGTGCGCGGCGTCTTCGTCGCCCAAGTCGTCAGACCCCAGGCACGCGTCCTCGCCGAGGCACGCGGTTTTCGCTGGGTGGAGGTCGACTACGACGAGCTCAGAGGCCTGCGCCCCGACGACCTCCGCCTGTTCTAGATCGGCGCGGGTCCGCGCTCTGGGCGCCGCATCCTCGCAGACATCTGAGCGGATGATCCAGCTCCGGGTCCGGCCGCGCGTTTCCTGAGGTTCGCGCGAGAGCTGACGTGATGGCCTCACGCAATCGCTGGAGTGAAGTACGCCTCGAAATGCGCGAAGCCAGACCGATTTCAGCGAGGACTTACCGCGACGTATCGATATTCGCTCACATGAACCATGAACAGACGGCATGGCACAGGTCAGCACACCCACCGGCGACCTGATTGGAGACCGAGCCGGTCGCTAGATTCCAGTCTGCATGCAACGAGTCAACGGGATCATCCAGCACTACACGTGGGGCGACCTCACCTCGATCCCCGACCTACTCGGCCAGAAGCCGGACAACCGCCCGCAGGCCGAGCTATGGTTCGGCACCCACCCCGCTGCACCGTCGTCCGTCGACGACGGCCGACCGCTCGAGGCCGTTGTCGGCCCGTTGCCCTACCTGCTCAAGGTGCTCGCTGCGGCGCAACCGCTCTCGCTGCAGGTTCACCCGTCGGCCGAACAGGCTGCTGACGGTTTCGGGCGCGAGAACGAGGCAGGGATACCGCTCGATTCGCCCCATCGCACGTATCGCGATCCGTGCCACAAGCCCGAGCTGTTGTGCGCGCTGACACCGTTCGAAGCGATGTGCGGCATCGCCCCGCTCGATCGGACCGATGCGCTGCTCGGCGAACTGGGCTCCGCGGCGGCTCCGATGCGGAGTGTCCTCGCCCGCGATGGCATCGATGGGGTCGTCGGGCTGTTACTACACGAGCGCCCGTCGCTCGGCCCTTTGCTCGACACCGCGGCCCACCACAAGGATCCCCGCTGTCGATGGTTGACCAAACTGAGCCAGCAGTACCCCGGAGATCCGTCAGCGGCGCTGGTACTGATACTCAACTACGTCGCGCTCGAACCCGGGCAGGCGATCTTTCTCGGCGCCGGCAACCTGCACGCCTATCTCGGAGGCGTCGGTATCGAGGTCATGGCCAGCTCCGACAACGTGGTGCGGTGCGGGCTGACCAGCAAGCACGTCGACGCCGACGAGGTGCTGCGCGTCATCGACACCACTCCACTGCCCGATCCGATCGTGCAACCGTCTCCCGACTCCGATGGTGGCATGCGCTACCCGGTGCCCGAACCCGACTTTCGGGTCAGCACGTACGACATCGACGGCAGCGTGAGCTGGCGAGCCGAAGGTCCGGAACTCGTCTTGTGCACGAGCGGAGAGACCGTCGGGATCGACAAGGGCGAATGCGTTGTGGTGATCGACGGTGAAGACGTCGAACTCGTTGGTACCGCAACCGTGTTCCGGGTCGGCTCCAACAAGACCTCGGTCTGCTGACCCCGGGTCGCGGCGCTACAGCCGCACGACCGCCGCCAACGCGAGGTCGAGCAGGTGATCGCGAGCGCTGCCCTGTCCTTGCCAATGACGGTGATCCCATTCGTCAGCGCTCACGTCGTCACCGGCGTAGAGCAACTGGCCGTACACCACGCCCCGAAAGGCCGCCGCCGCGAACATTGCCGACGCTTCCATCTCGACGGTGATGCAACCCTGCTCGCGGCGTCGAGCTACTTTGGCCGGCGTTTCTCGGAAGAATGCGTCGGTGGTCCAGGTCAGACCGCGATCGTGGGGAATGCCGGCTTCGATCAGTACGTCGTCGATCGCCGCGAGTGCCCGTGGGTGCGGCGCAACGGCTGCCTCGGGCGGTGCGTAGTGATAGCTCGTGCCCTCATCGCGAACGGCGCCCGTCGGCACGATGACATGGCCGATGTCGAACCCGGCCCGAACGATGCCGGCACCGCCGCACCCGATGATCTTGGTCGCTCCGAGCGCGATCACGATCTCGAGCGAACTCACCGCGGCCGGGGCCCCGACGCCGGGACTGATCAGCGCGATCTCGACGCCGCCGTGGGTGACGACGCATACCGGGTGATCACCGTGCTCGAACGGAATGTGGTGAACGGCCACGCACCCTTGCGTGCGATCGCGGACTACGTCGCCGAACCAGCACATGACGGCCCGCTCGGGGAAGCCGAGCTGGGCGGCATGGATGCCAGGGTTGATCACGGCATCCGGCGACGGGTCGAATTCGTGCAGTGGGAGCCGATGCGCCGGCAGCGGATCGGTCATGCCCCGAACTTCTTACGGATCTCCACGATCTTCTCCGTCGCGTGGTTGGCGTCGTCGCCCCTCTCGTCAAGCAGTTGGGCCCGATCCTTGGCTGCCTCGCGCTCGGCCTTGACCGTGTCGACCCGCGCGATGGCTGCCTCGGTACCGTGCTCATGAATGAACTCGGCCCACTCGACGAGGGCTTCGACCATCTCGCTCTCTGGCACGACGGCCACATTGCGGCCCTTGACGAACAGGTGGCCACGCTTGTTGCCGGCGGCGATACCGAGATCGGCCTCGCGGGCTTCACCGGGACCATTGACGACGCAGCCCATCACGGCAACCTGGAGCGGGATCTTGCGATCACCGAACGCCTCCATCGCCCGCTTGGCGACATCGATCACGTCGATCTCCGCCCGGCCACAACTCGGGCAGGCGATCAGATCGATGTTCTTGCGCTCGCGAAGGCCCAATGATTCGAGCAGCTGTCGGCCGGCACGCGCCTCTTCGACCGGATCCGCGGTGAGGCTGTAACGGATGGTGTCGCCGATGCCTTCCATCAAGAGCGTCGCGATTCCCGCCGTGGCCTTGAGCAATCCGGCCGGCGGCGGACCGGCCTCGGTGACGCCGAGGTGGAGCGGGATGTCGGTGACCTCGCTGAGCTGACGGTAGGCCTCGACCATCAGCGGCACGCTCGACGCCTTGACACTGATCTTGACGAGATCGAAGTCCACCTCCTGGAAGTAGGCGAGTTCACGCAACGCCGATTCGACCATCGCCTCGGGCTTGATGCCGCCCCACTTCTCGTACAGCGCCGGGTCGAGCGAGCCGCCGTTGACACCGATGCGGATCGGTACCTGACGGTCGCGGGCTTCGGCAGCGACCGCCTTGATGTGTTCGGGCTTGCGGATGTTGCCGGGGTTCAGACGGAGGCCGTGGACGCCGGCTTGCATCGCTGCAAGCGCCATCTTGTACTGATGATGGATGTCGGCGATGATCGGGATCGGCGACCTGGGCACGATCTGGGCCAGCCCCTCGGCCGCCTCGAACTCGTTGCACGTGCACCGCACGATGTCGCACCCAGCCGCTGCGAGGGCGTAGATCTGCTGCAGCGTGCCCTCGACATCAGCCGTCTTGGTGATGGTCATCGACTGGATCGTGATCGGCGCATCGCCACCGACGGCAACCTTGCCGACGTGAATCTGACGGGTCTGACGACGCTCGAACACGTCACCAGTGTGCCACTGAAGCACCTGCTTCGTGCGCCGTGACTACCTGATCGGGTTGGTGATGTCCAGATAGACCCCTGCGAACAGCACGAAGACGAGGAACGTCATCACGACCATCGCGACCGGGATCATCTTGCCGACATCTGCCATGTAACGGCGGCCCTTGCGCGACCGGATCCGCTCGTAGGTGGCGACCGCTGCATGTCCACCGTCGAACGGCAACAGCGGCACCATGTTGAGCAGACCGACGAACACATTGATCCCGGCGAGCGTGAGCAGGATGCCGGGCAGACCGGTTTCCTGGCCGATCGTCGAGCTCAGCCGACTGATTCCGTACACAGTGACGGGCTGCGTCGTTTGATCCTTGTTCACGCCGGTGAGGTGCTGGTAGATGTTGACCGGATTCATCACCTTGACCACGCCACCGACGCTGGCCCATGCGATACGGCCGAGATCGGTGAAACCACCCGTGAAGGCCGAGCCCAAGGACTGCTCCACGAAGTGGGTCTGCTGCCCGGATTTCACACCGAGATAGGCGGCACCGTTGAGCGTCGGATCAGGATTGGTGCCGAGCGTCGCTGACAGCGTGAGCGGTTTGCCGTCGCGCTCGATCGAAAGCGAGACGCGCTCGCCGGCTTTGTGCGAGCGGACCGCCGTGCCCAGTGCCTCGGCGCTGGCCACACGCTCCGCGTCGACGCTGACGATGATGTCATTGCGCGTCAGGCCGGCCGCCTTGGCGCCGCTGCCGTCTTCGACCGCGATCACCCCGACGCGGGTGCTGGCCTCCGACTTGCCCCATGTCGCGTAGACGGTGAAGGTCAGCACGACCGCGATGATCATGTGCATGATCGAGCCGGCGGTGATGGTGAGCATCCGCTTCGGGTAGGACTTGCTGCGATAGGTGCGCGATTCGTCCTCCCCCGGCGTCTCGTCGAGGTTGTTCATCCCCACGATGCGCACGAAGGCGCCGATCGGAAGGGCACGGACGCCGTACTCGATCTCGCCACGCTTGAAGCTCCACAGTTTCGGGCCCATGCCCATGAACAACTGGGTCACCTTCATGCCGGAGCGGCGGGCGGTGACGAAATGGCCCATCTCGTGCAGGAAGATCGAGATCAACAGCCCGACCACGAAGACGAAGCTCCAGATGTTGGCGAACGCGAGGACTACGAGCAGCGCAAGGATCACGCCGATGCCGATCACGGCCCGCAGCCCTCCGACGGTCTGAACCTCCTCGCCGACCGCTCCGCCGGCCACGACCTCATTGCGTAATTTCTCGTATGTGTTGCTCATCTGCTGAGCACCTCCTTGGCGATGCGGCGGGCGACCTGGTCGGCAGCCACGATGTCGTCGACGGACATCGATGTCGTGTTGGTCGTTTCGTGATGCCGCTGCAGCACCGACTCGCAGGTCTCTGCAATCTGGCTCCAGCGGATTCGCCCGGCAAGAAAGGCATCGACCGCTTCTTCGTTCGCTGCACTCAGCCAGGCCGGCGCGGTACCACCGGCGCGCCCGGCGGCGTATGCCAACGCCAGGCAGCGGAAGGTGGTGGTGTCGGGCGGCTCGAAGTCGAGCCGGCTGAGCTGACTCCAGTCGATCCGGCCGAATGGTGTAGCGATGCGGTTCGGGAACGCGAGCGCATAGCCGATCGGCAACCGCATGTCGGGCAGGCTCAACTGGGCGACGGTGGCGCCATCGCTGAATTCGACCATCGAGTGCACGATCGACTGCGGATGAACGACGACCTCGATCTGGTCGTACGGCGTTGCGAACAACTCGTGGGCCTCGATCACCTCGAGCCCTTTGTTCATCAGCGTCGACGAGTCGATCGTGATCTTGGGGCCCATCTTCCACGTCGGATGGGCGAGGGCCTGATCGACGCCGACGTCGGCAAGCTCGGTCAGGGTGCGCCCCCGGAACGGACCGCCGCTCGCGGTGAGCACGATGCGTGCCATTTCGCTGGCTGGGCGTGCCGCAGCGCGCAGGCATTGATGCACCGCACAGTGCTCGGAATCGACCGGCACGAGTTCGGCGCCCGGTACCGCCCGCAACGGTTGCACGACCGGCCCCGCCGCGATCAGGCTCTCCTTGTTGGCGAGAGCCAATCGCTTGCCCTTGCGGAGTGTGGCGATGGTGACGGGAAGCCCGGCGAAGCCGACGACGGCATTGACGACGACGTCGGCGTCGTCAGCGAGAGACGCGAGGTCACCGACGACTTCGGCGAACGGAAGTGCTGCGGCGACCGCTGCCCGCTTGGTCGGATCGGCGACGGCGACGACCTTCGGGTGGAACTCGTTGGCCTGCTCGATCAGGGACTCGATCGACGACCCGACACCCAGGCCAACGATCTCGAAACTTGCCGGCTCGGCCCGGACGACATCGAGCGTCTGGGTCCCGATCGAGCCAGTCGACCCGGCAATGGCGACGCGCACCGTTGTCATGGTGGCAGTCTGTCAGCAATCGGGCCGGAACCCTTGGCACGCGACGCGACTCACCTACTTCTTGACCGCGTCGACCCACGGCGTCAGCACGACCAGCAGGTAGTACGCCGCCGGCAGGGTGAACAAGAAGCCGTCGAAGCGGTCGAGGACGCCGCCGTGGCCCTTGACGATGCTGCCGAAGTCCTTGATGTCGAGGTTGCGCTTGAACATGCTCTCGGTCAGGTCGCCGAGTGGCGCCATGATCGCGATCACGATGCCCAAAAAGATCAGGTTCGGCATGCTCCAGGTGTCGCTCTTGTTCGAGATGCCGACGACGATCATCGCGACCACGGTGAGCACGGCACCGCCGATGAAGCCCTCAACCGATTTGTTGGGGCTGATCCATCCGCGCAGCGGCGTCTTGCCGGCAGCCGAGCCGACGAACAGCGCACCGATGTCGTTGATCACGACGCCGATCGCGATCAGCAGCAGCGTGTCGGTCCCGGCATGACGCGGAATGAGGTGAGCCACCTCGGCGTGGAGGAGGAGGCCTCCGAACGCCCCGGTGAGACCGATCCAGGTGATGCCGAGCGTGGTGATTGCCATGTTCGGCATCGGGCTGGAGTTCAGGTCCGGAGCACCGATGAAGGTGACGCAGCCGGCGATGAACGCGAACACGAAGATCAGCGGAATCGTCTGCTCACCGTAAAAGTAGGCCGCCAGCGGCGCGGCGAGACAGGCAACGATGCCGACGACGCTGGCCGGCTGGTAGCCCTTCTCGGTGACCTTGTCGAAGAACTCGACCGCGGCAAGCCCGATCACGATCACGACGATCGCTGCGACGAACTGCGGCTTGGTGATGATTGCGATCACGAAGATCGCCGCCAGCAACGCGCCGACCGCGATCGCTGTCGGCATGTCGCGACCGCCGATACCTCCCGCGGCCTTGGCCCCGGGAGTTGCCCGGACCGAACCGGTCGTACGAACGGCACCGGTGGGCCGCCCGCCACGCGCCGCCCGGGCCTGTTCTTCCTTCGTCGACCGGGCACGGCCTCGGCCAGGCATCGGCCGGCCGGCACTTTCGTCGGTGGGATCGGTGCCGATCGTGATCCGGCCCGGCTCGCGCCTGACCGGGTTGGCAGAATTGTCGACCCCGCCGCCGTTGACCTGCTCGTAGTTGGCGTCCAGCGTCGGCACGCCGCCGGACGACATCTGACCAGTTCTCACGCTCTCGGTGATCGATTCGTAGCCCGCCGATGGGTCGGGTGATTCGTCGTCGCTCCAGACGGGGGCCTTGCCCGAAAACGTGGACCAGACGTCGAGATCATCGGTCGGGTCGCGGCCATCCGCGGCAGCGCCGAGAACACGGGGCATCTCCCCCGTCGGCGGTTCGGTCCACGGAGGAAGCGGGCCGGTGTTGTCGTCGAACGACAGCGCTGGGAGCTCCTCTGGATCACTGGGGTCGCCGAACAGCGGTGGGCCGAAATCGTCATCCTCCCGTTTCTTGTTGCGCCAAACGTCGTCACTCATCGCGACCCCTCCATGTACTCATACCTCGAGCAATTCTTGCCCTCTTCATACCTCGAGCAATTCCTGCCCCCTTCATACCTCGAGCAATTCTTGCTCTTTGCGCCCGAACGCCCGGTCGATCAGTTCGACATGATCGTGGGTGATCTTGTCCATCTCCTTTTCGGCTCGCTCGAGTTCATCGGCGGAAATGACGCCCGCCTTCTCCGCCGCCTCGAGGTGCTTGCGGGCATCGCGACGCAGGTTGCGCGCCACAACGCGTCCGTCCTCCGCCAAACCCTTGACGATCTTGACGTACTCCTTGCGTCGCTGCTCGGTGAGCGTGGGGATGTTGAGCCGGATGACAACGCCGTCGTTGGACGGGGAGATGCCGAGGTCGCTCTCGCGGATAGCACGCTCGATTGCGGCCAGCGACGCGCGGTCGTGGGGCTTGACGATCAGCTGGCGCGCCTCGGGCACCTGGAAACCGGCCAACTGCTGCAACGGGACCGTGGCGCCGTAGTACTCGACCATGATCCGCTCGACCAACGCCGGCGATGCCCGGCCCGTGCGCACTGTGGTGAATTGCGACTGCACGTGCTCGACGGCCTTGTCCATCTTTTCGGTGGCTTCCAAAAGAGTCTCTTCGATCACGGCGACCAGCGTACAGATGCGCTGGTGCACCATGTGTGCATCACACCACCCGGGCCACAGCTCAGCCCTTCGGCTCGGTGATGATCGTGCCGACGCGCCGGCCTTCGAGGATGGCCCGCAACGCACCGTGGGCGGACATGTCGAACACCACGATCGGCAGATTGTTGTCGCGGCAGAACGCGATCGCCGTCGCGTCCATCACCTTGAGATCCTTGGTCATCACGTCCATGTACGACACCTCGTCGTACTTGGTGGCAGCGGGATCGACCCGCGGATCGGCGGAATACACGCCATCGACACCGGAGTGGGTGCCCTTGAGCAGAGCGTCAGCGTCGATCTCGGCTGCGCGCAGCGCGGCAGCAGTGTCGGTGGTGAAGAACGGGTTGCCCGTACCGGCCGCGAAGATGACGACTCGGCCCTTCTCGAGGTGGCGCATGGCCCGCCGGCGGATGTAGGGCTCGGCGATCCGGGGCATCTCGATCGCCGACTGGACGCGTGTCGGCTGGCCCGCGCGCTCCAGCGCATCCTGAAGGGCGAGGGCGTTCATCACAGTGCCGAGCATGCCGATGTGATCCGACTGGGTCGCGTCCATCCCGGTCATCGCGCCGGTACGGCCGCGCCAGAAGTTTCCGCCACCGATCACGACGGCAACGTCGACGCCGAGGTTCTCACGCACGTCGAGGATCTCTAGTGCGGTATGGGCCAGCGTCGCTCCATCGAGGCCCGAACCCGAGGGGCCGGCCAGCGCCTCGCCCGATGGCTTGAAGACGATTCGCTTCCATCGGGGCGAGGTCATGATCGATCAGCCGATCTCGACCTGGGCGAAGTTGGCGATGCTTGCCGAGCCGATGAGCTGGGTGATCGAAACCTTGTCGTCCTTCGCGTACGGTTGATCGAGCAGGCACACATCCTTGAAGAATCCCTGGAGGCGACCCTCGATGATCTTCGTCAGAGCAGCTTCCGGCTTGCCTTCGTTGCGCGAGATGGTCTCGAGCGTCGCCCTTTCGTGGGTCACCACATCCGCGGGGATCTGATCGCGGCTGAGATACTTCGGACGGGCGAAAGCGATATGGACGGCGACGTCGTGAGCCAACTCGGGTGTGGCGCCCGCCATCTCGACGAGCACGGCGTTGACGCCGCGCCCGCCCTGGATGTGCACGTAGGAGCCGAACAGGTTGCCGGGAGTGGCATCGAAGCGCACCACATCACCGGTGCTGATATTTTCCTTGAGCGTGATCTTGAGGTCATCGATGGTTGCCTCGTGATCGGACACCGCATCCCTTCCCTTGGCAACGACGAGCGCGACGAGCGCGTCGGCTTCTGCCTTGAACTGATCGCTACTGGCAACGAAGTCAGTCTCGCATTTGAGTTTGACGATGCCACCGACGTCGCCGTCGATCAACAACGCCACGACGCCCTGCGCGCTCTCGCGGTCATCACGCTTGGCGGCGGCCGACAGGCCTTTCTCGCGCAGCCACTGCTTGGCGGCCTCCACGTCGCCGTTTGACTGCTCGAGGGCCTTCTTGCAATCCATCATCCCGGCCCCCGTCGACTGGCGCAGCGCCTGGATGTCTTTGGCGGATACTGGCATGGTTCAGCCTTCCGTGCTGGGGGCGGGGGTCTCTTCGACGCTCTCTGGCGGAGTGTGCACTGCTGGGGCCGCAACGACGGCAGGAGTCTCGGCAACGACGTCCGGAGTCTCGGCAACGATAGATGATCCGTCAGCGCCAGGCGCCTTGGCAGCGGTCAGGCGTGCTTCGCGGTCGGCTTGGGCAACGACAGCCTGCTTGCGGGCATCGGCTTGCGACGCGGCATACTCGGCGTCCTGCTCGGCGGAGCGCTTCGGGGCAGCCTGCGGATTTCGCCTGGACGAAATGTAGCGGCCCTCCTCCACGGCCTCGGCGATGACGCGGCTCATCAGCGCGTTCGCGCGGATCGCGTCGTCGTTGCCGGGGATCGGGAACTGGATCACGTCAGGGTCGACGTTGGTATCGACAACGGCAATGACCGGGATCTTGAGCTTGTTGGCCTCGGTGACGGCGATGTGTTCCTTTTTGGTGTCGAGGATGAAGACGGCATCCGGACGCTGCTGCATACCACGGATACCGCCGAGGTTCTTCTGCAGCTTCTCGAGCTCGCGGCTGAGCAGGAGCGCCTCCTTCTTGGGCATCGCATCGAACTCGCCGGACAGCTTCATCCGCTCGTATTCCTGCATCTTGCCGACGCGCTTGGAAATGGTCTCGAAGTTGGTGAGCATGCCACCAAGCCAACGCTCGTTGATATACGGCATGCCACACTTCTCGGCGTAGCTGCGCACAGGATCCTGTGCCTGCTTCTTCGTGCCGATGAACAAGACGGTGCCGCCCTTGGCCGAAAGTTCCCGAACGAAGTTGTAGGCGACCTCCGCGCGCTGAAGCGTCTGCTCGAGATCGATGATGTAGATACCGTTTCGCTCGCCGAAGATGAAGCGCTTCATCTTGGGATTCCAACGGCGGGTCTGGTGCCCGAAATGAACTCCGGCTTCCAGCATTTGGCGCGTCGTGACGACAGCCATGGTGAACCACTCCTCTCCTGCGGTTAGCGGGCACCCCACCCGGCGCCGAGGCGACCGCAGGGTGGGTGGGATGCTGATGACGTACGGCCGACCGGACAGAAGACCGCCCGCCATGCTATCGGGACGACTTCGTTGTTGCAGACGTGATCGAGCACCTCGGTGGACGAGGCGTCGCCGCCCGTCTACGCCCACCAACGGTTGGCACCAAACGCGGCAAGCGGGTCACGATACCGATATATGGCACCGGGTCGAGGTAGACATCGCCCCGCCGGAGACCGAAGTAGAATCGGTTTGTTGCCGTCACGATGCTCTGCCCGGCCCGAACCCGATCGCCGGCACCCACCGACGTGCTTTCCAGCATTCCGTACGTGGCCGAGATGCCGTCGTCGCCGAGTACGACAACGTAACGGATGCCGGCGACGTCTCCGCTGAACGCAACGACACCGACCGCCGCGGCGCGTATGTCCACCCGACCGGCCAGCGAATATTCGATGCCGCGATGCCCGGAGCAGTAGGCGCACGCAGGCTCGACAAACGGAACCAGGATCGGCGCGTCAACGGGCGCGAGATAGCACGACAGTGCGAGGGCAACGAGAACGGACATGGCACACCTCTGATGGTTTCGACGAACACCGCAGGGACCTCAGCGGCCCGATCCGGGTCGGCTCGACCGACCGAGGGTCAACGCGTCAGGTCATGCCGCTCGCAGACATCCGGGACCGAAGTTGGAGCACCGCCTTGGTGTGGATCTGCGAGACGCGGCTCTCGGTGACGCCGAGCACTCCACCGATTTCGGCGAGGGTGAGACCCTCGTCGTAGTACAGCGACAGCACCAGCTTTTCGCGCTCCGGAAGCTTGCGAACCTCGACTCTCACTGCCTTGCGCACCTCGACCTCTTCGTACGCGCCGGACGGGCTGGCCGGGGTCTCGCCGCGTAGCGAGCGTGGCTCGGCGCCGGCGACGAGCGCCCGATCGAGCGGGCCGACCGTGGTCGACGCGATAGACGCAAGCCAGCGTTGGAACTCTGTGCCGGTGATACCAAGATGGCTCGACAACTCGTCATCGACCGGGCTGCGGCCGAGCTTCATTTCCAGTTCGTGAAAGGCAGTTTCGACTTCTCGGGCCCGACTGCGAACCGAACGCGGCACCCAGTCGAGCGAGCGCAACCCATCGAAGATCGCGCCTCGAATGCGGGGAACGGCGAAGGTCTCGAACTTGACGCCCCGTTCGGGATCGAATCGCTCGACGGCATCGATCAGCCCGAACACCCCGGCGCTGACCAGGTCGCCGGGGTCGACACTGCTCGGCAGACCGGCGCCGATGCGACCGGCCACGAACTTGACCAAGGGCGAGTAGTGCACGATGAGCCGCTCGCGGGCTTTGGCATCGCGTTGGCCGAGCCAGCGATCCCACCAACCATTCAGTTCAACATCACCCGATGCCCTGCCGACGCTTTCCTTCATGCTGTCATGCCCTCGGGTGGGTCTGCGAGTACACGGTACGTAGCCGTTGCTTGCTGACATGGGTATAGCGCTGAGTCGTCGACACATCGCTGTGCCCGAGCAGTTCTTGGACGGCGCGCAGATCTGCTCCGCCGTCGAGCAGATGGGTGGCGAAGGTGTGGCGCAGAGCGTGGGGGTGGGTCGGCACCGGCGAGCGGCGATCGATGATGCGACGGACGTCGCGCGGCGTGAGCCGGTTGCCGCGCTCGTTGGCGAACATCGCGGCGCCGCCAGACGCCGGCAGCACCTCGCGGCGAATCTGCAGCCAGGCGGCGACGGCCTCGGTGGCCGGTGTGGACAACGGCACCCGGCGTTCCTTGGAACCCTTGCCCCACACCGACACCGCCTCGGCGACGAGATCCACTGCGTCGACGTCGACCTGGCAAAGTTCGCTGACCCGTAGACCGCTTCCATACAGCAGCTCGAGCACGGCGTCGTCGCGGCGACGGCGCCACATCGGTTCGTCGTCGGGTGTCGGCCCATCGAGCAGCTCGTCGATATCACTCTGTGAGAGGACGCGCGGCAGGCGACCCTCACCGGAGGGGGCGCGCAGCGACGTGGACGGATCGGTCTGCACGTATCCGTTCCTGCGCAGCCACCCGAAGTAACGACGGACGCCGGCGACCTTGCGGGCCACACTGCGTCGCGCGAACTGGCGTGTCGAAAGGTACGCCACGTACCGGCGCAGGATGAGGCGATCGATGTCGGCGGGTTGATCGATGTCGAGCCGCTCCGCCCAGGTGGTGAAGCTCTCGACGTCGCTGCGATACGCCACGACAGTGTTCGGAGACGAAGAAGTGAGCGATGAAATGAACTCATCGATCCGCCAATGGGGAGACTGAGGCGCCTGCTCGTCCACGCGATCGTTGAGTGTCTGTCCTCCCACGGTGATCAGAGTATTCGGTTTCGGTGCTCAGAGCGGGGAATCTCATCCGCAAACAGCGTCCGACCCGGCTCGCTCGAACCATCCGTTGACCTGTTGCACCCAGCCATTGGCCTCCAGACGGGCAAGCGACATCGCGCATTCCACCAGCGTGCGGCGAGTGAGGATCGTGAATTGATCCAGCGTTCGCGGCTCTGTGCACAGTGTGAGCAGGTCCCGATCGGCACCCCTTGGCCGCGGTCGATAGTCGTATTCGACAGCACCGACGCGACTCGTGTCGAGGCCGAGAGCGATGAGCACGTCGCGGCTGTCCAGCACGATCGGGCAGCCGTCTCGGACCAGCGCATTGGTGCCCTCTGCTGCGCGGTTGCGGAGCGCACCGGGAACAGCCATCACGATAATGCCCCGTTCGCGGGCTTCGTTGGCAGTGATCAGCGAGCCACCACGATCCCGCGATTCGACGACGACCAGCACCTCGCTGAGCGCCGCAAGGATCCTGTTGCGGAGCGGGAACCGATAAGCCTCCGGCTGGGTGCCCGGTGGTGATTCCGAAATCAGCGCGCCCCGCTCTGCGACGGCCTCCCAGAGACCTCTGTGTTCGCGCGGGTAGACGACGTCGAGTCCCGACGCGACGACGGCGATCGGGCCGGCGCCGTCAGCAACCGCGAGCACGCCGCGATGTGCGCACCCGTCGATTCCGCGGGCCAGCCCGGAGACGATGTGCACGCCGACTTGTGCAAGATCTCGTCCGAGCGTCGTCGCAGTTTCGCGGCCGGAACCGGTTGCGTTGCGGGTGCCGACGACGCCGACGCGTCGCCCCGCAAGCTGATCGAGGTTGCCGCGGATGAACAACACTGGCGCCGGTGCCGGGTCGTTGGCGAGGACCACGGGATAGCCCTCACCGCCTCGGACGACGACCGAGATCCCCGACTCGCAGCACTGTTCCCACACGCGGTCAGGGGATCGCTGAGCTGCGCTCTGCCGCCACGCGGCAGCGAGGCCGTCGACATCGAAGAGGTGCGCCGCGAGGCCGCGCGGCGATTCGTCGCCGCACACCATCGCAAAGGCATCACGCGGCGAGGCGTGGCTCAGCAATACGTCCAAACGGCTCCACGTCATCCGGTCGAGACCTGCCAGCGCAGCCGCGTACGCCTCCTGCGCGAGATCGGTCATGTCGCCCTCCCACCGAGTAGAGGCGACAGCCGGACCCGGAACTGGAGCGCCATTACGACGTGTTCCTCCCCGACGATCTCACCGGCGAGCGGGTCGAGGTCGGCGATGGTACGCGCCACCCGGCGGACCCGGTGATACCCGCGCCCGGTGAGCCTGTCGCGTTCGAGTTCGGTGCGCAGCAACTTCTGCGCCGCCGGTGAGAGTGGGGCGAGCGAATCGAGCAGGGGTGCGGGAATGCCTGCGTTGAGCGAGCCGAAGCGCTGGATCGCGGATTGACGCGCCAGCGCGATCCGCGCCGCAACGACAGCAGACAGCTCTCCCGGCGCACCGGCCAGCAACTCGTCGACCTCGGGCCGATGCACCGGCACCCTGAGATCGAACCGATCGAGCAGTGGCCCCGACAGCCGCCGTAGATAGCGCGCCCGCGCGCCGTCGTCGCATGCACACGAACCCGGAGCCCCACCGCCGCACGGACACGGGTTCGTGGCAGCGACCAACAGGAATTGTGCCGGCAGGGTCGCACTGGCCCTGGCCCGCGCGACCCGGATGACACCCTCCTCCAGCGGCTGGCGGAGCCCGTCGAGCACGGATGGAGAGAACTCGCCGAGCTCGTCCAAGAACAGAATGCCACCGTGCGCCAAACTGATTTCTCCGGGACGAAGCGACGATGTGCCGCCGCCGACCAGGGCGACGATGGAACTCGTGTGATGTGGTGCGCGGTATGGGGCGCGGGTGATGAGCCCGCCGGGGGGCAGCTTGACTCCGGCCGCCGAATGGACCATCGTGGCGGTCAGCGAGGTGCTCGGGGACAACGGCGGAAGCAGGCCCGGCATCCGCTGCGCGAGCATCGTCTTGCCGGAACCCGGCGGGCCGACGAACAGGACATGGTGCCCACCCGCCGCTGCCACTTCGAGGGCCTGGCGGGCGAGCGGCTGGCCGCGGACGTCGGCGAGATCGGGCAGTGGGGCGAGCGGCTCGGCCATCGTGTCCTGCGCTGGTGTCGGCCACGGCGCTTCACCTTTCAACGCCTCGACGACATCGCGCAGGGTGTGCCCGACGAAGACCGACTCGCTGCTGATGACCTCGGCTTCGTGGCGGCTCCCGACCGCCACGACCGGATGCACGTCGTCGAGCGCCGCGACGAGCGGCGCGACACCGGCCACCGGTCGCAGCGATCCGTCGAGGCCGAGTTCGGCGATGAAGCCGAATTTCTCGGTTGCGCCGGGCGGGATGAACTCATCGGCGATCAACAGCCCGATCGCGATTGCGAGATCCAGCCCGCCCCCCACTTTGCGCTGATTCGACGGCGCGAGGTTGACGGTCACTTT
>JANYKS010000046.1 GCA_025358125.1 Actinomycetes bacterium
CGCATCCTCGAATCGGCTGTCCATCTGGCGCAGCGCGGCCTCGACGGTGAGCACCAGGAACGGCATCGCCACGAAAGTCTGGGCAACCACGACACCGGCCGTCGTGAACGGCAACCGGATGTCGAACCAGCGGTCCAGGTACTGCCCGACCAGACCACGGCGGCCGAGTGCGAAGAACAGGGCGACCCCGCCGACGACGGGCGGCAGTACCATCGACAGCGTGCACAGGGCCCGAATGATGCTACGGCCCCTGAAATCGACCCGTGCCAGCAGCCACGCCAACGGCACGCCGAACACCAGCGAGAGGGCCATTGCCCACAGCGAGCAGTAGATCGACAACCGCAGCGCGGTCAGCGACCGGTTCGTGGTGAGGATCGACCAGGCGCTGGTCCACGGCGCCTTCCACGCCAGACCGACGAGCGGCAGCGCGAAGAACGCGATCGCGATGACGGCCAGCGCGAGAGCGGGCAGCGGCACGCTCCTGCCTCCCGCTCGGCGCGTGGCCGGGATGACCGTCGCGGCCTTCACGGAGCGAGGAAGCCGAACTTGGCGAGGATGGCCTGCCCGGACGGGCTTGCCAGGTACGAGATGAAAGATGATCCGCCGCCAACGTTCGTTGCCTCCTTGGTGACGGTGACGGGGTAGTTGGTCACCGCGTTCTGGGAGGCGGGGATCTCGACCCCGCCAGCGCGGGCACCGGCCGCGATGACATCGGTGGCGAACACGATCCCAGCGTCGGCCTCGCCGGTCGTCACTTTGACCACGACACCCTTGACCTTGTCCTCGAGGCTTTTGGGCGTTACTGCGACGGACGCCGCGGCGAGGGCCTGCGCGGCCAGTTTGCCGCAGGGAGCCGTCTCGGCACACAGCACGATGATCAGATCGGGTTTGGCGAGATCCCCCAGCGTGGCGATGCCTTTGGGGTTGCCGGGCTCGGTGATAATCTCGAGCGTATTCTTGGCGACGACGATCGGCTTGCCGACGACCTCACCGGCATCGATCAGCTTGTTCATGTTCGAATCGTCGGCGGAGGCGAACACGTCGGCCGGAGCACCCTGACGGATTTGGGCGACAAGATCCCCTGACCCGGCGAAGTTGAACCTGACCTTCGCTCCAGGGTTCGCAGCTTCGAACGACGAGCCGATCTCGGTGAACGCCTCCGTCAACGACGACGCGGCGAACACGGTGATCGCACCGATTGGCGCGGTCGTGCCCGGAGCGACAGTTGTCGGCGCCGTCGCTGCAACGGAGACCCCCGCCGACGCAGCCGTCGATCTGGGCTTTGCCTCAGAGCCGCATGCGGCCACCACGGCGGCGGCCAGGAACGCGACGGTGACAGCAGCGATTCGGAGTCGGTGATGCGGGTTCATCCGACCCACAATAGTCACTATCTGAGGTGTAGATAGTCATTTCCTGACTATTGTCTGCCATGCGTGTAATCTGTGCGCCGTGTCGCCGCTCGGCCTCTCACTCGCGGACAACGTGTGTCTCACCCTCATCACCGAGGGCGTCGATCACGGCTGGGCAATCGGCTCACTGCTCGCCGACGACGGCGAGATCGGGCGGATCTGGAGGCTCAGCCGGCCACTGACGTATCGAGCCATCGACGGCCTCGCGTCGCGACAGCTGATCACCCGCTCGGCGGGCCGTGCCGCCGCGGGGCGGGACCGGATCAGGCTTGCGCCGACCAAGGAGGGTCGGCGTGTCACGAAGGTCTGGCTCGACGAGCCGATCGTGCATCTCCGCGACGCGCGCACGGAGTTGCTGGTCAAGCTGACTCTCCGCGAGCGCGCCGGGCTGGCGGCGGCGCCGCTGTTGGAAGCTCAGCAGCGACTGTTCGCCCCGTTGTTCGACACGCTCACATCGGGGTCGGTCGATGACGAAGCGGTCGACATCTGGCGCAGGGAGTCTGCGCGGGCCGTCCGCCGGTTCCTCCAGCACATGCTCGGCACCCACCACGATCCGCAGTCGCCGCTCGACAAGCCCGACCTGATGCTCAGCGCTCGCAACCAACTGGGCGCGGTTGTCACGGCTGTGCATCACGGCGAGAACATGTCGACCGTCAAGCTGATCCTTCCCGGCGGCCAGCGCCTCACAGCGGCGATCACCACGGAGGCTGCGCTCGGGCTCGACATCGCGCCCGGCGACAACGTCGTTGCCGTCGTAAAATCGACGTCGGTGATGCTCGCCAAACACGAATGACTCCGAGCCGTTCACGACGGTGATCACATCATGGCTGTCACACCCATGTGGTGGAATGGGGCGTCGGCGAGCGCAGTTCGTCGATCCCTCGTTCCATTGTCCAATCCCGTCGTCAGGTTCTGCCACTTTGGGTCTCCACATTCATCACGCTCCACACCTGCTGCCGCTCACCGAGTCGCTGGCCGAGGTCTTGGCAACACCCTTGGCCGACCCGTTCGCAGCGGAGTTGATCGGCGTACCGACGGCGGGCGTGCGCGATTGGCTCGAGCAGCAGTTCGCGCTCCGGCTCGGCGCCCGAGATCACCACGATGGCATTTCAGCCAACATCCAGATGGTGTTCCCCGGCCGGTTCACCGCGGCGGCATTCGGCATCCCGCTGGCGGCGAGCGACGCCTGGGAGATCGACCGTCTCACCTGGGCCGTGCTACAGGTATTGGACACCGGCGCGGTATCGGTGCCGGGTTGGCGCCCGACCTCGGCGGTGGGAGACGACGAAGCCGGCCAGCCGAGGGCTCGCTACGCCACCGCCCGCCGGATCGCCGACCTGTTCGACGGCTACGCCAACAACCGCCCGCAGATGATCCAGCAGTGGGCAGCAGGACTCGATGGCGACGGCACGCTCGATGAACGCGGGGCGGTCGTGCCGCTCGACCCCGATCAGCGCTGGCAGGGCGAGCTGTGGCGCCACCTGCGGCGGGCCGTCGGCGTGCCGAGCCGGGCCGAGGAGTTGCCGAAGCTGTTGAGCGATCTCGCCGCCGGTCGGCTCACGCCGGCATTGCCGCGCAGGGTCGCGCTGTTCGGGGTGAGTGCCGTTTCGGCCGGCCAGTTGGCCGTCCTTCACGCCCTCGGATCCGTCCGCGAAGTCCACCTCTTCCTCGTTCATCCCTCCAACGTCGCGTGGGCCAACGCCCGCCATCTCGGCGGCCGGATCGAGTTGCGCAGCGGTTTCGACGCGACCGCCAAAGTCGCCCATCCTTTGTTGCGCTCTTGGGCGCGCCCGGCCATGGAAGCGGCCTCGCTCGTCCAGCCGAGCGGTCCGGAAGTCATCATCCACGAGTCGCCTCATCCGAACGCGGGTGGTGCACCCTCGTTGCTGCGTCAGATCCAGGCCGACATCATCGCCGACCGTGAACCGGCGCCGGTGGGTACCGACGCCCGTGACCGCAGCGTCCAGGTCCATGCCTGCCACGGCACCACCCGCCAGCTCGAGGTGCTGCGCGACGCACTCTGCCATCTGTTCGCGCACGACCCGTCGCTCGCGCCGCACGACATCGTCGTACTGTGCCCCGACCTCGATCGCTTCGCGCCCCTCGTCGCCGCCGTCTTGAGACGCGGGTCGATGCCGCTTCCGGTACGGGTCAGCGATCTCTCCCTCGGCAACGAGAATCCGATCGCCGTCGCGCTGTCCGCCATCGTCGGCGTGCTGGCCGATCGCTGCACGGTTCCAGAAATCCTTGCGCTCGCTGCGCTCGATCCTGTTCGCCGCAAGCTCGGCCTGTCCGATGACGACATCCAGCGGATCGATCGATGGAGTTCAGACCTCGGCACCACATGGGGGCTCGACAGCGACCACCGCGGCGACTGGCTGACCGCTCACATCGACGAGGGTACATGGGCGGCCACCATCGACCGGCTGCTCGTCGGGGCAGCCATGCCGGCACCGTCACCGCGGGTCGGGGTCGGCGGCATCGTGCCGCTCGACGACATGGATGCCGCCGGGTTCGCGACCGCCGGGCGCCTGGGCGAACTCGTAGCACGGTTGCGCGCCGCCCACGGCGACGTCACGGGCGAACACACCATCGCGAGGTGGGTCCGGGTCCTCACCGACATCGTCGCGTCGCTGTGCGCCGCCGATCCGGCGCAGTCATGGCAGCTCGCCCAGGTCATGCAGACACTCGACGAGCTGCGCAGCCAATCATGCGTCGCCGAGCACCAATCCGGTGTCGGTCTCACGCTCGCCGACATCCGGTCCGTG
Source organism: Actinomycetes bacterium (assembly GCA_025358125.1). Taxonomy (GTDB): domain Bacteria; phylum Actinomycetota; class Acidimicrobiia; order Acidimicrobiales; family Ilumatobacteraceae; genus WLMZ01. Next base: position 4,178 of record JANYKS010000046.1, read on the forward strand.
CTGTCCGGCGTTCTCGGTGGTGCACGCGGGCGACTGATGGTGCGCACCGGTTCGATCACCGTGACCGCGATGGTGCCCGTGCGAAACGTGCCGGCGCGGGTCGTGTGCGTGCTCGGTCTCGACGAGGCGGGCCTGCGCGGCCCGCCGGCTGACGGCGACGACCTCCTCGGAGTCCGACCGTGCGTCGGCGAGCGTGACCAGCGCGCGCTCGGTCGACACCTGCTGCTCGACGCGATCATGGCAGCCGGCGAGCACTTCATCATCACGTGTGACGGCAGCGACATCACGACCAACCGGGTGCTCCCCCTTCCGGTGCAGTTGACGGAGCTGCTCGATGTCGTGGCAACGACATGTAATGCCGCGCCCGACGGCGGCGATCACGACGATCACGACGATCACGACGATCACGGCGGGGATGGCGACGTCGACCCGCCGACGGTCTACCGCCATAGTCGCCAGGCCTACGACGAACGCAACTTCGTCATCGACGCGTCCATCCGTGGTCCGGCGAGCTTTGCCACCGACCAGCCGTTCTCGTTCGACACCGCCATGCTGCACGCCGCCCAGACCCGCCGTCAGAGGCGCCAGGGCCCCGACGCGCCGACCCTGTTGTCGATGCTCGCGCCATCCACGGTGTCGCTCGATCAGCTCACCGACGCGTGCTGCCGACCGGCACGCACCTACGTCACCGGCCGGCTCGAAGCGCGCCTGCTGCGCCAGGTCGAAGAGATCGACACGAACATCCCGATCGACGTGTCCCCGCTCGAAATGTCCGCGCTCGGCATCGATCTGCTCGGGCACTACCGCGGCCACCCACCGGCTGACCTCAACCAGCAATGGAGACTCGCCAAGCGGCTCGAGGGCGGGCTCCCGCCACGTTCCCTCGCCGATGGCGTGCTCGACACCGTCCAGCGCGAGGTGGATCTGGTCCTCGACGCCACGCCCGAACTGCGCGAGCAGATGAAACAGACCGCCACGTTGGCCATCGATCTGACGCTCGACCTGACGGACGATCCTACCGTGCATGTGCGCCTCGTCGACACGATCGAGCGCCTCGCCGGTTGCCTCGTCGTGCGTGCCAACTTCTCCAGGCCACGCCCGAGGAACGTCGTGCGGGCCGCCCTCGACCTCGCTGCGCTCGTCCTCACGAACAGCCACGAGCCATGGGAGGCCATCGTCGTCAACCGGCCGGAGACGAATACCGCCAAGCAGGCCACGCTGTCGCGGCTCACGCCAATCGTCGGTCCGGATCGCGAGGGCGCTGCACGTCGTCTGCTCGGTGTTGCACTCGATCTGCACGTGCGCGCCCTTCGCGAACCGCTCCCCCTGTTCGAGCGGTCGTCCAAGGAGCTGTTCGAGACCGACGGGTTCGACGAGGACACCTTCACGAGGGATCTCCGCGAAGACGCGAACAAGCTGCTGTGGGAGAGCTTCGCACCTGACCAAGTGCTGGCTCTGCCTCAGCGGACCACCGACGAACTCGCCGGGGTCGCATCACTCGCGCCAGGAGCGAGGCGGGCGGTCGCGCTTGCACGCTACTTCTGGAGTTCGTTCCACTCCTTCATCGCGCAGGAATCGGCCGACGGCGCTGCCGGGGATGACGGATGACGAGTCCGTCCACCCGAATCGACGCGAAGGCGCGCGTGCACTTCGATCTCGCCGGGGCGATCCCGACTACCCGCACGGTGCTCGAAGCGAGCGCCGGGACCGGCAAGACGTATTCGCTCACCGGGCTGATCGCCCGCTACATCGCCGAGGAGAGCGTGCCCGTCGATCAGATCCTCGTCGTCACGTTCACGCGCGCCGCCGCCAACGAGCTGCGCCAACGCACACGCGACGTGCTGATCGCCGCAGCCAAAGCCCTGCTCGACGGGAAGGAAACCGACAAGTACCCGTGGATGCGGGTGCTGCTCGAGGCCGACAACCTGTTCGTGGCCGACCAGCGCCGCCAGCGGCTTGTCGACGCCATCACCCGCTTCGACGATCTCAGCATCACCACCATCCACGGCTTCTGCCAGCAGGCGTTGGGCCAGCTCGGACTGCGGTCGGGCAGCGACCCTGATGTGGTGCTGATCGAGAACACGGGCGACATCGTCGCCGAGGTGTGCCGCGACGTCCTCGTCGCCGAACTGGCCGATGATCCGACCCGCCTCTCACCGCCCGTGCCGTCGTCACAGCGGCTGCGCACGCCCAAACAGGTGGAGAAAGATTTGATCGAAGCGGTTCAGGCGGTGCTCACGAACCCCGGCTCGCGCCACATTCCCGAGCACAGCGACGACGAGACGGCTGCGCGGTGGGCCGACATCGTCGAGCGCACGCACCAGGCCGTCCACCGGCGACAGCGCTCCCGCGGCCAGATCGGCTACGACGACCTCGTGTCCGGACTGCAGCGCGCGCTCATCGACCCCGGCAGAGGAGCCGTCGTCGCGGCACAGCTCGCCCAACGCTTCTCCGTCGTGCTCGTCGACAAGTTCCAAGACACCGACCGATTGCAGTGGGATGTCTTCGACACGGCCTTCGGCTCGCGGGCACTGATCACCGTCGGCGACCCGAAGCAGGCCATATACCGCTTCCGCGGCGCCGACGTGCACGCCTACCTCGATGCCGTCGCAGCAGCACCCGTGCTCAGCCTCACCACCAACCATCGCTCCGATCAGCAGCTACTCGCCGGGTTGGGACATCTCTTCGACGGGGCAACGCTCGGCGACCCGCGGATCGAGTTCGTTCCCGTCGCGGCGGTAGAGGGCGCCCCGGTGAACGCGCTCGGCCACATCGACGCGTCGATTCGCCCAGCGGCGCCGATCCAACTGCGCGTCGCTCCGCAGGTTGCGTCGTTGAGGACGGCAAAGTACAAGACGCTCTCGATGCCGCTGATCCGCCCGCTCGTGCTCGCCGATCTGGCGAATCGCACGATCGATCTGCTCGACAACGGGTTCATCAGAGACCGCTCCGGCGGGCGCCCGGTCGATCCGGGCGACATTGCGGTCCTCGTTCCGTCGCACGCCGAGGCACATCATGTGGCCGATGCGTTGCATCGCGCCGGTATTCCGGCTGTGCGCACCCGAACCGGTTCCGTGCTCCAATCGTCGGCGGTGATGCAATGGCGACTGCTGCTCACCGCGATGGCCCGACCACACGATCCGCCGTCGGTGCGTACTGCCGCGCTCGGCTGGTTCTTGGCCACCGACATTGCCGACCTCGCCGGCGACAACGCCGATGCGGTGTTGGGCGAACTGCAGGAACGGGCAGCGGAAATGGCCGCTCAGTTACGGCGATCAGGACTGGCCTCGTTCTACGACGCCCAGAAGTCGGGCCGGGGCCTGCTCGAGGCCGTGCTCGCCCAGAGCGACGGCGACCGCCATCTCACCGACCTCGATCACCTCGCCGAGGTGCTGACGCAAGCCCTGCACGGCACGACCTCCGATGCGTCGCGAACACTTCGGGTGCTCGAAGAACTGGTCGCGAACGACGACGAGCGCAGCGAATCCACGATGCGGCGGATCGACTCCGACGCGCTTGCGGTGCAGATCACAACCATCCATGCGGCCAAGGGGCTCGAGTACCCGATCGTGCTCGTGCCGTTCAGCTTCAAACCGCGCCCGCCGACCCGCACCCCCTACTCGTTCACCGACGAGCACGGTCGACGCGTGCTCGACGTCGCATCGTGCGTGGCTTGGGACGCCGGCCTTGGAACCGACGGCGACGAGACCACCCGCCAGAACAGAGATCTGCGCAAGCACCTCGCCGGTGTCGAGAACGACGGCGATTCATTGCGACTGCTCTATGTCGCGCTCACCCGAGCCCAGCATCATCTAGAGCTGTGGTGGGCGTCGACCACGGGCGCCAAGACGTCGGCGCTCGGCCGGATGCTCCTCGACCGCGACGGCAGCGGACCGGTCGACAACACCGAGAGCTTGCTCAAGGCGAGGAAAAAGCCGCCGGGCTTCGCCGTCGTCAAACCAGGCTTCGCGATGCTCGGCGAGGAGGCGGTTCGCGAGCAGATCGAATTGCTGGTCGACGCAAGCGCCGGCGCGATCGAGATCACCGAATTGGCTGCGCAGATCGAACACCCGTCGTGGTTTGCGCCCTCGAAGCCACAGATCACCGAGTTGACCACCGCATCGGTTGGTGGACGCGCATCGGTTGGTGGGCGCGCGTCGGTTACGGATCACGCCTGGAAGCGGTGGTCGTTCACCCGCCTGTCGGCCTCGGCCGATGAACTCGAGCCATTCGCCGAGCCCGGCGGCAACGACGACGGCGGGGCCTCCGACGCCCCGGTCGTCGGAGGCGCCGACGAGCCAGAAGCATCCGCCGACGGCCACCTCGACCGCATCACCGACGGCATCACCGACGTCACCGCGGGCATGACGGCAACTGCGTCTCGCCCGGGGGACGGCTGGCTCGCCTCGTCGGCGGCTGTCGTTCACCTGGCCGATGTCGCAGCCGGCACTGCGTTCGGCACGTTCGTGCACAGCGTGCTCGAACAACTCGATTTCACGGCCGACGACCTCGCCTGCGAGATCCGCACCCTCGCCGTCGAGCACGCCAGAGCGGCAGGTCTTGCGCTCGACATCGACCGGGTCGTCAGTGGGCTGGTCGCCGCAGTGCAGACCCCGCTCGGCCCGCTTTTCGGCGAGCGGTCGCTGGCCGACATCCCGCCGGCGGACCGTCTGGCGGAACTCACCTTCGACATCCCGATCGTCGGCGGCGCCGCGTTCACCCGGCTGCAGGCCGGCGCGATCGGCGACGTGCTGTCGGGCACGCTCGCCCCCGACGATCCGCTCCGGTCGTATGCCGACCGACTCGCGACGGAACTCGCCGGGGTGGACATCGCTGGTTGGATGCACGGCTCGATCGACGCCGTGTTCCGTGTCCCGGCCGCCCACGGCCACCGCTACATCGTCGTCGACTACAAGACCAACCGGCTGCACACCCCCGGCGACGGCGACCCCCTCGCGGCCTATCAGGCGCATCACCTGCTCACGGCGATGGAGCACCATCGCTATCCCCTCCAGGCCCTGTTGTATTCGGTCGCGCTGCACCGCTATCTACGCTGGCGGCTCGGCGCCGGCTACTCGCCGGACGAGCACCTCGGTGGCATCGCCTACCTGTTCGTTCGCGGGATGGTCGGGCCGTCCACTCCGACCGCGGCCGGAGTACCGAACGGCGTGTTCTCGTGGACGCCCCCGACCACCACGATCCTCGAACTCGATCATCTCTTCGCGACGGGATCGCCGTCATGATCCGCGACACGACGCTCACGCCAACGGTGCCTGCCCGGGTTGCCCACCTCGGCCCGTGGGCCCACGCCGGGGTGTTCGGCCCCGCCGAGATCCTCGGCGCCGAGGTGCTCACCAGGAGCGACGAAACCCGCGATCCGCTCGTTCAACTCGGCGTCGCGTTCGCGCTCTGGGCGCCTGGGAGAGGGCACGTCTGCATCGACCTGCTTTTGATCAGAGACGTCGTGCGGGCCGAGACCGCGGTCGACACGCTCAGCGGAGCCGGCGACAACCGGGCTGGCGACAACCGGGCTGGCGACGAGGCGGTTGCAGTCGACGAGCCGGATCTGTTCGACGAGCTCCCCTGGCCGGCTACCGACGAGTGGCTCGCTGCTCTCGGTGCCAGCCGCCTCGTGCGCTGCGTCGAAGGAGGCGACCAGTCGCCGGTGTTCGACGAACATCCGCTGGTGCTCAACGGGAGCCTGCTCTACACCCAGCGCCAGTGGATCGATGAATGCTGCGTGGCCACGGCACTGCGGGCGCGCGCCATCGCGCCTGCGCCGGGCGCTGTCGCTGCGATCGCGCTCGATCTGCTCGATCGGCTGCTCCCCCCGAGCGAAGACGGCGAACCGAACCAGCAGAACCTGGCGGTCACGGCAGCACTGTCGTCGCGGCTCGCCGTCATCGGCGGTGGGCCGGGCACCGGCAAGACCCACACCGTGGCGCGACTACTGGCGGTGCTCCTCGCCGACGCAGCACATCGTCACACCGTGTTGCGGATCGGGCTCGCAGCCCCGACCGGCAAGGCCGCCGCTCGCCTGCGCGATGCCATCGCCGGATCCGCCATTTCGTTGCAGCACGACGGCGACCGAACGATCCCTGGAGAACTGGCAGCGACCCTTGCCGGCCTCCCGGCCGTCACGGTCCACCGTCTGCTCGGCCCGCGGGGCAAGAGCACGCGCTTCACCTACAACGCCGGAAACCCCCTGCCTGACGATGTCGTGGTCATCGACGAAGCCTCGATGGTCTCGCTGCCGCTGATGGCCCGGCTGCTCGAAGCGGTACGACCGGAGACCCGGCTCGTTCTCGTCGGCGATCCTGACCAACTCGAGAGCATCGAGGTCGGTGCCGTTCTCACCGACATCGTCGATGCGAGCAGCGACCACGCCTCTCCGTTACGCGCACGGGTGATCCGCCTCAGCCGGGCGCGCCGCCAACGGTCGGGTTCGCCGATTGGCCCACTCGCCGATGCTGTACGCGAGAACCGACCGGACGACGTCATCACGATGTTGCGCGCCGGTGCCACCGAGCCGGAAACGGGGCATCCGCTGCTGACCTTCATCGAGCACGCGAATCCATTGAGCAGTGTCGATGCAGCCGGGGTGCGTTCCATCGTCGTCCCGGCGTTCGCAGCCGCGATGGAGTCAGCGCGCCACGGCGACGCCGACACGGCGCTCGCTGCGTTTGCAGGCGTCCGCGTGCTGTGTGCTCACCGGCGCGGCCCCCACGGTGCCGAGAACTGGAACCGGGCGATCGAGACGTGGCTGCTCGGCAACCCGCCGAGGATTCGTCACTATCCCGGGCGGGCTCTGCTGCTCACCCGTAACGATCCCCGGATCGGCCTCGCCAACGGCGACACCGGCATCGTCGTCGCCGATCCCGATGGCCTGCACGCCGCGTTCGCAGTCGGTCTCGGAGTCCGCCGCTTCTCACCGGCGCGGTTGGACGGCGACGAGACGGCCTTCGCGCTGACCATCCACCGGAGCCAGGGTTCCGAGTACGACACCGTCGTGGTCGTGCTGCCTCCGGCCACATCAGCCCTGATCGGACGCGAACTGCTCTACACCGCGATCACGAGGGCCAACCGCCGCCTCGTCGTCGTTGGGACACAAGCAGCCGTGGTGGCCGCGGTGCAAACACCCGGTCGGCGGGTCACCGGGCTTGGGGGGG
>JANYKS010000081.1 GCA_025358125.1 Actinomycetes bacterium
CAAGGCTCGATGTGCACTGGAGGCGCTCGCGACTGGCTGTGCGGTCGTCCTGGTCGACCGCGCTGGTTTGGGCGAAATGGTCACCGCGAGCACTGTTGAATGGATGCGCGATTGGAACTTCGGCGCACGGTGCTTGCAGCGGGCGGTAACCCGGTCGGGCGTCGAGTCCGAGATCGCCCGGTACGCCGCGAGTGACGCAGCTGCGGTCACGGCATGGATCAGGCAACGCGCCGGGCTCCGCACCAGCGTCGATGCGTACGAAGCCGCCTACGTTCACGCGGCGGCGCAGCGAGCCCTTGCGCCGCCACAAGCGCACTCATGGGTCGACGCGTACCAACAACTGGCCGAGTACACGGGTGGTCTCGAAAATCTGCTGCGTTCGGTCGACGAGTTGGTGCTCATGGCGCCGCTGTCTCAGGCGGCGGACGCCCAGCTGTGCCTGACGGTCGTCGCGCATCCCGTGATCGCGACAACGGCTTCGACGCACGTGGTGCGCGTCGAGTTGCGCAACGATTCCAACGAACGGTTGGCCAGCAGCGGGGCGCATCCATTGCGGTTCGCGTATCGGTGGCTCGATGCCGAGTCGGGTGAGATCATCGAACCGGAGGGCTTGCGAACCGACATCACCAAGACGGTACGCGCCGGTACGACCCACTCCCAGGTGATGAGCGTGCTGGCACTTCCGACGGCGCGGCGCGCGGTGCTGCGCATCACCCTCGTCCAAGAGGGTCTCCGGTGGCTCGACCACGGTTCTCCGCCCGTCAATGCCGATGTACAGATCGAAGTTCGCGATGTCGATCCTTCGCAGTGGCGATTGACCGACATCGCCCCACTGATCGATGTTGTCCCGACAGGGTTCGACGTCCGCCGTGATGCAGCGATCGACAATCTCGGATTCGTCAGCCGTCCGCTGCCGAACATGCTGACGTTCGCGGAGAACGCCGCCTTCCTCCACAGGGCGGTCGAGTGCCCGGCGACGAGCAGCGTCATCGTTCCGCCCGAACTCGCCGACGCCGTTCCGCAACGACTCGGCGTCGTGACATCCACGGTACCGAGACGGGCTTTCCTCGATGTGCACCGCAATCTGGCAAACAGGTCGCGGTTCTACGGAGTGCGCGAGGCCTCCGAGATTCACCGCACCGCACGCGTCCACCCGACAGCGTTCGTCGACCCGATGGGCGTGCGCATCGGCCCCGGCGTCGAGATCGGGCCGTCGGCGGTCGTGCTCGGGCCAGCCGTCATCGCCAGCGCCACGCGTGTCGACGCTGGCGTAGTCGTCGGGTCGTCGGGATTCCAGACCGTCGACGTCGACGGCGAACTGTTCGAGATGCACCACGCGGGCGGTGTCGTCGTCGGAGCGGGTTGTGTCCTGTTCGCCAACAGCGTGATCGGGCGCGGCCTGTTCCGCCAACAGACGAAGCTCGGCGACGGCTGTCGTATCGGGAACGGCGCGTTCGTTTCGCACAACGCCGACATCGGCGAGCGTGCGTTCGTCGGTCACGGCGCGGTCGTCAACGGCAACGTCACAATCGGCGCGGGCGCGTGGGTCGGGCCGGGCGCCGTCGTCGCCAACAACCTCACCATCGGCGCTGGCGCGCGAGTCACCCTGGGCTGCACCGTGATCACCGATGTCGCCGACGGCGCACACGTCACCGGGCCGTCGGCCGTCGGTCACTGGACGATGATGCGCGCGATGGGCAGGCTGCGCGAGGGGCACCGCGAGCACGAATGAGCCAAGCGCCCACCATCCGCGCTGCACTCGAGGCGAGAGATCCGGACGCGCCATTGATCCTCGACGTGAGTGGCTCGATGATGAGCACGCGAACCGTCCTCGGCGCCGTCGACACGATCACCTCCGCGCTGCGCATGGCCGGCCTCGACGCGCACTCGCGTGTAGCGGTCGTGGTGCCGAACGGCCCGCTCGCCGCGATCACGGCGCTCGCCGTGATGTCCGCCACGGCATGCGCGCCCCTCAACCCTCGATACGGTGTTGACGAGTTCGCGGACGCGTTCCGCGACCTGGGCGCGGATGCGCTGGTCACCACCGACGCAGCTGCTCCATCAGCGCAACGCGTCGCGCTGGACGCCGGGCTCGCAGTTCTACACGTCCAACTCGATGGTTCGAGCATGGCCGGTGTCGCAACCAGGCTGCACAGCGCGTCGCAACGTGCCACGCGCGGTCGCGGAAGCGACGACGACAGCAGCAGCAGCAGCAGCAGCAGCAGCAGCAGCAGATTCGCATTGTTGTTGCACACCTCGGGAACGACGGCGCGGCCGAAGCTGATCGGTCTCACCGAGGCGAACCTGCTGTCGTCGGCGCTCTCGGTGGCAACTACCCTCGAACTGTCGGCTGCCGATCGGTGCCTGAACGTCATGCCGCTGTTCCACATCCATGGCCTTGTCGGCGCGCTCCTCGCGAGCGTCGGTGGCGGCGGCAGCATCGTCTGCGCCCCCGGATTCGACGCGTTCGCGTTCCGTCGCCAGCTCAGCGAACCCGGCGTCACATGGACGACGGCGGTGCCGAGCATGTATCAGGCCGTACTGTTGCGCAACCGCAACGCGCCCGGCGTCAGCTCGCCGGAGAACCTGCGTTTCGTTCGGTCGAGTTCGGCCACGATGCCGGTGGCGTTGTGGCACGGCATCGAGGCGTTGCTCGGTTGCCCGCTCATCAACGCCTACGGGATGACCGAGGCTTCGCATCAGGTGACGAGCAATCCCGTGCCGCCCGGCGAGCGCCGCTACGCAACGGTGGGCCGCAGCGCCGGCGCACAGATCGCAATCGCCGTCTCACATGACGGGATCAACGGTGGCGAGCCGTTGCGGGTCACGCAGGCCGGCGGTGCCGTAGGCGAAGTGGTCATCCTCGGCCATGGCGTGATGGCCGGTTACCTCGCACCCGAGGGTGCCGACGAGAACTCCTGGATCGAGGACCTCGGCGGCCGCTGGTTCCGCACCGGCGACCTCGGCGAACTCGACGGCGACGGCTACCTGCGCTTGATCGGTCGGATCAAGGAGATCATCAACGTCGGCGGCGAGAAGGTTTCGCCGTTCGAGGTGGAGGCGGTGCTGCTGCAACACCCGGCGGTGGCCGACGCCGTAGCGTTCGCCGCACCCTGCCCGCTGCGCGGCGAGAAGGTCTGTGCCGCGGTCACGCTGCACCACAATCTGGTCGACACGCCTTCGCCGAGCGAGGTCCGCCGATTCGCTGCCGCGAGATTGGCGCGTTTCAAGACGCCCGACCGCGTCGTGTTCGTCAGCGAAATCCCCCTCGGCGCGACCGGCAAGGTGCAACGCGCCCGGCTCGCAGGCCTACTGGACCTCGCCGAAAGCGGTTGAACCCGGTTCGGCAGTCGAGACCCTGCTCGGACCTCATAGGCCGATGCGCTGGGCGAGCAGCTCTCGGTGATACGTCGGATCGCCGAACAGCAACTCGCTGCTCTTGGCCCGCTTGAAGTACAGGTGCGCAGGGTGCTCCCACGTGAAGCCGATGCCGCCGTGGATCTGGATGTTCTCGGCCGTCGCGTGGAAGTACGCCTCAGAGCAGTAGGCCTTCGCGAGCGATGCGACCGAGGGCAACTCGTCGTTCATCTCCGACGCGCACCACGTGCCGTAGTAGGCGGCCGACTTGGCGGATTCGACCTCGAGCAGCATGTCGGCGCACTTGTGCTTGATCGCCTGAAACGAGCCGATCGGGCGGCCGAACTGGACCCGGACCTTGGCGTACTCGACTGCCATCTCGAGCACCTTCTGCGCGCCGCCGACCTGCTCGGCCGCGAGGCCGACGGCGGCGAGATCGAGCACGGTGCCGAGGACGTCCCAGCCCTTGCCCTCGGCTCCTATCAACGTGGCGGGGGTGTTGGCGAATTCCAGCTTGGATTGCTTGCGGGTCTGGTCCATCGTCGACAGGTTGGTGCGGGTGAGGCCGGCGGCGTCGGCGTCGACCGCGAACAGGCTGACACCGTTCTCGGTGCGAGCCGCAACGATGATCAGGCCGGCGGTGTTGCCGTCGATCACGAACATCTTGGTGCCGGTCAGCGTGTAACCGTCGCCGCTCCTGGTTGCCGGCAGCGTGATGCCGGCTTCGTCCCACTTCCCGCTCGGCTCGGTGAATGCGAGCGTTGCGATGGTCTCACCGCTCGCGATACCGGGCAGGTACTGCTTCTTGGCAGCCTCGTCGCCGGAGTGGATCAGCGTGTTCGCAGCAAGCACCACCGTGCTGAAGAACGGCGCGCACAACAGCGAGCGGCCCATCTCCTCGAGCACGATTCCGAGCTCGACATAGCTGTAGCCGCTGCCACCGTACTGCTCGGGGATGTGCAGCCCCTGCAGGCCGAGTTGCTCGCCGGCCTGCTTCCACACGGTCGGGTCGAAGCCTGCCGCGGTGTCCATCTGCTCGCGCACGGCAGATTCGGGCGACTTGCTTTCGAGGAAGCTGCGCACCGTCTTGCGCAGTTCTTCTTGCTCTTCTGTGAATGCAAAGTTCATGACCGCAGTGTGCCTGCTGTCGTTCGAATGACTCGAATCGCAGCGTGTACGCATGTGTACACTGGACCGCTATGGACCGGATCGGCATTCGTCAACTCCGCGCCGGCGCGGCCGCGGTGGTGCGCCGCGCCGAGGCCGGGCAACGCACCGTGATCACCGTCGGCGGACGACCGGTCGCACAGGTGGCTCCGCTCACGAGCGCAGGATCGCAACGCTGCCTCGACGAACTCGTCGCCCAAGGATTGCTGATCGCACCCCGCCGGTCACCACGCGGCCCGAGCGGCGGCGGCGACTCGACCATCGCCGTATGGGGCAGCGTCCGCCTCGACCGCCTGCTGCGCGAGGTGCGCGGATGACGCTGTATCTCGACGCGAGCGCGCTCGTTGCCCTGCACCTCCACACCCCGGCACGGGCCTACGTCACGGCTGCGATGGCACTCGATCCGGATTGGTGCACGAGTGCGCTGACACTCGTCGAGTCGCTCGCGCTGATCGATCGAGTGACTGACGAGCCCGTGCTCCGTCAGGATCTGGAGGACTACGTGCGCCTGACGTGGGACACCATCGCGATCGTGCCGACCGATCAGGCCTGCCTCGATCGCGCCGCCCGGCTGATGCGTGAACAGCCGCTCCGGCTCAGCGATGCGCTCCACCTCGCGGCCGCCGATCGGTTGCCGCGCCCGATCCGCTTCGTTACGTTCGATGCGACCCAGATACCGGTCGCGCTGTCGATGAACTTCGACGTTCTCTCTGCGTGAATCACCTGCCAGACTGAGACCATGACAACACTCCACTGGGCCGACAACCGGCTCGAGGTGCACAAGCTCGTTGTCGGTTCATACGACAACAACGTCTTCGTGTTGCGTTGCCGCGAGACGGGCGAGTCGGTGCTGATCGACGCGGCCAACGAGCACGAGAAGCTGCTGGAGCTCTGCACGCGGCTGAACGTGAAGCGCGTGCTTGAAACTCACGGCCACTGGGATCACATCCAGGCAGTGCCGGCGATGCGCGAGGCCGGGCTCGAAGTGGCCATCGCAGCGGCCGACGCACCGATGTTGAAAGACGTCGGCTACGACGTGTTCCTCGACGATGCAGAGGTCATCGAGGTCGGCAGGCTCCGTCTGCACGCGATCCACAATCCCGGTCACACGCCTGGCTCGATCTCGTTCCGGATCGAGGGCGCACCGGTGCTGTTCAGCGGCGACACGCTTTTCCCCGGCGGGCCTGGCAACACCAGGTTGGTGGGCGCCAGCTTCTCCTCGATCATCGATTCGATCGACAACCGGCTGTTCACTCTGCCGGCCGAAACGGTCGTGATGCCCGGCCACGGCGTTGACACCACGATCGGCGCCGAGCGACCGCATTTGCGAGAATGGGTCGATCGCGGCTGGTGACCACATCGTCACGCCCTTTCCGAACAGGTCGCCCTCCAGTATCATCAAGGTGTGGCACGCGTTCCTGACACGGTTGCCGAGAGAGTGCCCGTCAGCATCGCCCTCGGCGGGATGAGTCCAACTCTCGCCGCCCTGCCGCGCGTCGGTAAGACCGCAACCATTCGCACCGACGGGCGGCCGCAGCCCGGGTTCCGCGATGATCTTCGCCGGATCCCGTCGGTCCGCAACGCGTTCAGCGTGCTCGGCCTGTACGCGCAGACCGCTGCCCTGCTCGCGGCAACGATCATCACTCCCGGTTGGTGGCGGCTGCTCGTCTGGCCGATCGTCTTCGTGCTGATGGGTCGCACCCACGCTCAGTTCGCGTCCTTGATGCACGAGGCCGCGCATCGCCTGCTGTTCAAGAAGCGGGCGCTCAACGACTGGGTCGGTCGGTGGTTGCTCGGGTACCCGTCGTTCACGACGACTGAGGGCTATCGGCGGGTGCACATGGCGCATCACCGTGAGGAGTTCGGACCGGACGAACCCGACATCGCGCTGTACGCGAACTACCCGGTCTCACGGGCGTCGCTGCGCCGTAAGCTGACGCGCGACGCCGAGGGTCGCACCGGGTTCAAGCTGATGCGTCAGCAACTGCGGTCGCTGCGGGCACCCGACCGGCTCGTTCGGCGCACTCAGTACAAGATCTGGGGCGTCCAAGCACTCCTCGTCTCGGCATCGATCATCGCCGGCGTCTGGTGGCTGTATCCGCTGTTCTGGCTGTTGCCGTTCCTGACCGTGTGGCGGGTCATCAATCGCCTCCGATCAATCGCCGAGCACGGTGGCATGATGGCCTCCAAGGACCGCCGGATCACCACCCATTCGGTGCGCCAACACCGCAGCGCGCGGTTCATCCTCGTGCCGTACAACATCGGCTGGCATCTCGCCCACCATGTCGATTCAGGTGTGCCGTTCCGCAATCTGCCCCGCTTCCACAACGCGCTGCGCGAGGCCGGCTACATCGACGACGAGATCGAGTATCCGAACTATCGAGCGCTGTGGAAGGCCCTCCGCCAAGCGAGCTGACTCAACCCCACAACGCGGCAATCGGAAGTGCCCAGACTCGCCCGCTGAGCTGGAACGGCCGAGGTCCGGTATGAATTCGTCGATCAGCGGATCCACGAGGCGGAGTCGGTACGGCGAGGCCACGCCGCCAGATTAGCGATTTCACGCGGGCTTCGCGAGCGATTTCACGCGGGGTTTCGATCCGAGTAGGCAACGAGCGGGTGCCCGAGAGCGCGATGGGTACCGGCAATTTCCCCTATCCACGTAGTGGTAATCCATTCTGTCCGAACGCTAGACTTGGGGGTGTGAGCGAGCTGTTTCGCGTCGAAGACCTCCATGTCAAGCCTGTCGAAGGCGACACCCAGATCCTGCGCGGGGTATCACTACAGGTCGACGACGGCGACGTGCACGCCATCATGGGTCCCAACGGCAGCGGCAAGAGCACCCTCGCCAGCGCGTTGTTGGCCTCGCCCGAATACGAAGTGACTCAGGGCCGCATCATCTTCCGCGGCGAAGACGTGACCTCGTGGCCGACCGACGTGCGGGCCAAGGCCGGCATGTTCCTCGGCTTTCAGTACCCGCAGGAGATCCCCGGTGTTTCGGTGATCCAATTCCTCCGACAAGCGCTCAGCGCGCGCAAGGGCATCGACCTGTCGGTGCTGGAACTGCGGCTCGCGACGATGGATTGGATGAAGCGCCTCGGCATGGATTCAAGCTTCGTCGACCGCTACCTCAACGAGGGGTTCAGCGGCGGCGAGAAGAAGCGCAACGAGATCATGCAGATGGCGATCCTCGAACCTGAGCTGGCGATCCTCGACGAGACCGACTCCGGCCTCGACATCGATGCGCTGCGCATCGTTGCCAAAGGCATCCGCGAGGTCAAGGTCGATCGGCCCAAGCTCGGGATCGTGCTGATCACCCACTATCAGCGGCTGCTCAACGAACTCCAACCCGACCATGTGCACATCCTGATCGACGGTCGGATCGTCGCCTCGGGCGGGATGGAACTGGCCGAGAAGCTCGAAGCCGACGGCTACGAATCATTCCGGGCGTAGCTGATGAGCTTCGACGCCGCGACCGTCCGCAAGGACTTCCCGATCTTGGACCGCACGCTCGACGGCCGACCGATCGTCTATCTCGACTCGGCCAACACGTCGCAAAAGCCGCGCCAGGTGATCGACGCGATGACGCAGTTCATGGAGAACTCGTATGCGCCGATCAACCGCAGCGCCTACAAGCTCGCCGCCGACGCAACCGAACTGTTCGAAGGCGCCCGCCGCAAGGTCGGCGAATTCATCAATGCGCCATCGGCCGACGAAGTCGTGTTCACCAAGAACGCCACCGAGTCACTGAACCTGGTCGCATCCAGCTGGGGCCGCGCCAACCTCCATGCCGGCGACGTCGTCGTGCTGACCCACATGGAGCATCACGCCAACATCGTGCCGTGGCACATGCTGGTGGCCGAGCGCGGCATCCGACTCCGCTGGGTGCCGCTCACCGCTGACGGCCAGCTCGACCTCACCGATCTCGCCACGTTGCTCGACGGCGCCAAGGTGTTCAGCTTCACCGCGATGAGCAATGTGCTCGGCACCATCACCCCGGTCAAGCTGCTCTGCGAAGCGGCGCACGCCGCCGGCGCGATCACGATCGTCGACGCCTGCCAGTACGTTCCCCACAACGTCACCGACGTCCAGACGTGGGGCGCCGACTTCGTCGCGTTCAGCAGCCACAAGATGTGCGGACCGAGCGGTGTCGGCGCGCTCTGGGCTCGCGCAGCCCTGCTCGACGCGATGCCACCGTTCCTCGGTGGCGGCAACATGATCGCAGACGTCCGCCTCGACGGCTTCACCTGCGCACCGGTGCCGGCCAAGTTCGAGGCGGGGACACCACCGATCGTCGAAGTCGTCGGCATGGGCGCCGCCGTCGATTACCTCACCGCGCTCGGCATGGCCAATGTCCGCCGTCACGAGATGGACCTCGCCGACTACGCGATCAACACGCTCACCGAGCGCTACGGCGACGACATCACGATCCACGGCCCGACCAACATCGAGGTGCGCGGCGCCACGCTGAGCTTCGCGTTCAGAGGTATTCACCCGCACGACCTCAGCCAGGTGCTGGATCAGCACAACGTGTGCGTACGGGCCGGCCATCACTGCGCCAAGCCGTTGATGAGACTGCTCGGCGCGAATGCCACCGCCCGCGCCAGCTTCTACATCTACAACGACGAATCCGATGCCGACTCTCTCGCCGACGCGCTCGAGGGCGCCAGCGATATCTTCGGACTCTGAACGGCCGCACGAAAGGGTCACGATGCCTGGATTAGAAGACCTCTACCGCGAGATCATCCTCGATCACTACCGCACCCCGCGCAACCGCGGCGAATTGGCGCCCCCCGCCGTGCGCGCCGAAGGGCACAATCCGCTGTGTGGCGATGAGATCCAGGTCTACCTCGACGTCGTCGACGGTGTGGTCAACGACATCAAGGTCGCCGGCCAGGGCTGCAGCATCAGCCAGTCATCGGCGAGCATGATGAGCCAGGCCGTGAAGGGCAAGGGCCTGGCCGAGGTGCGCGCCCTCGTCCGCCGGTTCAGGGGCATGATGAGCGTCGAGGATGCCGAGGACGAGATCACAGCAGCCGAGACCGCCGCGGTCAAGCTCGGCGACCTCGAAGCGCTGCAGGGCGTCGTGAAGTTCCCGGTGCGGATCAAGTGCGCGACGCTCGCGTGGAACACCCTGCTCCTGGCGATGTCCGAACTGCCGGCGGCCTGACGCCGCGGTCGGGCTTCTAGCCCGAACCGGCGATGTCGATCCCGAACTCTGCGCCTGCATCGACCACGCAGTTGAACAGGTGCTGGCCCGACGAGCGCTCACAGTGCAGGAGATACGACCGGGTACCGTCGACCAGGTCGTCGCGAACCACGTCGGTGACCAACTTGGCGACGCTGCTCCTGAACGCGCTGAGGTTGGGGGTGACCATGTCGGCGAGATCGATGGCGCAGATCTTGGCGAGCACCGCATCACTGTTTTCACCGGACAGGCGGAGCAGGACCCGTCCGTGGGTGAGATCGATCACCGACACCAACTCGCCAGCATCGGCGACCTCGACGGTGAGTCGCTCGACGAGTTCGGCGGCGCCGCCGACGGGTCCGATCGTGAGCCAGCCACCTGGGTCCGACCCGATCTCCAAGACGTCGGCTGACGGCCGCCTGGCGGAGCCGAACGCTGTGGGATGGCGGGTGCTGAAGGCGCCGTTCGCGTCTGCCTTCACGGCCACCTTGGCGAGCCAGGTGAGATCGGCCAACTGCAGGGCTGCCGTCGACCGGCGGGTGCTGACCTCCCACCCTTCGACCACTTCGACGGGCGCCGTCGGGGCGACCGGGCTGCGGGCAATTGGGGTGCGGGCGACCGTCGAAGGGTTCATACCTTCATCCTCGCGCCGGCGGGGTCGAAGTGCGCGAGCCCCTCGATGACCTTCAGTTGCACTCGTCGCCCGTCGGGCAGTTGACACGTCACGACGGTGCCAGGCGTGGCGAGGTGCGGTTCGACGAATCCGAGACAGATAGAACGCCGCAGCGTTGGCGACATCCGGCTCGAGGTGACCCTGCCGACGATCTTCTTCGCGCCCTCCACGATCTGGCTGGCTTCCGCCGGCACGATCGTGGGGTCCACCGGTTGGAGACCGACGAGGCGTTGGTAGTTCTCGCGCTGACTCTGCAGGACCAGTTCGGGCTTGCCGGCAAAGTCGTCCTTGTCGAGCTTGATGCACCAACCGAGGTCTGCCCCGAAGCCGAGCGTGAGCCCGTCCGTGTCCTGCCCAACGATGAAGTGACCTTTCTCCAACCGCATGATCCGCTGCGCCTCGACACCGAACGCCCCGACTCCGAGATCGGAGCCGGCGTCGAAGAGTGCCTCCCACACGTGCAGCCCGTACGCGGCCGGAACGTGGATCTCGTAGCTCAGCTCGCCGGTGAAACCAATCCGCCACATGAAGCAGTCGGCGACGCCGGCCACAGTGGCAGTGCGCACATGCATGTATGGGAACGCATCGTTCGAGAGGTCGACGCCCTCCACCACCCGGCCGATCAGTTCGCGGCTCTTGGGCCCGGCGACGTTCATGCTCGCGTAGCCGGTGGTGACCGGAGTGACGTGCACCTGCCAGTCGGGGTGCTCGGTCTGCAACCAGCTCTCCGCCCACTCCCAGACCGTCGCCGCTCCCGACGACGTCGTGGTCATGATGTAGCGATCCTCGGCGAGCCGGCCGGTGACGCCATCGTCCATCACCACGCCGTCCTCGGCACACATCACCCCGTACCGCACTGCCCCGATCGCGAGCTTTGACCACTTGTTGACGTACAACAGGTTGAGCAGCTTGGGCACGTCGGGGCCGCGCAGGTCGAGCTTGCCGAGCGGCGTGACATCGATGATCCCGACTTTGTCACGCACTTTTGCGACCTCGGCAGCGGCGTCGCCGTAGTGCTCGGGACGGATCCAGTCGCCGGCGACGAGCGGCTTGGCGTTGTGCTGCTCGTGCCACGATTGCATCGGCGAGAAGCGAGTGTTCTCGAATCCACGACCACCGAGGGCCCCGAGGGTGATCGGCACGTACGGCGGACGCCAGACCGTGGTGCCGATCTCGTTGAGGTCGGTCACTCCGTGGGCCTCGGCCATGATCGCCACGGCGTTGACCGACTCGAGCTTGCCCTGCGAGGGGCCCATCGTGACCGTCGTGTAGCGCTTGACCAGCTCGATCGAGTCGTAGCCCTCCTTCTTGGCCGCGAACATGTCCTTCGAGGAGACATCTTCGGAGTAGTCGACGAAACCGTGCGTCGTCGAGCGGTACAGCTCGGGGTGGGCCACGCGTGCGAGTGCTGGCACGGGCACCTCCGAGCCATGCCCTGCTCGTGCTGCGGCTGTCGCTCCCACCGCTGTGCCGTGGGCGATCAGCTCAGCCGTGGAACCGTCGCCGGCCAACGCTCCGGCCACGACCACGGTCGCGGGCAGCCGATCGGTCGGAAAGAACCGAGCTGGCGTCGGATCGTAGACGGGACGATCGCCTGCCATGTTGAGCAGGGGCGTCGCGGCTGTCCAGCCGACGGCTGTGACAAGGAGGTCGCAGTCGACGCTGCGCCCGTCGGCGAGGTCGACTGACTTGAGCCGCTTACCACCTTTGGCGCTCACGATGTTCCCGCCAGTTCGGGCATCGACCACCGTCACGCCGACACCGATCCGGCGCAGGTCCTGGGCGCACGCATCGCCGTCGGCATTGGCTGTGAACACCACCGCCTTGTCACCGGGACGCGCCGCGTGCAGATTGACGAGCCGCCGCACTGCTGTCGACAACATCACGCCAGGAAGATCGTTGCCTTCGAATACGTATGGGCGCTCGATCAGTCCCGCCGCAACGACCAACGCGCCGGCGCGCACCTTGCACAGCCGTTCGTGGATGGAGCGGCCACGTACGGAGATTCCTGGCTGGCGCTGCACGACGGCGATCCAGTTCATGTCGTACCGGCCGGTGACCGCAGCGTTCGTCATCACCTCGATCGACTTTTGCGCAGCGACCTCGGCGCGCAGTTCGGCCAACGCCGCCAACTCGGCTTCGCCGCCGTAGCGGAGGTGGCCGCCGAGGTGGTATTCCTCGTCGACGAGCAGCACGCTCGCGCCGGATCGGGCGGCTGCGACTGCCGCCGCCATGCCCGCCGGCCCGCCACCGGCCACGCAGACGTCGACGTGGATGTAGCGCTTGTCGTAATACCCGTGCTCGGCATCGGCGGCGGTGACGCCGCCGGCAGCGAAACGGCCGAGGATCTTCTGATAGGCCGGCCACAAGCGCTGCGGCTTCATGAACGTCTTGTAATAGAAGCCGGCCGACAAGAACCGGCCCACCAACTGATTGGCGGCGCGCACGTCGAACTTCAGCGACGGCCACACGTTCTCCGGGCTGACGTCCATCCCTGCGGCGAGCCGTCGATGCGCGGCCCGAACGTTCGGCTCGTCGCCGACCTGCACCGTGCAGCCTGGGTCGTGGAACGTTGCCGAGAGCACGCCGCGCGGCCGCTTGTACTTGAAGCTGCGCGAGAACACATCGACTCCGCTCGCCATCAACGCGGACACGATGGTGTCGCCCTCGAACCCGGTGTGGGCCTTGCCGTCCCATCTGAACGACAGCGGTGAGCCGCGGTCGATGACCTCGCCAGCCTGAGGGTCGAGTCGCCGCCCCGTCGCGGCAGCGCTGCTCATGATCCGGATCCCTCTTTCTGGCGGAGTTGGGCGGCGGGGAGACGACTCTCGCGAATGTCGTTGGTGACGGTGTGCCGCTCGACTGCGAAGTAGCGACGGCACCCGGCGCGGTGGTACCACGTCTCGGTCACCCAGTCGGCGAGGTTCGATTTCGTGTACAGGTACTGACGCCACTGTTCTGGTGTCGTGGTGGCGACGTCGGGTCGGCTCTTCGATTCACCGACGGCGCGGAACTCCATCGAGTTGCGCGGCCCGCACCATGGGCATGGCACCTGGATCATGAGATGGCTCCCTTGAGAGAAACGGCACGTGCCGAGGGAAGCGACGAGGCACAGCCGAGAGCGGCCACAGCGAAGCAGCGGCCCGTCGCGGCAACCAACCGGGCAACCAACTCAGTGTCCAACTGCCGCAGCTCCCTTCTCACCGACGAGGCGACCCTCGGGGAACCGGGCGAGGTCGAACGCTTTGATGTTCTCCGGCGTCGTCCCGGTGGCGATCAGTTGCGCCATCGACTCGCCCGACACCGGTCCGGCCTTGAACCCGTATGTGCCCCATCCGATATCGACGAGGAAGCCTTCGACGGGCGTGATGCCCATGATCGGGCTGAAGTCGGGGGTCATGTCGCACAAGCCTGCCCATTGCCGCAAGAGCCGCATCTTGGCGATCCCCGGCATCAGTTCGAGCACGTGACCGGCCAGTTCCTCGGTGAACTCGAGCGAGCCCCGCATCGAGTAGCTCGCGTACGGATCGGTCGAGGCGCCGAATACCAGCTCACCGCGGTCTGTCTGGCTGACGTAGACATGCAGCGATCCCGAGACGACGACAGCGTTGAGGAACTTCTTCACCGGCTCGGTCACTGCCGCCTGGAGCGGATGGGTGACGAGCGGCATCTTCAAACCGACCATCACGTTGATCAGGCTCGCCCAGCCTGCGGTGCAGTTGACCACGGTTCGAGTGGCGATCCGGCCCCGGTTCGTGTCGACCGCAACAACCCGACCATCGGCGGTCTCGATCGATTGCACTTCGGTCTGCTGGTGGATCTCGCAGCCGCGAATGTCGGCTCCCCGGGCGTAGCCCCAGTTGACCGCGTCGTGGCGGACCGTGCCTCCGGGCGGGTGATACAGCGCGCCCACGATCGGGTACCGGGTGTTCTCCGAGGTGTCCATGTAGGGCACCAGCTTCTTGATCTCGTCCGGCCCGATCACGTCCGAATCGATGCCTTCGAGCTTGTTCACCTCGGCTCGCCACCGCATCGTGCGCAGCGACGAATCGTTGTGCGCCAAGGTGAGGTGGCCCATCTGGCTGAACATGATGTTGAAGTTCAGATCTGCCGAGAGACCTTCGTACAGCTTCACGGAACGGTCGTAGAACCGGACGCCCTCAGGGGTGAGGTAGTTGGAGCGCACGATCGAGGTGTTGCGCCCGGAGCCCCCGCCGCCCACGTACCCCTTGTCGAGGATGGCGACGTTGGTGATGCCGTGGTTCTTGGCGAGGTAGTAGGCGGTGGCCAGCCCATGCACGCCAGCGCCGACGATGACAACGTCGTAGCTCGGCTTCAGCTCGTGGTGGCGCCATACCTGCGGCCAATCACCCTTCATCAACCCGTGCTTGATCAGGCCGAGCGCCGAATACTTCGCGGGATACCTCACCTTGCTCATGCGAGGAGACACAGTTTCACGACCACCCCGGCACCCAGTCGGTGCCGGCGAGAGGGATCCGAGCCATTGCCGCAGCCTCGATCGTGAGCGCGACGAGATCCTCGGGCTCGAGATGGTGCACGTCGCTCTTCCCGCAGGCACGAGCGAGCGTGGTGAGTTCCATCGTGAGACCACGGAGGTAATTCGTCATCCACTGCGCGCCAACTTCCGGGTCGAGTCGGGCCTCGAGCTCTGGTATCTGGGTGGTGATCCCCACCGGACACCTGCCCGTGTGGCAGTGGTGGCAATAGCCGGCCTGCGTGCCGAGTTCCGCGTAGTCGGCGGACGCGTCGACCCACTCCCGCTCGGCGGCGTCGAACCAGGACGGCCGGTTGCAGCCGATTCCGATCATCGACGCCACCCCGATCGATACGGCGTCGGCGCCGAGTGCCAGCGCCTTGGCAACGTCGGCGCCGGTGCGGATCCCGCCCGACACGATCAACTGGACTTCGTGGTGCTTACCAATCTCGCGCAGGGCCTCTGCCGCCATCCTCACCGCCGCCAGCGTTGGAATCCCGGCATGCTCGATGAAGACGTCCTGCGTTGCGCCGGTGCCGCCCTGCATTCCGTCGACGACGACGACATCGGCGCCGGCGGCGACTGCCAGCTTGACGTCGTACGCGACGCGGGTGGCGCCGAACTTGACGTAGATCGGCTTCTCCCAATTGGTCGCCTCGCGCAGCTCCTCGATCTTGATCACCAGATCGTCAGGACCGGTCCAGTCAGGGTGGCGCGACGACGAACGCTGGTCGATGCCGGCCGGCAGGGTGCGCATGCCGGCCACGCGCTCACTCACCTTTTGTCCGAGCAACATGCCCCCGCCGCCAGGCTTGGCGCCCTGCCCGAGCACGATCTCGATCGCGTCGGCCTTGTGGAGGTCGGCCGGATTGAACCCGTACCGCGATGGCAGGCACTGATAGACGAGGTACTTCGAGGCGCCCCGCTCCTCGGCTGTCATGCCACCGTCTCCGGTGGTGGTCGAGGTGCCCATCGCCGACGCAGCCCGAGCGAGCGCCTCTTTGGCGTGGCCTGACAGCGCGCCAAAACTCATCCCGGCGATCGTGATCGGGATCTTCAGCTCGAGCGGCTTGCTGGCGTGGCGAGCACCCAGCACCGTCGTGGTCGAGCACGCCTCGCGGTAGCCCTCCATCGGATATCGAGATGCGGACGCGGTGACGAAGACGAGGTCGTCGAACGTCGGCAGCTTTCGCTTGGCGCCCCACCCCCGGATCTCGTATCGACCCTCGTCCGCCATCCCATGGATCTGATCGATGACGGCAGGGGGAAACGTGTAGCTCTCGCGTAACGGCAGATGACGCGACACCGGAGCGGTCACGGGAACGTTCAGGGGAATCCCGGCGCCGGCCATCAGTACTTCTGTGCTTTCAATGCGTCGAAGTGGTACAGCTGCTTCGCGGATGCGATGCGCTTGACGTTCTGTGGCTCGATGTGGTCGAAACACGCGATCGCACACAACTGGGTCACGGTCGTAACATCGTCGTCGCTCAGCTCCTCGTGGCGGGCGTCGCTGCCGAGGCTCTTCACCGAGCCGGCCACGTAGATCACCGCTTCGTAGAGCGAATCACCGAGCGCCTCTCCGGCGTCACCACCGATCAGCAACGTGCCGGCTTGTGCCATGAACATGCTGAAGTCCCCGACATCACCGCCGACCGCGATGGCGCCACCCTTGAGAGAGATGCCGGTGCGGGTTGCCGCGTCGCCCTCGACCACCAGCGTGCCGCCATGGGCGGTCGCCCCGGCGCGCTCGCTGGCGTTGCCAGTGACGCGAATCAATCCGTTCATCAGGTTCTCGCCGACACCCCAGCCGCAGAAGCCGTCGATCTGGATCTGCACGCCGTCGCACAAGCCGCCGATGTAGTGACCGACGCTGCCGGCGAAGGTGATGTCGAGGTGCTTCATCAGGCCCACCGCGAGGTTGTGCCTGCCCTTCGGGTTGACGATCCGCACGACGGATCCGGGTTCGAGGTTGCGCAGCTCGACGTTGATCTCACGCACCGATCGCTGGTCGCAGTCGAGCACGGTGGCCGCCGCGACGGTCACGGACGACTCCAGACATAGATCTCGGTGGGGATCGGCTCGAACACCTTGGCATTGTCGATGTCGGGAAGCTCGGTGAGCGCCCGGTACTCCGACGCCATTGCCACGTACCGATCATGTACCGCAACGACCGCGGGCTTGCACGACACGGCATCACGGACGACGGCGAACTGGTTTTCGGTGGCGCACAGCAACGTGTAGAAGCCGTCGAGTTGCTTCTGCAACACCATCAGTGCGTCGCCGAGATCACGACCGTGGCTCATCTCGTAACCGATCAGCCGGGCAGCGACCTCGGTGTCGTTCTTCGTCAGGAATTCCTCCCCCATCGCCTCCAGGTCGCGCTTGACGCTGAAGTAGTTGGAGAAGCTGCCGTTGTGCACCACACACAGGTCGTCGTGGGTGGAGAACGGATGCGATCCGTCGGTGGTGATCGCCGACTCCGTCGCGAGGCGGGTGTGCCCGATCCCTTGATATCCATGCCTGCTGGCGACGTCGAATCGTTGCACGACCTCGGCCGGCAACCCGACCTCTTTGAACACCTCGACGGCGCTGCCGGTGGAAACCACCCGGATGCCATCAGCCTCCAACCGCTCACGCAACCCTGGCTCTGCGATGAGCACAGCTCCGTCACCGTGCGCGACGTATGTGGCGCCACACTCGCTCGCGACGCGCCGCCAATCGACCGAGTCGCGCTGCGCCCGGCACGAATACTTGAGCAGACCGTCGGCGACGACATCGCCGTAGATTGCGACGCCGGAGGAGTCGGGGCCGCGGTCGGTCATCTGGATCAACATCGCCGACAACAGTTGGCCGAGCTGAGGCTCGAGATCTCCGTCGAGCAGATGTAACCCCACGATGCCACACATCTGACGTCCCTCTTTTCCCTCGGCGTGTTTCCTCATACTACACGCTGATCACTGACAGTAGACAACGGGTATCGCGCTCGACTACCATCGGCGGGCAGGGGATGAGCTGCATGATGCAGAGATCGAGATGGGGAGCAATGAGCGAGACCCGTGACATTCTGGAGGCTCGAGCCGCACAAGACGGGCTCGAGTTCTTCATGACGATGTTCGTCGACATGCACGGGCGGCCGTGCGCGAAGCTGGTACCGGTATCTGCGATGGACGTGGTCTGCGAGGGGGCCGGTTTTGCCGGTTTCGCGGTCGGACCGATGGGGCAATCGCCCGCGTCTCCCGACATGATCGCCGCGCCCGACCCGAACAGCTACTTCAAACTGCCGTGGCGCGACGGCGTTGCCGTGGTGATGTGTGACATCAATGTCGAGGGCAAGTTGTGGCCGTACACGCCTCGAGTCATCCTCAGCCGAGTTCTCGATCGGCTCCGCCAAGAACGTGACATGGAGCTGATGGTCGGAGTCGAGGCCGAGTACCACCTCGTGCGGCGCACGCCCGAAGGCGGCATCGGGATCGCCGACGAGCTCGACACCCAGGACATGCCGTGCTACGACGCCAAGGGCCTGACCCGCATGTACGACTACCTGACAACGATCTCGCGATACATGAACCAGCTCGGATACGAGAACTATGCCAACGATCACGAAGACGGCAACGGGCAGTTCGAGCAGAACTTCAAGTACGCCGACGCGCTCACCACCGCCGACCGACTGATCTTCTTCCGCTACATGGTGCACATCGTGGCGCGCGACTTCGGTATGGCCGCCACCTTCATGCCCAAGCCATTCACCCATCTCACGGGCAACGGACTGCACATGAACACGTCGTTGTGGTCGGTCGACGCCAAGAAAAACCTGTTCGAGAAGGGCGCGAAGGGACGCGACCAGTACGGGCTGGGGTTGACGCCGCTGGGCTACAACTTCTGCGCCGGCGTTCTCGAACATGCGCGGGCAATGGCGGCGATCACGAACCCGACCGTGAACAGCTACAAGCGAATGGGAGTCGCCGCGCCGAACTCCGGCGCCACGTGGGCTCCCGCCTATGTCGCCTACGGAGGCAACAACCGCACGCAGATGATGCGCGTCTCGGAAGGCAACCGGCTGGAGGTGCGCTCCGTCGATGGCGCCGCGAACCCATATCTTGCGTTCAGCGCGGTGCTCGCCGCCGGGCTCGACGGCGTCGATCGCAAGCTCGATCCGGGCAAGCCGAACGTCGACAACCTCCACGATATGCATCCTCACGAGATCGCGGCGAAGGGGATCACTGCGATGCCGCCGACGCTGCTCCACGCAGCAGAGGAACTGCTCGGAAACACTGTCATGCAACAGGCACTGGGCCACACCGGCACCGAGTACTACAGCGACTATCTCGCCAAGGTGAAGTCCGAAGAGTTCCGCCAATGGCATGCCCGGGTGTCGGACTGGGAAGTGGAGCGCTACCTCACACTGTTCTGACGTCGAGGGTGCCCGGCGTCTGGACCGCCACGCGGGCCCGCTAGCGAGTGGTGGCGGGCGGGATGATCTCGACAGTGACGCCGGCGCCGGCGCGTTCCAACCGGCGGCGGAGCTCGGCGCCGGCGTCGCCCTCGACGATGCGCCGAAGCCCGGTGGCAGCGGTCCCGTCGATCACGACCGTCGACACTCCTCGAAGCCGCGCGATCTTTGCGAACAGCTTCACCGCGCGGCGAGTGGTGGCCACCTGACCATCTGCTCGCAGCCCGCGCGTAGCCAGGTCCTTGATCGCTGCGTCGACCCAACCCGTTCGCTCCGCAAGTTCGGCTTTCGTCGGCATCAACCCAGGGTTCGGGAGACCGAATGACGTCCCGTGGATCTTGGCCACGGCAACGACCGCGACAGGATGAGGCGACTCAGCGGCGAGGGCGGCCGCTCGTGCGACCGCCCCCGAACTGATCGGCCGCCCACCATCGGAGACCAGCAAGACGCTTGCCGGGATGCTCGGCTGTTCGTCCCACCGCCGCTTGCGACGGCGGATGAGTGGCATCGATTACGCCGTCGCCGGGTTGGTCGCGTAGGCCGTGGTGCCGCGCCGACGATCATCGGCCTTGCGCCAAGCGTAGAGCGGGAAGTACACCGCGAGCACCCCGAGCCCGAGCCAGAACAGGTATCGCTTCGACTTGTCGCCGAGCACGAAGTCTGCCGAGTAGAAGCCACCGTAGAGCCAGCAGAACACGAAGAACACACCGATGACCAGTGCGACGGGGGTCATCCACTTCGGCATCCGCACCGGCCTGTTGGCATCGGGACGCTTCACCGAATACACCCAGTAGCCGATCAGGGAGAGTGCCATCGCGAACAGGTACCCCATGTTGGAGAAGATGTAGATCTCCAACGGAGTTCCCGACAACAAGAGCATGATCGAGCACGCCAGGTTGAAGTACATCGCATTCCCAGGAGTGCGGTGGCGATTCGTGTGGCCGAACCACCGAGGAAGGATGCCGTCGTGGGAGTTCTGGTAGAGGCCCCTCGCGCAGCCCATCAGTGCGTTGAGCACGGACAGCAGCAGCGCAATGACGATGGCCAACCCGACGAACCATTTCCAAAAAGCGTTGGTCCCGAACAGTGTCTGGATGTATTGGTCGAACACCGTCTTGGCGTCGATGCCGACGAGCGCAGCCCCTGTGCCGAGCACCGCGATCACCATCAACGGGACGGTGACGTAGATGAAGAAGCCGAACAGGCCCTCTGCGGTCATCGCGATCTTCGCGTCACGCGCCGGGTCACGGCACTCGCCGATGTAGCAGGCAGCCGCCTCCATCGCGAGCACGGACCAAGTGAAGATGAACACCCAGGCGATGATCAATTTGAAGCTGCCGTGGACACCATCCGGGAATCCGAATCCAGCGAGCCGGCCGAAGTCGAGCTTGGACGGCTTGACGAACGGGATGAAGACCAAGATCAGCAGCGGGATCACCGACGCAACGCCGAGGATCGTGGCGAAACGTGCGCCGAGCCGGACGCCGAAGAAGCACGGAACGAACATCACCACCAAGATCGACAGGCCGACGATGAAGTCGGTCGAACTCAACGGGAGACCGAACGTCGCCCCGAAAGGATCGAACGTTCGACCGGCCGGAAGGCTGAACAGAATGCGGATGTAGCTTGCGGCGATGATCGAGTTGATCGGTGCCACAGTGAACCAGCCGAGCCAATACCCCCACGTGGACAGGCCTCCGAGGTGGATCGCGGCCTTCGGGCCCAAAGGCTTGAAGGTCTCGAATGCGTAGCTCGGCAATCCTCCTGTGCGGTCGGGCATCGCTGCCGCGAGCTCGGCCAAGCAGAAGCACAGAAGCACACCCATCGCCGTGATCACGACGAAGAGCGGGATCGAGAATCCCCCGAGTGCCTGCACGGCAAAGCCGACGAGGCCGATGACAAGGATCGTGCCGGACAGACCGATGACGAACGCCCCCCACCAGTTCGTATCCTTGGCGAGTTCACCAGTGTTGGTGACCAGTGCTGTCCCGAATAACGACGTTTCGTCGCTCATACCAACCCCCATTGGCTATGGCGCCGGAAACCCTCCGGGCACCAGAGTCTTTCGCGTCCGACGCTTCAGCACAAGGGTTTTTGTTTCCTGTGTGGAAACATTGTTGCCAGCCGAGAAGGTGGTGCTCCGAATTGACCGCCTCCGCCGTGAAGGATTTGCATGACCCACGCCGAAATCTCCAGCCCGAGACAGCCCGATCTCGGGCTCTCTTTGAACATCGTGATCGCCCAACGAGTCCGCGAGCACCGCCAGCAACTCGGCCTCACCGTGGCCCAACTCGCTGCGTCGAGCGGAATTTCCAAAGGGATGCTGTCCAAGATCGAAAACGGTCAGACGTCACCGAGCCTCGCGACACTGGCCAGGGTCGCTGCTGCGATCAACGTTCCCGTGACATCGCTGTTCCGGGGTCTCGAGGAGGAACACGACGCGCTGTTCGTTCCCGCAGGACGCGGGCTCGAGATCGTTCGCGACGGCACCCGCGTCGGTCACCGATACCAGCTTCTCGGCTCGATGCGCGGCGTCCACAAGCGGATGGAGCCGTTGCTGGTGACCCTCACCGACGAGTCGGAGGTCTTTCCGCTGTTCCAGCACCCGGGCACCGAATTCATCTTCATGCTCGAAGGCGTGATGGAATATGGGTACGGCATCGCCCGCTACACGCTGCGCAAGGGTGACGCGCTGCAGTTCGACGGCGAGATCCCGCACGGGCCGACGAAACTGTCGAAGACCCCGATCGAGTTCCTGTCGGTCATCGCCTACGGCGTGCTACCTTCGCTGCCGTGACGCTGCGTTCATTGCTGCTGTTCGTGGTGGCTGCCTTCGCGGAGATCGGCGGAGCCTGGCTCGTCTGGCAGGGAGTGCGCGAGCACCGCGGCGTCGTGTGGGTCGGTGCTGGAATCGTGGCACTCGGCGCGTACGGCTTCGTGGCCACCCTGCAGAGCGACGCCAACTTCGGTCGCATCCTCGCTGCCTACGGCGGGATCTTCGTCGCCGGCTCGCTCGTGTGGGGCCGCGTCGTTGACGGGTTCCGGCCGGACCGTTTCGATCTCGCCGGCTCGGCAATCTGCCTGATCGGTGTCGGCGTGATCATGTACGCCCCGCGTTGACCACCTGGCACGACTTTAGTTCAGGGCTGATAACCCTGCATCATCTTCACACCGAAGGGGCGCCCGGCCGGGATCTCCTGCACCGGCTGGCCGATGATCTCGTCCCAGTGTGCGGCGACGGCCTCGGGCGTCATCGGCCGTTCCTGAACGCCCTGTGAAGCTGCGAGGACGACTCGTGAGATCAGCCCTCCGCCGACATTGAACAGTTCGCCCGTCGTCGTGCACGACGGGTGGGCGAGATAGGCGACCAGTCCGCTGACCTGCTCCGGCGACAACCATTCGGCGAGTGCCGGGGTCCACCGGATCCGCCCGAAGTCGCTGCCGCGCACGCTCGCCTGGGGTGCCACCACGTTCGCGGCGATGCCGAGCGGGCGGCCCTCCACCGCGAGCCCACGGGTGAGGCCGACGACGCCGAGTTTCACCGCGCCGTACATCGTCATGTTGGCGATGCCCATCAGGCCCGACCCGCTGGAAAGGTTGACGATCCGGCCACTTCCCTGCGCAGCCATGTGCACCCAGGCAGCTCGCGTCACGTTCATCGTGCCCAGCAGGTGGGTGTCGGTCATTGCCCGGCAACGTTCGTCGGAGTACTCCGCAACCGGTGCCTGGCGGACGACGCCGGCGTTGTTGACGACGATGTCGATCCGCCCGAATGCGTCGATCGCGGTCTGCACCACTGGGCCGTCGACATCGGTGATCGAGCTCGTGTCGAGCACCGCTTCACCACCGGCCGCGATGATCTCGGCGACCACGTCAACGCCGGGATTGGTCGACGGTGGCGCCACCATGCCGTCGGTGTCGCTGATGCCGACGCCGAGGTCGTTGACGACGACCTTGGCCCCGCGCCGCGCGAGCAGCAGCGCGTAGGCACGACCGAGGTTGCGGCCCGCACCAGTGACGATGGCGACCTGGCCATCGAAGCGAAGTTCGTTCCCGATGTTCGATGTCATACCAACAGCGTGGCATGTTTGCTTCGTTTCTGACGAGGCATCAGAAATGTGCTCAACTGAGTCGATGGGGGCAACCACGTTCAACCTCGCCGACCTCTTCGAGCAGGCCGCCGACGCTTGGCCCGATCGCGATTACCTCGTCGCCGGCGCGGCGAGGCGTACGTACGCGGAGATGGAGGCACGCGCCAACCAACTCGCCCATCATCTCGCCGCGCAGGGGGTCGGACGCGGTGACCACGTCGGAATCTACGCTCTCAACTGCGTCGAATGGGTCGAGACCGTGTGGGCGGTGTTCAAGCTGCGCGCGGTGTGGGTCAACATCAACTACCGCTATGTCGAGGACGAACTCGCCTACATCTTCGACAACGCCGATCTCGTCGCGCTCGTGGTCGCTCCCGAGTTCGCCGAGCGTGCCGGCGGCGCCCGCGAATACTCCCCGCTGCTGATCCATGTGCTGGTCATCGGCGGCGACTACGAGGCAGCGCTCGCGGCGCAGTCCCCCGCACGCGACTTCGCGCCGCGGAGCAACGACGACATCTACATCCTGTACACCGGCGGCACGACGGGCATGCCGAAGGGCGTCGTCTGGCGTCACGAGGATGTACTGATGGCGCTCGGTGGCGGCATCGACATTCGTACGGGGCACGTGATGCGGTCGCCGACGGAATTCATCGACAAGGGCAATGCCTTCGCGCTGACGACCATGCCGACGATGCCGTTGATGCACGGGGCCGCGCAGTGGAGCGTGATGGGCGGCAGCTTCACCGGAAACCGGATCGTGCTGCTCGACAAGTTCGACGCGGCCGAGGTGTGGCGACTGATCGGAACGGAGAAGGTCAACCTGTTGATGATCACCGGCGACGCGATGGCGCGCCCGCTGATGGACGAACTCGTCGCAAACCCCGACGGCTACGACCTGACGTCGATGTTCGCGATCTCATCGACGGCTGCGCTGTTCAGCCAGAGTCTGAAGGACGCCTTCCTCGATCACTTCCCGAACATCGTCGTCACCGACTCCATCGGCTCGAGCGAGAGCGGGGCGAACGGGATCAGCATCGTCAGCAAAGGTGCTCCAGTGCAGGGTGGGCCGACGGTCAGCGCGATCAAGGACGCGGTCGTGCTCGACGACGACCTGCGCCCGATGGTGCCCGGTACCGGCCAGATCGGGCGGCTCGCCCGCAGCGGCAATCTGCCGAGCGGCTACTACAAGGATCCGCACAAGACGGCGGCAACGTTCGTCATCGCTGCCGATGGCAGGCGCCACGTGATCACCGGAGATTTCGCGAGGCTCGAAGCGAACGGCTCGATCACGATGCTCGGCCGTGGTTCGGTCTGCATCAATTCGGGCGGCGAGAAAGTCTTCCCGGAGGAGGTCGAGAACGCGCTGAAGTCCCATCCTGACGTGTTCGATGCCGTCGTCGTCGGCGTGCCCGACGATCGTTTCGGCGAGATCGTCACAGCCGTCGTGCAGTTCCGCGCCGGGACCGCAGCGACACTCGTTGCGTTGCAGGAGCACTGCCGCCGCCACATCGCCGGCTACAAGGTGCCGCGCCGGCTGACCACCGTCGATGCGATCGTGCGGTCGCCGGCGGGCAAGCCCGACTATCGCTGGGCGAAGGACACCGCCCTCGCCGATTTCCCCGATCTCGCCGATCTCCCCGAGCGGGCGTAGCTCAGGCTGCGAGTGTGGTGAGCTCGCGGACGTTGTCGCGAAGGATCAGTCGGCGCTCGGCGTCGGAAAACTTTGCCAGCTCGGAAACATAATCGAGCGGATGCGGCATCCCTTCGATGTGCGGCCAATCGCTACCGAACAGCACTCGGTTCGCCCCGACGATGCCGGCGATCTCGTTCGGGTCGTCCTCCCAGAACGGGTTGATCCAGACGTGCTCGCGGAACTGCTCGACTGGGTTCTGCTTGAAGTACCCGGGCATCCGTGCCTGGTAGCTCTTCAGTTTCTTGACGAGGTCGGGGAGGAACTCGGAGCCGTTCTCGACCGAAGCGATACGCACATTCGGGAACCGCTCGAACAGCTTGTCGAAGGCGAGGGTGATCAAGAAGTCGTAGGCAGCACGCTCGATGTGGAACGCCTTCACGTTCGGCCCATGTCCGCCGGCGAACGTGGCGCCGAAACCATCGGCCGCGTACCCGTTCGACGAATAACCGCTGTCTCCGGCATGGGTCACGACTGTGATCCCGGCCTCGTTGACGCGCGCCCAGAACGGATCGAACATCGGGTCGCTGACCCGCCGAGGGCCGGAAATGGTAGTCGGCGCAGCAGGGCGCATCACGACACAGCGAGCGCCCTGGCCGAGCGCCCACTCCAGTTCCTCGCACGCCCAGTCCACATCCGCGAGCGTGATGTACGCAGCGGCGTAGATCCGGTCGTTGTAGTTGCACCCCCAATCCTCGTCGAGCCAGCGGTTGAACGCCCTGAACGTGGTGGTAAGTGCCTCGATGTCGTGCTTGAGCGGTTCTTCATAGAGCACGCCGAGGGTCGGGAACACCCAGCACGCCTCGAGCCCCTGCTGATCCAGCACCTCGACCCGTGCGTCGCGGTTGCGGTACGCGGCGGGGATCGGCTCGCGTTCGGCCAGCATCTCCAACGGGTTGCGGCCGGTCGGATTGCCACGAAAGTACTCGTGCAGCGCTCCGGGCTTGGCGATCGGCGTGAAGGTTGCGTTCGTGACCGCCCGGCTGACCCGCCCGCCGACGACGTGATACTTACGGCCGTCGATCTCGCTCCACTGCACGCAGCGCGACTGCATCGCCTTGGGCACGTGACGAGTGAAGGCATCGAGCGCCTCGTAGTAGTGATTGTCGGCATCGAATGCCTTGAAGTCGAGTACAGCCCGCGGCTCAGCCATGCCGGCAACGTTAGTCCGCCAGCACGAGGCGCAGTACGAGCCCCGTCAGGCAACTGTGCCTGCGGGCACCACCCATTCGCAGAGCTGCCCGGTCACGGCAGCGATGCGGTCGAAGTCTGCGTCGTAATGGAGCACGGTCAGATCCAGCTCCTCGGCAGCTGCAGCAACGACGAGGTCCGGGATCTTGCGACCTCGCTGGCTTCGAGCGGCGAGCAACCGCTGCACCTGGAGCGCTCGACGCATGTGCGTCGCCGTGGTCTCAACCGTCTCGAAGGCCTCCAGCGCGCCAAGGAGTTGGTCCCATTCCACCGCCGTTCTCGCCGAGTATCCGATCTCAAGATCGCAGATGCGCGGCCGGGCCGCTCGACCGGCGAGCGCCAAGCGACGAACGACCTCCGCGACCTCGAGCCGGTTGAGGCGAGTGAGCACGCTTGTGTCGATGAGGTGAGTCAGCGCCACGCATGTTCGCGATCGTCGAGCGTGGCCGCCGCGAGCACGGCCAATGCTTGCTCGACGCGCTGCGCCCGCTGACATGTCGCCAGTCGGAGCGCTTCATTGACGGTGTCCTTGATGGTGGCGGTGCCGAGCTCGGTGCGAGCGGCGGCGAGGGTGTCGTCGTCGATGTCGACGAGGTGCTTCACCATGACGGCAGTATATACAGGGACTGATACGTATATCCAGCGATCGATGATCCTCTGCCCTGCCGTGTTCGGGCACAAGCGGGAGCATCCGCCTGTTCAGCCTCGCTTGAGGTCGGTGACAGTGCCGCCGCTCGCCCGGACGAGATCGTCCGGGGCGATCGCGAACACGTCGTGCCACGTACCGGCTGCCGCCCACACCTCGTCGTACTGCAACAGGTCGGGATCGATGAACACGCGCAACTGGGTGGCGTGCCCGAACGGCGGCACACCACCGATCGGGAAGCCCGTCACCCTGTAGACGGTGTCGGCATCGACCCGGCCGCACTTCAAACCTCCGGCGGCCGCTGCGAGCTTGAGCTCGTCGAGTTGATTCGATCCGCTGACATAGGCGAGCACGACCTCGCCGTCAACGGCGAAGATCAGGCTCTTGACGATCTGGCCGACAGCCACGCCGATCGCTGCTGCCGCGTCGGAGGCGGTCTTGGTGCCATCGGGGAAGCCGCGCGTTCGGAGCTCGAGGCCGCGCTCGCGCGCCGCGTCCAGGACCTTGCCGACATTCGGATGCAGTGCATTCATCGGAAAGACTCTACGGTTGCCGGTGAATTGCTACAGCAACTGATCGATCGCGTCGGCCAGGTCGTGGTCGCGACCTGTGACCGTGTGATTCGCATCGTGACTCGTTGATGTGATCGTCACCTTGTTCCACGAGATCGAGATATCGGGGTGATGGTTCTGGCGCTGCGCCAACAGGGCCACCTGCGTCACGAAGCCGAACGCCTCGACGAAGTCGACGAACTCGAAGATGCGCTGTAGTTCGCCGTTGTCCTGCTGCCATCGCGAAGCGGTCATCAGTTCCTCAGTTCTCGTTGTGGGGCATGCCGAACAGATCGTCGAGAGTACTGGACGATTCTTCCGGCTGATCCCGTTCGAACGCCGCGTAGCCGTCGCGTTCCAGCACCTCGACCAGTTCGGGGCCGCCCGTTTCGACGATGCGGCCTTTGACCAGGATGTGCACGACGTCCGGCTTCAGTTCCTTGAGCAGGCGGCTGTAGTGGGTGATCACGAGCACGCCCAGGCCGTCTTCGTTGGTGGCTTCCTCGACCCGGCGCGAGCAGTCGCGCAGCGCATCGATGTCGAGGCCCGAGTCGAGTTCGTCGAGGATCGCGATCTTGGGCTGCAGTATCGCCAACTGCAGTGTCTCGTTGCGTTTCTTCTCGCCGCCGGAGAGATCGACGTTGACCGAACGGGTGAGGAACTGCTCGCCGAAGTTGATCCGGGCGGCCTCCTTCGACATCAGTTCTTCGACGTCGAGCGTGGAGCGGCCACGGGCCAAGAACGCTTCCTTGAGCACATCGGCGACAGCGACGCCGGGAACCTCTGTCGGGTACTGCATCACGAGATGCAGCCCGGCCTGGGCCCGCTGCCATGTCGGCATGCTCAACAGGTCGAGATCGTCGAGTCGTACGGTGCCGTCGATCACGGTGTAGCCGGGCTGGCCCATCACGACGGCCGAGAGTGTGCTCTTGCCGGCGCCGTTTGGACCCATCACGGCGTGCACCTGCCCGGACGACACGGCGAGATCGATGCCGTTGAGGATTCGCTTGCCACCGACCGATGCGTGGAGGTTGGCGATCGAGAGCGTGGTCATGACGTGCCCTTCGCAGTTGCGCCGGCTCTGTCGGTTGCGGCGGCCGTGTCGATCACGATGTTGCCGTCGACGACGGACGCGCCGTACACCGGAACCGGCCGGGTGGCCGGCAAGGAGATCGGCTCGCCCGTTTCGATACTGAACGCACTGCCGTGCTTCCAACACTCGATCTCCTTGGAATCGCAGATGACCTCACCCTCGCTGAGCGACACATCGGCGTGGCTGCAGGTGTCGCCGATGGCGTAAACCTGGTCGTCGATCCGGATCACCGCAATGCTGCGACCGTCGATCTCGAACCGCTTCGCCGACCCTCGCGCAAGATCATCGAGCCTGGCGACCACGTGCGCGCTCATACGGGAACCACCGCTTGGTGCAACTTGGCGGAGATCCGCTCGCGCAACTCCGGCGCGTGACTGCCGACGGGTAGTTGCCCGAGCACCTCGTCGAAGAAGCCGAGCACCACGAGCCGTTCGGCGATATCGGGCTGGATGCCCCGGCTCTCGAGATAGAACCGCTGCTCTTCGTCGATCGGGCCGACGGTGCTGGCGTGGCTGCACTTGACGTCGTTGGTCTCGATCTCCAGGTTGGGCACGCTCTCGGCCCACGCACCATCGCTGAGGGTGAGGTTGCGGTTGGTCTGGAACGCCTGCGCCCCACGAGCGTTCGGGCCGATCTTGATCAGACCGGTGTAGACACTGCGGGCCTGATCGTTGACGGCACCCTTGAAAAGCAGATCGCTGGTGGTCTTGGGGGCGATGTGCTCTTGTGTGGTACGGAAGTCGTGGGTCTGGGTGCCGTCGGCGAAGTACAGCGCGACCTGGCGGGTGCTGCCCCCTTGGCCGACGAGACGGGCGTGGGTGCGAACCCTGGCGTAGTCGCCGCCGAGCGCGACGGTGGACAGCAGGGTGTTCGAATCGCGGTCCCCGACCGCTTGCTGGTTGGCGATCTGCCAAACCTTGCTACCGAGTTCGTTGACCGAGAGATATTTCACCCGTGCCGCCTGCTGGGCGCGAACCTGCAGGACCGGCATGATGATGCCGGTGACGGATTCATCGGACACGAACAGTTCGATGACCGTGACTTCGCTGTCCGCTTCGGCATCGATCACCAGCCGCGGGAAGCAGGCGGTGCCATCGGCCCTCAACGTGTGGGTGATGACGATCGGCTGCTCGAGCACGTTGCCGCGAGGCACCCGGATGTGGATCGGCGCCATGAACGCCCGGTTCAGTTCCGCGAACAGGTCGAGTTCGGATTCGGCATCGATGGTCGCGTCGTCGACGAGTACCGATTCGGCACCCGTGATCGTGGTCGACAGGGTGCCGTAGCGATACGAATCGAGTTGCAACTCGCCGATTCGGCTATAGCGCCAGATCTCTTGCTGTGGAGTGGGCAACGGTGCAGCAGCGAACCGATCGAATGCCGACAACCGTTCGTCGGCATCGGCCATCTGCAGGCTGCGCACGTCGTCTGAGGTCAACGAGGGCACTTCCAAATTCTACTCGCGGCGTCGAGCAAATGAACCGGCGATCGACGGTGTCCAAACGCAGTCGGTCAGAGCCCGCCGCGGCGTTTGAAGAACTTCCGCAGCCCGCGGCGATCAGGGGGCAGCGGCGGCAGGCCGGCTTGCACCTCGGCCATCACCTGGCGACCGACCTCGTTGATGAAATCTTCGGCCTCGTCGAGAACAGCGGCGGCTGAACCGTCGTCGAGCCCCGGTGGCTCCGTCGGCGTGGCGGGTGGGGCGAGCGAGCCGTACACCCAGGCTGCGTCCGCCAAGCGGCGCTCGTACCCCACGCAATTCTCCGGGCACCGCCATGGCGCGTCGGGGGCAAGGTCGATGTTGCATTTACGAACCGTCTCGCCGTTGCCATAGGTACGGCTCTCGAAGTTCTTGCACTCCTGTCGCATCGGCATCCCCATATTGTGCCATTGCCATCGAAGCATTGCAGCCCGCCGATCGACGCGCTCACCCAATTCTCACCTCCCATGTCGTCACCCGCCGCCAACGGTGGCAACAACCGCGGAATCGGATTACGGTGATGTCCTCAACGAATCTTTGCCCGAGCTTCGGGTTTACATCTGGGGCGCTCATGCGGACTTCAGGCGACGACAGCGACAAACGACATTGGACCTGGCTCAGGGTGGCAGGAATCATCGTTGTGCTCGCGCCATTCTTCGTGGCCCCCTTCTTTCTCGTGTCGTACCTGATATCCGATAGCAAGCCCTCGCCGAAGTTGGCCAATTCGATTGCGACGTCCACCAAGCCCACGGAGACCACCACCGACTCATCCGTCAGCGAAACGGTCGAGCAGCGTTCACCCCTGCCACCGACAACGCGGGATCCCACCACGACGACCGAGGCAACCGCCGTTGTCGGTTCGGGCGGCGCCAACGGCGGCCCCACGACCACACAGGTTCTTGGCGCGTCGACAACGTCGCCGCAGACTCAAGAGCCGACATATCCGACACTGCCCGACGGTACGCCGGCGCCGGTCGTTGCGGTCTTCGACCTGAGCACCATCACGCTCACCGGCATGGTGCCCAGCCAGGCAGCGGCGGACCGATTGTCAGCACTCGCCCTTGCCAACAGCCAGACCCCTGCCACTGTGGTCAGCTATCTGACCGTCAACCCGTCGGTACCGATCAGCATCGGAGTGCGGGTGATCGAGCTGAATTCCGTGCGCTTCCCGCCGGCCAGCGCCGTCGTCATGCCAGAGCACGCGAAAGAACTCGATCGCGTCGCCAACGTGATGAGAGCATTGCCGAACATCTCCGTTCTCGTCATCGGGCATGCCGACCAACGTGGCACCGAAGCCGCCAACTTCGCGATCTCTGATGCCCGGGCTAGATCTGTCGTCAACTATCTGGTCTACGTGGGTATCTCGGCGTCGAGATTGTCCTCGCGAGCTGTGGGAGCCACCGACCTGCTGGTGACCGGGAACGAAGAGACGTCCTTGGCGCTCAACCGGCGGACCGAGTTCGTCTTCTACGGTTTGCTGATCCAATAGCCACGGGATGCGACCGCGACCGCACTCGACCCGCAGAACGCCTAATACATGGGTGACGAGGGATCTGCCCGGTCCTGTCGTAGCTCGGCCACGGCCTTCGCGAAGTCCATCAGGTGCCTCTCCGGCAATTCGTACGTCAGCGGTTCGCCGCGGAAGCGGCGCAGGACGAGACGTGGCGGGTCGAACATCGATCGCCGCGGCTCGAGCTGCGCCAACGACACGTCGGCCGACGCCAGTCGCAGCGTCGGTGTCCACGTCCTGCGCACGCCGCGCCGGGTGAGGATATGCAGCCCGCGCTCGGTGATGAACATGATGCCGGTACCAAGGCTGCTGAGCAGCGGATCGCGCTTGGTGACCCGCTGGAACCCGGCGAGGAATGCGACGACGAGCACGACCGCGATCGCCAACTGGCCCAGCGCTTCGACGAGATAGGACCGCTTGTCGAACCCGAGGCCGCGCGATATCAACGCCACCGGCAAGATGCCACACACGACCGCGATCAGCGTCCGGCGGGTATTGCCGACGACCACGATCTTGGTGGCGGCAACCGGCTGCTCGGCAATGCCGACTTCTCGCAGCGCCGCGCCGGCGCGTGCGAGAACCTTGGGTGTCACCCAACCGAGCCTTCCATCTGCAACTCGATCAGGCGGCTCCACTCGACCGCATATTCCATCGGCAGCGTCTTCGTGACGGGCTCGATGAAGCCGTTGACCACCATGCCCATCGCCTGCTCCTGGGAGAGGCCCCGGCTCATCAGGTAGAACAGCTGCTCGTCGGCGATCTTGGAGACCG
Organism: Actinomycetes bacterium; assembly: GCA_025358125.1. Taxonomy (GTDB): domain Bacteria; phylum Actinomycetota; class Acidimicrobiia; order Acidimicrobiales; family Ilumatobacteraceae; genus WLMZ01. The sequence goes on from JANYKS010000081.1 coordinate 32,351, forward strand.
TTGCCTCATGGCCGATCTGGGCGTCGCGCTCGCCGACTTCCATATACGGGAAGGTCCGGCTCTCGGACTCCTCATCGAGGATCAGCGCGTCGCACTGGACATGGCTCTTGCAACCGTAGGCGCCGTCTTCGACCCGGACGAGTCCGCGATAGGTCGTGATGCCACCGTCCTTGCTGATGCTCTTCGAAACGATCTTGCTCGTCGTCTCGGGCGCGGCATGGACCATCTTGGCTCCGGCGTCTTGGTGCTGGCCAGCACCTGCGTAGGCAACGGACAGCACCTCGCCTGTGGCCTTGGGGCCCATCAGGTAGACGCTCGGGTACTTCATCGTCAGGCGGCTGCCGATGTTGCCGTCGATCCATTCCATGTGGCCCTCTGCCTCGACCCTTGCCCGCTTGGTGACGAGGTTGTAGACGTTCGGGGACCAGTTCTGGATCGTGGTGTAGGTGACACGGGCGCTCGGCTTGACGATGATCTCGACGACTGCCGAATGCAGCGAGTCGTTGGTGTACACCGGGGCCGAGCAGCCCTCGATGTAGTGGACCTGGCTGCCCTCGTCGGCAATGATCAGGGTCCGCTCGAACTGCCCGGCGTTCTCTGAGTTGATCCGGAAGTAGGCCTGCAACGGCATCTCGCAGTTGACGCCGGGTGGGACGTAGACGAACGACCCACCGCTCCACACGGCCGAGTTGAGGGCAGAGAACTTGTTGTCGCCGGGAGGGATGATCGTACCGAAGTACTGCTTGACGAGATCGGGGTACTCGCGCAGCGCGGTGTCCATGTCGCAGAACAGGATTCCCTGCTCTTCGAGCTCGCTCCGGTTGCGGTGATAGACGACCTCGGAGTCGTACTGCGAGGTCACGCCGGCGAGGTACTTGCGCTCGGCCTCGGGGATCCCCAACTTCTCGTAGGTGGCTTTTATCTGCTCGGGCAGGTCGTCCCAGTCATCGGTCTGATCCGCCTTCGGACGCAGGTAGTAGTAGATGTCCTGGAAGTCGAGGTTCGGCATGTTGACCGCGAACCAGTCGGCCATCGGCTTGCGATCGAAGGTGCGCAAGCTGCGGAGACGGAAGTCGGTCATCCACTTCGGCTCACCCTTCCACCACGAGATCTGATCGACGACGCGGTCGCTGAGACCCTTTTCGGACTTGAAGGCGTACTCGACCTCGTCATTCCAACCGAGGCTGTACTTGCTGAGATCCAGATCGAACGATGTCATCGGAGGTGCTCCCTGCGTAGCGGTATTTCCACTACGGCCATAGTAACAATTATCGAGAGCAAGCCCAACCGGATCGGAGCCAGAAATCGGCACGGATCGCGGCCGTTCCGCGCTTTTCTTGATGGGACGGACTGGGCAACTCTCAAGATTTGTGGTCGAATCGAACTTGGTCTCCAGTTCGAACGACGATCTGTCGATAAATTTTCGCAACTCAACCAAACCGGACCCGCCCACGGAGCGTGTCATGGTGAGTACGCCAAGCGTGCACTGACAACCTCGGAGGAATGATGAGAAGAATTTCCATCGCCGGAATGAGCGCCATCGGCGCCTGCTCGCTATTGGTCGTCGGCGGCGCGATCACCACCCACGCCTCACCATCGGCGGCGCGCCTGGCACCCGCGGCGATTGCTGCCGCGGCAACGACCACGATCACGCTGCCGCTGTTCGGCGCACCTCTCACGGTCGATATCACGTCCGCGCCTGGAGGGGACCTCGCCAGCGTGTCGTTGAATCCCGCTGGCGGATTCACGGCCACGCAGGTCAAGCCGAATCAGGTCCGCTTCGACTTCGTCGGCGTCGGCGTCAACGCTGGGAACACCGCCAAGCTGGCGGTCTCCTCGAAAGGCGGCGGCCAGAACGTATCGACCAAGGCCGGTCAATTGAAAGATGTTGCAGGTCCCGGTAAGTGGACTGGCGACGTCTTCGGCACCGCCAAGATCTCCACCGTCGACTTCATCATCGCTGCACAGCCCGATGGATCGCCCGACATCACCGGCGTTGTCGTCGCGAGCGGCAGCGACACCGCCACGATCGGGGCGGTTGATCGCTCGTCGGAGGAAAATGAACAGACGGCTTCGGTCAAGATCTTGTTCACGAGCGGAATCCAGGAACGCACCCTGAAGATCTCGGTGAAGGTCGAATTGCCCGCCGTTCAATCGCAGGACGGCGAATCACAGGACGGCCAATCGCAGGACCCCCAATCGCAGGACGGCGAATCCCACGCCAAGGTCTCCGTGTCACTGTCGCGGATACGTGGACAGCAACTGCCGACCGGCCAAATCGTCGGTCCTCAGACCTGGAACGGCGTGCTCTGCGACGGCACTGCGGCCAAGATCGACTACAACGTCCAGCCCGACGGATCGATTTCCGGTGTGACGACGACCCCTGCCACCGCGCAGGTGCAGACGACCGGCGACAACGGCATCAAGGTCAGGTTCTCGGACAAGGAGCAGGTCAAGATCCGGGTCAAGACCGAAAACGGCCAATCACAGGTTTCGGTCAAGGACAAGTTCCATTGCGACAACCCCACCCCATCGGTGAACACGCCGACCGCGGTCAACGGCAGCGGTGATCACAGCGGAGACCACGGTGGCAAGGACCACGGTAGCAAGGACGCAGGGTCCGCCGACACAGTCTCGACCAGCAGCACCACACCAAAGGGTGATGGTGGCGGCAGCGGCAATGACTGATCGATTGTCGAAGGTGCGGCACCTCTTCGGAGGTGCCGCACTGATGGTCGTCGTCGTCGGCAACTTCAGTTGCAGCAGCACTGCGTTGAAGTCTTCGAACACGCTCGCCACACTCCCTGGCATCGTGTCGACGACGGCGACCAACTCGACGCCGCCGTCGCAAACGGTGTCACCAACGACCTCTTCGGCGCCGAAAACATCGACAGCTCCTGCCCCGGCTGTACCCGTCGACGGAGCGGCTCTGCTGCAGAATGCTCTCGGTGCGATCTCGGCCGGCTATCACTTCGCGACGACGGTCACCGTCGACGGCGCCACAGTGCTGAGCGCAGAGGGTGACAGAGTCGCTGACGGCACCCGGCTCTCGGTCACACAGAACAGCGCATCCGTCAAATACGTCATCACACCCGTCGGCACGTGGGTAAAGCCCGGCGACGGCGACTGGCAAAAGCTCGACACTCCCGCCGCAACCACTGATCCGATCTTGGCCCTCCAGAGCCCGACAGCGGTAACGGTCGATTCGGCCGACCCCGCGGCAACTACCCTGTCCGTGTCTGTCTCCGCACAGAGTCTCGGCCTCACGGGTGACGCGCAGGTCGTCGTGGCCGTCGCCATCACCGGCGGATCACTCAGGAGTGTTTCCTACAGCGCAACCATCGCCGGCAAGGCGGCAGCCGTGCAAGCAAGTATCGGAGCGGTCGTGGACGGCTCGCCCGTGGTCGCGCCGATCTGATCCGGGCTACCTGACTGCCCGGGTCCTTGCTACCCTCTGACGTCTATGTCGAAGGTGCTCACATCGCTGCCCGTCGGTGAACGGGTCGGCATCGCGTTCTCCGGCGGTCTCGATACATCCGCTGCCGTCGCGTGGATGCGCGAAAAGGGTGCCCTGCCGTATGCGTACACGGCAGATCTCGGCCAGCAGGACGAAACCGACCTACCGGGCGTTCCCGAGCGGGCCAAGCAGTACGGCGCGGAACTCGCCCGCATCGTCGACTGCCGGACCGAGCTCGTGCACGAAGGCCTCGTCGCGCTGCAGTGCGGCTCGTTCCACATCAGCACGGCCGGCAAGACCTACTTCAACACCACGCCACTCGGCCGCGCCGTGACCGGCACGTTGCTGGTGCGGGCGATGCAGGACGATGCCGTCGACATCTGGGGCGACGGCAGCTCGTACAAGGGCAACGACATCGAGCGCTTCTATCGCTACGGCCTGCTCGTCAACCCCAACCTGCGGGTCTACAAGCCGTGGCTCGACGAGGCGTTCGTCGGCGAGCTCGGCGGCCGGGCCGAGATGAGCGAGTTCCTCATCGCCCGCAAACTGCCGTATCGCGACAGCTCGGAGAAGGCATACAGCACCGACGCCAACATCTGGGGGGCCACCCACGAGGCGAAGTCACTCGAGGAGTTGTCGACGAGCATGGACATCGTCAAGCCGATCATGGGTGTCGCCCACTACGACGAACGTGTCGCGATCGCTCCCGAAACGGTGGCGATCCGCTTCAACGAGGGCTGGCCAGTCGCGCTGAACGGCGAAGAGTTCGAGTCGCAGATCGACCTCGTGTTGGCGGCCAACACGATCGGCGGTCGCCACGGTCTCGGCATGAGCGACCAGATCGAGAACCGGATCATCGAGGCCAAGAGCCGCGGCATCTACGAGGCGCCGGGCCTCGCGCTGTTGCACATCGCGTTCGAGCGCCTGCTGACCGGCATCCACAACGAGGGCACCCAGGAGAACTATCGCACGATGGGGCGCCGGCTCGGGCGGCTGCTGTACGAGGGTCGTTGGTTCGATCCGCAGAGCCTGATGCTGCGCGAGGCTCTTCTGCGTTGGGTCGGCTCGGCCGTCACGGGCGAAGTCACGGTCCGCCTCCGCCGTGGCGACGACTACACCATCCTCGACACAACCGGTCCGCATCTCACGTACTCACCGGAGCGGCTGAGCATGGAAAAGGTCGAGGATGCGCCATTCGGCCCGCTCGACCGGATCGGCCAATTAACGATGCGCAACCTCGACATCGAGGACAGCCGCGCCAAGCTCGACGTCTATCGCGCCGTCGGCACGCTCGGGGCCGGCGGGCTGCTCGAACTCGAGGGCCACGAGTAGACCCCACCGGCGCGGGCGCGGTCAGCGCTGCTGGAGTTGGCGGACGAGACCGGCGACGAGGAGGGCGCGACCGGGCATCGTGTCTATGAGCACATACTCGTGATCGGCATGCGCGCCACCGCCGACGGCCCCAAGCCCGTCGAGCGTTGCGACCCCACGTGCCGCAGTGAAGTTTCCGTCGGAGCCACCACCGACGCCGACACCGTCCACACGCCAACCGAGGTCTGATCCGACAGCGACCGCGATCGGGAACAACCACTCGGAGGCCGACGCCGGCATCGGCGGGCGGTTGATGCCGCCCGTCACCTCGATCCTGGCCTGCGGATCGTTCGGAGTCAACAATGCCATCGCCGTCTCCAACCGGTCCTTCTCGGCGGTGGACTGGACCCGCACGTCGATCAGCACACGGGCGAACGCCGGCACCACGTTGTCGGTGGTGCCGGCGGTTGCGACAGTTGGCGTGACCGTGGTGCCCAGCTCCGGATCGCCGAGCCTGTTGATCGCCAGCACTTGATGCGCTGCCTCGACCAGCGCGTTGACACCCTTCTCCGGCTCGAGACCGGCGTGCGCGGCGCGGCCGTGCACGACCAGCTCGAACGTGCCGACCCCTTTACGCGCGGTCTTCAGCGCACCGCCATCGGCACTCGGCTCGAGCACGAGCACGGCGCTGCATGCAAGTGCGCGCTCTTCGATCAGGTCTCGCGACGCGAGCGAACCGGTTTCCTCGTCGGGTGAGAACAGCATCTCCACCCCAGCGAAATCGGCGAGCGACGCCACGCCGTGGATGGCCTGGACGATGCCGGCCTTCATGTCGAACACGCCCGGACCCGTGGCCCGGCCGTCGGCGACGGTGAACGGGCGCTCTGACAGTGACCCGCGAGGGAACACGGTGTCGTGATGGCCGACGATGAGCACCTTGGGATCGCCCCCTCCAGACCAGTACACGATCGGGCCGGCGGCGGACTCGACGAGAGTCGGTGCGCTACCGAGGCGGTTCCGGATCACGGCTGCGACGGCCGCGGCCGAGTCGGCGAGCGCTTCCAGATCGCGCGATGGCGACTCGGCGTTGACGAGCGTCGCGAGGTCTTCCAGCATCAGAGCGAGATCGGGCACTCCCCCATTGTGGCCGAACATCCTCCGCCACCCTACGTTCGCTGAAAAACGTCCGCCACGACTCAATCGGTAGGTCACGCGCGAGACTCGCCTGGTGCGTACACCCCGATTCGTCATGACCGCGTTGATCGTCCTGGCACTTGGAGCCAGTGCCTGCGCCGCCGACGGACCCGACGCGGCGACATCGGGGGCGGCGACATCGGGGGCGGCGACCTCGGGGGCGGCGACCTCGGGGGCGGCGACCTCGGGGGCGCCGGCCGAGGTCATCTCGACGACGCCCGCGTCCACCGACGTGGCAGGTGGGCCGAGCACCGCGTCGACACCCGCAACCTCCACCACTACCACAGCCTCTACCACAGCCTCTGCCACACAGGCCACCGCGGTCGCGCTTGCCACGTTTTCCGTTCAGCCGGGCGTGAATCAACTCGCTGTCCTGGACGCAATTCCCGGAGCCCAACTCGAACTCGTCGCCAACGAGGGCGCCGTCACTGCAAATGGCACCGTCGATTCTCAGGGTTCGTTCCTGTGGCGCCAGCTCAAGGCGGGCGCCTACGCCGTGCGCACGGTCGGCACGGACGCCACCGCCAGCAAGCCGGCCGAGGTCTACGGCGAGGACAAGGTTCCGCCGGCCTCGTTCTACTCCGGCCAGACCGGCCTGCCCGCCAGTGGGTTCGGCTACATCACCATGCGCGACGGCACCACGTTGAGCGCCGATGTGCTGCTTCCGGGACCGGCCGACAAGGGCCCCTACCCGACGATCGTGGAGTACTCCGGGTATCAGCCGAGCGACCCCGGCAGCACGACGTTCGGAAAGCTGTTCAACGCACTCGGGTACGCATATGTCGGCGTGAACATGCGCGGCACCGGTTGCAGCGGTGGCTCGTACCTGTTCTTCGAGCGGGCGCAGAGCATCGACGGCTACGACGTGATCGAGGCGGTCGCGTCTCAGCCGTGGGTGCTCCACCACAAGGTCGGCATGGGCGGCATCTCGTACCCCGGCATCAGCCAACTGTTCGTCGCATCGACGACACCGCCGAGCCTGGCCGCGATCACCCCACTCAGCGTTATCGACGATTCATACCGCGGAAACGGCTACCCGGGCGGCATCTTGAACACCGGATTCGCGGCCCAGTTCGTGCAGGAGCGCTTCGACGAGGCCAAGCCGTACGGCCAGGCCTGGTCGAAGAAACGAGCCGACGCCGGCGACAAGATCTGCGCCGACAACCAGAAACTCCGACTTCAGAATCCCGACTTCCTCGCACTCACCAAGGCCAATCCGTACTACGTGCCGGCAACGGCCGACATCTTGTCGCCCGCCACCTTCGTCGGCAAGATCAAGGTTCCGGTGTTCATTGCCGGCGCGTGGCAGGACGAACAGACGGGTGGCCGGTTCCCCGACATGCTCGCCAAGTTCACCGGCTCGCCGCATCTGTATGCCGACCTGACCAACGGGCTCCACACCGAATCGCTGAGCCCGACGATCTTCGCGAGGATGGTCGAGTTCCTCGATCTGTACGTCGCCAACAAGACACCATCGCTCACCGGCGCCCGCGCCGTCGCCAACGTGCTGGTGCCGGGCCTCTACGGCGTCAAGGACGTACGGCTCCCAGACGACCGGTTCACCGGGATGAGCTACACCGATTCGCTCGCCAAGTTCGAGGCCGAACCCCCGATCCGGGTGCTGTTCGAGGAGGGGACCGGTGGCGCAGAACCCGGCGCGCCATACCCGCGGTTCGCGCAGAGTTTCGCCAAGTGGCCGATCCCGCAGGCCGTGGCGACGTCGTGGTACCTCGCCGACAAGGGAGTGCTCGCTCCGGCACAACAGACGACCGGCACAGCGGATTCGTACAAGGCCGACCCGTTGGCCCTTCCGGCCGCGTTCTATCCGGGCGGGCGGAGCAGCAACATCTGGAAGGCCGGCACGGTGTACGACTGGCGGCCACTGCCATCGGGCACCGGCGTCGGCTACTCGAGTGAGCCGATCAAGCAGGACACGGTCATCATCGGCTCGGGGTCGGTGGATCTGTGGGTCAAGTCGTCGACGCCCGACACCGACCTCGAGCTGACGATCAGCGAGGTCCGCCCCGATGGCACCGAGATGTACATCCAGAGCGGGTGGCTCCGGGCCTCGCACCGCGCGCTCGACACGCTGGCGAGCACCGATGTCCTGCCCGTGCAGACCCACGCCGAATCCGATGCGGCTCCACTGCCGGCCGGCGAGTTCACTCCGGTGCGGATCGAACTGTTCCCCTTCGCATACGCGTTCCGAGCCGGCAGCCGGATCCGGATCACCGTCGACGCGCCCGGCAACAGCCGGCCGGTGTGGGAGTTCGACACGATCGACAAGGGCGAAACGGTCACGATCGCCCACGATGCCGGTCGCCCGTCCAAGGTCGTGCTCCAGGTCGTTCCCGGTGTCACGGTGCCACCAGGCGCGGCGGCGTGCGGGGCGTTGAAGGGCCAGCCGTGCCGCACCTACGTGCCAGCCGACAACGAATCGTCGCCGAGATAGGGCGCCGACAGAGGGCGCCGAACCGTTCTGCTACGGTCCTTGGCGGGCGAAACCAAGAGGAGACCAGCGTGACCGAACAAGTCCATCCAGAAGGTGACGGGGTGTCGCGCCGCAACCTCATTGTCGGCGGCCTCGGCGCGGTCGCCGGCGTCAGTGCTCTGGTCAGCTCGCTGCCCGGCGGCTCGATCGCTGTGGCCCAGCCGTTCCACCCGGCCAGCCTGCGTCCCGAGGCCCTCGGCGCCGCCTTGCCGGCGCTCACCTACATCGGCATCGATGCAGTCGATTTCTTCCCGCCCCAAACCAACAACGTGCACGCCCGGTACAACGACGACACCAGCGGTACGGGCGTGCTCACCCCTGGCGACAGCCTCCAGGCGTCGTTGCCGATACCGAGCGGATCGGTGATCCACCAGTTCAACATCGCGTACCAGGGGACGCCGATCATCAACGTCTTCAAGCGATCGATGACGGCTCCGAGCCCGCCGGCACAGTTCGTCAGCACATCGCTCGCGCCCGGCGGCCTCGCCAAGACCCAGACCATCAACCTCGACGGATCGACAGCGCTGCTCCTGCCGATCACGATCGAGGCCACGTCGACGTATTCGCTGCGCTTCTACTGCGGCGCCGGAGACTCGATCTACGGCGTCACCATCGGGTATGTTCCGCCGACCCAGTCCTTCATCCCGTTCGTCGGTACACCGCGGGTCCTCGACACCCGCACCACCGGAGGCAAGCTGGCTCCGGGCGAGGAGCGCACGATCGCGCTCGGCTTCCCCGGAGCGCGTAGTGCCGTCATCAACCTCACGGTCGCCGACACCGAGGGCAACGGCGGCTTCGTCGCCGTGTTCCCGGCCAACATCGCGTGGCCGAACAACTCGAGCATCAACTGGTCGGGGCCGAACGAGTTCGTTGCCAACGGCGTGATCAGCGCACTCGACCCGGGCGGCCAGATCAAGATCCGCGGCGGCTCGCAGAAGACCAACGTCGTGATCGACCGCATCGGCTGGCTGATCTAGCGAGCGGGCTTCGCCACTCACTGCCCGCGCAGAATCAGGCCACGCGCGGTATCGGCCGGGCAGACGAGTAGGTCGGGAGAGATCTGACGCGGCGTCAGATTCTTGAGTGGTGTGCGCTACGGTGGCCGGATGATTGAGATCCCGCATGGGGCGCGGGTGTTCGGCATGCAGTTGCCGATCCAAGCGCAGAGCAACTATTTCGTCGGGGAATGGGAACGAGACGCCGGTCCCGCCGAGCTTGCACGGATCGCCAAGACGGCCGACGACACCGGCTACTTCTACATCGGCGTGTGCGATCACGTCGCGCTCCCCGAGTCCGTCGTCGGTGGAATGGGCACGCATTGGATGGAGCCGATCGGCACGCTGTCGTGGCTCGCCGCGCACACCTCCAAGATCGGTCTGCTGACCCACGTGTACGTTCTCCCATACCGGCATCCGCTGATCGCGGCCAAGCAGTTCGCAAACCTCGACTACTTGTCGCGAGGCAGGGCGCTGGTCGGCGTCGGCGCTGGCCATGTCGAGGCCGAGTTCGAAAAGCTCGGCGTCGACTTCCACCGCCGCGGCAAGGCCGTCGACGACGCGCTGGTGGTGCTCGCCGCCGCGTTGGAGCACGAGTTCGTCGACGGGTTCGGCGCCCGGCCGCGCCCGGTGCAGTCGCCGCGCCCGCCGATCTGGGTCGCAGGGTCGAGCGAGCGGGCGATCAGGCGGGCTGCCAAGTTCGCCGACGGCTGGCTTCCGCAGGGTCCGTCCGACGCCGTCATGGTCGCGACGCTCCAGGCGGGCCGCGAAACGGCCGGACGGGCGGATCGCCCGATGATGATCGGCCACATCACGCCGTTCATCTACGTCGGCGACCCGGCCTGGAACGTCGGCGAGGGAACCATCAGCGGTTCGCCGGTGGCGATCGCGGAGCAGATCCTGGCCGGCACTGCCGATGGCGTGAATCAGATCCAGGTCCGGTTCAAGGCCCGAAGCTGCGACGAACTGTGCGAGCAGATGGTCGCGTTCGCGACTGATGTCGCGCCGCTGCTGACCACCATCTCCTGACAACCACGATCTCCTGACAACTTCGCAAGGAATCTCGATGCTCACCAACCTCGACGACTATCCCAT
>JANYKS010000072.1 GCA_025358125.1 Actinomycetes bacterium
TCGTAAGGCGCCGGGACTTGCGCAGCCACGCTCGTAACTCTCCATCCATTTGAGGAACTGTGCGTCGCCGACCAACGAGGGCATGAATGACGGCACGGTGATCGAATCGGGTGTGGCCCACCCATCGACGAGCATGTCGACGAACAACTGGAGTTCCTCGGGAGTGGCGCCATGCGGATAGCCACCCGCGTCGTCGCGCATGAACCGCGCTGTCGTTGCGTAGAGCAGCAGCGCATCGACGCGCTCGGGATACGTCGCGGCGAACAACAACGCCAGTGGGCCACCTTCGGAGATCCCACCGATCGTTGCTCGCTCGATGCCGGCGGCGTCCATGACCGCACGGAGGTCTTCCATTCTTTCCTGCAAGCTGACAAAGCCGGGGACTCGGTCGGACAAACCGGTCCCTCTCTTGTCGAAGTGGGTCACACTGCTGAACGACCCCAATCCGTGAAGGAAGTGCGGGTAGAGCCCCGTCGGGTCCCCCCAGAGCAGTTCGATGTTCTGGGCGAACGGCGGCACACCCACCAGCGGCACCCCTTCGCCAAACGACTGGTACGCGACGTGCACGTCGCCTGCCCTCGCATACCTGATCGCCGGTACTTCCATCCGGGGAAACTTACCATCGGCATTGATCCGGATTCTGGGTCAAGACACCGACGCGTGGGCTGATGACACCTGGTTGATTGATTCGACACCGGCGGAAACAGCGCGTTCGCGACCGACGGTGAAACGAACGAACCTCGCTGGTTGGGTACGGGTAGTGCAGTGTTGGTCGACATGCGGGTCAGCCTGGCGGGTTCGGAACGTCCGCGGCGGATCTTCGAGGTGTCGTAGGACGCGGCCCGTCGGGCTGGGATCATGTCGGCGAAGCGGGTGTTGGACTCGACATCGCTTTGTGACGCGGTCGCGACCCAGGACACGGTGACGTTGATCCGGTCGCGATCCGCCGACTCCTCGCCGTCGCCGACAGTGGCCTCGAGGCCGAGTTGCGGGCGGTGTTGGTTCGTGATGACTACTACCGGTCGGCGGGCAAACCTGTGTGTGATTGGGATGACCGGGCCGTACGCGACGATCTGATCGGCGAGTTGGCTGCTGACGCGTACGTGTGTCTGGGCGTGCTGGAGGGCCGCAGTGTCGGCGGTGATGTCGCCGAGGCGGCAGCGTTGTTGGCCACTGTTGTGGGTCAAGACCTCGAGACCGGTGAGGATGGCCGGTTCCGGATCGCCCGCAGAGTCGCCAAGGACCGGGTGATCTCGACTGTTGACCCGGATGCCCGGCATGGCCGCAAGACTCAAGCCCGCAGGCTCGACGGCTACAAAGGCCATGCCCCGGTCGACCCGGATTCTGAGATCGTCACCGACACGATCGTCACACCAGGCAAGGTCGGAGACGGCGCCCTCGCCACCGATCTGATCGATGATCTCGACGGCGACAACGGCCACGGCGACAACGGCGACGATGAGGTCGGCGACGATGAGGCCGGCAACGATGACGTGCGCACGGTCTATGGCGACAACGCGTATGGCACTGGCGAGTTCCGAGAGTTCCTCGGCGACGCCGGGATCGAGTCGCGGTGCAAGACGCAGAGCGCGCTCGTCCGAGTCGGTGTTCGGGGGCCGGAAGCAATGAGTGAGAACCGTTGCGGGCAAACGCAACGAATCGACGAGTACGCCCACAGAGAGCGCACTCGCGTTCCACTCGAGCATTGACCCACCGGGCAATCGCGAGCGATGCGAGATCACTGATGTGATCACTGTGGTGATGCGTCAATGCGACGGCGTCAAGCCGGCCGAGGTCGCGTCCAGCCTGTAGCACGCGCTGGGTCACTCCTCGGCCGCAATCCACGAGCAGCCAGCGATCACCGGCCACCACAGCAACGCCAGATCCGCACCGCGCCGGATCAGGGTTCGGGGTCCCCGTCCCCAGCAGCACGACGCAGAACGACACTTCCGACCGCGTCAGCCAACAGTCTCAAGTAGGGGCATCGGGCGCGCCTCTGGCCTGGCGTTGGTGACGCTCCTGTTGCGATGATCGGGTGTGATTGTGCGGTGTGTGGCCTAGGCCGTGATGCGGCGCAGGCTCGGCGGGCGAGAGGTTGATTCTGCGTGGGCGAACGCTGTGGTGTTGGCGGGTGTCCATTGGCTCGCGTTCGGGATGGGTGGTGCGCTTGCTGGGGGAGGGTCCCGAGCGACGGTGGGACACTTGCCGAATCGGTTGTCGTCGAGGGCTGCGAGTTTGAGGGCCACGATCTGATGGCGGTCCATTGCGGCGCCGCGGGCGCGGCGGACCTCGGCGTCGGGTATGGCATTGACGACTTCCGCGGCGAGGGCTCGGATGCCGAGGCCGCCTTGACCCCATGGCGGTGGGGAGCCCTGGAGGTAGCCGTAGATCGTGGCGGCGACCGTCGGAGCGTCTCCGGCGGGCAGCACGGGTGCTACTTTGAGCGTTCCGTCGACGGCCGCCCAATTTCGTTCGTCGTACATACGCACGATTGCTTCGTTCAACGTGTCGCGCGCCCGCTCGTCACCGGCAACGGTTCTGGCCTAGGGCACCTCTGTTACGGCAGGGTTCACAAATGAGGCAAGTTTTCAGGCGGCCGGTTTGAGGCGTGCTTGGTCAAGGTAGCTGACGACGTGTTGGTCGATGGTTCGCCACGCGGCACGTAAGGGTGGTGGCGCGGGTGGTTGGTCGGCGGCGAGTAGCGGTGGGAGGAGCCGGTGGCCGAGTTTGGTGTAGGTGATGGCGACGCGTTGGCCATCTCAGGTGAGCACGTACGTGTTTGATTTGGGGAGCCGTTGGATGAGGCCGAGGAGCCGCAGTCGGCGCAGGTCGTAGGTCATCTGGGTTCGGGTGTAGGGACGGTCGAGCAGTTGGGTCACCAAGCCGCGAAGGGTCTTGTTGGTGAAACCGACGACCGATAGCAGCCCGATGCAGAGTGCACCGGTCAGGGCCATGGCGCGTGGGTCGCCGAAGCGGAGTGCTACGGTTCGTTGGCCCTCCTGGAGCGAGGGCTGTGAGATCCGTTCCCAGAGAGCGGCCTCGATGGCGCAGCCCTGACCGGCACGTTGACATTCCAGCAGACGACGGTTCGCCATGCGAGCTTTGTCGACGAGTTCGGCCAGGTTGGTGAGGCGACGGTTGACACGTAGGTCGGTGGGTGAGTTGATCACGGTTTCGATTCGTAAGGCTCGTCCTTCCTTCAAGTACTGCTTGATCCGGGAGTGTTTGTAGAACGCGTTGATGGTGACATCGGTGCCTCGGGTGACGACCTTGGTGGCGAACTCGCTGCGGGTGTTGGAGCGGATCTGTTTGCGTCCGAAGATGACTTTGACCTCGTCGGGGCGGCCGATGTCCAAGTTGTCGGCGACGACCGCTTCGAAGAACCCGCGTGCCCGGCGGGGAGCGTCGAACACGATCGTGCGTGACATTTCGATCTGACGCATCGACAGTTCCCACCAGTAGCCGCCGGCCCGATCGGCGGCCGTGAGCGGGGTCGGGATGTGGCGCATCCACCGCTCGAAGAACAACTGGGTCCGGGCGGCGTTCAACTGGTCACAGATCGTCTGCAACCTGACCGGCTCCTCGCATGTAGCGAACCCGTTGGCCAGTTCGGTGAACGCGATCCCGGCTTTGGTGGCTTGTCGTTTGGCCCACTCGTGACCGTTGATCCACACCTTCGCGGGATACGGGGGTGCAGATCTTGATGAACCCGGCCCCGAACTCGGCATCGACGACGTAGAAGTAAAACACCGACACCCGCCGCTCAGCCCTGTCGAACTTGAAGAACGGGACCCCGCTCAGCGACTGGCCGCGGGTTCCGGTGAACACCCACTGGAACTCCTGCGCGCAACCGATCGCGACCACCCCCGGGCCGGTCGCAGCATCCAGGTAAGGGCGGATCACATCGATCTGACGATCCCCTTTGGCAAAGCGGACCATCGGAATCTGATTCGCTTTCGCGAACTGCTCGACATCACGACGGAACCGCAACCCGATCTTTTCCATGATCGCCGGCGACGCAATCTTCAACCCCAGATGGCGAGTCATGAACATCGCCACCTGACCGCCGACCTGCAGATTCGGCACGTACGCGTTCAAATAGATCCGATCGAGACACTCCAAATCCAGCACCACATGCGAATCGAGCAAATCGTTCACGTTCACCACAGCAGCCACAAGCCACCCCCCAACTGAGGCTCCGCCTCGGACAACCCGAGGTCCAACCAACGTAACCTCACCACGGACTCGCGCACCTCGGCGGTCCGAGGCGGAGCCTCTCTGGATGAGTGCGAGCCAGTCCCACATTGACGACGCGCCGACCGATTCGTGGAGTCGGATTGCCTCGTCGAGCTCGGAGAACATCCGTTCGAAATTTCGGTGGATCGGCGGAGTACCAGCGAACGGAAGCCCTGCAGAGGACCTCGGCAATGAAGTGCGGGGCGCCAACCGTGCGTGCGGCACTGAGCCCCGCGTCGGCGTCGACTTCCGGCGATATGTGCGAGCCGGGAACCTCGCCTGCTTGGCGCATGATCACGCTCGACGAGACTTGGGCGAGTTTCCGCACTCACGGCCTGACTCGCTGTTCAGATGTCATCGTCGAAGTGGATGAGCTCGCGAGTGCTTGGTGGCCGATCGTGTGTTGAAGGCGCGGAGGTTCTGGGCGAAGTCCAGGGCGGTTGCCCAGAAGACGACCGAGCCCGGTCTGCACCTCCGATGTGGCGCAGACCGGGCTCAGTTGGAACGCATCAGGTCGCGGTGATCAGGCGAGATCGAAGCGATCGGCGTCCATCACCTTGGCGAATGCGGCGGCGAAGTCGTCGGCGAACTTGGCGCCAGCATCATCGGCTGCATAGACGTCGGCAATGGCCCGCAGGATCGAGTTCGAGCCGAACACGAGGTCGTTGCGACTACCGGTCCACTTGAGGTTGCCACTGGCGCGGTCACGGCCTTCGAACGTGTCTTCGGTACCCGATGCAGCAGACCACACGGTGTCCTGGTCCATCAGGTTGACGAAGAAGTCGTTGCTGAGCGTGCCGACGTTGTCGGTGAGCACACCAAGGTTGTCGGTGCTGACACCGATCACACGGAGACCACCGACGAGAGCGGCCATCTCCGGGGCGCTGAGGCCGAGCAGTTGCGCCCGGTCGACGAGCAGGTGCTCGGCGACATGGCTGGTGCCCTTGCCCAGGTAGTTGCGGAAGCCGTCGTTCTTCGGCTCGAGCCATGCGAAGGACTCTTCGTCGGTCTGCTCGGCCGTGGCGTCGCCGCGGCCGGTGCTGACGTTGACGCTCACGCTGTGACCGCCTGCGGCCGCTGCGGCTTCGATTGCAGCGCAGCCACCGAGCACGATGAGGTCAGCCATCGACACGTTGATGCCGACGCTCGACTGCACGCCTTCGAGGGCGGACAGCACACGGCGGAGCTGTTCGGGGTGGTTGACGTTCCAGCCGTTCTGCGGAGCGAGACGAATGCGGCCACCGTTGGCGCCACCGCGGCGGTCGCTTTGACGGTAGGTGGACGCTGAGGCCCAGGCCGTCTCGACGAGCTCGGTGATGCTGATGCCAGTCGCGATGATCGCGGCCTTGACGGTTGCGACGTCGGCGTCGCTGAGCGCGGTGCCTTCCGGAATCGGGTCCATCCACAGCAGCTCTTCAGCCGGAACCTCGGGGCCGATGAAATTGGCCTTCGGGCCGAGGTCGCGGTGCAGGAGCTTGTACCAGGCACGAGCGAACGCATCGTCGAGCTGTTCCGGGTTGTCGCGGAAACGCTGCGAGATGGGGCCGTAGATCGGGTCCATCTTCATGGCCATGTCGGCCGTGCTCATCACCGGGGCGTGGAACACGTCGGGACGCTGGGCGTCCGGCACCGTGCCGGCGAGCGCCGGTGCTGTCCACTGCTTGTGGCCGGCAGGGCTCTCAGTGAGTACCCAGTCGTTGTCCATCAACGTTTCGAGGTAGTTGTTGTCCCACTTCGTGGGCGTGGAGTTCCACGCGCCTTCGAAACCGCTCGTGGTGGCGTGGATGCCGACACCGCTCTCGAAGCTGTTCTTCCAGCCGAGGAGCTGCTGCTCCATCGGAGCGCCCTCGGGCTCGGCGCCCAGTGAGGATTCCGGGCCGGCACCGTGCATCTTGCCGAAGGCGTGACCGCCGACGACCAACGCAACGGTCTCTTCGTCGTTCATGGCCATGCGACCGAACGATTCGCGAATGTCGCGACCGGACCCGATGGGGTCGGGGTTGGCGTTCGGGCCCTCGGGGTTGACGTAGATGAGGCCCATCTGCACGGCGCCCAGCGGCGCTTCGAGCTGGCGGTCACCGCTGTAGCGCTGGTCGTCGAGCCACACGTTCTCGGGTCCCCAGTAGACGTCGTCTTCCGGAGCCCACACGTCTTCACGACCGCCGGCGAAACCGAACGTCGTGAAGCCCATCGATTCGAGCGCGACGTTGCCGGTGAGGAGCATCAGGTCGGCCCAGGAGATCTTGCGGCCGTACTTCTTCTTGATCGGCTCGAGCAGGGCGCGAGCCTTGTCGAGGTTGCCGTTGTCGGGCCAGCTGTTCAGGGGCGCGAAACGCTGCTGACCGGAGCCGCCTCCGCCGCGACCGTCGTGGGTGCGGTAGGTGCCGGCCGAGTGCCATGCCATGCGGATGAAGAACGGGCCGTAATGCCCGTAGTCAGCCGGCCACCACTCCTTGGAGTCGGTCATGAGGGCCGTGAGGTCGGCCTTCAGCGCGGCGTAGTCGAGGGTGGCGAACTCGGCGGCGTAGTCGAAGTCGTCGTCCATCGGGTTCGACGCAGGTGAGCCCTGATGCAAGATGTTCAAGTTGAGCTGGTTCGGCCACCAGTGCTGATTGGCCGAGCTGCCTGTTGCGGTGTGCGAGCTCTGCAGCACCGGGCACTTGGCCGACGAATCGTTGATGTCGGGTGCCGACTTCTCGGGAAGTTGATCACTCATGTCTTGCTCCTTGATTTCTTGCGGATGGTTGCTTGCTCGTGTCGAAAATTGCAACGCGTTAGCTGGCGAGATCATCGAGCGGATCGCACGCTCGACAGGTCGGGCATCGGCCCCAGTAGATGACTTCGGCTTCGTCGACTTCGAATCCGTGGTTGTCGTCAGCGGTGAGGCAGGGCACCTCGCCAACAGCGCAGTCGACGTCGAACATCATGCGGCAGCTCCGACAGATCAGGTGGTGGTGGTTGTCGCCGACCCGGTTCTCGTAGCGAGCTGCCGAGCCCGCCGGTTGGATCCGGCGGATCAGGTTCTTGTCGACCAGGACGCCGAGCGAGTCATAGACCGCCTGCCGCGAGATCGCGCCGAGTTGTGAGCGCGCGACGTCGCCCAGCTCGTCGGCTGTGGCATGTGGATGCTCCGCGACGACACGCATGATCGCGAGTCGTTGAGCGGTGACCTGCACGCCGTGCTCGCGCAGGAGTTCTACTGCTGGTTCCGGCACGAGCCGTATCAGACCATACATTCTGGACTCTGTCAATAATCAGCTTCTGTTCGGCGCGTCGTCTGCCTCGCTTGTTCGCCCTGGCCCGGCGGGTCAACGGTCGCAACGCCTCAAGCATCGCCTGGTCAGCGCTCGGAGCGGATGACGGGATCCTGAGAGACACCGTGACCGCGAGAGTGAGCGCATCGTCGCACGCTGTTCGCCGGCGCTGCCGCTTCGGGTCACTCGGTAATCGCGAGCCGGACGGCTCTGGTCCGCGCTGCAGTGCCGGCGAAGTGTGGTGCCCACGACCACCCAGAGCCTGCCCCATAACGCCGTCCGATTGAGCCTGGCGTGCGCGCCATCGATGTGCCAGGAGACACAGAACGCGCAGCGCATATTCGCGGTCGCGTACCTCCACCGCAACGAGCGCCGATCGAAGCGCATCTGGCGCCTGTCGAAGCCGGCGGTATGAGGCAGGGAGCGGAACTCCGGCGTCGAGAGCGGCCATGATGAATGCTGTTCGGAGCATGTGCGGGTGCACTAACCCGATCTCGGCGCGCTTGCCGATGGATCGCACCCACCGGTGCGACGGTCGAGGCGTTGGCCGTCGCCTCGCAGCAGGCTCGGTCCCTCGCAGCGTTTCACCGCCCGCAAGATCGATCGTGGACCCGTTCGTGCGACGAGCGGGATCAGTGCCGACCTGTTGTTCTTGCCGACGATCCGCAACATTCGGTGCCCGCGATCGAAAGCGACGTCTTCGATGTTGGTCGCCCATGATTCGCTCACCCGCAGCCCGTTCAAGCCGAAAAGCACTGCGCCACTTCTTTGAAGCGAGGATCAAGTAATCGGCTCAGATTCGGCGGCGGAGTTCGTCCAGGCCCGGGCCGGTCAGTTCGTCGAGCAACGCCGTTCGACCAGCGAGAGTCATGATGATCGCCTCCGCTCGGCCAGCGACGACGTGGCCCGAACCGTACGACCACTCGAGCTCGTTTACCTCCAGACGCAGCCCCGTCAACAGGCCCTTCTTCGCGAACGCCTTTGCTGCCTTCGGGGTGACGAGTAGGTCAAGAACGACTCGGGCGTGATCGTCGGGAACGTGGCGGGCGAACTCGAGCGGCCGTCGGATGTCCTGACCGTGTACCACCAGCTCGGTCAGCGGTGCCTCCGGCCCGAACCCCGGTGGGCTGAAGCGATGCCCAGCATTCGTACGCAGGTCGTCAAGCAGTTCAGTCACCGGCCGCACGTCTGACTTGGCAACCTTGTCGGACACCTTGTCGAAGTCGAACCCGTTCGTCGCCATCTTCCAAAGCATCTTCGGCAGCGATACATGGAACGGCATCAGCAGGTGGGCGACCACCTCTCGAACGGTCCAGCCGGCACACAGGCTCAGCGTGGCCCACTGCTCCTCGGCGAGACCCTCCAACTCGTCGGCGAGCCCTGTCCGCTCGGCTGCGACCATCGACCAGACGTCTCCCATCGAGACAGAGTATCCGGCGAGTCAACTGTGCCGGAGCCGGGCGGCCACCCACCGCCGGCCAACTCTCTCCCCCGACCTAACTCAGCGTTTGGGAGCGTAGGTGTCGAGGCCCGAGAGGTCGTAGAGGCGCTGCTGGGTGGGGTCGATCTGGGTGAGCATCCGCCGGGCGCGGGTCGCCCGCGTTGGCCTTGATAGAGCAGCACGGTCTCTTCGATCCCGCCCAGGGTCTTGAGCAGTTCGGTCACGCTCATCGAGACCCCGGCGTGTTGGGCTTGACGGCGCATGAGGCGGGCGATGATGAGTGCGATCACGCAGTAGAAGCTGTGGACCCGGATCTTCTGGTCGGTCCAGTGGAACATCGGTGAGAACGAGACGATGTCGGGGTTCTTCATCTGCGGAAGTCCGCTTCCACCTCGGACTGCGATCGGTAGCCGCCGACGAGGACACCCAGGTCAAGCTGCGCCGGGCCATCAGTGCGACAGGTGGAATCCCGCCCCTGCCATTGCAGATATCTGCCTCCGACTTCGCCGCAGATGATCACAGACAGCGAGGGCGCATCCAACCTGAACTGATGACTCTGGCATGGGCGACGCGATTGACCACTCTCTGCCACTCAGCGCTCTCGCCTCTGGTGCGATAACCGGGCATCCTTTGCGAGTGGTCGACACCTTCGCCGGCTCTGATCGCGTGATCACGCGCAGTGATCACGCAGAGCCCGCACGGTTCGAGGCGCTCGGGCACACTGTGGTTCGCCGTTCGGAGTGCCATCGGCGCGATTCGCACTCATACGCGCCCTTCGCGACGACGGTCTCTGACCACCTATCGCCCCAACCGTCGTACTCGTCGAATCGCTACAAGGCCACAGCGGGCGCTATGCAACCACGAACAGGTTCCTCAAGACCTGCGTCATCGAAATCCTCATCACCGAGCAGACAGCCCGGCGCGCGGCCGAACTTCGCCGACGCGCACGACACGGATCAGCAGTCGACGCGATCGTCGTCGCCCTGGCTGAACCCGGCGGCACCGTGATCACCGGCGACAAAGCAGACATCGAAGACCTCGCCGTCCACGCTCACCATGTCACGGTCGAGACAATCTGAAACCCTTCCACCGCCCAACGGGCGGCCGCATGAGCGACAGTCCTGTGGCGCGCGTTGTGCATACCCAGGAGTCTGGATTCGGGCGGCGAGCGATTGAATCACTGGATCGTTCTCACCCCAGTCCTCCAAACCCCCACGGCTCCAGTGTCGTCGGTCCGGACGGGGCGTAGCACGCGAGCCGGTCCAGCACGAGTGTCGTGGACGGCCGAGCACCGGGCACAAGGTGACCAGCACATCGTCGCGGGCGTTGGAGTGAGATCGTTGTCGAGTTCCGGTCGAGTTCCGGCCCTCCTCTCGTGGTCGGTACCGCAGTTCAGTAGTGGTAGCGCTGGTTGACACGACCTGCCTCGCGCTCCTCGACGAGCTTGCGGGTGGAGACGTCGTTGGTGACCTGGGCGCCGACCACTTCCCACCACACCCCGGACCCGGGTGGTGACGCGTACTTGTCGGTGTACACGGCGATGAGCGATGAACCATCTCGATCGCGTGCCGCCTTCAGCGCGTCGCGCACCTCGCTCGCCGTTCGGGCAGCGCACGCTGTGAGGCCCATGCTCTCGGCGTTCTTGACGTAGTCGATCTCGATGAACTCGCCACGGTCGATCAGACCGCTTATCTCGTCACGCTGCTTGAACTCGTTGCCGAGCGAGTGGCCGACAAACGCTTTCTGGTGGCCATGGATCGACTGGTATCCGTAGTTGACGTTGAGGATCACGGTGATCTTGGTTCGTTCCTGTATCGCCGTCACGAGTTCCATTGGGTGCATCTGGTAGTTGCCGTCGCCGAGCAGTACGTACACCTCGCCAGACGGCTCGGTGAGACGCACACCAATCGCCGCCGGGATGTCGTATCCCATGCAGGAGTTGCCGAACTCGAGGTGGAGGATGAGTCCACCGGCGGAGTCGAACAGCTTGGTGAGATCGCTGGGCACGGTGCCCGCTGCGGCGACCAGGATGTCGCCGTCCTCCATCTGCTCGTTGAGGAGGCCGATGATCCGTCCCTGGGTGAGCCCATTCGGGCCATCGACGTAGACGTGCTCGCGCTTGGTTGTCTCCCACTTTCCCATCTGGCCCGCGGCTTTGGCGACCCATTCGTCGTTCGCAGTGATGCCGGCTGCTCGACCCGCGTCGGTCAATGCCTGAAGGGCGAGCTTGGCGTCGGCCGTGATCGGCAGTGCCCCGAGCTTGTACGCGTCGCGGCCGTTGACGTTGATGCTGATGAATCGCACGCCCGGATCCTGGAACGCCGAGTTCGATCCGGTAACGAAGTCCTGCAGGCGGGTCCCGACGCACAGCACCAGGTCAGCCTCGGCGGCGATCACACCCGCAGCGGGATTGCCGTTGTGGCCGGTGCCGCCCATCGACAGCGGGTTGGACGAACCGTCACGCAGCGCGCCGCGACCAGCGTGGGTCTCGCCGACCGGGATCCCGAACGCATCAGCGAACGCGGACAACTCGTCCCACGCCTCTGAGTAGTGCACGCCCCCGCCGGCAACGATGTACGGACGCTTGGCTGCGCACAGCATCTCGACCGCCTCACTGATCCGAAGCGTGTCGGGAACCCTGCGCTCGATCCGCCAGGTGTGGGGCTCGAAGAACTTGGTGGGGTAGTCATAGGCGTAGCCCTGAATGTCCTGCGGTAGGGCGATCGTCACCGCTCCGGTCTCGGCCGGATCGGTCAACACACGCATGGCCTCGGGAAGCGACACCAGGATCTGCTCGGGACGAGTGACTCGGTCGTAGTAGCGGCTGACCACACGGAATGCGTCGGTGACCGACATGTCCTCTGAGTTCAGGTGATCGATGTCTTGCAGCACCACCCCGCCGTAGCGCGAGGCGTAGTAGTCGGAGGGCAGCAACAGCACCGGTATCCGGCAGATCGTCGCGGTCGCGGCCCCGGTAATCATGTTCGTCGAGCCCGGACCGATCGACGACGTGCACGCCATCGTCGCCTTCCGCCGCATCGCTCTGGCGAAGCCGGTCGAGGCGTGCACCATGGACTGTTCGTTGCGCGGCTGGTGGTACGGCAGGTCCTGGCCGTACTCGACGAGGGCCTGGCTGAGCCCGGACACGTTCCCGTGCCCGAAGATGCCCCAAATCCCTTGAATGAGGCGCTGCTGCGCGCCGTCGTACTCGCTGTACTGGACCTGCAGGAACTTGACGATCGCCTGCGCCAGCGTGAGCCGCTGCTTGTTCTCGGTCGGATAGCACTCCATCTCTATTCCTGTCCGTTGATAGTCGTGACGTAGTTGCGTCACTTCGGCGGGCACTGCTCGGCGAGACGAGATCCGTGTCGGCCAACCGGAGCTTCACCGATGCTCGGCCTTGACAATGCCCCCACTCGACTCAGTCCTCGCACGATACTGAAGCGCTGCAGTTCCTGCAAGTACTTGCCAAAACTGTAGCGCTTCAGTAATGTGCGGCTGGTGCGGAGACCGACCCTTGACGACGTAGCCGAACGAGCCGGTGTGTCGCGGACGCTCGTGTCCGTCACGCTGCGCGGAATGCCCGGGGCGGGTGACTACACGAAGGGCCTGATTCATCAAGCCGTCAATGATCTCGGGTATGTGCCTCATACCGGAGCCCGCGACCTCGCGTCGCAATCCTCCCGTGCCATCGGCGTGTTCATGAGCGATCTGCACAACCCGTTCTTCGCCGACATCGTGGACGGGTTCCACTGGCCGATGCGCGAGTCGAACTTCCACATCCTGATGGGGATGGGTGATCAGCCAGACCTCGAGCGTTCGGTGCTCGAGATGTTCCGCAGTTATCGAATGGCTGGTGCGATGCTGATCGGACCGGGCATACGTGAGCGCGAGCTCGAAGAGTTCGGCAAGGCCATTCCCACCGTGGTGATCGCACGTAAGCTTCGCACTACCGCCGTCGACGTGATCGTCGGCGACGACCGCAAGGGCGCCAGGCTCGCAGTCGAGCACTTGTACGAACTCGGTCACCGCGACATCGCGCACCTCGATGGTGGCAGCTTGCCGGCCGCAGCAGCTGCCCGGCGCACCGGGTACCTCGGAGCAATGCGGCGCCTCGGCCTCGAGAAGTATGTCCGGGTCGCCGGCGGTGGATTCACGCTTGCCCACGGAGCAGACGGCGTCGATGAACTCTTGAAGACGCGCCCGCCTAGCGCAATCTTCGCGGCCAACGATCTCGTCGCGATGGGAGCGATAGAGAGGCTGGCGACGCTCGGTTTGACGACGCCGAACGACATTTCAATCGTCGGCTACGACAACAGCAATCTCGCCGCCCAGCAGCGCCTCGGCCTCACCAGCATCGACCAACCGCGGCTGCAGATCGGGGAACTCGCAGCAACGCTCCTCAGCGAGCGATTCGCCGGACGCACGACGGCGTCGCGTCACATCTTGATGCCGAAGTTGGTCGAGCGCAGCTCGACTGCGCGCCGCCGGTCGGGCCGCCGGAGAGGAACCAACGGTGCTCGGTTCTGACAGCAACGCCGTGCTCGTCACGTGGCCCGACTACGACATGGACGACCCCCATCTGGGCGGAGCGTTAGTCGCCGCCGGATTCGACGTGCGGCTCGAACCCAAGCGCGGGCACCGCTCACCAGCACAACTCGCCCCAATGCTGCACGGCGTGTTCGGTGCGATCGTCTCGACCGACCCGTTCACCGCGGAGGTTCTCGCCAGTTCTCCAGCGTTGCGTGTGATCGCTCGAGTCGGTGTCGGCTACGACTCGATCGACGTCGCTGAGGCCTCGAAACGTGGGATCTGTCTCGCCACGACACCCGGCGGCAATGAGCAGGTCGTAGCGGACCACACCATCGCCTTGATCCTTGCGCTACTGCGCCGCATCCCCGAACTCGATCGCGATGTGCGCGGTGGAGGTTGGAATCGTACCGGCCACTACACCCCACGTCAGCTGACCGGCGCCACCGTGGGGCTCGTCGGCTGTGGCGCCATCGGACGCTTCGTCGCCGAGCGCCTACAGGGATTCGGCGTCGAGCTGCTCATCCACGATCCCGCAATCGGCCACGCCTCGACGCCGCTCGACACGCTGCTCAGCACGAGCGACGTGGTGTCATTGCACTGCCCGCTGCTGCCCACCACGCGCCATCTCATCAACGCCGAGACGCTTCGCATGATGCGACCCGATGCAGTCCTTGTGAACGCCGCCCGTGGTCCGATCGTCGACGAGGCCGCCCTCGTAGAAGCGCTCCAGTCCGGCGTGATCGCCGGTGCCGCTCTCGACGTGTTCGAAACAGAACCGCCCGCCGCCTCGCCCCTACTGGCGATGGACAACGTGGTCGTCAGCCCGCACACCGGAGGTATCAGCACGGTATCGGTTGCCGAGATGACGCGCCGCGCCACGCAGGCGGTGCTCGACGTCGCCGCCGGCCGACGGCCCGAAAACCTCGTCAACCCTGAATCGCTGCCCAATACCGAGACACTCAAGGAAGCGCTGTGACCATCAAGCTCGCCACCGGACCCGTCACATGGGGCGTCGACTTCGCCGACACGCCCACGAACCCGCCCTGGCTACAAGTGCTCAACGAAATCGCCGAGAGCGGCCTTCCGGCCATGGAGCTCGGCCCGGTCGGGTACCTTCCGGAAGACCCCGACACGGTGCGCGAGCTGCTTGCCGAGCGCAATTTGCTGTCGGCCGGCTCATTCGTTTTCGACGACCTCCACGACCCGGAAGCGCGCGAGCGCCTGATCGACATCACGAACCGGGCATGCCGGCTGATCGCCGCCTCGGGCGGCACGATCCTGTCACTCATCGACAAGCCCGACGACGTGCGCGTTGCGACAGCTGGACGGCCGAACGCGGCTCCGCGCCTCGACGATGTTCGCTGGCAAGCCATGCTCGATCAGATCCGCGCGCTCGCCGACGTCGCGCGCCAGCATGGCCTACGCCCCGTCGTGCATCCGCACGCCGGCGGCTACATCGAGTTCGAGGATGAGATCGAACGGCTCGTCGGCGACACCGATCTCGATCTCTGCCTCGACACCGGGCACCTCGCGTATGCCCGGGTCGACCCCGTCGCGGCACTCCAGCGCTACGCCGACCGCCTCGGGCACGTCCACTTCAAAGACCTCCGCTCCGACGTCCTGGCACGCATCGACGTCGAGTATCTGACGTTCTGGGAAGCGATCAACGCTGACATCTTCTGCCCAGTCGGTGAGGGCATGGTCGACATCGCCGCCGTCCTCGACACTCTTGACGGGATCGGATACAACGGGTTCGCCACGATCGAACAAGATCGCGTGCCTGGCGGCGGTGCGCCGCTCGAAGATCTTCGCAAGAGCGTCTCTGTGATCGAGAATGCCAGGAGCCTGCGGTGAGCGTCGACAGGGTGCGGATCGGAGTTGTCGGATCGGGCAACATCGCCGGCGCGCATTCCGCCGCCTACCGGCTCGTCGCCGGCACCTACGCCGACGTGCCACGCCACATCGATCTGATTGCGGCCGCCGACGTTGATGCCGACCGGGCCAGCGACCTGGCGCGATCCTGGGGTTGGCAGCGCAGCAGCACCGACTGGCGCGAGGTGACTCGTGCCGACGACATCGACGTCGTGGACATCTGCGTCCCGAACGTGTTCCACGCCGAGATTGCCTGCGATGCCCTGGCCCACGGCAAGCATGTGATCTGCGAAAAGCCGATCGCCAACACTTGGGAGGGCGCCCGCGACATGGCTGCGGCCGCAGCGAAGGCCCGGCGTGTCGCCCAGGTGTGCTTCTACTATCGCGTCTGGCCCGCGATCAGCTGGGCTCGTCAGCTGATCGACTTGGGTGAGCTGGGCGCAGTTCGCAACTTCCGCGGCTGGATGTTGCAGGACTACGCCGCCAACCCCAACCACGATCTCGGCTGGCGAGCACGCCTGGCCGAGTCGGGCGCAGGAGCGCTCGGCGATCTGGGGTCGCACATCATCGACATCGCCCGCTATCTGTGCGGTGACATCACTGGCGTGTACGCCACGACACGCGAGCTCGTTGAGCGCCACAATCCCACGCCTGGCGTCGACGACCTTGCCACGATGGTCGTTGACTTCGACGGCGGCGCTGGTGGAGTGCTGGAGGCGAGCTGGGCGCTTCGTGGCCACAAGTGCGACCTCGGCTTCGACCTCGTCTGCGAGCGCGGAGCGATCCGATTCGCCTGGGAGCGTTCCAACGAGGTCGGGGTTTTGACCGGCGACGTGAGCGATCCCGACAACGGCTACAAGACCGTTCTCATCGGGGGCGGACAGCCCGACGTGGGGCAGTTCGTCGCCGTCCCGGCTCAGGGGATGGGGTATCGCGACGCCTTCACAATCGGCGTCTCCAAGGCACTTCGTGCGATCGCACGCGGCGAAACGAGCGCCGAGCCCTCCTTCGAGGACGGCCTACAGGTCGCTCTCGTGGTGGACGCCGCCATGCGATCCGCCCAAGCCACGGCGTGGCAGCCCGTACGCAAGGCGGCGGAAGTGCTTGCCGGAGGATGACCCCGGCGCGCCGCCCCACTCGCTTCGATCAAATCACTCAAAGTGCATCACGTCGGATCGCGGCCACGGCGACACCCACCTCAGATCGGTGACCATTTGCCTTCCAAATTCGGCCCGGCGATGGTTGCGTCGGCGCGGCACTATTGGTTCACGCGATCGGGTTGTCAGCCGGCGCGACGCGCCGTTACCCCGCCGTCGATGTGGATTGTCGTTCCCGTGATGTAGCTCGCGTCGTCGGATGCCAGGAAGCGGATGACGTTTGCGATCTCGACGGGCTCTCCGACGCGTCGTAGCGCGATTCCCGCAACCATCGATCGTTCTGCGGCATCGGGATCCGGGTTGCGATCGATGCTGTCCTGCACGAGGCGGGTCCAGATGTAGCCGGGTGCAACGGCGTTGACACGGATCCCGTGAGGTCCCCAATCGAGGGCAAGGCTTCGGGTCATGCCAACGAGCCCCGACTTCGCCGCGGCGTAGGGAAAGAACCCCTCGAGCGTGGCGAGGGCGTGCATCGATGCGACGTTGACGATTGCGCCGCGCCCGACGTCTCGCATGTGCGGCAGAACGTACTTTGCGCCCAGCCAGGCGGACTTGAGGTCGACACCCATGAAGCGGTCCCAGTCGTCGCTCGTCATCGTCGTTGCATCGAAGTTGGCGTTGACGCCGGCGTTGTTCAACAGGATCGACGCCGGCCCGAACGTCGACACGCATGTTTTCGCCATCGCGGCGATATCCGATTCGACGCTGACATCGCACCTGACGAACGTGGCACGGTCACCCAATTCCTGCTCGACCGACTGGCCGAGATCAGGATCGAGGTCGCAGAAGACGACCGATGCCCCGTCGGCGACGAACACCTCGACGACTGCTTTGCCGATGCCACGGGCCCCACCGGTGACGATCGCGATTTCGCCGTCGAGCGACGTGTGGTCAGACATGGGCACCTCCGCAACGGTCGTTCGACTTGAGCTGCAGGCCAGATCAGATCACAATGCGCCTATGCCCGACAAGCCATCCCCAACGGCGACCATCGCCGTCCCCGGTCCCGACCAGTTGGGGGAGGGACCGGTGTGGGACGACCGCAGCGGCGAGTTGGTCTGGGTCGACATCTCCAGCCGGCTCATCCACCATTGGAACCCGCTCACCGGCGAATCGAGGTCGTTGGCCACGCGGGGCGACGTCGGGGCAGTGGTGTTGTGCGAGGACGGCGCGATCGTTGCTGCCATCGAATGCGAACTGTGGCGCGTCGACGACGAGGAGAAGTGGACGCTGCAGGCCGCCGTGGAGCCCAAGCCGGGCGTGCGGTTCAACGACTGCCGGGCTGATCCTCGCGGCCGGTTGTGGGCGGGCACGCTGCAGCGCGACCGCCAGAACGGGGTCGCCGCGTTGTATCGCCTCGACCCGGGTGGCGAGCTCACGCTCGTGCTGCCCGATCGAACCATCTCCAACGGGATCGGCTGGAGTCCCGACGAGAGAACGATGTACTACATCGACAGCACGACGCAGCGCGTCGTTTCATACGCCTACGACCTCGACACCGGCGACCTCGGCGAGCAGGCGATCTTCGCCGAGATCGACCCGTCCGACGGCTTACCCGATGGGCTCACGGTGGACGCAGAAGGTGGCGTGTGGGTGTGCCTGTTCTCCGGCGCCAAGGTCCGCCGATACCTGCCCGACGGAACTGTCCAGCAAGAGATCGCGCTTCCACTGACGAACCCCACCTGCCCGGGCTTCGGCGGCGCTGATCTGCGGACGTTGTACATCACGACCGCCCGCCACCGCCTCACCGAAGATCAATTGGCGCGTGAACCCAACGCCGGCGCGGTCCTGCAATTGCATGTCGGAGTCGCCGGCCTGCCGCCCTACAGATTCGCCGGCTGAACCAGCACGACGGCAACAGTCGAGGTCTCAACCGCTGGCCGCAGGGTCGCGAACCGGCGCAGCGTCGTCAGGACCTCGCGGTCGGCGTCCAGCAAGCCGGACTCCACCGCTGCCGCAAGGGCGATCGAACGGCTCGCAGACGTGACGTCGAGCTCTAGGTCGCCGAGTCGGTCGAGCCACGGCTCACCGAACCCCGACTCCACCGCCGCCCCGCCCTCATCGGACATGGCAGCACCACCAGCCCATTCAAGCAACCATGGTTCGGTCACGCCGGAGCAGAGATGTGCTCACATTGGGTGCGCTTCGGTCTGCCAGCTGGCCGCGCTTGAACCGCGCTGTCTTTCCTTTCGTCATCAGTGCTCGTGTGCGTTGCCAGCAGTGTCGTGCATGTCAGCACGCGGTCGGGCCGTGACAGCACGCGTGGCGGCGCGGTGGATGGCGCTCAACTGGCCGGCGATCGACGCCTTCACGGGCAGGCGTGGGATCGTACTGGGCGAACACCCGCTGGCACCGCGTCGAGCGTCGTTGCTATCTCGTCGACGCCAATGAGCGCAGCCGCGTAACGTGATCGTGGAAGGTCCGCGATAGCGACAACACGAACACCGGACGTTGCGGCGGCCCAAGCGAACACCGTCAGTGCAGCCAGCCGGGTGATTTCGTCGCCCTCGTCGAACTCGACGACGATTGTGGATGTTCGCTGACGGCATACCTCGAGCTCGGCGGCGATCGCCATTGCAACGGATGCGAGCAGTTCCTCGGAGCGGGCCACGACGTCGCCGAGGCCCGCGATCGACGCCTCGAAGTCCTCTGCCGGGCGGTGTCTGGCGGGGTTCATCCGTGTCCCGAGCTGGCATTGGTCGACACGTTGTCGGAGTCGAAGCCGGGCAGGCGAACGCCCGGATTGGTCGGCTGGCCCGACGACGTGTCACGCACCCAGCTGTCATCGCAGACACGGCAGGATCGCTCCTGTGCGTGGCCGGCCATCCTGCTGGCGTGTTCTGTCTGTCGTTGATTGAGTATTCTGCGTTCCCCGCTGAGCGCCGCCGACGATTGGGACGCGTGCGATGAGGTCGGGTTCAAGCCAACGATCACGCCGAGAAATCGCACCCATCGTGCACGGAACGCGCGAGCCGAACATCACAGCCGTGTCACCGAGGAAAGCGTCCAGAACGCATCCGTATCCGTTATGCGCGATTGCGCTACCGTCGGTGACGGGGGCACACTTTGCTCGCGCGCTGCCGACCCGTCGAGGAGTCCGATGTCCACGCAAGATTTCGACGCCGCCGTCAACGCTTATCGGGAAGCGCTCCAATCGATGTTGAAGGGCGACTCCACGCCCGTGTTGAACCTGTACTCCCGGCGCGATGACGTGACGCTCGCGAACCCACTCGGTCCGCCACATGTCGGACGGGCAAACCTCGAGAAGGCAAGCGCGGCCGTTGCTGCGACCTTCGCGGACGGTGTCATGCAGTTCGAGGAGGTGTCTCGATTTGCGACGACGGACCTCGGTTACGTCGTCGCGTTCGAACGAGCTCAGGTGCGGCGGACGGGTAGCGACGAGACGACGCCGATGTCGCTTCGAGTCACGACGCTCCTGCGACGCGAGGAGGGCAGGTGGTTGGTCGCGCACCGTCACGCGGACACGATCACGACCGTTCGGCCCAGCACCACGACCTCCGAGACGTAGCCGAGGTTCCGCTCTCACCGAGCGCCTCAACTTCATCCCACTGCGCCGCCGAGCCTCTACGACGGACACGCACAACGCGCAGTGCAGAACCACGGGTGCCAGCCGCTCGGCCGGCCACCCAGATCAGGCGCTTCCGCTCGCCATGCGGCATCTCGCACGAGATTCGACGGCCCGATCGAGTTACAAACCCCACGCCCTGGCGAGCAGATCCGCAACGCTGTTCATTCCGCGATCTTGCAAACATTGCAGGAAGACATGCCTCGGCGGCTGATTGCTCCGATACGGATTAGCACATGCGCCGGTATACGGTCCGCCGCCAACGGATGTGGACAACCCACCGCCAATCGCGGTCGACAATCCACCGCCGATTGCCGTGGACAACCCGCCACCAATCGCGGTCGAAAGTCCGCCACCGATTGCCGTATAACTATCTCTAGGCCAGGTCGCCATCGAAGAGCATGTACTCCTCGAACAGCTCTGGCGTGGGAGGGCTCACATCTCATGAGCCGCTCACCGAACCCCTTGGGAACGACAACCGCCAACGGTCAACAGCCCAAGCTGAGTCAGAACGCCCGTTTCGAAGAATCGCCGCAGAACAAGAGCGCAGGACTACATGGCGTCTCGCACAACCCAATAGCGCCGAACGAATCCTCGGCGCTGAGGACCGTCCTTACGTCGTGAGCCGGTCGAACTATTGGCTGCTCAATGACTCAGCAGACACGTCGATACACCTAAATGGTCGAACCTCGGAGCGGCCGCTGCGGCAGACTCATGAAGGTGAAACGGGACGTGAGCGAGGCGGAGTTCAGGGAGGCGATGGGTCCGATATCGGAGGCGCTGTCAGACTACGCCTCCGCGGTCACGGCGCTCGGCTCCGACAACGGCCACCTACCTGCTTCGGCATCGAAGGGCATGGACGAACTCGCCGAGCAGCAACAGTGGTCGACAGCCGACTGGCTCGAGCCTTCTCGCAATGCGCACAGTTTCGGCGGGCTACTACTTCACTCCATCGCTGAACATCTCTCGGCCCTTGCGGCCGTCATCGGCGGCTCTGCGGTCGGTCCGACCTACGCCCATTACGCGCACGTACGAGTAATCATCGAGTCCGTACCCATCGCAGCTTGGCTCCTGGACCCCACGATCTCGGCTAAGAAGCGCATTCAGCGCAGCATCGTGTATCGACTCGACGGATTCACCTACCTGAAACGCAATACGTCGATTCCAGGTGCCCGGCAATCCGCCGCGAAGGCGTATCAACGTTTTCAGCGGTACACAACGTGCAACAAATGGGCGCTCACGTGGAGAACCTGTGGCGACGAGACGATGCCCCAGCGGGCACACGGATTCTCCCGCATCGCTCTCGGCATCGAAGATCTCGATCGCGACGACGCGTTGTGGTCTTTCGCCTCCTCCACGTTTCACGGCAGTTCGTGGGCACTTCTCCAGATCGATCCCAGGCACATCACCCACAACGGTGCCATGGATCCGACGGGAGCGACCGTCGGACTTGGCGCCGACCAGCTGAGCCTGTCCGCGATGGCGATTCTATGCTGGCGCGGCGTCCATGCAGTAGTGGGTGCCCGTCTAGATGATTAGCTCCAAGGGGTGCGCGCGGTCCGCGCGATGATCCACCACGTAGAGCGCGAGAGCGTCCATGATCTGCGGTGTTACAACACCCGGATCTTGGAGGAAACGAATGAACGCAGACCTGGACGCTCTCGCAAC
>JANYKS010000113.1 GCA_025358125.1 Actinomycetes bacterium
GTCACCGTCAGCTCGGACTCGGACGGCAACACGGTCCTGCAATGGCACGACGCCGGCAACACGATCACCATGTCGGGCTCTCTCGGGCTCGACGCGATGCTGCAGTCCGCCGGGTCAGTCCGCCAGGCGACTCCGCCCGAGTGGCTGGATCTGCTCGTCAAGGGGCGCCAGCCGCCAACCGGACAGCTACCCGATCCGAGCGTGCAACTACCTGATCCGAGCGCGCAGCCCTCGTTCACCAATATCGGCTCGGTGACCACAAGCGACGGCAACCGGTGGGCGCTCCGTCTCGCATCGGATCTCACAACGCTCCTGGTCTTATCCGCCGGCAAGTACGAAACCTCCGGTGGCTGGGAGTCCGCGCAGCCCTTCGTCTTCGACCCTGCCAAACCGCTCAGCGAATACGTCGCGATCGACGTCACCGTCGTCGTCGTCGCGCTCCGCGACCCGGGGCCGGCGACGAGCGTACGGATCACCGTCGCCGGCGACGC
Organism: Actinomycetes bacterium; assembly: GCA_025358125.1. GTDB lineage: Bacteria > Actinomycetota > Acidimicrobiia > Acidimicrobiales > Ilumatobacteraceae > WLMZ01. Next base: position 492 of record JANYKS010000113.1, read on the forward strand.
GCCGGTCACCATCGCGCTGACCAAACTCGCCACATCCGAAGCGCCCGGTAGACCCGACTACTACGCCGCCGGCTACGCCTTCAGCGGGATCGCGCCATACACCGCCGAACTGCTCGACAGCAGCGGCGCCGTCGTGCAACAGCTCTCGCGAGCGCCCCAGAGCTGACAGCAAGCGACGCCGCGCCCACCGGCGACTTTGGTTTGGCCGGATTGATCATGTCGGCTCGGGCATTGGATCGGAGCCCGATCAACTGGCAGGTGTACGCGACCATCGTGACGGCCGTGCTCGTGCTTCATCGCGACTACGGTTCCCAAGCGCGGCGCCCGGCCACGCCGAGAGAAGGTCCTCATGACGCAACGAGTCCCTTTCACCGCCGGCGAGAAGCAGAGCCTGTTCGTGAGCCTCGATCGGCATCGCGACGTCGTGCTGTGGAAGCTCGACGGCCTCACCGATGAGCAGTTGCGGGCGCCGATGACTCCATCGGGCACGAGCCTGCTGGGCCTCGTCAAGCACCTCGCGGCCGTAGAGTACGGATGGTTCTGCGAGACGTTCGGGCGCGAGACCGAGCCGTTGCCGTTCGACCAAGAGGACGAGAACGCCGACCTGCGGATTGATCCGCACGAGACCACGGACGAGGTTCTCGCCTTCTACGCCCGTGCCCGCGTTGCGGCCGACCGAGTCATCGACGAGCTCGACATCGAAGACGTCGGGACGGCGTGGTTCGGTGACACGGTGTCGCTGCGGTGGGTGCTGATCCACATGGTCGAAGAGACTGCACGCCACGTCGGTCACATGGACATCCTGCGAGAACTGATCGACGGGGCGACCGGCGACCATGTGAGGGAATGATCTGCCCCTTGGGCGACCCACCGTCGTTTCACTCGGGCGGCAGAGATTTCTTTTGCAAAGGTGTTGTGTTCGAACGCCAGTTCGAGTATGGTTAGCGTTGCTGATCTTCCCCGATCGCTCTCGACAGAGTTCTTCTGTCCTCTTGTTGCAAACGAGTTCGAGTGGTGTCTGCGAGGTGAGGACCGTGATTGATGGCGCTGTGATCGATGCTGCGACTGTTGAGTCGCTGCCGGATTTGGATCAGTTCCGTGGCCTGGGCGGGTACCGGCGTGATCAGGCCTACATGGCTGTCGAGCGTGAGGTCCGTCGTCTGCACGGGTTGCAGGCAGCGATGCTGGTCGAGGTGAACCGATCGTGTTCGTTCCTCGACGATTTCCACCACAGCGCGACCGCGTGGTTGCAAGCGGTCACCAACTCGTCGCGGGGAACCGCGGTGCGTCAGACGCAGACAGCGCAGATGCTCACCGATTTGCCGATGTTGGCGGATGCGGTTGCGGCGGGTGAGGTGGGCGCGGATCAGTTGCGGTTGTTGACCAGCCTGCATGCCAACGAGCGGTGCCGTGATCAGCTCCCCGACTCCGAAATATTGCTGCTCGGTCACGCCCGGTCGTTGACGTTGCGCGATTTCCGGCTGGTCTGTCAACGTTGGGAAGCTCACGCCGACCCCGACGGCGCTCATCGTGATCACGATGCGTCGCGTGAGAACAGGTCGGTGCGATCGTCCCAGGTTGGCGCCGGGCATCAGTTGCACGCCGAGGGTGACGCGCTCACGGGTGAGATCATCAAAGAGATCCTCGACGCGCACGCGCAAGCAGAGTTCGAGACCGATCTCGCCGAACGCCTTGCCACCTATCGCGATCAGGCCGACCAGTACCCGCTGGCGCGCACTGCGCGTCAGCGCCGTTACGACGCACTGTTGGCGATCTTTCTCAAAGCTACGGGGACCACGCAGTCCACTGTGCGGGTTCCGTTGGTCAACATCTTCTGTACCGAAGCAACATTGAAAAACGCCATCCACAGTTACTTCGGAGCAGCCGACGATCCGGCTGATCCGCCGGTGTCAGAGCGGTCGCGGTTCTGCGAAACAGCATCCGGTGCCCCGATCGACCCCCATGACCTTGTTGTCGCGGCGTTAATCGGGCAGGTCCGCCGCGTCGTGGTCGATTCCGCCGGGCGGGTCATCGACCTCGGCCGCCGCAGTCGTCTTTTCACCGGAGCCGCCCGCGAAGCCGTGCTGTTGTCCGGAGATCGATGTTGCTGGCCCGGCTGCGACCTACGCACCGGGAACATCCAAATCGATCACCTCAGCCCGTGGGCCGCCAGGTGGGGACCGACCAACCCGTTCAACGGGGGCCCCGAATGCCCAGCCCACAATCGAGGCAAACACCATGGCCGGATCACGGTCATGCGTGACGAATTGGGGTGGCACCACTTCAGGCCGGACGGCACCGAAATCGCCCCCCGCACCAACATCTAGAGCTTGTGTCCTCATTTGGTTCGCGCGGACGGCGTCGGTGGCTCCCATTGTCATCAGCACTACGGGCGATGGCGGTTCAGGGACGACGCGAGAACGACAGCGGGTCAGAGCACTGAGCCCCGCTGGACTACCCATCGCGTCCGTTGGCCGGTGATGGCCGCGATCGTGACATAGTCCTCGTCCTAGTGGATCACGGTCACCCGGTGCCGCTCGGCGACAGCCGCGATCAAGAGGTCTGGAAGGGGCACGCTGCGCATCCGCCCCGACGCCCAAAGTCGCCCCTGGACGCCGAGTGCTCTTCGCCAATCCGTGTCCTCGGTTGAGAGCCACTCATAGCCGAGGGCACGGCCATCGCGCACGGCATCGAACTCCCTGGCCGAGCGGGTTGACCAGAGGATTTCGAACTCGACAACCCCGCATGTCGCAACGAGACCGACCTCGATCAGCGGGCCGAGAAACCGCAGCGACCTCGGGCAGATGAAGGCGTGCAAGCGCGCTCTTGTCAGCCAAGAACTGTGCTACCGCTGCCATGCGTTCGACATGACGTCGGCGTCTCGCAGATCGCGAACGATGCCGTCACGCCCGCAGTACGAGCCCGCGGTAGCCGTCGACGAAGCCGACTCGCTTCAAATCATCGACGACGGAACCGGATGCTGGAACGGGCTCGCCGTTCAGCTTGCGCACCTCGACGCTGCGGGCGCGGCCGTCCTTGACCAGGCCTGCCAACGCGTCGGCCCAGCTGCGATCCGTTTCCGCTGCCGGGAACGTGAGCAGATGGTGGCTACGGCGATCGAACCAGGCAATCGCCCGACCGGCTGACAGCACCACGAGCGCTCCGGCCGACCGAGCCGGACGACCGGCGTTGTCCGGCCACGCGAGTGTGCCACCATAGGGCTGGGCCGGATCGGTGGCGGCGAGCACGAGCGCGTCCGGGGCCTGTTCCGGGTGCAGCGCATCGGGTCCCTCGCGCACACCGCGCAGACGATCGACGGCGCCCGGCAGGCTGAATTGCGCCGCGCCGAGCCCACTGACGAAGTAGCCGCGGCGAACCTGGCCCCGCTCTTCCAGGACCTTGAGCACGCCGTAGACAGCACTGAACCCGCCGACGACGCCCTCCGACGCGACAGCCTCGCGGGTCAGCACGCCGTGGCGCTCGAGCAGCTGCACAGCGCTCGCGTGGGAGATGGCCGTCTGCGTGGGTCGCGGCTGCAAGAGCGGCGCGACGAGGCTCCACCGCCCGGCGCCGGCCGGTGGCCCGAGTCTGCTGAGTCGGCCGGGGCGTGGCCGCGAACGTTGGTTGGCCGAGGATGCCGAGCGCGACTTTCCGGCGCCGCCGATCACGGCCCGCAGCGGCGCCAGGGAGTCGTTGGTTACTTCGCCGGCCCACACGAGATCCCACAGCGCGGCGATCAATTCGGCGTCAGTGGCCGCTGGAGCAGCCGCGCGGATCTGGCCCCAAAAGCTCGCGCCACGCTCGCGCAACAGCACGCGGATGGCTTCGTGCAACTCGCCGGTCGGGCAGTCCGCCGGTTCGAGCGCGCTCGCGAGCAGTGGCAGTTGATCGGCGAAGTACAGCCGGACGCGGCCGTCGCCGGAGCCAATCGCCCCGGCGCCGAGCCACACGACCTCGCCGCTCGTGCACAGTTCGTCGAGGTCGCTCTGGCGGTAGCCGCGGATGCGCAGCGGCAAGATCTCGGTTTCGAGCGTGGAGGCTACAAGCGCTGCGCCTTGGAGGACGCCGAGTGTTTCGACGAGCGCTTCGGTGCCCCGGCGCTCACCGGGGAGGCCGTGCCACAGCGCCAAGAATCGGGCCAGCGCCTCCGGCTCGACCGGCTCGACCTCGCGCCGCAACGACGCCAAAGACCGTCGCCGGAGCTGGCGGAGCACGTCGACCTCGCACCATTCGCGGGCCACACCGTCAGGTCGGAACTCGCCGAGGACGAGCCGTTCCTCGGCCTCGAGCGCGCCCAGCGCGCCCGCGACGCGATCGACCGGCAAACCGAAGCGCCGGGCAGGATCGAGCGGCACGAACGGCCCGTGGGTGCGCGCGTACCGGCGCAGCAGTTCGACGAGTGGCTGCGCGACGGGATCCGTGAACGCCATCGGCAGGCCCATCGGCAGCGAGCACCCGAGCGCGTCGCGGTAGCGAGCGGCATCTTCGGCAGCGACGTAGCGGTCTTCGTCTGCGATGCGGAGCATGATCGCCCGGCGTTCGGCGACCAACGTTGCCAACCATTCCCCGAACCGGCCGGCACCACCGGACTCGCGCTCGCCGCGCAGATCGCCCTCGCCGCGCAGATCGCCCTCGCAGCGCAGATCGGCCTCGCCGGCAGAAAGGTCGCCGACCCGGCGCAGGACATCGTGCAGTTCATCGGCCGATCGCGCCCGGCGGCCGTCGGTGAGGCACTGCAATTCCAGTTCGAGGTCGGCAAGCACCCCGGCATCGAGCAGTTCTCGCAGTTCCTCGGCGCCGAGCAGATCTCGCAACAGATCGCGATCGAGCGCGAGCGCGGCGGCCCGCCGCTCGGCCAACGGAGCGTCGCCGTCGTACATGTAGTTGGCGATCCAGTTGAAGAGAAGGCTCTGCGCGAAGGGCGAAGCCTTCGCCGTATCGACGCTGACCATCCGCACGGCACGGCTACGGAGTTGGCCGAGCACCTCGCGCAGGGCCGGCACATCGAACACGTCCTGCAGGCACTCGCGACTGGTCTCGAGCAGGATCGGAAAGCTCGGGTACTTGGCTGCGACGGCGAGCAGATCGGCTGCGCGCTGGCGCTGCTGCCACAGCGGCGTGCGCCGGTCCGGCCTACGCCGCGGCAGCAGCAGCGCGCGGGCGGCGCACTCACGGAACCTGGCCGAGAACAACGACGTCTGCGGGAGCGTGCTCATCAGCAGTTCATCGATGTCTTCCGGGTCGATCGTCAACTCGTCCAGCGGGAGTTCGTCGGCAGCTTCGGGCAGGCGGATGACGATGCCGTCGTCGCCCCACATCGTCTCGACCGCCATGTCGTAGCGGTCGATCAACCGTCGCTCGATCGCCATCGCCCACGGAGCGTGCACCGGAGTGCCGAACGGCGAAAGGATGCAGACCCGCCAATCACCGATCTCGTCGCGGAACCGCTCGATGACGACGGTGCGATCGTCGGGCACGACGCCCGTTGCCTCCGCCTGCTCGCGCAGGTACAGCACTACGTTGTTGGCGGCGAACTCGTCGAGTGCGAACTCGGTGCGAAGCCGCTCCATCGCCTCAGGATCGCTGACAGCCCGGATCTCGCGCTGGAACGCACCGAGCGCCCGGCCGAGTTCCAGTGGCCGCCCAGGCCGATCACCGTGCCAGAACGGCATCTTGCCGGGCTGACCCGGCGCGGGCGTGACGATGACGCGTTCGAACGTGATGTCCTCGATCCGCCACGTGGATGCGCCGAGCAGAAAGGTCTCGCCGGGACGTGACTCGTAGACCATCTCCTCGTCGAGTTCGCCGACTCGGGTGCCGTCGGGGAGGAACACGCCGAACAGGCCGCGGTCGGGGATCGTGCCGCCGCTCGTGACGGCGAGCCGCTTCGCTCCGTCGCGGGCGCGGACCGTGTTGTTGATTCGATCCCACACGAGGCGCGGCCGGAGTTCGCTGAACTCCTCGCTCGGGTACCGGCCGGCCAGCAGATCCAGCGTGTTGTTGAGCAGTTCGTCGGAGATGTCGGCGAAGTTCGCGCAGCGGCGCACCATTGCACTGACTGCCTCGACCGGGACGTCGCCAGAAGCGGCGGCGGTGTAGGCGACGATCTGCTGCGCCAACACATCAAGCGGATTGCGCAAATAGCGGCTGGCCTCGATCTGGCCATTCATCATACGCAGGGCGACGACAGCGGCTTCGAGCAAGTCGCCGCGGTGCTTGGGGAACAGCTTGCCCCGGCTCGGCTCGCCGACCTGATGTCCGGCGCGGCCGATGCGCTGCAGCCCCCTGCTGACCGAACCCGGCGACTCGACCTGGATCACGAGATCGACTGCGCCCATGTCGATGCCGAGTTCGAGGCTGCTCGTCGCAACGATCGCCCGCAACTGACCGCGTTTGAGTTGATCCTCGACGACGATCCGTTGCTCGCGCGCGAGCGAGCCGTGGTGGGCCTTGACCAAGTCTTCGACGGAGAGGCCGGTTTCGGGGTCGATACCGATACCTGCCTGCTCGGCGGCTTCGTTGAGCTTGGCCGCCAAGCGCTCGGCCTGGCGGCGGGCGTTGCAGAAGATGATCGTGCTGCGATGGGCCAGCACGAGCTCGAGGATGCGGGGGTAGATACTCGGCCAGATGCTGCTGCGCTGCGGGCTGAGCGCTGCCGTTGCGGGACCCGAGCGAAGTTCGGTGACCGGTTGGCCGAGCGAGCCCATGTCCTCGACCGGCACGACGACCTCGATTTCCAGCGTCTTGCGGATACCGGCATCGACGATCGCGACGGGCCGCGGTGTACCCGGCGCGCTGAAACCGCCGAGGAAGCGCGCGACCTCCTCGAGTGGGCGTTGCGTTGCCGACAGCCCGATTCGCTGCGGCGGGTTGGCCGTCACCTCCTCCAGCCGTTCCATCGACAACATCAGATGTGCGCCGCGCTTGGTCGTGGCCATCGCGTGGATCTCGTCGATGATGACCGTGTCGACGCCCGTCAGCGTCGCCGCCGCCGACGACGTGAGCATCAGGTACAGGCTTTCGGGCGTAGTGATCAGCAAGTCGGGTGGCCGGCGGATGAGTGCCCGACGATCGCTGGAGCTGGTGTCGCCGGTGCGCATCGCAACGACCGGTTGCACGAACGGCCGACCCAGGCGCTCGGCCGCGAGCTGGATGCCCATCAGCGGGGCTCGGAGATTCTTCTCGACGTCGAACGCGAGGGCGCGCAGCGGCGAGATGTAGAGGACGCGGGTGCGTGCCTGGTTCTCCGGCGGCGGTGTGGTGACCAGCCGATCGATCGAGGACAGGAATGCCGTGAGCGTCTTGCCGCTGCCTGTCGGTGCACAGATCAGGGTGTGCTGACCAGCGGTGATGGCCGGCCAGCCGTGGATCTGGGCATGCGTGGGCTCTGGGAACGAGGTGGCGAACCAAGCGCGCACGGCTGGCGAGAACCGCTCGAGCACTGGATGATCAGCCACCCGGTCAACCCTACAGAAGGGGTGTCGCAGCGGCAGCGGGTCGCCTCCCCGCCGGCGTCGGAATGCCAACCGCAGCGCGCAACTCGACGGCGCGCCGACAGCACGTCAGCGCGGTGGCGGCGCGCCGGTCGTCAGGAAGTGGCGGGCGCGCAAGACGCCCTGCGACACGAATCGTTGCCTGGCCGGAGCGGCCAGGAAGCGCGCCGCGGCGGCCATCGGCAACCGTGACCCGGTCGCCTCGGACTCGCGGATCGCCGCACGAGCGGTCTTGACGTGATGCGCCACGACGATCAGCGCACCGGAGCGGTCATCGAGAGATGCCCGCACGAGCGCGTCGGCAACGTCCGCGTTCGGCTCGGTCAACGCTGCTGCCACGCCAGCCTGTGGATCGCCTGCGGCCAATGCATCGTGGAGCGAAGCGGTTGGCGCGCCGACGGGCGGGCGCTCGCGCCCGTTCGCATACCGGCCACCGTCGACAACGTGGAACACGGTGTAGAGCGCGAGCCGAGCCGTGTGCTCGCCCGGATCCGTGTGCCACGCCCAGCGAGCCGCGTTCGCGTACGTGAGCGAGTGGGTAATATCGAGCCAGCCGTAGCCGCTCAGGTCGGGATGCTGTTCGTGGGCGAGGTCGTGGCGGAGCATCCGTTCGCTGGCTGCGAGCGCGACGGCATCGAGAACGCCTGTCACCCCGGCGCCGGCATCGAGCGCTGCGGATGCGGCGTGCACTGCCGCGAGTTGATCGGTGCCGAGCAGTACCTCGACCAACGCGTCGCGGCCGGCCCACTGTGGGTCCACCTCGCACTGCACCCGCCGACCGAGTTGAGCGTCGTCAAGGGCGCGCATGAACGGCCTCATGTACGGCAGCCGGTCTTCGCGTGTGCTGACGACTTGCGTCACCACGACGTGGCCGAGCATCGCTGGTGCATGCTCCCAGCCGACCGCATCGAGCATCTCGAACGCCTTCTGGACGTAGATCACGCCGTGACCGAACGCGAGGTGATGGTCGCAAATCGGCTGGATCAGCCAGCGTGCCGCTTCGGCCCGGTTCAGCCCTTCGAGCAGAGCACCCGTCAGGAGCGCGTCTGCATCGTCGGCCCGTTCCGCTTCGACCAAAGCCTGGAACTGTTCGAAGCCGCCGCCCAACGGGGCAGGGACGGGCGAGCCACGCGGGCGCTCGGGGCGACGCAGCTCGGACTCGGCAAGGGCCGCGATCGCCTGCGCGACCGGTATCAGCCGGTCGTCGCCCTGCATTTCCCCGACCGCCGCGATGCAGTCCGTGGTCATCGCCAGGGCGTGGTTCCATCCGTCCTCGGTACGCGGCGCGGTGCGGCTCACGCCCTGCCAGATGATGTCGATCGGGTCGGCGCCGGCGTGCATCATCCGCAGGCTGTCGCGGGCGATCTGGCCGTTGTACTGCGCATCGATTCCGCGATTCAGGCTCGCAGATGCCCTCCCCCGCACGGTCTCGTCGTCGGGTTCGGACACCGAGACCACGACATCGCCGTCCTCGATCGTGACGATGTGGCTGGCGACTGCTTCCTCGCCGAGCACGCATGACCCATCGCTGACCCGGAACTTCCAGTTGTGCCACTCGCAGGTCAGCATCTCGCCATCGAGCGCACCTTGGACCAGGCCGTAGCCCTCGTGCGGGCAGGCATTGTCGAGCGCGTGGAAGCCGGTCGAAGTGCGTACGAGCACGATCCGGTGGTCACCGACCCTGACCATCCTCATCGTTCCGACAGCCATCTCGGCTTGCTTCGCGACCTCAGCTCGTATCGTTTTCATCGCCACCGTCGGCTCCCTTCAACGCTTGCAGTCTGAACCGCCGTTCAGATTAAGTCAAGCTATCACTTTCTTAAATGGACCGACCAGCGGTCCCCCGGGGATCGGCCGGGCGCGCCCGATCCGCTGCAAACCGCACGTTGCGAACCGACCCTCCGTACAGACACAATCGATCGGCTATGACCGCCCTCCGACTTCGTCCCTGGCAGCGGACAGCCTTCGACAAGTTCACTGCGATCGAGGACGACGAGGGCGATTTCCTGGCTGTCGCCACGCCGGGCGCCGGGAAGACGACGTTCGCGCTCACGTGTGCTCGCTGGGCGCTCGCCCGGCAACGTCGCCGTCTCATCGTGGTTGCCCCGACGAGCCACCTCAAGATCCAGTGGAGCCTCGCTGCCCACCGCCTCGGGCTCGAGCTGGATCCCCAATGGTCCCCGGGCGGCGGCATCGCGAAGGATGTGCACGGCATCGTCACCACGTTCCAGCAAGTGGCAACGGGCGACACCGCGAACGTGCTCAAGGGTGTCGCCAACGACGCGTTCGTGATCCTCGACGAGCTGCATCATGCCGGCGACGAGAAGGCGTGGGGCGACGCGGTGCGGCTCGCGTTCTCCGGCGCCCATCGACGGCTGTGCCTGTCGGGCACGCCCTTCCGCAGCGACACCGCTGCCATTCCGTTCGTGCGCTACGACGACGGGCAGGCGTACGCCGACTTCGAATACGGCTACGGCGATGCCCTCAGCGACGGCGGTGTCGTGCGGCCGGTGTACTTCCCCCGGGTCGACGGCAACATGGAGTGGAGCGCCCCCGACGGCTCGGTCCTGTCGGCATCGTTCCAGGACGAACTGGCGCGTGACGGGATGAGCCAACGGCTCCGTGCGGCACTCAGCCTCGAGCGCGAATGGTTGCCGCACGTCCTCGAACAGGCCCACGAGCGTTTGATGTATCTGCGCGGTACACACCCGCAGGCCGGCGGTCTCGTGATCGCGATGGATCAAGAGCACGCCCACGGCATCGCCCGGCTGATCCGCCAGCGGTTCGCCACGCCTGCCGATGTGGTGGTGAGCGACGATCCCGGCGCATCGGCCAAGATCACGGCCTTCGCCGAGTCCGACGCCCCGTGGCTGGTGTCGGTGCGGATGGTGTCGGAAGGTGTCGACATCCCGCGGCTCCGGGTCGGCGTCTACGCAAGCACGATCTCGACCGAGCTGTTCTTCCGCCAGGCTGTCGGCCGGTTCGTGCGTTGGCAGGCAGGGCGCCCGTCGCAGAAGGCGTTCGTCTACCTCCCCGACGATGTCCGCCTGCGCACCCACGCGTTCCAGATCATGGAGTCACGCCGGCATGTGCTGCGCCGATTCGAGTCGGGCGATGAGCTGGCCGAGACCGGCATCGCCGGGATCGACGCGCCGCTCGACGAGTTCCCGCACGAGTTCGCGCCCGAGCAGCTGTCGTTGTTCAGTGTGCTGTCCGCAGTTGCGACCGGGGTGCAGATCCATGCGATGACGCCGGCCGGCGTTGCCATACCGTTCGAGTTCGGTGTCGACGAGTCCGAACTCGCCGAACCGGTCTTCGCCGACGACCCGCTGCTCGAGCTCGATCTACCCGACATCCCGACCGATGCAGGATGGGGTCCGGCTGGCCAGGCCTCTGGCCGGAGCGTGTTCGAGATCAAGGACGAGCTACGCGGGCGCAACGCCAATCTGGCCAAGAAGCTCGTCGACATCACGGGTTGGGGCCACGCCCGGGTGAACGGCGAAATGAACCGGTTGGCCAACGTCGTTGCCGTTTCCAGCGCGACCGTCGACCAGCTCGAACGCCGCGTGCACAAGTCCGAGGACTGGCTGGTCCAACTTCGCAAACGCCGGTAGGGTAAGGCTATGCCGACGTCCGGAGAGCACCATCCTGCGTTCGAGGAGTACTGCGAGTGCATCTTCGAACTGCAAGAAGACGACGTCGAAGTCATCCAGGCGCGCATCGTCGAGCGGCTCAATGTCAGCCGCCCCGCTGTCTCGGAGATGATGCGCCGACTCGAGCACGAAGCGCTGATCACCGTCAACAACAACAGCATCCGGCTCACCGAAGCCGGCGCGACTCTGGCCCAGCAGGTCGTTCGCCGACATCGTCTTGCCGAGCGGTTGCTGACCGACGTGCTCGGCCTGTCGTGGGCGGAGGCCCATCACGAGGCCGGCCGGTGGGAGCATGTGATCAGCACCAACGTCGAGGTTGCGATTGACCGCCTGCTCGGTAGCCCGACCACCTGCCCGCACGGCAACCCGATCCCGGGCAGCCACTACGAGGCGCCGGACTCGAGGCGGCTCGCGGATCTCGGCGTCGGCGACGCGTTCACCGTCAGCCGAATCCCCGAAGAACTCGAATTCACACCCGGTCTGCTCGATTTCCTCGAAGGCGCCGCACTGATCCCCGGTCGCAGCGGAACGGTCACCGCGAGTTCACCCGATGGGACGATGACGGTCGAGGTTGCCGGAAGCCATGTCGGCGTCGGCGCATTCGCGAGCGCCCGAATCCTCGTCACCGCCTGACGTCGCCGATGAAACGCCTCTGTGCCGTCCTCGTCGCTGGTCTGTGCCTCGGCGCATGTGCCAAGACCACGATCGATACCTCGGTGACCGAAGCGCCACTCGTCGCAACGACGACGACGCTCCCAGTGGGACCGGCCGGGCAGCTCCTTCCGCGCCTCGTGACAGAGGCCGGCAAGCTCTCCAACTTGATCGGCGGCGGCGGCGGCGGCGGTGGCGGTGGCGGTGGCGGTGGCGGCGGCGGAGGCGACAAGGGCACCCAGATGAACGTCATCGAGAATCTGTTTGCCGTCGCGCGGCCGGAAATCGCGGCTACCGACGGAGTCGCCGCGCTCGGCTTCGACGGCGCGATGGAACTGTGCCGGAGGGCAGTGAAGTTCAATCGCCCGGCCGACGCCGACAAGTGCTTCCGCAACCTCTCGTCGCTCGCCGACAGCTACCTCGCCACCAACCCGTAGCTCTTCGCGGCCCCACAGCGAGGTGGTCGGTGAGCGCCGCTCGGCGGTGGCGGTGGCGGTGGTTTGTCCGGTGGGCGCGATTTGCGCGTCCGCGCTCGCGCATGTCGCGCCCAAAGGGCCGATGGTTTTCCCGGTGACCGCTCCGTCGGGCGCGATTTGCGCGCCCGCGCTCGCGCAAATCGCGCCCACACTCCGTGGTTTCCCGAATTTGCCCCGTGACAGGGCCGCGCTCGCGTCGTAGAGTACGGCCGCGGCGCCTGGGTATTTCTTTTCCATTTCCCGGATCTGAAAGCACTCACCGGGCGTGAACTTGATGACGGGAGTAGTTCAGATGTTGCGATCGAGGCGTCCGCTCATGGTCTGCTGCACAGCAGCGGCCGTGCTTGTTGGCTGCACGAGCGACTCCAAGGGCAATGGTTTAAATCTCGGCACGACGCCGGCCGCTTCGTCCACCAGCACCACCATCACCATCGCCGCCACCACCACCACCACCACCATGGTCACCGTCGCGCCGACAGTCGAGGGCACGACGACCGCCGCCACTAAGAACCCGACTACCAGCAGCGCCACACCGCCGACATCGCCGCCTACCGACACCACCAGCATTTCCACCGCGCCAGCCACGGTAGAGGCCCGAGTCGAGGCCGACTACCTGGCCGCGCGGCAAGCCGCAAAGGCCTGCTCCTTCGACCCTGCATCGTGTGACTTCGCGGCGGTAGCCATTCCGGAATCCCCCGTCGACGTGCAAACTCGTCTTGCGGCCAAGCGAAACGTCGAGGCGAACCTTCGTGCCAAGGAAGGTTTCGGTGACATTCTGCTAAGAGTTGAAGAGGTTTCCGCCGTTGGTGACTCTGCGTTTGTCACCTCGTGCGCGTACGACACTGTGGTCATCTTCGATATCGCCGATCCAGCGAATCCTGACGACGACATAGTTTTCGACGGCGACAAGGTCTCCACTCGAGTTCGCTGGGAGCTACGCCAGAAGAATGGTCATTGGCTTCTGTACAAAGGCACCCCCTTGGATCGACGCGATGGGGGCGACCTATGCGGATTCTGATGCGCGCGTCGCTCCTTTGCCTTGCGGCCATGGTCTCAACAATGGAGGCAGCCCATGCCGACACCGGATTCGATCCCAGCACGGACACCATCTCGGCTGGGGTGCAGTTCGGCAGGCCGCCGAGTGGCAAGGGTGGCGCAGACTCGTCGGGATGTACGTGGATCCCAGCCGGCGAGGCGGCTACGTTCGACTCCAGCGTTGCGGATGAGAAGCTCATCAACGGCAAGCCATATCGCCTGTTCCTCAAGATTTGTCCCACATACAACAATGGCATTTGGGTACCGGAAGCCTCCAACGTCAACCTCGGCGTGAATGCCGTCGCCAAGGTCAAAGAACAACTGGCCAAGCCGAGCATCGGGTCGGCGCCAGGCACCGACCAAGGCATCGTCAACGTGGGCATGTGGCTGTGGACCGACCCAGCCGAGTACACGGCCCATTCCATCACTGCGTGGGTGCCGACCCTGACCGGCATCGCTTGGTCGACCACCTCGGCGAGGCCGGTGCGCCTCCTGTACTCCTCCGGTGAACCCGACGGCCAGCCGCTCGTCTGCCGGGGCCCAGGCCGGAAATGGGAACCCGGCTTCGGCGACGAACTCGCCTCGGACTGCATGTACACCTACCGGCACTCCTCGGAGATCACGGCGAGCGACACGTTCGCCGCCCGGCTTTCGATCGTGTGGTCGATCACCTCGACCTCAAACGTCGGTCCTGGCGCCAACATTGGTGAGTACACGACATCGACCGACCAGGCCATCACGATCAAGGAGATCCAGGCCGTCATCACAAACTGAACCTGCCGGCCGACGACGATGATTGCCCCGGACGCGACGCTGACGCTGCCAGACAGCCGACCACGATCGCCGCAGACGAGAAGTCGAATGGGCCGGCGACCCGAGCAGACGGACTCCCTGCGGAGGGATCACCCGAGCAGACGGACTCCCTGCGGAGGGATACCCGAGCAGACGGACTCGCTGCGGAAGGGTCAGTCGAGCATCGCGTCGGGCAGCGGCATCGAGTGGACGATGCTGAGCCGGCGGGTACTGCGGGTCAGCGCCACGTATAGGGCGCGCAGACCCTGCTGCTCGTCGGCCACGATCGCAGCCGGCTCGACGACGACGACGCCATCGAGTTCGAGTCCCTTGACGACGCTGACAGGCACCACTGTGACGCCGGTGTCGAGCGCCGTGCGGGTAGCCCGGCCGTGCTTGATCCCGGCCTCGGTGAGCGCCGCCGACATCTCTTCCACCATCGGGTCCGGCGCGACGACAGCGATGTTGCCATCGACGATCTCGCTGACAAGACGGGCCGTCTCGGCGGCAACCGCCGCGCCCAGATCGGAGCGCTCGCCGACGGAAACGAAATCTGGGGTGTCGTCGCCCTCGCGGACGGCGGTCGGCGGCCGCAGGCCGGGAGTGGCCGCCCTCATCACACGATTGGCAACGTCCATGATCTGGGCCGGGATCCGATAGCCGACGCTCAGACCGATGATCCGGCTGCCCTTTCGATCGGGCAGGTGGGTGACAACATCGCTCCAGTCGTTGGGGGCGAGCGGTCCGGTGGCCTGGGCGATGTCGCCGACCACGGTCATCGACCCGTTGAGAGAGCGGCGCGACACCATTCGCAGCTGCATCGGCGTCAAATCCTGCACTTCGTCGACGACGATGTGGCCGTAGGTGCGGATCTCGTCGGGCTCCTCGGGCGCGCCGTTCTTGGCAGGACGAACACCGAGGTAGCTACGGGCTTCGTCGAGCAGGGCGATGTCGGAGTCGCTCCAACGGACGGACTCGATGTCGTCGGCCCGGGGGCGGTACAGCGACATGTACTCGCGTTCGCTCAGGTGCTTCTCGGCGGCCAGCTTGAGCAGTGCGTTCGAGCCGAACAGATCATGGAGGAGGTCGGCCGGCGTCAACACCGGCCACATCCGCTCTATCGCCTGGCGGACGTCGGGGAGATGGCGGATTCCCTCGCGCAATGTCGAGGGGGCGAGATCGCCATCGCGCCAGGTGGCAGCCATCGATGCCCAGATTTCGCCCTCGACCCAACGGCGGGCCGCGTTGTGGCGGCGGAACCGGCGCTGGGCGGCACGAACGATGCGCAGTGACTCCTGTGCAGTCAACCGCACGAAGCCGGTGCGGTAGCCGACGACCAGGCCCTCACGCAGCGGCCGCTCTCGGTCGGTGACCGCCTTGTCGATGACGAGCGACATCCGTAGATCACCCTTGGTGCGGGCTGCGAGTTGACTGTCGACTCCACCCCATGTGACGTCGTGGACGAGATCGGCGAGCACGACCTGCTCGATGCCGGCCTCACCGAGCGACGGCAGAACGCGTTCGATGTAACGCAGGAACACTCGGTTCGGGCCGATGACGAGCACGCCCTGATCCTCGAGCGGGAAGCGGTACGTATAGAGCAGGTACGCGGCACGGTGGAGGGCAACGACGGTCTTGCCGGTGCCGGGGCCACCCTGCACGACCAACACCCCGGCCTGGGGCGAGCGGATGATCTCATCCTGCTCGCCCTGGATGGTGGCGACGATGTCACCGAGTTGGCCGGTACGGCCGCGCTCGAGGACAGCGAGCAACGTGCTGTAACCG
The DNA here is from genome assembly GCA_025358125.1 of Actinomycetes bacterium. Taxonomy (GTDB): domain Bacteria; phylum Actinomycetota; class Acidimicrobiia; order Acidimicrobiales; family Ilumatobacteraceae; genus WLMZ01. The sequence continues at coordinate 16,377 of JANYKS010000113.1, forward strand.
CGCAGCCCGGCGCCGGGACGCTTGTCCAGCCCCTCATCGTCGCCGACGCCGAGGTGGCCATCGCCGAACAGTTCGTCCTCGATACCGAGCAGGTTCCTACTCTGGACCGCGAAATGGCGGCGGCGAGCGAGGCCCATCGGCTGGCGCCCTGTCGCCCGGTAGAACGGCTCTGCCACCGGCGCGCGCCAATCGACGACGACGGGTTCGCGGTTGTCGTCGGCGACGGCCAGACGGCCGATGTGAAAGCTTTCGACGACATCGGGGCTCTCCACGAGCGGGTCGGCGAGTCGATCGATCCGCCCGAAAACCAACGCGGCATCGCCAAGATCGAGTTGCGTCAGCCGGTTGACGAGCGTTTCATCGAACACGTCCCGCTCGTAACGAGCCTGAACGGTGCCACCGAGGGTGCCTTGGTGGATGTTGCGCAGCTTCCACGCATCGGTGCGGCTCGTTTCGAGGCACTGATACGCGTGATCGATGTACGCCTGCTCATCAGAAAGATCTGGATGTTGTTGTGTCATGGTCTTTCGGCGCCGAATCGGGTGGGCACCCGAAACAAGGGTCTGAAAACCCTATCGGGGCGACGACGTGGTCGCGATGGCGCCGTCGATGTCGAAGACGATGATGTTGTTGTTGATGATGATGCTGATGCTGATGCTGATGCTGACGCTGATGAGCGCCGGATCGCGTTGTTGAGGAGAGTGTCGAGCGTGGAGAACCGCTGGCCGAGAGCCGACATCGGGCTCGCGCTGCGGCGGGACCGGAACGGGGCGCCGATAGCGTTCGACGCCGTATGACCGTCATCGCGAGCGCTCCGTTCCTTGCCGCGGCGCGTGGCGAGCAGAGCACCCACACGCCGGTCTGGTTCATGCGCCAAGCCGGCCGCAGCCTGGCGGAATACAGGGCCGTTCGCGGCGAGGGCAGCATCCTCCACGCGATCAAGAACCCGGCGCTGGCCGCCGAGATCACCGTGCAGCCGGTGCGCCGCTACGGGGTCGATGCCGCGGTGTTGTTCAGCGACATCGTCGTGCCGGCTCACGCGATCGGGTTCGGGATCGACGTCGCGCCGGGCACCGGACCGGTGGCCACCGACCCGTTCCGCAGCGCAGCCGATCTCCGCCGGGTGCGCCCGTTCGAGCCGGAGACGGACACGCCCTACGTCATCGAAACCATTCGTATTCTCGCCACGGAGTTGCGGGTGCCGCTGCTCGCATTCGCGGGCGCGCCGTTCACCGTTGCGAGCTACCTCATCGAAGGCAGGCCGAGCCGCACGTATGAGCACACCAAGGCCTTGATCCACACCGACGAGGTCACATGGCATGAGCTGATGGATCGCCTCGCCGGGCACTCGATCGCGTCGCTGCGGAGCCAGCTCGATGCCGGCGCCTCGTCGTTCCAGCTGTTCGATTCGTGGGCCGGCGCCCTCAGCCGCACCGACTACGAGCGCTACGCGATGCCGCACTCGGCACGCGTGTTCGCCGAACTGGCGGCCAGTCATCCACACGCCGCCGGGATCCACTTCGGCGTCGGCTGTGATCACATCCTCGAATCGATGTATGCGGCCGGCCCGAGCGTGATCGGGCTCGATTGGCGGACACGGATCGCGGATGCGCGGACTCGACTCGGCCCGAAAACGGTGGTGCAGGGCAACCTCGATCCGGCGCTCGTGCTGGCCGGCTGGCCCGTCGCCGAGCACGGCTGCGATGCCGTCCTCGCCGACAACGCCGGCCACCCCGGGCACATCTTCAACCTCGGCCACGGCGTGCAGCCGAACACCGACCCCGGCGTGCTCGAACAGGTCGTCGCCTATGTACACGAGCGGACGAAGCGCTGATGCCGCCGGCAGCCCAGACCGAGCAGCGCACAGCGGTACTACTGATGGCGTACGGAACGCCGCGCACGCCGGAGGAGATTCTTCCCTACTACACCGACATCCGCCGCGGGCGTGCGCCGACCGATGAGCAGCTCGACGACCTGACCCGCCGCTACGAGGCGATCGGTGGCATCTCGCCGCTGACGCAACGCACCGAGGCCCAGCGCGACGCGTTGCAGTCAGCACTCGATCACACTGCACCAGGTGCGTTCTACGTCACGCTCGGCCTGAAACATGCAGCTCCGATGATCGAGACGGCTGTCGCCGACCTCGCGGCGAGCGGGTTTCGCAGCATCGTCGGGCTGGTGCTCGCCCCGCACTACAGCAGGTTCTCGATCGGGCAGTACCTCGATCGCGCGTGCGCCGCGGCCGAGCCGCACGGCGTGACGGTCAGCGGCATCAACAGTTGGGCGACCGAGCCGGCGTTCGTCGATTTCATCGCAAACGACCTCCGCCAGCGGCTCGCGGCGATGCCGGCCAACACCAAGGTCTTGTTCACCGCCCATTCGCTTCCACAGCGGATCATCGACGCCGGCGACGCGTACCCAGGCGAACTCCGCGCAACCGCAGAGGCCGTCGCCGCCAAGGTCGGCCTCGGATACTGGAGCAAGTGGGCGATCGCTTGGCAGTCGGCCGGGCGGACGCCCGAACCATGGATCGGCCCCGACATCCTGCAGGTGATCGCGGAACTCGGAGAGAGCGAGAACGCGGCCGGTGTCGTCGTGTCGGCGTGCGGGTTCGTTGCGGATCATCTGGAGGTGCTCTACGACCTCGACATCGAGGCCAAGGCCCTCGCCACCAAGCTCGGCCTCGTCTTCGACCGCACCGCGTGCGTCAACGACGACCCGAGTGTGATGGCCGCGCTCGCCGCCCGCGTGATCGCGGCTCGCCCGCCGCGATGAGTGCACGGATCACGATCGTCGGCGGCGGCATCACCGGCCTCACGACCGCGTACCGGTTCTCGAAGCTGATGCCGGGTGCCCAGATCACGCTGATCGAAGCCGGTGATCACGTCGGCGGCAAGATCCGTTCGAGTCCGTTCGCGGGGATCGCCGGTGTCGACGAGGGCGCCGACGCCTTTCTCACCCGGATACCCCACGCCGTCGCGCTCGCCGCCGAACTCGGGCTCACCGACCAGCTCACCTCGCCTGCCGTCGTCTCCGCCAACGTGTGGTGGAACGGGATGCACGAGATCCCGGAGGGTCTGCTGCTCGGCGTGCCGAGCGATCTCGCCACGTTGGCGCGATCCCATCTGCTCTCGTGGCGGGGCAAGCTGCGCGCCGGTCTCGAACCGATCCTGCCGGGAACGGGCGTCGGCGCCGACTCGGTCGGGCGGCTGATCCGCAAGCGATTCGGACGCCAGGTCCACGAGCGTTTGGTCGACCCGCTCGTCGGCAGCATCTACGCAGCCGACACCGATCGCTTCAGCCTGGCCGGGGTGCCCCAGATCCTCGACCTCGCGAGCAACAACCGCAGCCTGCTGATCGGTGCGCGCCGCGCGCGAGCAAAGGTGAAGGCAGCGACAGGGCCGATCTTCGCCGCGCCGACGGGTGGGATGGCAGTGCTGACCGACTCGCTCGCCGAGGCGCTCGCGGCCGCCGACGTCGAGATCCGCACCGGGCAGTCGGTCACTTCGATCGAACGGTCCGGCTCCGGGTGGCTCGTCGACGGCGAGGTTGCCGACGCGGTCGTTCTGGCAACGCCGGCGCGCACGACCGCACCCCTGGTCGGTGCGATTTCGGGTGATGCCGCGAAGGCCCTGGCAACATTCGACCACGCCGGTGTCGTGATGGTGACGCTCGCGGTTGCGGGTACCGACTGGCCGCGGGAACTGTCGGCCAAGAGCGGTTACCTCGTGCCAAAGCCCGTGCAGAACTGGGTCACAGCGGTTTCTTTCGCGAGCAGCAAGTGGGCCCACTGGCGGCCGGCCGACGCCGACGGCGACGTCATCCTGCGCATCTCGCTCGGGCGCGACGGCCGCGATCTCACGGATCAGTCCGACGACGCGCTGCTCAACGCCGCGGTCACCGACGTCGGTCACCATCTCGGGTTCTCGCTCCGCCCGACCGCCCACCGGATCACCCGCTGGCCGCTCGCGTTCCCGCAATACCGCCCGGGCCACGCCAAGCGCGTCACCGGCATCGAGGCCGATCTCGCTCGCGATGCGCCGGGAATCTTCGTCGCGGGTGCGAGCTATCGTGGAATCGGGATTCCGGCCTGCATCGAGCAGGGGAACTCGACCGCATCGGCGCTGGCAGATTTCCTCGAACCTGTGCGAAACTAGCCAGATGCGCGCGGCAGCCATGATCGAGGCGACCAGAACTCGAGCGACCAGAACTCGAGCGACCATCACTCGAGCAGTCGGGGTGCTCCTCGTCGGAGTGACCCTTCTCGGAGCGTGCGGCGCCGACAACTCCGCGACCGGCACGATCACGTCGGCCACCTCACCGCCACCGCTCGAGGTCGTCTCGCCGGCGACCTCGACCACGACGGTTCCCGAGACGACGACCCCGCAGACCATCATCGCAGTAACCACCGTCGCGGAAACCACCGTGCCCGTCACCACCGTCTCCGATACCAGTCCGCAAACCACGATCGCGGCGCCACCGACCACACCTGCGCCGCAGCCGCCGCCAGCAGCCCCGGCCACCCCGCCCAAGCCCATTGCCGCACCGAGCGACAGTCGCGGCAAGGAAGCCGTCATCCAGGTCGGCTCGATCGAGATTCCCAAGATCGGCCTCTCCACGACGATGTACGAAGGCATCCGCCTGACAACCCTCGATCGTGGTCCCGGGCACTGGCCGGGTACGGCGATGCCGGGCGCCGTCGGAAACGTCGTCGTCGGTGGTCACCGCACGAGCCACGACAAGCCGTTCAGGAACATCGACAAACTGCAACCCGGCGATCAGGTCATCTTCGACACCGCCAACGGGCGTTTCGTGTACGCGGTGACCTCGACCGAGATCGTCACCCCCGACGCGATCCGCATCATCGATCAAACGGCCGACAAGACGGCGACGCTGTTCGCGTGTCATCCGATCGGATCCACCCGGCAGCGAATCGTGGTCCATCTCGCGCTCGTCGACGCCTGAACACAGCGGCCCTGAACACAGCGGCCCTGAACACTGCGACGCCTGAACACCACGACGCCTGTATCGTCGCCCCCTGTGCCCAGAATCCGCCGACCGAGCAAGAACGCGTTTTTCGCGCTCGGCGCCGGGTTGCTGGTCGCCCTCTCACTTCCGCCATGGGGGTATTGGCCGCTCGCGTTCCTCGGGATCATGCTGTTCGAGACCGCGCTCGGCGAAGCGCCGGCTCGGGGCACGAAGTTCCGCCTCGGGTGGTTGTTCGCGGCCGGTTGGCTGTTTCCGGGGATGGTCTGGATGTGGTTCCTCACCGCGCCCGGGTACATTCTCGCGACGGCAATGTTCGCCGTCTTCCACGGCGTTGCGGCAATGGCTGCCCCGGGCGGGAAATGGCGCGTCGTCGCGCGCCCGGCAGCGCACACACTGGCCGAGGCGTTGCGGTTCTGCTTCCCTTTCGGCGGCGCGCCCCTCGCCACCCTGGCGGTCAGCCAGAGCAGCGGGCCGCTCGTCGGGATCGTGAGAGTCGGCGGAGCGGTGCTGCTCACATGGGTCACGTTCCAGATCGGTTTCGCCCTCGCCGGCCCGTCGCCGGGTGTCCCCCAATTCGCCAAGCGCCGCCGGTCCAACCCGACCGGCGCCCCACACGGCATGTACGCGCTGGTCGGCGTCGTCGCGGTGCTCGTCGTCGCTGCCGTTGCGCCATCCGGTCACGACACCGGCCGGATTCTGCGGGTCGCGATCGTGCAGGGCGGCGGCCCCCAGGGTACCCACGCGGTCAACACCGATTCGCGACTCGTGGTGGAGCGCCATCTGCAGGCAACCCGACAGATCGAGCCGGCGGACAAGGTCGACGTCGTCGTCTGGCCCGAGAACGTCATCGATGTCGCCGCCTTCGACGGCAGCCCCGAGTTGGCGGAGGTCGCAGCGCAGGCCGAACGTCTCCGCGCGACATTCCTGGTTGGTGTCACCGAGGACGCGCCGGGCGACCGCTTCACCAACGCTCAGGTCGTGGTCACTCCCGACGGCGCCTACACCGATCGCTACGACAAGGTGCGGCGGGTGCCGTTCGGCGAATACATGCCGATGCGCGGTCTGCTCGAAGCGCTTGGCGCCCCGACCAACCTCGTACCCCGCAACGCGATCGCCGGTACCGGCCCCGCATACGTCTCGCTGCCGGACGGCACTCGCATCGCCGTCGTGATCTCGTGGGAGGTCTTCTTCGGCGGCAGGGCCCGCGACGGCGTGAGTCACGGCGGGCAGTTGCTGATCAACCCGACGAACGGATCGAGTTACACCTTGACCGTGCTCCAGACCCAGCAGGTGGCCTCGTCACGCCTGCGCGCGATCGAGACCGGCCGGTGGGTGGCGCAGGCGGCGCCGACGGGCTTCTCGGCGTTCGTCTCACCCGAGGGTGAGGTGTTCTCGCGCACGTCGATCAGTGAGCAGAAGGTAATCATCCGCGACGTGGCATTGCGGGCCGGCAACACCTGGTATGTCTCGCTCGGCGACAAGCCATGGGTCGCCGTCGCAGCCGTGGTCTTGGCGCTGGCCCTCTGGCGCGCGGGCTGGCGGCCGACGATGCGGCACCGTCGTCGTCGTTCACTGCCCGTCTGAAATCAGTTCGGCGACGACACCGCAAGGGCAGTGAATCCTCCGGCCGGCTACACCTCGACCATGACCGTGACGGGGCCGTCGTTGACGAGCGCCACCTGCATCTCGGTGCGGAACCGACCTGTGGCGACGGCCGCGCCGAGACGACGGAGCTCGCCGACCACGGCGTCGACCATCGGCTCGGCGTGTTCTGGACGCGCCGCCTCGATGTAGCTCGGACGCCTCCCGCCCGAGGTGTCGGCATAGAGCGTGAACTGGCTGACGATCAGCACTTGCTTCGTGGTGTCGGCAACCGAGCGATTCATCACGCCCTCGTCGTCGTCCATCACCCGTAGATTCCAGAGCTTGTCGGCCAACTTCTTGGCAGTCGCAGCGGTGTCGTGGTGGGTGACGCCGACCAGGACGACCAAACCCTGCCCGATCGCGCCGACGACCTCCCCCGCCACCGTGACCGACGCTTGTCGAACTCGCTGCACCAACCCACGCACAAGGTGGATCTTGCCACGCGGGTCGCGGCCGGTGCTGGCAGAATCGTGGCTGTGAGGATCCGGTGGGCCGAAATCGGTCGAGATCGTCCGTGATGTCTCCACAAAGTTGAACGGGGTGGCGTCCCCGAGCACGTTCGCCGTCGCGATGACGTACAGTGCCGACAGAACGAACAAGCAGATGGAGGCCATCATGGGTGCTAAGCAGCCTCAGAAGAAGTCGGCGATGAAACAGGGCAAGAGCTTGAAGGAGAAGCGCTCCGACAAGGCCGAGAAAAAGGCAGGCAAACAGGCTTTTCCCGCCAAATAGCACGCCCGTCGCCGATCCCGACACGAGCCGGGCGGCCGGTGTGACATCTCCGTGACAGCAGCGCTCGGCTACCGGCCGGTAATCGGCTGGCGATAGCCTCAACACCTATGTCTTCAGCCACGGACCCGCACGGATCCCTGCGCATCGCCTATCTCACGTACCGGGGCAAGCCCCATGTCGGGGGTCAGGGCGTGTACACCCGTCATCTGACCAAGGCCTTGGCCGATCTCGGCCATCAGGTCGAGGTCTTCGCCGGCCAGCCGTACCCGATCCTCGACGAGCGGGTGCCGCTGCACAAGTTGCCCAGTCTCGACATCTTCAACGACCAGTATCCGGGCCGTCTGCCTGCGTATTGGGAGATGAAGAGCAAAGAAGACGTGCTCGAGACCGCCCAGTACCTCACCGGAACCTTCAGCGAGCCGCTCGCGTTCAGTGCCCGGGCGTACAGGGAGCTGAAGACCCGCACCGGCGAGTTCGATCTCGTCCACGACAATCAGTGCCTCGGCTACGGCATCCTTCGGATCGAGAAGATCATCCCGACCATCGTCACGCTGCACCATCCGATCACCAAGGATCGTGAACTGGAGATGAGCCACGCGCCGAACTGGCGCAAGCGGCGCAGCGTCGGCCGCTGGTACGGCTTCGTCAAGATGCAGGGCCGCGTCGCCAGCCGAATGCCGCGCATCGTCGTCGTCAGCGAGAACAGCATCAAGGACATCAACGCCGACATGGGCGTCAGCTTCGATCGGATGCGCCTCGTGCCGGTCGGTGTCGACCCGGATCTGTTCAAGCCGCACCCGGAGCTACAGCGCATTCCCGGTCGCCTGATCACGACGGCGTCGGCCGACGTCGCGCTGAAAGGGCTCGCCTATCTGCTCGAGGCGATGGCCAAGTTGCGCACCGAGCGCGACGTCACGCTGACCATCATCGGCAAGCCACGCGCCGGCCATAGCGACGATCTGATCGAACGGCTCGGTCTGCGCCCACACATCAACTTCGTCAGCGGGGTCAGCGACGAACGCATCGTGGAATTGTACGCGGAGGCCGAAGTCGCCGTCGTGCCAAGCCTGTACGAGGGTTTCAGCCTTCCCGCGATCGAGGCGATGTGCACCGGCATCGCGCTCGTCGCCACGGACGGCGGCGCGCTGCCGGAGGTCACCGGCGCCGACGGCGACACGGTCCTGCAGTGCAAGGCCGGCGACGCCGAAGGGCTCGCGACTCAGATCCACCGCGCGCTCGACAACGACGAACTGCGGGCCAAAATCGGCGCCGCCGGCCGCCGGCGCGTCGTCGAGCGCTGGAGCTGGAGCCACTGCGCCAAGCTCACGGTCGAACAGTACCGGGACGTGCTGGCGATGCCCGAAAACGTCGCCAAGCTCCGCAAGAACGGCCGGATCTAGGTCACCGCGCTCGTGCTCACCATTCGTTTCGATCGGCTCGGCCTGCGGCCCGGCGATCTCGTGCTCGATGTCGGCGCGGGATTCGGCCGGCACTGCTTCGAAGTCGCCCGGCGCGGCGGACGTGTCGTCGCGCTCGACTATGCGGCCGACGAAGTCGTCGCCACCCGCGCCACCCTCGGCGGGATGGTCGACGCCGGCGAGATCCCACTCGATCGGTATGTCGGCGTCCTCCGCGGCGACGGCACCTGTCTTTCGTTCGCCGACAACACGTTCGACCGCGTCATCACGAGCGAAGTCCTCGAGCACGTCCAGAACGACGTCGGCGCGATTGCCGAGATGGTTCGCGTGCTGAAGCCGGGCGGCATGTTCGCCGCCACCGTTCCGACGTGGCTGCCGGAGAAGATCAACTGGATGCTCAGCGACGAGTACCACGCACCGAAAGCCGTCGGCGGCCATGTGCGGATCTACACCGCGACCGAGCTGAAGGCGAAGTTGAGATCGGCGGGGCTGCACGTCACCGCGAGCCACCACGCCCACGCACTGCACTCGCCGTACTGGTGGCTGAAGTGCGCCGTCGGTCCGACGCGTGACGACCATCGAGGCGTCAACGCCTACAAGAAGTTCCTCGAGTGGGACATCATCAAGGGTCCCAGATCCACCCGCACCGCCGAGCGGCTGCTCAGCCCCGTCCTCGGCAAGAGCCTCGCCGTCTACGGCACGAAACCGAACGTCGCCGCGTCGCCATCAGCATTGCCAGCGCGATGAGCCGCCTACCCGATCTCGGCAACGTCCTCAGCCAGGAGGAGATTCTCCTGACCGCCAACTCGATCGCTTCGTTGCAGCTCGACAGCGGGATGATCCCGTGGTTCGAAGGCGGCCACTGCGATCCGTGGAATCACGTCGAGACCGCGATGGCGCTGAACGTCGCCGGTCTGCACCGCAACGCCGAGCGGGCCTACGAATGGCTCGTCGAGATGCAGCGGCCGGAGGGATCGTGGAACAACTACTACCTGCCCGATGGCAGCGTGGAGGACATCAAGCTCGACACGAACGTCTGCGCCTACATCGCGGCCGGAGTGTGGCACCACTGGCTGTGCACGTGGGATCGCGGTTTCGTCGACCATCTGTGGCCGACCGTCGAGCGCGCCCTCGACTGGGTGCTCACGATGCGCAAGCACGACGGCACCATGCTGTGGGCGTGCGAGCCCGACTCCAAGCCGTGGGACTACGCACTGCTCACCGGTTCGAGCAGCATCATGCATTCGCTGCAGTGCGGCGCGAGGTTGGCTGAGCTGATCAATGAGCCCCGGCCCGACTGGGCAGCCGCCTCGGATGTGTTGCGCGATGTCATCTCGACCCAGTCGGACACGGCGTTCGAACCGAAGATCCGCTGGGCGATGGACTGGTACTACCCCGTCCTCACCGGCGCAATGACGGGCGAGGACGCCAAAACCCGGGTCGCCGACGGGTGGGAGACCTTCTCGATGGAGGGTCGCGGCATCCGCTGCGTCAGCGACGAGCCTTGGGTGACCGCCTCGGAGACCGCCGAGTGCTCGATCGCCTTCAACGCAATCGGCGACGTCGCAACGGCGACCGATCTGCTCGATTGGACCCGCGCCCATCGCTGCGACGACGGGGCCTACAGCACCGGCATCGTCTACCCATCGCTGGAGCGCTTCCCCACCGGAGAGCGGTCTGCGTACACCGGTGCCGCGGTGATCCTGGCCGCCGATGCGATCTGCGCCGCCTCCCCCGGGGGCAAGCTGTTTGTGCCGGCCCCCCCGACGGACTAAGACGTGATCGTGACTTCGCTGCCAACCTCGGCTTCCCTCCTCGAACTTGCCCAATCGGCCCTCGCCGCGTGCGGCGCGCCGGCTATCGCGTCGCACGGCGCGCACGCCGTGCGATCACCGATCACGGGAGGACGTCTCGGCGCTGTCGGCGACACGGTCAGTGTGGACGACGCCGTCGATCGGGCAACCGTGGCGTTCCAAACGTGGCGCACAACCCCAGCTCCGCGACGAGCCGAGGCCGTCCGTCACCTCGCCGCGCTGTTGCGCGAGCACATCGAAGATCTCGCAACGCTCGTCACCATCGAGGCCGGCAAGATCCACAGCGAGGCGCTCGGCGAAGTGCAGGAGATGATCGACATCTGCGACTTCGCGGTCGGTCTGAGCCGCACGATGGGCGGAGCGACGATGTCATCAGAGCGTCCCGGCCATCGGCTGATGGAGACCTGGCACCCGATCGGTCCGGTCGGCGTCATCTCCGCGTTCAACTTTCCGGTCGCCGTATGGAGCTGGAACACGGCGCTCGCACTCATCTGCGGCGATCCGGTCATCTGGAAGCCGAGCGAGCTCACACCGCTCACCGCACTCGCGGCGCAAGCTCTGATGCAGCGTGCCGCCGAGATGGCAGGCGCCCCGGCACACCTCACCCAGGTCGTGCTCGGCGACGGTCGCGTCGGCGCCCAACTCGTCGCCCACAACGGCGTCGCGCTGATCAGCGCCACCGGCTCGACCGCGATGGGGGCCAAGGTCGGCCCCGTCGTCGCAACCCGGTTCGGTCGCTCGATTCTCGAACTCGGCGGCAACAACGCCGCGATCGTTGCGCCGTCCGCCGACGCCGAACTCGCGGTGCGCGGCATCACGTTCTCCGCTGCCGGTACCGCTGGCCAGCGATGCACGACCCTGCGCCGGGTGATCGTGCACCGCAGTCGCCACGACGAACTGATCGAGCGCCTCAGTAGCGCTTACGCCACGCTGCCCGTCGGCAACCCGCTCGAGTCGTCGACTCTGGTCGGCCCGCTGATCACGGCCGGCGCCTACGAGAAGATGACCGCTGCGATCGAGACCGGCACCGGCGACGGTGGGCAACTCGTCGTCGGAGGTGATCGTCTGTACGCCGACGCCGCGCCGGATGCCGCGTACACGCGGCCGGCGATTGTGACGATGCCGGCCCAGACCGAGATCGTTGCAACGGAAACATTCGCGCCGCTGCTGTACGTGATGCAGTACGACGACTTCGAACAAGCGATCGCACTGCAGAACGGTGTGCCGCAGGGCTTGGCAAGCAGCATCTTCACCACCGACGTCCGCGAGGCAGAGCGCTTCTGTGCATCCGACGGCAGCGACTGCGGCATTGCCAACGTCAACATCGGCCCGTCCGGCGCCGAGATCGGTGGCGCGTTCGGGGGTGAGAAGTCCACCGGTGGCGGCCGCGAGAGCGGCAGCGATGCGTGGAGGGCATACATGCGCCGCTCCACGAACACGATCAACTACTCCAACGATCTTCCCCTCGCCCAAGGCGTCGAGTTCGTCTGACCCGAACCTGGCGTCAGCTCGTGGTCGAGGTGTCTGCCTTGGCCGCGAGGTTGTCGGCGAGGTCGCCGAGCACGGCCTTCAGCGCAGCGAACGCATCCTCCTTTGAGGGGTCGTTCCCGGCGAGGAACACGTTCAACGCGATCTTGTTCTTCGTATCGACCCAGTCCGCATCGCAGCCGGTGTAACCCTTGTCGTCGTTCGCTTTTCCGCAGAACAGGTAGACGTCGCCACCCTTGTATTTCACGGGCTCGTCGATCTTCACATCAGTGCTCGAGCCGGCAAAATCGGTGATGTAACCCTTGTAGTCCAAAGGGGGATCGAGGACGGCCTGGTAGTAGAGGCCCGTCGGTCCCTTGGCAACATCGGTGGCCTTGTCGGCGTTCCGTTGGCAGGCGATGAACGCCGGGAAGTCGCCTTCGTTGTGAACGGTGAGCGAGTCGGTGCCCTCGTCGACGACCGAGTCGACCTTCAGCACCCTCTCGACAGCTTTGTCGAGGTCGCGAAGATTGCCGAGCGGGCAGCGACTCACGACGGCTGTGCCCGTGTCGTCGAACGTGGCGTTGTCGATGACGGTCTGGGCACCCGCCTTCGCGCCCTTGGCGTTGATGCCACCGCCCCCGCTGTCGCGACCACCGAGGACGAGCACGGCGCCGACGACGGCGGCCGCCGCGAGGACGAGGACGCCGATGATGACAAACGGTGCCTTCGACTTCTTGGGCGGCTCCTGGCCCGGGATCAGGACCCCGGTCAGTGGTGTCTGCCACGACGGTGAGACGACACCGCCTGGGTGGCCTGGGGCCGACGGCGGCGGCCCGAACGGCACGTGACCAGACGGCGGCGGTGGTCCGGGCGGCGGTGGCGGTGTGTTGCTCACTCGTGCGACTGTAGACCACCGGCCCGGAGTGCCTCGAACATCGTCTGATGTAACGAAATGGCTGGTGGACAGCCACGGCGTTACATCAGACGGCGGTCGCCAACTCGACTATGACATCACGCGATGCAGCGCAATGTGCGCAGCGAACCGGTAGCCGAGCGCAGCTCGAATCGGCCGCTCGCCATGGCCGGCAGGAAGATCTGCTCGTACGGCGGCCTGCCGCCGTCGCCCGGATCCGGGAACACATCGTGGATCGCAAGTATCCCGCCGATGGCGATGTGCGGTGTCCAGCCTTGGTAGTCGCGGCGCGCCGGTTCGGCGCCGTGCCCGCCGTCGATGAACAGCAAGGCCAACGGCGTCGACCAGTACTTCGCGACGACCGACGATTGGCCGACGACTGCGATCACCGAATCCTCGACGCCGGCGTCGTAGACGGTGCTGCGGAAGGTCGCCAGCGTGTCCATCCGACCGATCCGTTCGTCGACAACGGTCGGATCGTGATGCTCCCAGCCGCTCTGGTTCTCTTCCGAACCGCGATGGTGATCGACGGCGAAGACCACGGTGGCACTGGCCCGGGCGGCGCCGGCGAGCCAGATGGTCGAGCGGCCGCAGTACGAACCCACCTCGAGCAACGCCAAGCCCGGACAGTCGACGGACGCGGCGATCGCTGCGTCGTACAGCGCGTCGCCCTCGTCGGCAGGCATGAAACCCTTCGCCGCAACGGCATGGGCCCGCAGCTCGGCGGGAACGGCACCCCCTGGGCGCAGGAGCTGATCGGAATCGAGCGGATGATGAGCCATCACGGGCACCATAACCGCAGCTGGTGCAAACGCATCGAACGGGTGAGTTCTCGGCGGACGTGCCAACATGGGCGGATGCAGGAACCGCTCGACGATCTCGTCAAGTTGCTCGACCTCGAACCGATCGAAGTCAACCTCTTTCGCGGTCGGTCCCCTGACGAGAGCCGCCAACGGGTCTTCGGCGGTCAGGTCGCCGGGCAGGCGCTTGTCGCCGCGACGAGAACCGTCGATGATCCGGGCCGGATGGTGCATTCGCTGCACGCCTACTTCCTCCGCCCCGGCGATCCGACCGTGCCGATCCTGTACGAGGTCGACCGGATCAGAGACGGCAAGAGCTTCACCACCCGGCGCGTCGTCGCGATCCAGCACGGAAAGGCGATCTTCAACCTCCATGCCAGCTACCAAATTGCAGAGACGGGTCCCGATCACCAATTGTCGATGCCGGAAGGGGTGACTGACCCCGCCGACCTACCGGACTTCAAGACGTTGATGGAGCCGTACAAGGCTCAGATGGGTGATTGGTACGATCGCCCCCGACCGATCGATTTGCGCTACGTCGGCGACGACCCGATCAGCCGCAGGGGTCGCCCGGCGTCCGGCCAGCAGGTGTGGATGCGCGCCGACGGCAAGCTGCCAGAGGATCCGACGCTTCATGCATGCATCGTCACCTACGCCAGCGACATGAGCCTGCTCGACACGACGGTCCTGCCCTTCGGTTGGTCGTGGGACAGCCCCGGCCTGCAGATGGCAAGTCTTGACCACGCGATGTGGTTCCACCGCCCCTTTCGCGCCGACGAGTGGCTGTTGTACGACCAGACAGCGGTCTCCACTGCGCGGGCGAGAGGGTTGGCCACCGGACAGATCTACCGTCAGGACGGCACGCTCGTGGTCACCGTGGTCCAGGAAGGTTTGGCCCGCGTCGGTCAATGATCCGCGCTCGACGAAAGGCGTTCAGCTCACCCGCTCGAAGGTGATCTGGCGCTTGACCGGGTCGGCTGCCACGAGCCGGACCCGCACTTCGTCGCCGGGCTCCACATGGCGGGCCGGAACACGGGCGACGACCGCCGGGTCGCAAAGCTGGATCCGGGCGCCGCGGTCGTCGATGTCGGTGACGACCGCTGTGAACGTTCGGCCCTCCGCGCCATGGAGCACGACAGCTTCGGCGAGATCGATCACGGCTCGTTCGACTGTCGATGCGCGGGTCTCTGCCGCATCCATCTCTTTCGGCAGGCGGGTGAAGGCCTGCTGCACCGTCTCGGGTACGGATGCACCGTTGGCAATCGCGAGCGCAGCCTCGATCACGTAGCGGTCGGCGAGTCGGCGCAGCGGCGCGGTGGTGTGGCAATAGGTCGCGGCCATCGCCGAATGCCACGGTGTGACTCCATCGGCGTACGCCGCGTAATCAGCTCCACCGGTTGCCCGGCGCACGGCGATCAAGAACGCGGCGTGCTTGGTGTTGTTCGGTTCCAGACTGCGCTGGAACGCGCGCAGATCCACGTTCGCCGGCCACTCCAGCGCGAGCGCCCTCGCGGTGAAGCGCAAGCGGTTGATACTGCGTTCGTCAGGATCGGCCATCACCCGGAACAGCCCGGTCCTCGCGGCGAGCAGCGCGCCGGCGACGGCCAGGTTGGTCGCCAATGACATCGCCGCATTGCTGTCCTCGTTCGCGAGTCGAGGCCGCAGCGCAAGGTGGTACCGGCCCTCGCCATCGGGCACGACCTCCTGCTCGGGGGTCTCGACCCGGCTCGCGCCGCGCCGCTCCTCGGCCGCGGTGAGGCGCGCTGCAAACTCGTCGAACCCGTCCGGCAGATCCGTGGCCGTTGCCGTCTCGTAGCCGAGTTTGGCGCGGCTGCGGATGATTGCCCGCTCGACACCGTCGAGATGTGCATCGCCGTCGGCGGTGACCCGCACGATGTAGACGACGGCTGGCCGGGGCCTCTCCGCCAGCAGGCTCGCCGCCGCTTCGGACAGACCCGGCGGATACAGCCCTGCCCTGCCGTCTGGCAGATAGATGGTGACGCCGCGCCGCCACGCCTCGGTGTCCAGCGCGTCTCCGGCGCGTACGAACCACGCCACGTCGGCGATCGCGTAGCGCAGGAGCATGTCGCCACCGGCCGCGCGTTCGATCGCGAAAGCCTGATCGAGATCGGTGCTGCTGGTCGGATCGAGGGTCACGAACGCGAGCTCGGTCCGATCTACGTGCTCGCTGCCGAGCGGGCGACGGGCGGCTTCCTCGGCAGCGGCGAGCACCTCCACCGGGAACGACGCCGGGATCCCGTTCTGGATCCGGATCTGGGCGAGTCCGGACGTGAAAACGTCGCCGACGTCAGTTGGCAGTACGACTGTCTTGGCCATCATGTCGCTCCGAATACGGGGGTCGCTTGTCGAGAAGCCCTGGACAGAGGGCGAGCGGTCTACCGCCGTGCACCCATGAACATTCCTTTGAGCGCCTCGTAGTGCTCGATGCAATGCCCGGCTCCGAGCACTACGGCTTCGAGCGGCATCGACGACATCCGCACCGGCACCTTGGTCTCACGCTCTATCCGCTGGGCGAGACCACGCAGCAGACCGCCACCACCGACGAGGTACATGCCGCGCACGAGGAAGTCCTGGGCGAGTTCGGGCGGGGCCTTGGCGAGGCACCGCACCACGGAGGCGACGATGCTCGAGACCACATCGTCGATCGCGAACCGAATCTCCTCCGGCGCGAGCAGCACCGTCTTGGGCAGACCGCTCATCAGGTCGCGGCCGCGGACTTCGGCTTCGTTCTCGTCGCCGATCGGGTCGGCCGAGCCGATGGCCACCTTGATCTCTTCAGCGGTACGTTCACCGATGGCGATGCCGTGCTCGCGTCGCACATAGTTCTGGATCGCAGCATCGATATCGAAGCTGCCGACGCGTACCGCCTCGAGCGCAACGACACCGCCGAGGCTGATTACCGCAGTTTCGCTCGTGCCGCCGCCGACGTCGATCACCATGTTGCCGACCGGTTCATCGATCGGGAGGTCGGCCCCGATGGCCGCTGCCATCGGCTGTTCGATCAATTGGGCGTCGGCGGCGCCGGCGCGGCGGGCCGCGTCGGTGACGGCGCGGCGTTCGACCTCCGTGATCGCCGACGGCACGCAGATGACCACCTTCGGGCGCGTGAAGCGACTGACCCCGACGCGCTGGAGCAGCAGCCTGATCATCCGCTCGGTGATCTCGAAGTCGGTGATCGCGCCACCGCGCAGGGGGCGGACAGCGACGATGTAACCGGGAGTCCGCCCGATCATCTGCCACGCCTCGCGGCCTGTGGCCAACACCTCGCCGGTCTGGCGGTTGAGGGCGATGACCGACGGCTCGTTGAGCACGATGCCGCGTCCCTTCATGTAGACGAGCGTGTTGGCGGTGCCGAGATCGATCGCGAGGTCGCGGGCCATGAGGCCTATTTGCCCTTGCCGGAGTCGCGTGCGTTCTGGACGCGGTCGATGACCTCTCGCCGCGCGGCCGGCGACAGCGCGTCGATATGGCGGCGGAAAGACGCGACGCCATCCTCGGGTTGGCGGCTGCGCTTGAAAAGGATCAACCCGAGCGCGAGCACGAAGACGGCAACGACGATGAGCACGATGGCGAGGGTCATTCGCCGGCCCAGCCCGCGGTGGTGACCGACGACGCCGACGTCAGCGATTGGGCGCCGGTGCCCCAGTCGGATCCGCCGTCCCAGACCTCGTGCTTCCAGATCGGCACCGTCGCCTTGAGCGCATCGATCGCGAATCGTCCGGCCTCGAATGCCTCCGGGCGATGTGGCGACGAAACGACGACGATCACCGAGCTCTCACCGAGTTCGAGCCGACCCGTGCGATGCAACAAGACGATGCGGCCCGTTTCCGGCCAGCGCACCCGGATCTCCGCCGCGATGTCGGCCATCTTCGGTGTTGCCTGTTCTTGGTAGGCCTCGTAGGTGAGGTACTGAACTCCGCGTCGGCCTTCGGCATGATTGCGCACGGTACCGGAGAACAACACCACGGCGCCGCAATCCGCCAGGACCGCCCACTCGTAGGCGTCGGCAATCGGCATGATCTCCGCGCTGATGCCCACCCAAGTGTCGCCGTCATGTGGTGCATGCATCACGCGTATCGTAGCCGTGAGCGGCCCATTCCCCATACGGAGTCCCCGGCGTGCCAGTATCGGGGACAAATACGATTCCCGCGCGACGCCCGCAGCCGACGATCCTTTACTACCATCTCCTCTTCGTGGAGCGAGGTGATTGGGAGGACGACCCGAATGATCAGCGCGCACCGCTGCCCGTCCATGAGCGCAGCTGGCGCCACCCTTCCGAGATCGGCGCGACGCACTGGATCCGCACCGAGCCGCCCCTCGTCGTCGGGAGAGGGCTCGGCGTTGCCACCGGCACTGTCGGTGCGGTTCTCGCGATCGGGCTGCTGTGGCTGATGATCCCCCACCAGTCGCACGGAGAGGTCGCCGCCGAGGTCAGCTCGATGCCGGTGCGGACGGCGGTGCGGACAGCGGCCGAGACTCTCGCAGCGCGTGCGACGAACGTACCGTCACCGACGGCGGCGCCGCTCGTGACGCAGCCGTCGGCTCCCGCAACGACAGCCGTGCCCTCCCCGACCACGACCGTGCGGGCTGGGGTTGCGTCGACCACGGTCGTGCTGTCGACGGAGACCTTCACCGCGACCCAGCCCGCGTTGGCCGTCGCGCTTGCACCAGGGCACTTCGTGGTGACGACCGCCGCTGCTGTCGCGGGCCGGACCGTGCTCGACGTTCACCTCTCCACGGGCGATGTCGTCGCCGGCACGGTTGTGTTGGTCGACGCAACGTCGGGCATCGCAGTGGTGTCGCTCGCGACGAATGTCGCCGGATCTGCGCTCGAGCCGAGCAACACCCCGGTGCCCAACGCCGCTGCGATCGTGATGACACCCGAGCCGACCCGGGTCGGCATTTGGGCCGACGAGACGGGTACTCAGATCGGCTACAACCCCGATTGGGTTCCGGTTGAGGGTTCGCTCGTTCTCGATGGCGACGGCCGGCTGATGGGGATGTGCACGATGACGGCGACGGGTGCCCATCTCGTGGGTGTGTCGTCGATGATCGAGGCCGTGAACACCGCCGCATCGAACGAGGCCGCTGCAACGACCGCTCCAGCCTGGCTCGGCATCGATGCCGAGGTCGGCGCGAACGCCGGCATCACCGTGGTCTACGTGTTCCTGAGTGGCCCGGCCGGTCGTGCCGGAATCCAGTCGGGCGACGTCATTCGCGCGGTGGACGGCGTCGCCATCGCCGGCCTCGACGCACTGCGGGCCGGGATCTCCAGTCGTGCCGTTGGCGAACAGGTCGTGCTGTCGGTGGTCAAGGCCGGGACGACGGATCCCGTCGATGTCACGGTCTCGCTGACGGCCCGGCAACGTGGGTCGCTGTGAACCTGGCGCACTACCGGGTCAACCGTCGGCGGCGGGCATACCGGATGAGAGCGACGATCAGCCCGATCAGCCCGCCAGTGGCGGCAACCATTCCCCCGAGCGCGAGCTCCTGTTTGCGCTTCGGCGTGACCATCGTCCACCATTTGGCCTCCGTCCCCTCGACGTAGGCCTGCTCGTTGGTGATCGTCGGTCGCCATCCGACGGCCTTGAGGCGATCGTTGGCCACCAGCCACGGGGAGTGGGTGTAGCTACGCAGGCCTGGCGGAATCGGCCCTCGCTGGAACCGCCAGCGGATCCGGGCAACGACCTCGGCGAGACGGTCCGGCAGCTTGATCTTGGGGGTCGAACCGGCAAGGGCACGAACGCGGTCGCCCGCCACCCAACCGTCGGGCGCGACGTTGAACACGCCATCGAGGCGCCGCTCGGCCGCGATGATCACAGCCGACGCGAGATCGTCGAGGTGCAGGAACTGAGCCCCCGGATCATCCTGGCCGGACCGCTGCCCCATCCCGGCGGCAAGCGCGCGGGCAAGGCTCGAAGAACCGTCGGCAGCCATCGCGACCACCGGGCGGAGCACCGTTGCGGTGCGACCCGGAGCGCTCGTACGCCAGTCGTCGACCATCTGCTCGACGGATGCGAGTTGGCGGGCGAACACGAAATCGAGATCGGGACGCAGCGCTGCGTCCTCGGTCAGCGGAACCGGATTGTTGGCCCACGCGCCGTACACCATCGCCGACGACACGAGCACGAGGTGCTCGACACCTTTGTTCTCGGCCAGCTCCAACAACGCTGCGGCGCCCAATGTGGCGCTCTCGCGGCGACGAGCCCGGGTGTCGTGATCGCCCGCAGCGAGGTGCACTGCGATGTCGACATGGTCGACTTCAGGCGCCGATCCCTCTTCACCGGCGCGATTGGTCGTTCGCAGCACTGCGGTTGCGGGAACGATCTCGAAGCCCGGAGTGCGGCCGAGCCGAGAGACCACACGCCCACCCAGGCTGCTCTGCGAACCCGTCACCAGCACCGTCGTCATGTGACCGACGTTAACCGGTCGAATCGCCGTAGCATCCTCGTCATGACCGCGGGCGACCCCGCCGACAATCCCTTCGGGGACATACCGATGTTCGGCGATCTGGCGCGTGCCCTGTCCGGCCAAGGCCCGCTCAACTGGGATGCGGCCCGCCAGTTCGCCCAACTCTCCGCGACCGAAGGCGCGACCGAAGCGAACGTCGATCCCTCGACCCGGTTCGCGCTGGCCGAGCTCGCCCGAATCGTCGAACCGCACGTGCTCGACATCACCGGCCGCGACGTCAGCGGCTACGAGGTCACGACCACGACTCCCGGCGCGTGGTCCCAACAGACTCTCGAGGCCTACCGGCCGTTGTTCACCGAACTCGCCGTGTCACTCGGCAAGAAGCCCGCCGCGCGCGACGACGAAGTGACGTCGGATCCGATGATGGCGATGATGGCAGGGCTCAGCCAGATGATGGCCCCAGCGATGCTCGGCATGGCCATCGGCTCGATGATCGGGCGGCTCGGCAAGCGTGCCTTCGGCCAGTACGACCTGCCGATTCCACGCGCGGACGTCAATCAGGTATGGCTCATCCCGGGCACCATCGACGCGTTCGCGAACGACTGGAGCCTGCCCCGCGACTCGATGCGACTCTGGGTTCTGGTCCACGAACTCACCACCCATGCGGTGTTCTCCGTCACCCACATCCGCGAAGGTCTCAGCGATCTCGTCCGGGCCCACGTGGGTGCGTTCGCGCCCGATCCATCAGCCGTCGCTGAAAAGTTGGGCTCGCTCGATATCGAGGGCGACGACCCGATGCAGGCTTTGCAGCGCACGCTGGGCGATCCTGAAATCCTGCTCGGCGCCGTGCGCAGCCCTGCCCAGGAGGCAATGCAACCGCAACTCGATGCAGCGATCGCCGCCGTCATCGGCTATGTCGACTACGTGGTCGACAAGGTTGCCACCCGCCTCATCGGCGGCGACGCGCAGCGCATCAGCGAGGCGGTTCGCCGCCGACGGATCGAGACCTCACCCGACGACATCTTCGTCGAGCGGCTGCTCGGCCTGCACCTCACCCGCCAACAGGTGGAGCGGGGCCGGGGCTTCATCACCGGGGTCGACCAGCGCGGTGGCACCGGCTCCGTCAATCAACTGCTCGACAAACCCGGTTCGCTACCGACGCCGGCCGAGCTCGAGGCACCCGGCCTCTGGCTGGCGCGGCTCGAACTTGCGCTCGGCCCGCCACCCCCTCACGCAGATTCTGCGGACCAACCACCGACGGACACACCGACCGGCTGACTCACTCTCGATCTGTTCGGCGGCGTGAGCGCCAGCTACAGCACGCCGGACGGCGTGCGGGCGAAGATCTCGCGCACCATCGGTTCGAAATGTTCCAACGGCTCGTGGTCGTAGGCGGGATCGAAGCAGTTCTGATCCCACTCGGCGCAGAAGCGAACGCACGCGTCGTAGTACGGATGGTCCCGAAACGCATCCCGTTCGTTGCGGTCCCGGCCGTAGTACTGGAACCAGTAGTAGCCCTGGAACAGGCCGTGGTGATGGACCACCCACCAATTCTGCTCGCTGACGTACGGGCGCAGGAGGGCCGCCCCGACCTGGGAGTGGTTGGCCGTTCCGATCACATCGCCGATGTCGTGCAGCAGCGCGCAGACGATGGTCTCGGTGTCGGCGCCGTCGCGTTCGGCGCGGGTTGCCGATTGGAGCACATGATCGAGTCGTGAGATCTTGTACGGCGAAGGACCTTCCATCTCGCGGAGCCAGCCGAGCACCCTGTCGGCCTGGGTGTCGATCTGGTGTTGCTCGTGGGCGAAGACAAGTTTGTAGTCGGCTGCGGTGCCATGCTCCATCGCGGTGAAGTCGACGACGTCGTCGATGCGTGCATCGATGCGTGCGTCGATGCGTGCGCGGCTGCCCGTGTCGATCTCGGTCATGACCCCACCACCATCGCATCCGTCGCTTCGCCGCTCATCCGGTCGAGGTTGCCGAGTACGTCGTCGACCTCGAAGTAGATGTCTTGGAGATGCCTCGGCCCATCCGGTCTGAATGCCGTGCGCGAGTGGAGCACGCGGTACCCGTTGACGAACAACATGTCGCCGGCGCAGAGCCGGAACGACACGTGGTTCGCAGGGTCGGTCACCACAGCCCCGAGCAACCGGTAGGCGCGATACCACTCGGCAAGGTCGGGGTCATCGAACGGCAGCGGCTGCATCAGTTGATTCGAGAACCGGAGGTGAGTGACTTTGCCCTCACGATCGCGGACGATGAGCGGCGACCGGCTATAGCCCTCCGCGTCGGTGGAGTACTGGCGATGGCCGACGGCGACGCGGCTGAGCACATCGACGGCTGCGGGGTCGCTGCGCATCAACTGCTCGACGACGTTCCATCCGTCGACAACGATGCTCTCGCCGCCGGTGGCGTCGTTAACGAGCATCGCGAGTACCTGCCCGCTCGGCGGATGGGTGTACTGGGCGTTGTCGTTGTGGGGCGGCACGTGCTCGGCCGTGAACGCCACGTTGTAGCCGGCCGGGTCGAGCTTGACGTCGAAGATCAGCCCGAGCGAGGAATGGCACACGGTGAGGCCGAGGTTGCGGACGAACTCGAGGCACGTCCCCGGCACGCACGGCGAACCAGTCACGACGATCGCGCCGTCTCGCCGGAACGCCTCGAACAGCCGACGGCGCGTCACGAGGTCGGTCTCGGCCGCGCCGTGATCGAATCGCTCGAGTTCGTAGCCGGCCGACCAGACGTGCGCCGTCCAGATCCCGCGTCGGCTCGCGCGGTCGATGTCGGCCCATGTCTCGGCCGTGTACAGCGACTCGTGGCCACTCGTCCAGCGGATCAGCAGCCCGGCGCCGGTGACCTCGGCACTGG
>JANYKS010000042.1 GCA_025358125.1 Actinomycetes bacterium
GGGGGGGCCGCCCCCCCCCCACGGCTGCCAGCGGCGCTCGTCAGTCTGCACGATCCGACACGTCGAACACGGACAGTTGTCGCGGAGCCAATCCGCGTCGAGCGTGAGCGACCCGTCATCGAAACGTGCGACCACTCCCCCGATTGCGGCTTCGACACTGCGCACCGGACCTTTCGGGATCCTCGCGCCGACTGGCCCCATCTCGATCTCATGGAAATCTGAATCCATCTCGGTTTCTCCTCTCGGCCCGGCGTGAGCATCGAACAACGTGATGCAACAGTCTCAGATTAGCGACGGTGTCGTCAATCCGCCCGCGTGAGATCGCCGCACGATGCTGCACGTGGACCGCTTGGCGCAACTATTGTCTTCGCGATGGCTCGACTCGATCCCGGTTCCGCAGGTCGCGTGGTCCGCTCCGCCACGGCCACGAATTGGAAGGCCAAGGCGAAGCAGGCCGCTGCGTCGCTGAAAGCCGAATTCGAGGCCGGTAAGAGCGGCGACGAGTCACCGGCGGCACCGATCTGGCCGAGCCCGAAGGAACAGCTCGACGCGCTTGTCCGGTTACTCCGGGCGAATCGATCGGTGCCGATCCCACCGCCGGAAAATCTCGAAGCGGACGCCGAGGAGGTAACCCAAGCCCTTCGACGCGTCGATTGGGCCGGCGTGCGTGCAGCAACCGCCGAACGCACGAGCGAGGCAACGCGAGCGATGCGGACAATGGCGGAACAGGTCGACTGGGCCAAGGTTCATCCCGTCGCTGCGCAGGTTTCGAGCGCCCTGATCGCCGCCGTGGCATCCGGCCAGATCGGCGTCGGCGGCCGCCTCGGCTCGACAGTGGCCCGAACGATCGCCGATCAGGGCGGCCTCGGGCGACGCGTCGCCGAACAACTCGACGACGCGAAGGCACCAATACCGCTCGAGTTCCGTCGGGTGATCGACACGACCGGCAGCGAAAGCCGAGACGCCGGCACCCCGGGAGCTGAAGCCGAGACAGCCGGGACAGCCGACACGACCGAGCCGCCCGGACGCCGACACCCCGGGAGCTGAAGCCGAGACAGCCGGGACAGTCGAGCCGCTCAGAGCGCTCGGGCCGCTTGATGTAACGCCGCGGCAGGCACGGTGCCGCGGCGTTACATCAAGCGAGATAACGCTGCGGAAAGGCGGGCGAGAAAGCGTCTATCCGAGTTTGCGACTGCGTGGATTCCGCAGCGGATCGCCGCGCAGGGCGCGGCGCACACTCTCCGGCACCGGCTGCTGCTTGGTCACTGGCTGCTGCTTGGTCACTGGCGTTGGCTGTTGGGGCGGGGGAAGCGACTCCGGCCGGCTCGTGCCGATCGTGGGCGTATTGCCCTCTCGGCGGGCCTTACGGCGCTCGACCTCGGCCGCAAGTTGGTGCCTCGCCCGCTTCGCGAACGGCTCGGGGATCGGCTTGCCCTCGCGCACCCGCCGGGTGCCGACGATGTAGGAGATCGCGGCGAACAGTGCGATCAGACCGACGATCAGGAACCCCACTGGTCCATCGCTCTCGGTATCAGGAGTGTAGATCACCGGCAGGATCCCCCCGAGCACCCACGCCAACTGGAACTTGGTCTCGAACTGCGCGAACGCTCGCCCCTGGTTGGCGTCTGGCGCGTCGCGCTGCACGATCGAGTCGAATGCGAGCCGACCGAGAGCAGACGCCAAGTTGACCATCAGCGCGAGCAGGATCCCTGACACGACTCCCCCGAAAAGGGCGGCGCCGAGGCCGGAGATGGCCGTCAGGCCGAGCGCACCCATGAAGATCTGCTCTTCGTGGGCGTTCTTTCGCAACAGCGGCGCCACGGCGTTGCCGATCATCACCCCGACCGTGACCATTGCGATCGCGATGCCGACAAGCGCGGTACCTGCTTCCTTCGTCTTCAGCCAGAACGCGAGCAAGAAGAAGCAGAACCCGACAGAGGCACGCAGCAGCGCCATCGCGCTCGCAGCCAGGATGATCCCGGCGGACTTCAGCTCGACCTTTTCCTCGAGGGTCGCCTTCTTGGCCGCGACGACCTCGCGGGGAAGCCGCAACGCGAAGACGAACGCAATCACGAAGAAGATCGCTCCGGTAACGAGCGCGCCTTCGACACCGAACACCGCCTTGGCCAACCCTGCCACCGCAGCGCCGCCGAAGCCGAACACGCCGGCGATGAGCCCGAGCTTGGAGTTGGCCTCGACGAGATCGGCCTCGTTGCGCACGACGGAGGGCACGAGCGCCGACTTCGAGATGCTCTGCGTCTTCTGCAGCACCAGCGCGGCGAACGAGATCGGATAGAGCAGCACATCGACGTGACCCAAACTGCCGAGGTGCAAGGCCATCAACAGCAACGTCAGCGCGCGGGACAGCGCAACGATCTGCATCAACAGCCGCCGACCGCCCGGCATCCGATCGATGAGCGGCCCGATCAGCGGCGCGACCACGAGGAAAGGAATGAACGTGATGACAAGGAACAACAGCACCTTCGGCCGCGCCGCGGTCGGGCTCAAGCCGAGGAACAGCGTGACCGCGAGGCCAACCGCGAGGCAGCCGTCACCTGCCGCGCTGACTGCCTGGACCCTGGCCAGACGGGTGAACGGTGAAATACGCGGTGGCCGCTGTCCGCTCGCCCGGCCCCGGGCTGGTTCAGGTGGCCGCCGCAGCTGGGGTCCGGCTGACAGCGGTGACCGCGAGACCCCGGTGGGGTCCTGGGAACCGCGTCGGCGATCAGAGCTCACGCACGCATGCTAGGTGCAGGCCGTTCATACTTGTAGCCAAGCCCGCGGATCGTGACGATTCGTTCCGGCTTGCT
Organism: Actinomycetes bacterium; assembly: GCA_025358125.1. GTDB lineage: Bacteria > Actinomycetota > Acidimicrobiia > Acidimicrobiales > Ilumatobacteraceae > WLMZ01. Next base: position 2,811 of record JANYKS010000042.1, read on the forward strand.
CGGGTCCGGCTCGATCTTGGCCCGGATCCGCTTGATGTGCACGTCGAGCGTCTTGGTGTCGCCGACGTAGTCGATGCCCCACACCCGGTCGATCAGCAACTCGCGCGGCAGGACCCGGCCGACGTTGCTGAGCAGCAGATGGAGCAACTCGAACTCCTTCAGCGGCAGGTTGACAGGTTCTCCGGACACGGTGACGAGGTGCTCGTCGGAGTCCAGCGCGACATCGCCGACAACCAGCGAGCGTACGCCAACGGTGGGAGCAGGGCCGGAGTGATCCATCGCAGCCCGGCGCAGCAGCGCCCGCAGCCGGGCGACGACCTCGCGGATGCGGTACGGCTTGGTGATGTAGTCGTCTGCACCGACCTCGAGCCCAACGACCATGTCGATCTCGGCGCTCTTGGCTGTGACCATGATGATCGGCACCGTGCTCTGCTTACGGATCTCGCGGCATACGTCGATGCCAGAGATTCGCGGCAACATCAGGTCGAGCAGGATCACATCGGGCTTGACCTCGCTGAAGAGCTCGAGCGCAGTGGCGCCGTCTTGGGCGACCACCACCCGGAAGCCTTCGCGGTTGAGTCCGAGGGTGAGAGCTTCGACGAAGCTGTCCTCGTCTTCGACGAGGAGAACGGTTGGTGTGGTCATGACACTGGTACCGGCCGATCAGGTATGTGGAGACGAAACGTAGAGCCTTCACCCTCGTGGGATTCGACGGTCACGTCGCCGCCGTGGTTGCTGGCGACGTGGCGCACGATCGAGAGCCCGAGCCCGGTGCCGCCGGTGCCGCGACTACGGGCCCGGTCGACTCGATAGAAGCGTTCGAAGATGCGATCGAGATCGCGGGATGGGATACCGATGCCCGTATCGCTGACGACGAACGTGACACCCCGCCCGTCAGGGAACGCGGTAACAGTGACCCGGCCACCGACGTCGCTGTATTTCACCGCGTTGTCGACGAGGTTGCCGAGCGCCGAGGCGAGTTGGGCGTGATCGGCGTTGATCTTGATGTCGGCCGGGATCTCGCCGACGTTGACTGCAACCTTGCGCCGATCGGCCGCGTAGCTGTTTCGTGCGGACGCCTCGATGACCAGCCCGGCGACATCGCACGAGGTCAGGATGAGATCGCCGCTCAGCTCGATCCGAGACAGTTCGAGCAGATCGTCGATGATCTTGGCGACACGATGGGCCTCGTCGACAGTCTTCGTTGCGAGCCTGCTGATCAGAGCCGGCTCGGTCTCCTCGATCAACGTCTCGGCGAGCACTGCGAGCGCTCCGATCGGGGTCTTCAGCTCGTGGCTGATGTTGGCGACGAAATCGGTGCGCACCGAATCGAGCCGCGACCGCTCGGTGACGTCCTCGATCGTTGCGACGGCGCCTTCGGAGCCGAGCGGCTGAGCGTTCACCACGACCACCCGTCGCGGAGGTCCGTACAGCTCGATGGTCTGCGAGCGCTGACCACCGCGCAGCGCGGCCCGGAGATGGTGCTGCACAGCCGCTTGGATGAGCACTTCGCCGTGCACATCGCCGCCCGCCTCATCGGACGCCTTGTTGCGCAGGAGCACCCGACCGTCCCTGTCGGCGACGACGACGCCGTTTGGCATCGCGTCGAGCGCCGCCTGCAGCCGGTCTGCCCGGGTCCGCTCCTCTGCGATCGTGCGCTCGGCTGCCGCAGCGACGACCGGCAACCGCGATCCTTCGTGACGCATCATGGCGCGCTTGGTCACGAACGCGCCGACGCCGAGGCCGACGCCGACGCCAAACAGGCATCCCATGACGAGCCAGAGCCAGGTCATGTCGCTATCCGCTGGGATCGTTCGGGGCGACAGCGGCGATCTCACCCGTGTCGTCGCCACGTTGGCGGTGGCGAGCAGCACCCTTGTGCTCTGGCAACCAACCGGTCACCACGAACCGGACCCGCTCGCCGATGTTGACCGCGTGGTCACCGATGCGCTCGTAGAAACGGGCAACGACAGCGAGCTGCACGGCCACCTGGAGATCGATGTGGCCGGCCGAATGGCTCTCGAAAATCGCTTGGATGAACTGCTTCTGCAGCGCGTCGAGATAGTTGTCCATGTCGTCGATTGCGGCAGCCTTCGCAGCGTCGTTCTCGACGAATGATTCGATCGCGGCGATGTACAGCTGCTGCGCCTGCTCGCCCATCCGGGTGATGATGCCGCGCAGGTTCGGGTCGAGTGCGTGGCCGTAGATCCGTCTCGCCGCCTTGCAGATGTTGCACACGAGATCGGCCGACCGCTCGACCTCTGCGATCATCTTCAGCGCAGCGATGATCTGGCGGAGATCGCCGGCCACGGGCGCCTGCAGCGCGAGAATCTGCACGCAGCGATCCTCGAGATCGAGCGAGCGCGCGTCGACCTCATCATCGCCACCGATGATGAGGTCTGCACCCTCGAGATCCCCGGTGAGCAGAATGTCGGTCGCCCGTGGGATCGACTCGGTGACGAACGCGGCGAGATACACCAACTCGGCGCGTACCTCCTCCAATTCGTGGTGAAAACTCTTCCGCAGCTCGTCCATCAGCCAAACCTCCCGGTCACATACTGCTCGGTCCGCTCGTCAGACGGGGTCGAGAACATCATCTTGGTGCGGCCGAACTCGACGAGCACACCGGTGCGCCGGTCGCTCTCGGAGTTCAGCTCGGTCGTGAAGAACGCCGTGCGATCACTGACGCGGGCAGCCTGTTGCATGTTGTGGGTCACGATCAGGATCGTGTACTTCTGCTTCATCTCCTGCATCAGGTCCTCGATCCGCGCCGTCGCGATCGGATCGAGCGCCGAGCACGGCTCGTCCATCAGGACGACTTCTGGCTCGAGCGCGATCGCCCGGGCGATACAGAGCCGTTGCTGCTGACCGCCGGAGAGTCCGAGCCCGGACGACTTGAGACGATCCTTGACCTCATCCCACAGCGCGGCCGCGCGTAGCGACGACTCGACGACGCCATCGAGGGTGCTCTTGGCCCGGGTCCCGGCCACCCGCGGCCCGAAGGCGACGTTGTCGTAGATGCTCTTCGGGAACGGGTTCGGTCTCTGGAAGACCATGCCGATCCGGCGACGCACTTCGACTGCGTCTACCTGCTGGTCGTACAAATCGACCCCGTGATAGGTGAGCGTGCCTTCGACGCGGGCATTGTCGATCAGATCGTTCATCCTGTTGAAACAGCGCAGGACGGTGGACTTGCCGCAGCCGGACGGACCGATGAACGCGGTGATCTCGTGCTGTCGGATCGCAATATTGACGTCCTTGACCGCCCTGTGCGAACCGTAGAACACCTGGAGATCCTTGACCTCGAAGACGGGGGGTGTCTTCGTGACATCGGAATTCCGTGATTCAAGTGGTTCGCCCAGGTCGGCCTCAGCTGGCATCGGTGGTCTTTCGGGAGAAGTTCATCCCATGGTGGTTCGTACGAATGTGCACAAGCTAGGCCGCGAAGGTAACCGCCAGCCTGATCACAGATGAACGACGGGTGAACAGCGGGCGAACCTCACCTCCGTCACGAACTCTCGCGAGATTGTGGATCCCGTGCCGATCAGAACGGGGTCAGTTCACGTTTCCGCCATTTTACCCGTCGTTCACTTTCAGTTCATCTGCTCACCAGGCCCCGTACACCTTCGCTCTTTACAGTCGTTCGTGTCCACAACATCCCAAAGGAGATTCTCAGCGTGAACACCTCGAGCAGGAGATCTGTAGCAATCGTCGGCGCCATGACGCTGTCACTCATCGCCGCCGCGTGCGGCAGCGATGCCAAAACCGCGACGACGCCAGTGCCCGGCGCGGCGACAACTGTCCCGGCCGGCACGGCTGTCGACTACAAGGCGTTGAAGGGCAAGCTGGTCTCATCCGGCGCCACCTTCCCGAAGAGTTTCTACGACGAGGCGATCGCCAACCTGGCAACCGCAGCGCCGGGCCTCACCGTCGAGTACGGCGGCGGCGGCTCCGGCAAGGGCCGCTCGGACCTTCAAGAACAGGTCGTCGACTTCGCCGGCACAGACGGAATCGTGAAGACGGAAGACGTCGCCAAGTTCAAGGGTGGCCAATTCGTCTACGTGCCGACGGTGCTCGCACCGATCACCATCTCCTACAACCTCAAGGGCGTCAGCAAGCTGCAGCTCTCCCCGGCGACTCTCGCCGCGATCTTCCAGCTGCAGATCACCAAGTGGAGCGATCCCCTGATCGCCGCCGACAACCCGGGTGTGACCCTGCCCGGCACGGCGATCGTCGTCGCTCGCCGCAGCGACGGTTCCGGCACCACCGAGAACTTCACCAAGTTCCTCAAGGCCGCGGTCGGCCCTGATGCCGGCGGTACGTGGAAGCTGGCATCGGGCTCGACCGTCGAGTGGCCGGCCGGCACACAGGCCGGCGATGGCAACAGCGGGGTGGCCCAGATCGTTACATCCACCGACGGCGCGATCGGTTATGTCGACCTCAGCGATGCGAAGGCCAACAAGTTGACGTTCGCCGCAGTGAAGAACAAGGCCGGCAAGTTCGTCCTGCCGACGCTCGAGGCGACCTCGGCCGCTGCCAACGGCACCAAGATCAACGACGACCTGACGTTCTTCGTCGGTTGGGCCGACGGCGACGCGTCGTACCCGATCGCAGCCCAGACGTGGATCATCGCCTCTGCCAAGCAGGCTGATCCGGTGAAGGCTGAGAACATCCGGGGCTTTTTGACCTACCTCCTGACGGAGGGCCAAAAGCTCGCTCCGAGCGTGGATTACGCCCCGCTTCCCGACGACCTGCGCCAGAAGGCCATCGCCAACATTGCCAAGATCGGTTCCTGAACCCGACTGTCGATGCGGGACCGGGCTCTTTTCGGGCCCGGTCCTCGTCGTTGTACGCTCCTTCCGGGCGCTCGAAGATGAGGCAATGAATGGCACTGTCAATCGCTGATCTGAGAACGAAGAAGCAGTTCGCCGACCGCCTCTTTCGGGGCACCACGCTCGCCGGCGGCGCCGCCATCCTGGTGATCCTGACCTTGATTGCGTGGACCGTCACCGACAAGTCGTCGCTCGTGTTCAAGTCCGAGGGCCTCAACTTCTTCACCGAGCGCCGGTTTGCGCCGAGCGCAACGCCGGCGGTCTACGGCGCGCTCAGCTTCATCTTCGGCACCGCTGTCACCGCATTGCTCGCGATCATCATCGCCGTCCCGATCAGCCTCGGGCTGGCCCTGTTCACGACGCATGTCGCGCCCGGCTGGCTCAAGCGGCCACTCGTTGCCCTGACCGACGTCGTCGCCGTCGTGCCATCTGTGGTCTTCGGTCTGTGGGGAATCATCTATCTCGCCCCTAAATTGGTCGGCCCGTTCCAGACGGTGAGCGGCTGGTTCCACGGAGTACCCGTTCTCGGCAGCCTCTTCGGCCAGGTTTCCGCCGGGCGGACCTTCATGACCGCCGGATTGATCCTCGCGGTGATGATCACCCCGATCATCACCTCGATCACCCGAGAGGTCATCGAGACCTGCCCGGAGGCGGACCAAGACGGTGCACTGGCTCTCGGCGCCACCCGCTGGGAAATGATCAGGGGTGCCGTGATGCCACACTCGATCGGCGGCATCGTCGGCGCCGTGATGCTCGGCCTCGGCAGGGCAATGGGTGAGACCATCGCCGCAGCGCTCGTGATCGGCTCCTCCCCGGCCCTCACCGCAAACCTGTTCTCCTCCGGCGATTCGCTGCCGTCGGTAATCGCCCTTCAGTGGGGTGAGGCCACCAGTGACGTGAAGCGGAGCGCGCTGATCGCGATGGGACTCACCCTGTTCTTGATGACGCTCGTCGTGAACTTCGCCGCGACCGCCGTCGTTTCCCGCTCGATGAAGAGAATGCAGGGCGTGTCTTGACCGACGTGCTCGACGACTCGGCCCGAACCGCCCCGAGTTCGCCATTGCTCAGCGATCTCTCCGGGGTCAGCGGGCGTCGACGGACCACGAACACGGTCGTGACCGTACTGATGGGGCTGTGCGTCGCGATCATCTTCGTCGTCCTCGCGCTCGTGCTTGCCACGGTGATCGGGAAGGGCTGGTCGATCGTGTCCAAGGAGTTCCCGAAGTGGTTCACCAAGGACATCCAGTTGTCGCCCCGCCGGCCGGGTCCCGGGATGAAGGCCGCCATCGTCGGCACGATCATCACGACCCTGACGGCGACGGTGATCGCCGTGCCGCTCGGTATCGCCGGCGCGGTGTATCTCAACGAATACGGCAAGCGTTCACTGTTCGCGCGGATCTTGCGCTTCTTCACGACCGTGATGGCTGGTGTCCCGTCGATCGTGATGGGCCTGTTCATCTACGTGTTCTGGGTCGTGCCACGCGGAATCGATGGTCTGAACAGCTTCAGCGGAGCGCTGTCGCTCGCATGTCTGATGCTGCCGATCGTGGTCCGGTCGAGTGAAGAGATGCTCCGCCTGGTGCCGCAAAACCTGCGCGACGCCAGTTATGCGTTGGGGGCCACCCCAAGCAGGACGATCCTGACCGTGGTCATCCCGAAAGCTTCTCCCGGCATCATCAGTGGCAGCCTCCTGGCGGTCGCCCGAGCGGCCGGCGAGACGGCGCCACTGATCTTCACGATCGGCGCCGCCAAGCAGGTCAACTGGAATGTCTTCTCCGGCACCAACACGGCCCTGTCCAGACAGATCTACGACAATGCCAAGGAGAGCTTCCCCGCCGCGCAGGAGCGGGCGTGGGGAGCAGCGCTCACGTTGATCGCGCTCGCCTTCCTGTTCACCATCGTCGCTCGCGTCCTGTCGGCCCGGATTTCGAGGAACTCATGACAACCGTTGAGAATGCCGGCGTGATCCGGGTTGCGACGCCGAGACCATCGGTCGACAACGAGCGGGGCGAGCGGGCCGAGCCACCGGCGCCGCATCGCGAAATCGTCCTGGAGGTCAGCGACCTCGCCGTCTACTACGGCTCGTTCCAGGCCGTCCGAGACGTGGATCTCAAGATCCACACCAACGAGATCGTCGCGTTCATCGGGCCGTCGGGCTGCGGCAAGAGCACGGTGCTGCGCTGCTTCAACCGGATGAACGACACGATCAAGAACGCTCGCGTCGAAGGCACCATCGACTATCGCGGGATCGACCTCTACGGCCCGACGATCTCGGCAACCCAGGTTCGGCGCCACATCGGCATGGTCTTCCAGAAGCCGAACCCGTTCCCCAAGAGCATCTATGAGAATGTCGCATACGGCCCACGGCTGGTCGGCATCAACAAGTCGGCCGAACTCGACGAGATCGTCGAGAACTCGTTGCGGCGAGCCGCGCTGTGGGACGAGGTCGAAGACCGGCTCAAGTCCTCGGCGCTTGGGCTCTCCGGCGGTCAGCAGCAGCGCCTCTGCATCGCCAGAGCACTTGCCGTCAAGCCCGACGTAATCCTGATGGACGAACCCTGCTCGGCACTGGACCCGATTGCAACCGCACGGATCGAGGATCTGATGCAGGAACTCAAAAAGCAGCACACCATCATCATCGTCACTCACAACATGCAGCAGGCTGGTCGCGTCAGCGACAGGACTGCGTTCTTCACGACCGAGGTCAACGAAGCCTCCGACCGGCGTGCCGGCGTGCTCGTCGAGTTCGGCCGGACCGAGCGGATTTTCGCCAATCCCAGCGACAAGCGCACGGAAGCCTACGTCACCGGCCGTTTCGGCTGATCAGCGGCGCTGCTTCGCGCTCACCCAGTGGTACATCCGTTCCTGGCTGTGCGGTTCGAACGCGTCGGCCGAGCCGACCCGGAGCCATGTGTTGTCGGGTTGCAGTTCGAAGGCGACGACGTCGTCGGCAAGATAGAACTTGATGACCTGTTCGAGCCACGCCTGATGTTTCGGGTGAAGGATCGGCACCAGCGTCTCGACCCGGCGATCGAGGTTGCGGGGCATGAGATCTGCCGACCCGATGAGGAACAGCGGGGCGGCGTCCCCACTGCCGTTGGCGAACCGGTAGATCCGGGAGTGCTCGAGATAGCGGCCGAGCACGCTGCGGACCCGGATATTGGGCGACAACCCTGGCACGCCCGCACGTAGGCAGCAGATGCCGCGAACGAGGAGATCGATCTGCACGCCGGCGTCACTCGCGGCGTACAGCGCTTCGATCATCTCCGGGTCGCCGATCGAGTTCGTCTTGATCGTGATCTGGCCCTCTGGCCCGTGGGCGGTCTCGTTGGCGATGAGTTCGAGCAATCGCGGCCGGAGGCTGTGCGGCGCAACGACCAGCGCGTTGTAGTCCTGACCGCGGCTGTACCCGGTGAGATGATTGAAAAGTTGTGTTGCGTCCTCCCCGATCGCCGGATCGCACGTGATGTAACCGATGTCTTCGTACAGCCGCGCCGTTCGGGAGTTGTAGTTGCCGGTACCGAGGTGCACGTAGCGGCGCAGACCGTCGGCGTCGGAACGCACCACCAGCACACACTTGGCGTGGGTCTTGAGCCCGACCACTCCGTACACGACGTGGACGCCGGCACGCTCCAGCGTCTTGGCCCATGTCACGTTGGTGGCCTCGTCGAAGCGTGCCTTCAACTCGACGAGCACGGCCACCTGTACGCCTCGATCGGCCGCCCGGATCAGGCTGCGCAGGATCGGGCTGTCGCCCGAGGTCCGGTACAGCGTCATTTTGATCGACTGGACCCGTGGATCGTCGGCCGACTCGGACAGGAACGCCTCGACCGAGCTCGCGAAAGATTCGTAGGGATGATGCACGAGCAGTGCCCGCTCGCGTATCACCGAAAAGAGGCTGCGCCCGGCCTCCAGGGCGGTTGCGATCCGCCCCGCGGTGACGGGCACCCATTGGGCGTCCTTCAGGGTGGGACGGTCGACTGCGTGGATCGCGAACAGACACGTCAGGTCCAGTAGCTCACGATGAACGGTGACGTCGGCTGGCTCGAGTTCGAGCTCTCGCAGGAGCAGCTCGAGCATTTCAGGGCTGATCGTCGCTTCCACTTCGAGACGCACGGCGCGACCGAACCGGCGCCGCCGTAACTCGAGTTCGACGGCAGCCAGGAGGTCATCGGCGTCCTCGTCGTCGACACTCAGATCCACGTTGCGGGTGATCCGGAACGCTGCGACCTCCTCGACCTCCATCCCGATGAAGAGGGTGTGCAGATGGGCGGCGATCACCTGCTCGACCGGGACGAAACGTTCGGGATTCGGTAAGGCAACAAGGCGGGGCAGGATCGACGGCACCTTGAGGCGCGCGAATCGCCGTTCGCCGGTCTCCGGATCGCGCACCATCGCGGCAAGGCTGAGGGCGAGATTGGAGATGTACGGAAACGGGTGGGCAGGATCGACTGCGAGCGGTGTCAATACCGGGAAGATGCGCTGGCGAAAGATATCGATCGTGTGGTTGCGTTCCGCCGGCTCGAGGTCGTCCCACGCGAGGATTTCGATGCCCTCCTTCTGCAACAACGGCCGGAGCTCGTTGGCAACGATGTCCTCCTGGATCCCGAGCAGCTCGCGGACGACTTCCCCGATGGCCGCTAACTGCTGAGCCGGGCTGCGCCCGTCGTGGCCGACCGCCGAGATGTGGGCTGCGACCTGATCGTGCAGCGCGGCGACGCGGACCTGGAAGAATTCGTCGAGATTCGAAGAAAAGATGGCCGCGAACTTGACTCGTTCGAGCAAGGGGATGCCGACCTCGCCGGCCAGCGACAGAACGCGTCGGTTGAAATCGAGCCAGCTCAGTTCACGATTGAGATGTCGCTCGTCGGGCACCCAGGCAGATTAGCTCTCGCACCGATCGTCTGACCTGCGTTCAGCTATTGTTTGCCTGCCATTTGGTCCGTCGGCTACTGCTCGTCTTCGTCGAGCAGGCCGAGATCCCACTCGATCGTGATGGCCTCGCGCTCGGCATCGCGCACGATGCGCTCGCGATTGCGGCGGAACTGCGGATCGTCGCGGGGCAACAGGACCAGCCGAGCCAGAACACGAGCCCGGAACTCGTCGAGCAGGGTGCGATCGCCGTACGCGCCGTACACCTCCCAATGGGGAGACACCGGGCCGAGGTAGACGATACGGGCGTGGGCCCGCGGTTGAACGGTGATGTCAGACATAGTGGTCTCCTGGCGGATGAAGCCGCTGATCTTACCCAGCGTTGACCGAGTTTGTCGGCCGGATGGTTGGCATCGCCGCTCAAGTGTGTTTGACTGATGCGAATCCGGGAACCAATTCGCTACGGAGAACGTCTGAGAAGAGACGAACTTCGTGGTTTGGTCACCGGCCCCTTGGGCTCGTGCGGGCGGACCACGTAGACCGTGGACACACACGAAAGGCTCGTTGATGCACGACCACACTTCAGAAGATGCGGCGACCGTTTGGATGGCGCAGGGCAACTGTCGCAACTATCCCCCCGCTGCGTTCTTTCCCAGCGACGGCGTTGGCGTCGACCGCGCCCGCAAGATCTGCGCCACCTGCTCGGTTGCCGACACCTGTTTGGAGTACGCGTTGCACAACCGCATCGAGCACGGAGTGTGGGGCGGCTGCAGCGAGCGCGAGCGTCGTCGCATCCTGAAGCGCCGCCGCAGCATCGCAGTCGTCGCCGGCTGAACTCGCCGACTGAGTTCGCCCGCCACGCCGGCGGGGGTCGGGCTCAGGCGTCGGGCTTGGCGTTTTCGGGCTTGGCGTTGTCCAGCTTGTCGAGCCGCGCCAATTTCTCTTCGACGGTTTCTTCTTTGCCGACCGTAGATTCCTTCTGGCCGGCTTCGAGACCCTTTTTGAATTCGTTCTGCGCCTTGCCGAGGTTCTTGGCCAGCTTCGGCAACTGGGTGCCCCCGAACAACAACAGCACCAGGACGACCAGGAGAACGATCTCGGGCGGATCGAGGAATGAAAGCATGCCCAAATCCTACCATCCGCTCTGGGCGAGCGGTGCGCGCCTGTTGGTTTGACTAGGCGCTGGCGGTGCGGCGGGTGGTGATCGCCCGCTGACGCCGGAGCCGACGACGCTCGCGCTCGCTCAGCCCGCCCCAGATGCCGAACTTCTCGCCGTTGACGAGCGCGAACTCGAGGCAGTCGAGACGCACGACGCAACCTCGGCACACTTCCTTGGCCTCGCGAGTGCTGGCGCCGCGCTCAGGGAAGAACAGGTCCGGATCGACTCCGAGACAGTTGGCCTCATCTTGCCAACCGCGGTCATCGTCCTGGGTGTTCGTGAAATTCATCTGTGGCCTCCTGCCTGTGTAGGCCTCGGTGGCGCCGATGTCAGCACTGCGCTGCCGATCGCACCGTTGTAATTACAATGGTGTCATTGTCCCCTATCACATCCCACCATTGCAAGGGGGGATTTCACATTTTGTGACTTTTCTCGCGCGTACCGCGCGCACACCCTGCGAGCCTCGGGAACATGAATGGAGTTCGGCTCAGCCGGTTTGGCGCGCGCCGCGGCTGGACATTCGCTTCTTGTTCTCGATGAAGTCGACGAGCACGTAGTCGCCGAGCGTCTCCGGCGTCGTGAAGAAGGCCCGACCGCGATTGATCGCTGTCAGTCGCTCGATGAAGCTCTTCAAGGACCGATCGGCATCGAGCATGAACGTGTTGATCCGGATGTTGTCCTTCGTGCACCGCACGACCTCGCGCAGCGTCGCCTCGACCGTTTCAAGTGTCGGCGGGTAGTTGAAGTAGGGCTGGCCGCTCGCGGTGATGTGCGCCGTCGGCTCACCGTCGGTGATCATGATGATCTGCTTCGTGCCGGTTTGGCGCGACAGAAGTCGGCGGGCGAGCATCAACGCGTGCTGCATGTTCGTGCCGTACGCGAAGTCCCAACTCACCTCTGGCAATTGCTCGGGGGTGAGCACTCGGGCGACCTCGCCGAATCCGACGAGGCCCATGTAGTCGCGAGGGAACTGCGACGTGATCAGCGAGTGCAACGCCATCGCCACTTTTTTCGCGGGGAGGAAGTTGTCGCGCATCGGCATGCTCATCGACAGGTCGAGCAACAGCACCGTCGCCGACTTGGTGAGATGCTCGGTGCGCTCGATCTCGAAATCCTCCGGCGAGAGATGCACGGGCGTGCCGCCGCCGTTGCGCCGGAGCGCGTTACGGATGGTGCGATTCAGATCGAGGTTGAACGGGTCGCCATACTCGTACTGCTTGGTCTCATAGGTGCGCTCGTGGCCTTGGCCGTGGTGGTCCATCTGATGCTGACCCATCTTGTCCTTGGTGAGCTTGCTGAACAGCTCGCGCAGCGCGTTCGATCCGATCTTGCGCATGCCCTTCGGCGTGAGCTCGAGGCGCCCCTCCTTGTTCTGGATCAGGCCGGCCTGTTCGAGCATCTTCGCCAGTTCAGCGAGCCGTTCGAGTGAACGAGCGGCATCGTCGCCCATCAGATCGCGCACGCGGTCCATGTCCGCCTCCGCCAAGGCGCCGGGGTTGGTGGCGTTGCGGAGCAGGTTCTCGAGTTGATCGAGTTCGCCGAGTTCCTGCATCGTCTGCATCGCCTGAGCGAAGCCCATCGGCTCTTGGCCCTCGAAATCGTAGCTCCGGTTCCAACCCATCTCGGGGAACATGCTGCGCATGTTCTGGCCGAGCTGACCCATCTGCCAGCGCAGGTCCATGTCTTCCATCAGCTGATCGCTGAGCTGTTGCAACTGGGCCCGCTGCCCTGGCGTCATCGAGTTCATCATCGCCTGCATCGCAGCCATCCGCTGGGCGATGATCTCCAGCAACTGCTCGAGCGTTTCCGGGTTCTCCGGGAAGAAGTCACCGAAGTTCTCCATGAACTGCTCGAAGCCGGGGTCCTCGCCGCGCTGGTTCTTGTCGAGCATGTCGTTGAGCCCTGCGAGCATGTCCTTCATCCGCTGCATGTCCTCAGGGCTCATGTTCTGGATCGAGCCGCTCATCTGATCCACGGTCTGCTGCATCAGCTGTTGGCGGAGCTTGTCGATCAGCTCCTCGAACCGTCGACGGGCCTCGGCCGACTCGAAGTCGTACGCCTGCAGCTCGCGCACCTTGGACGCCAGGTCATCGGGAAGCATGTCGAGCCGGAAGGTGCGATCCTCGGCGGTCTGGCGGGCGTTCTGCGCCCGCCGCTCGTCACCGCTGTTGTCGGCATCGCGCCGAGCGTTCTCGATCGCATGCCGTTCTTCGTCGACGATGTCGTTCAGTTCATCGGCGATCTCGCTGTACACCCCACCGAGATCGCTGCGATCGAGGCGTTCCTGACGCTCGCGTCGCAGCCGATCCATGATCTCGCGCAGGCCCTGCAACCGCTCGCCGTTGCGGTCACGGAAGCCTTCCTGCATCATCCGCCGGAGCGCGCTGTTGACGTCGCCGTGGTACAACAGATCGTCGGTCAGGCCGTCGAACACGCTTTCCGCATCGAGGTCGAAGCCCTTCTGCGTACCGTCCCAACGGGAGTAGGTGAAGCGTGCAACCACACCGCGCACGCTAGCCTCACATGGTCATGCGCGTGCCACGCACCTTCGCCTTTGTGGACCTTTCCGGATTCACCAACTACACCGCGGCCTTCGGCGACGATGCTGCCGGAAGGTTGCTCGGCGCGTTCCGAGCCATTGCCCGCGACGTGGCCAGCGAACGCGGTGTCCGCATCGCAAAATGGCTCGGGGATGGCTGCATGATCGTCGCCATCAGCCAGTCGGACTGCATTTCGTTCGCGATCGAGCTTGAGAGCAAGGCCTCCGAGGTCTGCGCTCCGCTCTCGCTGCGCGTCGGTATGGCCACCGGGCATGCGCTGCTTTTCGAGGGCGACGACTACATCGGTTCGGCAGTCAACATGGCCGCACGCTTGTGCGACGCTGCCGGACCGTACGAGGTGCTGATCCCCGCGATGCAACTCGAACGGCTGCCGCAGGGCATTCACGCCACGTCACACGGCGCCATCGAACTACGCGGTTTCCCCGGCGAGATCGAGGTCTTCGAGCTCAGCGGCGTGCTCGTCGACACCGAACGCCGCGACACCAGCGAACTCTGGACTCGCGCCCCGTTCGGCCTGTGATGGCCGGCCTGTGATGGTCGGCTCGTGACGGCCGGCCTGTAGTGCCCGACTCGGCTGCCGTCGGCACCCGCGGCGTCGTCATCCCCACCGCTCAGCTCGACCGAACTCGAGCCCACGAGGACATCTCGCTGCTCGCCGAACTCGGCGCGAAGCAGATTCGGATCGGCGTCGACTGGTCGTGGATGCAACCAACAGCAGGGGCCGTCAACGGCGATGCCGCCGAGTTCTACCTCGGGCTCGCGCAGACCGCCAGCCGAGCCGGCGTGCCCTTGCAGTTCACGCTGCTCGAACGCGAGGTGCCGAATTGGTTCGACAACGAGGGCGGCTTCGCCGACGCAAGATGGGCCGGCCACTGGTGGCCGCGCTGGGTCGAGCTGTGCGCTGAAACGTTCGGTGACGGGATCGGCGGCTGGGTACCGATCGAGCATCCCCTTCGCGTTGCCAACCGGCTGTTCCCCGACGACCCGCGTCGCCACGGCGACGTACTCGACACGCTCGTCACCGCGTGGCGCGACGCGTGGCGCATCCTGCGCGGCGGACCGCCCGTGATCACGGCATTCGGGCTCGAGATCGTGCGGCCTGTCGATCAGACCAAACCTGGTCAAGACGCCGCACACCGCCTCGATCAGATCCGCTTCCGGTTGTGGCTGCAGGGGTTGCGCGATGGAACCGTCAGCATTCCCGGGCGCGCAGATCGTGAGCTCGCCGACCTCGCCGGCGCGTGCGACGTGCTCGGGCTCATCGTCCGTCACGAACGCGACACACTCGGCCTACTCCACCGGGCCGGCGAGCAGAGCCTCGAGCGCCCGATGGCCGTCACCCTGATGCTGCCGGCGGGGACGGATGCGGATCGCGAGTCGGTCGTCGAGCGATTCGTGCAGGAGACCGCAGAAGCGGCGACCGGCCTCCCGCTCATCTCCGTGTCGCTCAATCCGGCGTTCGACATGGTCGACGACCAGCGCGGCATCATCAGCCGAGATCGCGAGTTGAAAGACAGTGGCCGGATGTTCTTCGGCATCAATCAGTAGAAGGCCGCAGCATGGAACCGGATTCTCGACCACAATGACGGAGTGACATCGCGACGGAACGCCCAAGTTCTGGTCGGTAGACAGTCCGAGTGTTCCGAACTCGCAAGCCTGATCGGTGACGCCAAGCGGTGCGAAGGACGAACGCTGATCGTGCGCGGAGATGCCGGCGCCGGCAAGACGATCCTGCTCGATCAGCTGATCGACACTGCCGCCGATGCGATGTTCACCGTTGTCGCGATGACCGGAGTGCAAGCAGAGGGTGGTGTGCGGTTCGCGGCGCTGAGCAGCATTTCGACCGCGTTGGCGAACAACGACGCGACCGCGGAACTCCGTACTCAGCTGAGCGCAGGCTCGCATCCGTCCCCGCTGGATCTCGGCGGGGCAACTCTCGCGGCGCTCGCGGAAGCATCAACAGCTTGTCCCGTGCTCATCGTCGTCGACGACGCGCAGTGGATCGACGCCGCCTCCACCATGGCCCTGGCGTTCGCGCTCCGTCGCCTGCGCAGCGACGCCGTGTCGGCCGCGATCGGTGTGCGCGCGGGCGAATCGTCGGGATTCGACCGAGCCGGATTCGACGAACTCGTTCTCGGGGGGCTGTCGCTCGAGGAGACCCGCGAGTTGGCGGACGATGACATTGCCGATCAGGTTGTCAAACAGTGCTGGGAGCAGACCGCCGGAAACCCGCTCGCTCTCATCGAGTCGATGCGCTCCCTCGATCACAGCCAGCGCTCCGGCCATTCGATGTTGCCGCCGGTACTGGCCGGCGGCCATCATCTCGACGGGCTCATCTCTCGTCGCGTGGCATCGCTCGGTAGCGGCGCGCAGGCAGCGGCGGCCGTCGTCGCTGCCGCGAGCAACGCGAGGGCAGCACCGATCCTCGCGGCAATGGCCGGCCTCGACAGCGACTTCGCGGCGCTGGAGGAAGCGGAGCGGCATGGCATCGTGCAGTTGTCCGCCGGCGAGGTCGCACTGGCTCACCCGCTGTACCGACCGGCGATCGCGACGGCGGTCGGCGCGAACGTGATGCGCGCTGCCCATCGTGCGTTGGCGGCTGCACTCGGATCCGACGACCAGGCCGCGTGGCACCTCGCTGCCGCTTCCGTCGGACCCGACGAAGCGGTCGCAAGCCGACTCGGCGCGATCGGCACACGCGCCAACTCCCGCGGGGATCTGTCGCTCGCAGGACGGGCGTTCGAAATGGCGTCGTCCTTGGCGGTCGATGCCGACTCGCGATTCCGGTATGTGCGCGCGGCCGCCCAGGCGCGATGGCTCGGTGGCGATCCGGAGCGGGCAATCGAGCTGTTCACGACTGCGTTACCGCTCGCTCGGCTGCCCACCGAACGAGCCGACACGGCGGCCGCGCTCGGCGACGCGATGGCGTGGATCGACGACGTAGATCGGGGTATCGACTTGATGATCGACGCCGCTGGCGAGGTCGAGTCGACGGATTCCGCGCAGGCGGCGGTCATCTACCTCCGCGCCGCCTTGTTGGTGTCGTTGGCCGGCGACGGTGGGCGACATTTCCGGTTGGCCGAGAAGGCCGCGCTGCTCGCTCACCGGACCGAGGCCAGCGGCGACGACCCGCTCACGCTCATCTGCTGTGCGATCCGAGCAGCCGGCGCCCAGCTCACCGGCCGGCGTAAGGTGGCCGACCGCGATCTCGCCGTCGCAAGCGCGCTGGTCGATCTACCGGTGCAGATGATCGACACCGACGGCGTGTTGGTTCTGCAGACGATCGGATACGCCCAGCTGATGCAGGAGCGTCACGCCGAGGCCAACCGGACCCTTGACATCGCGACCGCTGCGGCGCGTCGACTCGGCGCTGCTGGAATGACCGGCTTCAGCGGCGCGTTGCTGTCCGAGATCGCATTCCGGCGGGGGCGGTTCACCGAGGCCCTCGTCGCAGCCGACCACGACGTCAGTTTTCTCGAACGAAGAAGTGCGTCAGCGGCTTCGTTCGGCCACGTCGCACTGGCACGGGCAGAGGCCGCGATAGGACGATTCGACAGTGCTCATCAACACGCTGCGGCCGCCAACGCCTGGGGCGCGGCAACCGGGATGAAAGGCCTGCAGGCGTGGGCACTCGCAGCGGACGGGCTTGCGTTTCTTGGCCAGCGCGACCCCCACCAGGCTCTGGCTGCGCTGCTCGAAGCGGCCCGGTTGAGCGCCGGTTACTCCGAGCCGAGTGTGTTGTGGTTCGAGGGCGACCTCGCCGAAGCGCTCATCGCCTGCGATCGTGTCGAAGACGCCATCGACCTCGCCGATCGCCTTCGTGAACGGGCAGCGCTCGGCGGAACCCGATGGGGCGCCGCCATTGCGTTGCGCGTTATGGGTATGGCCTGTTCCGACGATGGGCGCGTTCAGGCATCGATCGACGCGATGACCGACCTCGATGCGCCATTCGAGGCCGCCCGCTCGATGCTGGTACTCGGCGAGCAATTCGCCCGGCCGGAGATGGCGCGGCTGGCAACGACCGAGTTCGAGCGGCTCGGCGCTGTGCCATGGGCAGAACGCGCCCGGCGCAGTGTCGCCGCGCGCAGTGTCGCCGCGGCGGCTCGCAATGATGACCGGCCGCCACCGGCGGCGACCCTCGCGAATTTGACATCCGCCGAACTGCGGGTCGCGTCCGCTGTGGCGAGGGGGTTGTCGAACAAGGAGGCGGCCGAGGAGTTGTACCTCAGTCCGCGCACCGTGGAGGCGCACCTCAGAGCGGTCTTCGCCAAGCTCGGCCTGCTGCGCCGGGCCCAGCTCGCCGCTCTCTTCGCGAATCTTCACAGTGACGTGCCGCCTGCGTCGCCAACCACCGGTGGTGGTGGTGGGGGAACCACCGATAAATAGGTATTTCCACCGATGCACGCGGGTGAGTGTCGTGCTTTGGTGGGAGGCATGCTCCGTCGTCACACTGGCCGATCCTTCTTCGTAGCGCTCGCGCTCGCGGGCACTGCGGTCGTCGCGGTCCAAGCAGTAACCCCGATCGTGGCCGAGGCCGCACCTCGGTGGTTCGACGGATCGATTCGGTATTCGAACATCATCAACTGCGCCAGCATCATCCAGGGCTCTCCGTATCAGGAGTTCGGCGCAGGCGCGTACGTCGGTTTCTACGGTGATCCGGAGGGCTCCCAGCCATCTCCGGGCACGCTGTACTACGTCCATGTCATTGTTGCCGCGCTCGGGAATGCCTGTAGCGGACAACGGACCGACATCAACTTCAAGCTCCCCCCGTCGACCTCGCTCGCGATCAGCGGCTCGAATCCTGTTCGGTGCTACTACGACAATGTCGGCCAACTCGCGCTCAGCGAGTGCCCGCAGACGTTGCCGAGCAGCGCTGGCACGTACGGCGCCGGTTACTTCCGGGCGCCATCGACCGACTCGGCCCACGCGTATCTCTGGCCACTGCCCATCGGGCGAACGCTCGAGATCCAGATCCCCGTGATCAGCAGTGCGGCCGTCAGCGGCTCGCTGTTGCAGGGGGCGATCAAGATGTTCGACGGCAACGACAATCCGGTGCTCACGCCGGACGAGGGCGTCTACGTGTTCTCGACCGACCCGACGATCGCGCCATCGCCCGCCGGCACGACATTCGGCTCGACCCAGTGGCCGACGACGGTCCGAACGGAGACGTACCTGTATCCGGGCAGCACGAGCGGCACTGCCTACTTCGATCTGATGACCACGTCGGGCGGGACACCGGTTCTGACTGACGGGCCGATTACGATACCGCCCACAGTGGCGGCTACATCGTCTGGGACGACTGGCAGCCGTACGCCCCGGCGTCGATGCAGCCATATACCACGTACTACTGGCGCTTGCGCTACGTGCCCACGGTCGGGCCTCAGGTGTCCGGCCAGATTCAGTCGTTCATAACGCCCGCGGCGGCGGGCCAGCCGATACCGCCGATCGTCAGCGCGATCTCGCGATCCAGCTTCAGCCCGACATCGGCAACGACCGTGACGTGGACCGTGAGCTTCAGCAAGACCGTCACCGGTGTCGATGCCGGCGACTTCGCACTGGCGGCGGCGGGCGTGACCGGAGCCTCGATCGCCTCGGTGACCCCATCCGGCGCGGCGCAGGTGTTCACGGTCACCGTGAACACCGGGTACTCGAACGGCACCCTGCGCCTGGATCTGGTCGGCAACGGCACGATCCGCGACGCCGGCAACGTCGCCCTGGCGGGGACTGTGAACGGCTCGTTCACGGGTGAGTCCTATGACGTGACCCGCCCCGCGCCACCACCGCCGCCACCACCACCCCCGCCACCACCGGCGCCGAAGTTCAGGGCGATCGATCCGGCCCGGCTCCTCGAATCGCGCCCAGGGCTGACCACCATCGACGGACAGTTCAACAACATCGGACTCCGCGACGCCGGATCGACC
>JANYKS010000009.1 GCA_025358125.1 Actinomycetes bacterium
GTGGTCGAAACGGTGAAGGCAGCCCATCTTCATCTGGCCGAACTCGGCATACGAGCTTCGATCATCGTTGTGTGCGATGGTTCGACAGACGGCTCGGCTGATTTGATCGATCTGCTCGACCTGCCCTCACTCAGCCAGATCCGCCATCCCCGCAACCTCGGCAAGGGTGCCGCATTGCGAACCGGCTTCGAACATGCTCACGCTGAGTTCATCGCGTTCATCGACGCAGATGGTGATCTGTCCCCAGCATTGCTCGGCTCGCTGCTGTCCGCCCAACAGTCGTTCAACGCTGACATCGTGTTCGGCAGCAAGCTGCACCCTGATTCCGAGGTGCATGCTTCAGGCGTGCGACGCCTCTATTCGTTCGGGTATCACCTGATGATCCGAGTTCTCTTCCAGCTCGACATCCGCGACACGCAAACGGGGATCAAGGTCTTTCGTCATCAAGTCATCGAGGCCGTGCTGCCCAGCCTCAACGAGGACGAGTTCGCGCTCGATCTGGAGCTCTTCATTGCTGCGCGCGCCGCAGGCTTCACGAACTTCGTCGAGGTGCCGGTAACTCTGCGGCGTGAAAGCGGGAGCACCATCTCGGTACACGCAATTCGACGGATGTTCACCGACACTCTCAGACTGTTCTGGCGAGCCAAGATTGCTCTTGCGTACACCCGATTTGCGGCTCAACCCGCACAAGCGTTGCCGGCGGAATCGGCCACTGTCGCGATAACGCATTCGTGAGGCGCTGAATCCGCCCTACAGCCCTGGCTCAGAACGCCCCGCGAGTGCCGATCAGGATGCCGTTGCCGTACGCGTACGGGTATCCGTACCGCACTGCAGGCACATCGGTCAAGGGTCGCCGGGCCCAAATACCGAGCCTCGATTTCTTCACGGCGAGCGCTACTGAATCGAAAGGACCGTCGATGAAAGCCTGTTCGAGTTCACGGTGATAGCCGACCGGCATCGTGATCAGGAGGGCATCGCCCAGCCCGGCCAT
The DNA here is from genome assembly GCA_025358125.1 of Actinomycetes bacterium. Classification (GTDB taxonomy): domain Bacteria; phylum Actinomycetota; class Acidimicrobiia; order Acidimicrobiales; family Ilumatobacteraceae; genus WLMZ01. The sequence continues at coordinate 992 of JANYKS010000009.1, forward strand.
CACGTCCAGGGCGGCGGCAGCCTTTCCTGGCTCTCTGGGCTCCTCGTCCCAACCGATGTGCTCGACGGTCGAAATCGAAATGACGAGACCGAACTTTCGCTCCGGCCGATACTCCATGATGTCGACATTCAGCACATTTACCCCAGCTTCGTACTTGTCCACGACGGTGTGACCGGTGACGCCAGCAAAAGCCAGGACGTTGCCGACCTCGAGTGTCGCCGCCGGGGCGTGCCGGGACGAAGAACGTTCGGCCAGCGCCAGTTCTAATCCACGTTCCGTCCTCCAGTCCCACCGCTTGAATCCATAGTGCAGGGGAACCGGTCCGCCCACGATGTCCGGCGAAGACCCACGGCGCGCGGCCACGATTGGCAGTGCAGCGACATCGAGGACTGCGTTCCGCACCCGATCTCGCGTCGAGATTGTTGTGTCCGGCGGAAGGATGACAGTGCCTGGAGCAGTCTTGATGTGCTTGCTTCGGTATCCCACTTGGCGAATCTACTCCTTGAGGTCCAACCGGCTCAAAGCTTCTAGCAAGTGAACTTTCTTTTGTGACCGCCCCACCCGCCCGGATCGATCTTTCAGTGCAACCCTGGATCCTGGACTCAGCCACCGACCGCACGGCGAAGATGACCCTCTACCGCGTCGGCGACTTCTGCCCACGGGACCAGAGACGGAATCGGCGTCAGCACGAGGTCGCCTGTGAAGAATGCGATCAATGCGTCGGCGAGAGCGTCCGGATTCGGTTCGACGAGATGGCCCCCTGAGGCCGGAACCGAGTCGACGAGCCCGGGAGCCCGATAGCCAATGGTGGGCGTACCGCACGCTGAAGCCTCGCTGACGTTGAGGCCCCATCCTTCACGAACCGAAGCTGCGACCAGCACGTGCGCCCGGGCAAGACGCTCTTCTCGTTCTCGGCTCGACACACGGCCGAGCAGGTGCACATTTGGTCCAGCATCCTTGGCGATGGAGGCACGGTATGGGCCATCGCCGATGAGCCATAGTTGCGCATCTGGAAATTCCGTCTGCAGTTTCGCGAATGCCGCGACGACGTGGTGTGGTCGTTTGCTCTGAACCAGTCGAGCCAGGAAGACCACGGTCGGCGATGTCTCCTTGTCGACCATCGGTTTGTCGATTGGCGCGGCCCCGATCGGCAACGGATGCGCTCCGTGAATGCCGTACGCCTCGAACGACTCGGCTGAAGACACCGAATCGGTGATCACCGGTACGTTGCGATAGCTGCGCAGCCACCAGGGTTCGAAGATGTAACGACCCACGAGACCGACCGGGGCGGGAACCTCGTAGCGCCACACGTCGCGCGCCAACTGATGGATCAACGCAACGATCGGAGTCGATTTGATGTATCTCGGGGTGAGAAAAGGACGTGTGTTGACCTCGTCGATGACGACGTCGAAGCGACCCTCACCTTCGGTGTTCCAGAACTTGCGAGCTTCCCGATAGACCCCGAGCCGGCCGCCCCGACGGATGATGCGGACTCCCTCCACAACTTCCTCGCCCGGCTTGGCTTCGACAGCACTGACGAACAAGGTGACGGAGTGACCTCTCTTGACGAGCTCGCGAGCAAAGCCTTCCGTGTAGACCTCTGCACCGCCGGCAGCCGGATGCGCGAGATCCTTCCAGTTGTAGATGAGGATCCGCATGTCGGAGTCACTCATCTGTCTGTCCACGACGCTGCTTGAGCCAGGAGAGCCGGAGCAGCACCCCCCGCCACATACCGGTGAGATAGGCGACACCGAACGGCACAGCCAACGTGCCGAGGATACGCGCGTCTGCCTTGCGTACGCCGAGCGATCGTGCTCCGGCGGCCGCGGCCACCGACCCGGCGGCACCGAGCACGGCCGCGCGAATGGGATGCCGAAGGGCGAACCATACCAGCGCTGGCGTCAGCACCAGGACGCCCACGATCGGACCGGCGAACCTCGTCCCGCGCCGGAGATAGCCGTCGATGAGTACGGTGCCGCGATGCTCGGCGTGCTTGACGAACGAGATCAGGTTCGTGCGAGCGTTGTAGGTGCTGGCGTAGTGCGGTGAGATGTTGATGGGTGTGCGTTCGGCCACCCATCGCAGCACCGCTGTGTCGTCATTGACCTTGTGCCAGTCGGTGACGGTCGGAGCGAATGCGTCGAACGCTTCGATCAGCATCGCCTTTGGGGCGATGAGCGCGGTGGTGCCCTTGGGGAAATAATCGAACTCGTCGATACCGAACGACATCGTTCGAGGCTGCTTGAAGTAACGCCGCCACGCCATGTGTTCGATGGCCTGCCAGAAACCGGCGATGGGGTTGTCGGCGGTTGCTGCCTCGACGTGCGATGTCCACACCCGTTCGTCAGCCCCGTTCAGGCGCGGCGCAACGAACGCCAAGGCCGATTCGGCAATGAACACACGTGTGTCGATGAACAACACGAAGTCGTACTTGGCCTGTTCCAGTCCGAGCCGGCGGGCCGCGAACCGGCCGGAATTCGGCTGCGAGATTGTTCTGAGCGAAACGTCGGTAGCTGCGAGCAACGCCGCCTCAGCTTCGGCGAGCGTGCCGTCGGTGGAGCCGTCGTCGATCAGAAGCACTTCGACCGATGACAATTCGGCGACGCCGATTGCGGCGACGAGATGCGCGAGGCAACGCCCGATCCAGCCCTCGCCGTTGAAGACCGGGATGATGATCGACAATGAGGGTTTGAAGTCGTTAGTGGCGCTCGGCGGACGGTCCGATCGAGCATCGTCGCTGGGAGTCGTTGAATCCGTCATGCGAGTTACGACGGCTACGCCTTCGACTTCGTAAGCCGCTGAACGGCGGGCTCCAGCCGGCGGATCGGGACCCGGGAACCGACTGGTGAGTAGACCAGGATGCAGAACACGGCCCGCACACCGTCTCGCCAGCCGATCTTCTTGCCCTCCGCATACGTCCTGGCCGAATACGAGATGCCGACCTCGTACACCTTCCAGTTGCCCCTCGCGACCTTGGCGGTCATCTCCGGCTCGATCCCGAACCGGTCCTCTTCCAACTCGAACGACTCCAACACCTCGCGCCGGAACGCCTTGTAACAGGTCTCCATGTCGCTGACGTTGAGGTTCGTGAACATGTTCGACATCGTGGTCAGGAACCTGTTGCCGACCGCATGCCAGTAGTAGAGAACGCGGTGGGGCCGATCGGTGAGAAAACGCGATCCGAAGACCACGTCGGCCTTGCCGTCGAGCAGCGGCGCCATGATCTGGCGATAGTCGGTCGGGTCGTATTCGAGATCCGCGTCCTGCACGATCACGAACGGCTGCGTGCTTTCCTTGAAGCCACGACGAATCGCGGCGCCCTTGCCCTGATTCACGTCTTGGCGCAGGAGCCGGATGCGAGGGTCGGAGAGTGTTTCGATGATCTCGACGGTGCGATCCGTTGAGGCATCATCGATGATCACCAGCTCGGCCGTGAACGGTGAGGCCAGTACCAGGCCGACGATCTCGGCGATGGTGGCTTCCTCGTTGTAGGCCGGCATCACGACCGAGAGGACCCGGACGTCGCGCCCAGGTGCATCGGCCGGAGACATGGCGGACACCATAGCGGAACCCCCTTCTTGTTCGACCGGCACGTTCTCAGGCATGTTGCCAACACACGGGTCCGCCCCGCAAGCGTCGCGGGCGGCGGGTCAGTGGTTGAGCAGGGTTTTCACGATGTCGGCGATGTGGCTGCTCGTGGCAGGGTCGATGGCTCCGAGGCGACGCACGAGGCGGCGGCGGTTGATGGAGCGGAGAAGTTCGCACTGGACGTAGCCGGTGTCGTCGAGCCCGGTGGCGTCAGTCGGCTCGACCTCAACGTGTAGGGCAAGGCCTCGATGGGTCGTCGTCAGCGGACAGACGATGACGAAGGGAAAGCCTGGGCCAAACGTGTCGGGAGGCCCGAGCACGAGGGCGGGGCGGTGGTGCGCGGGTTCAGCAGGGAAGGGCTCACCGAAATCGACGAGCCACAGATCGTCAACGGACGCCATCAGCGACGGCCGTCGATTCTGCATCTGCCAGATATTCCGCCCAGGCCGACGTGTTCCCATGGAGTGCCACGAGTTCGCCCGCCACCTGCTGAGCGAAACGTTGCCGGCGAAGTGCCTCAGCGGCGTCTCGCACGGTCTCCATCAGCGAAGAGCCGCTGGCCGAACCCAACTCGAGCAGCGTGGCGTGGGTCTTCTTGTCGACTCTGATCGTCGTCGTGGCCACACGTACAGTCTACTGGATGTAGACCCGAAATCTATGGGAACCCATCGCGCTGCTGCACGACCGGGCCAGCGGAACCCCTTCGAGCGACCTACGCACACGCGAATGTGGCGGTCGCGGCATTGCCGTTCTTGGTCGCCTTGGCAACGAACTGCTGCTGCGCGCTGTCGAATGCCACTGACACGATCCGCCACGACGTGTTCACCGCCGCACCGGTCCACGTCATCTGCACGAGCGACGGAGCGTCGAATGCGGCGCTGAAGCAGGCCACGACGAGAATCACGATCTGGCCAGGAGCGCGCACGATCGCAACCAATGCCCCTGTGCCCGGATTCTGGGCGAAGCAGCGCACACTCGAGTCGTCGATCGGTGTGGCGGCACTGCCGCACAGGCCGTCGAACGTGGCGCCGCCGGCGGCGAGGATGTTCTTGGCGTAGGTCAGGTCACCACACTTCGCGACGAGTTGGCCATCGGCGAAGATCACGAGCGGGTCGTCGCCGGCCCCAACCGCAAACGTGGAGACTGCCGGCGCGATCACAGTGCCGCTCGGCTCGGAGCATCGCAATGCGCCCGCTTCGAAGAGCAAGATGTTGCCGTTTGCCAGCGCCAAAAAGCAATCGCCCGGCGGTTGATAGGCGTTGAGCCCTGGCGACGAACACGAATCGAGCGGCATCGCGAGCCGGGATACCGGTGGGCGAACCCCCGTCGGCGTGGGCGGCGCCGTCGGCGTGGGCACTGCGGTCGGTGTGGGTGGCGCTGTCACCACGATGGCTGCCGACGTCGCCGTCTCGACGACGGGCGCTGATGTTGTCGTGGCCGCCGCTGCTGTCGTTACGGGCACTGTCGATTGTGCCGCCGGCGTCTGCGCCGCGTTGGCCGCGTTCGCAGGAGTCGTGACGCTTGCCGCCGTGAAAGGAGTCTTGGCGTCGTCGCCCGATCCGGCGAAGAAACGAGCGAGCACGACGAGAGCGATGACTGCGCCAGCTGAGACGAGCAGCGCGCGAGCAGAGAGTTTCCTCCGCGGCGTGTCTCCCGCGACCGAGTAGTCGCCAGCCCCGATCGGGGGTGGTCGCAACTCCACCGGTTGGGGGGATCGCTGTGCCGCCAGCAGCCGTGCTGCCAACTGCTCCCCATGGGCCGGCGTGTTCACGGGAAGTTGGGTGTCGACGCCGCGGCCGGCAGCCGTGACCTCCCATTCGTGGACGCGAACGATTTCGCGACCTGCCCATCCGAAGAACCCGCGCACGTCTTGAATCGGGTCGAACACATAGCCCACCTGCCACGGCTGCGCGAAGAACGTCGTCTGGATCAACAGATCGTGAGTAGAGAGGAAGATCCCGAAACGAGGGTGGCTGTGATACCAGCCGACGATCCGCTGACCCGGATACGACTCCGCGACCTGGCTGGTGAGTGACGCCGCAGCGGCGCGGCTGAGCGTGAAGTTCGCCGACGGCGAAGACGCCGAGTTCTCGGCCGCGACTGCCGTGTTGATGATGACGAGACCCCCGTGCGCGAAGACGGCGCCGACCAGTACGCCGCCGTATTCGGATCGGGTGTCGGCGGCCATGTGGCTTTCGACTTGGCGGAGCGCGTCAGCCCGAAAGACGATGGCTGGGCCGACGTCTCGCGCGGGGTGTTCGGATCGTTCGGGAGACAGACTCATTTGAAGCCGATTGTATTCTCGGCGGTTCTGTGGTCGCGTCTCTATCCGATCCGGAGCGCTCCGTACACCAGCTCGGTGAAGCGTTCGAACTCGGCCAGCGTGAGCGTGCAATCCGCGCAGACGGCTTACGCTGATTCATGTATCGCCTGTTACATCAAGGAGGTAGCGAATGTTTCGATTGTTGATCGTAGCCGTAGCGATGCTGGCCGCATCGTGGGTGATCCTGATCATCCTCGCCCGGCGCCTTCCGCCGGGCCTCGCCAAGGACCTCGCAACGATCCTGCCGGCCTGCGCCACGACCGCCCGCCGGCTGCGCAAGGACCCACGCGTCCCCCGCCGCGCCAAGGTCGCTGTCGCGATCGCCGGGCTCTGGGTGTTGTCGCCGATCGATCTGATCCCAGAGTTCCTGCCTGTCATCGGACCACTCGACGACATCGTTGTCGTCGCCCTCGCGCTCCGATACGCCGCCCGTCGAACACCCCCTGACGCGCTCATCGACGCCTGGCCCGCAGACATTCGCATCCTCCGCCGGCTCGTCCCGACACTTCCCCGCTGAACGATCGGATCGCGGCCCTGGGCATCGGACAACTCATCGGACAGGCCGCCGACCGGCGATCACTGGAACTGGTCGAGCCACGGGCTCTGACGTTGCTCGTCGTTACAGGTGGTGCAGTTTGGTCACGACGGTGCTTCGGTTTCGTTGTGCTGGCCTGGGAGCACGTCGGTCTCGGACTTGTGCCAGACGGGAGAGTCGCCGGCGGTCTCGACGTTGAACCCGTAGTCGTAGACCAGGGTCCCTCCGAACGTTGCACCGACCGAGACCAGTAGAGCGATGATGACGGAGAGCACGACGATGCTGATCGGTGTGACCGGTTCGGTGTGATAGCCGTTGAGCCGCCAGGCGACGTCGGCGAGCGCGAGCACGGTGACGGTGAGCATGATCGTGGCGTGGGTGTTGATCGTGCGCCGGGCCTGGGTACCGGCTTGCGATGATTTCCGCGCGTCCCACAATCCCGTCAGCGCGGCGAACACCGACACCGCCGCTCCTGCGATGAACGTGAACGTGCCGGCGTGCCACAACTCGCGGGCCCAGGCGTGGTTTTTGCCACCGATCGCCGAGACGACATCGAAGCCGGCAGCGAAGATGTAGGCGACGATCGGGAAGTCGGTCAGCGGCGGGTGCAACGGTTTGCCTGACCAACCTCGCAAACCCTTGAACGTACGGCCCTTCAGACTGAGCGTCGGGCGGATCGAGAACTTTCTCATCATTGCTCCTTTGTCGATCCCCGGATGGCGGATCGTTCGTTGTTCGGTCAATGGCTCACGGCAGCGACGTGCGGTCAGGCCCGCGGCTTTCAGCGTCCGGGCTTTCGGAGCCGGACGCAGCACAGCCCTGGCGTCGGTTCGAGGCGGGCCTCGAGCTCGACAAGTCCGAGGCCGTCCACGAGCCCGGACATGAGATCGAGGTTCATCCCGCAGACGAGATCGGTGTAGTCCTGGGCGAGCCCGTGGAACGGGCAGTTGACCAGGGTCAGGCCCGTGCCGTCCGGGCGGGGTTCGTAACCGCAGTCACCGAGCACGCTCACAGCAGCCGCGAGCAGCTTCGCCGGGTTGGGTCGCGCCCCAGCGTGTTGGCGGGCTAGTTGGCCGAGCGCGCGCCCGGTGTTTCGGGCCGCCTGCCCAAGGGCGTCGCCAACCGTGACACCGTCGCGTTCGGCAGCGGTGACCGCTGTGGCGAGAAGCCTCCCGGCCAGCTCGTAGTCGCGTTGAGGCAGGCTGACCGCCAACTCGCGTGACGAGCGACGGTAGAGCTTGGCGGGCCGGCCCGCACCGGGCCCGCGGCGCCCCGGGGGGCGGGCGTACTCGACCGCCAGCAGGCCGTCATCAACGAGCCTGTCGAGGTGGAACTTGGCCACATGGCGGGCAACACCCACACCGTCGGCAGCCTGATCGCGGTTCACCGGGCCGGCCTGCGCGACGACGTAGCGGTACAAGCCACGGCGCAGCGGATCGCCCAGCGCTGCGATGCCGGTGACGTGCGAATCGAAGTCGGTGCTCGGTGGCGCTGGAGTGGTGGTCGGGTCATCAACTGTCATCGGGGCAATCCTTCTCAAGGAGAAACTTGTTGACGAACATGGGAGCTTCTATAGTCCACATTACTATCCCTTAGACATGGAGGCAACCCCCAAATGACCGACACCCTGTAGCCATCCCACCAGCGCAGACATCAGGAGCGACCATCGAACGCGCGAGCAATTGTCACCGGCGCGCTTGAAATAGCGATGAATGCTATATTGAGCGCATGACTGACAGGCAGACGGAGCGGGCTGGCGTGCCACCAAGGGAACTCCCCGACTGGTTGATGGCTCGTGGCCGCCATTGGGCAACTACGGCAGACGTAGCTGCCCTTCTCGACATTCCCTCAAACGAGGTGCCGCCAATCGCTGCCCGATGGCGCGCCAGCCATCGCGCGTTCTCTCCGACGCCGGGCACATTCGTGCCCATTCCCTCTGAGTTCCGATCGTGGGCCGCTGTACCAGCGAGTCATTTCGTGGACAAGCTGATGCGGCATTTCGGCCATCCCTACTATGTCGGCTATCTCTCCGCGGCGGAGGTACACGGCGCGGCGCACCAACGTCCACAGGTGTTTCAAGTCGTCACGGACGCGCGCCTTCGAGCACGCAGTTTCGGGCGTGTCCGCATCGCGTTCGTCACGTCGGCCAGCACCGCCGCCCGTCCCACAGTCACGGTCAACACGCCGGCCGGCACGATGGTGGTCGCCACACCGGAGGTAACGGTGCTCGACCTCGTCGGCCGCCCGGAATACGGCGGCGGGCTGTCGAATGTTGCAACCGTGATCGCCGAGCTGCTCCAAGACGACAAGCTCGACCAAGTGGAACTCGCCCGAGTGGCCACGGGATATCCGACATCGGTCGCTCAGCGGACTGGATGGATGGTCGAAACGGCAGCAGCCGAGATCGGCGCAGATGTCAATCTCGATGGGCTCTCAGAGTTGGCGCAGAAGCGGTCGGAGCCGACCCCGCTGCTTGCCTCTGGCGCGCGCCGAGGTTCCGTCGATGAGCGGTGGCACGTTGTCGTCAACACAGACGTAGAGCCCGACCTGTGATTGCGAGTCCGTTCATCGCCGAGTGGTCGCAGTTCGTTAGCTGGGCAGCCGTCGAACAGGTCGAACAGGACCTGACCCTGTCCCGGCTCATCGTCGAGATCGCGAACGACGACTTTCTCGGCAACGAGCTCGTCTTCCGCGGAGGCACCTGCCTACACAAGCTCCACCTGCCGCCAGGTCTGCGGTACAGCGAGGACCTCGACTACGTCCGCCGTTCGGCCGGGGGCATCCGCGAGATGGTCGATGCTCTCCGCTCAATCGGAGAGCGACTTGGAATGAGAGTCAACGTGGATGTCACCAAGTTTCCGAGGGTGCGATTCCGTGCCCCGTTCGAGTCCGGCACAGGCGTGATGCGAATCAAGATCGAGATCAACACCTACGAGCGGTCACCCGCAAGGCCCCTGATTCATGTCCCGTTTGCAGTCGAGTCGCAGTGGTTCCACGGTTCAGCGATGGTGCAAACGTTCGAGGTCGCTGAACTCGTGTCGACCAAGCTCCGCGCCCTGTATCAACGATCGAAGGGCCGCGATCTGTTCGATCTCTGGCTGGCACTGACTCGCTTGGCGATTCCGCCCACCGAGATCCTGACCTGCTTCGAGCCATATCGCCCTGAGATACACAAAGTCGCTTGCCGTCGCGAATCTCCGTGCAAAACTCAACAGCACAGACTTTCGACGCGACCTCGACTTGCTCGTCAGCACCCGGCCGCTGGACTACGACATGGACTCAGCCGCTCGGCTCGTGACCGACGAGCTTCTCAACCGACTGGAATGATTGTGGCTCGTCACCCAGCGCTCAAGCGCTCGACGGCGGCCTCGACTACTGAAAGCGTTGCGATCCACACTTCGACCGCGCGGCGGTCGCCCGGCCATGGGCTCTGGCCCAGCCGAGGTCGTCCCAGTACGCCTCGACCCCGAGCTGCTGGGCAGCCGTCGAAGAACGCGCCACGGCTGACGACACCACGACCAGTGAGATCATCCGCGAGGCCCTCCGCCGGTTCCTCCACGTCGCCTGACCTCCGCTCGGCGAACCTCAGCCTGGTGAACCCCCACCCCAAGCGGGGTGTAGGCCGCGTTCGAGGGCGAGAGGCTGGGCGTCGATGTTCGTGCGCTGCAACTCGTCGGCCGCAGGGTTGGTGACGAGCCATGCAACGACGGCCCCGATGACACTGGTCGGCGCCCCGGCAGTCGGATCGAAGCCAGAAGCCGCGACGTCCGGTGCGTTGCGTTCGGTGACGACGAAGCCAGGGTTGACGTTGAAGGCGCGGATGCCTTGTGCGGCGTGCTCTGCCTGGATACTGCCGACAAGGGTGTGACCGGCCGCCTTACCGATCCGGTAGCCGAGCCCGACGCCGCCCTGGCCCGGCAGGTTGGTGGGATACCAGTCGTAGCCGGAAAGGGAGCTGATCGTGATGACGGTGCCGCCGCCGCGTGCCACCATCGAAGGCAACAGCATCTGAGTGATCCGGATCGGTGCCACGCCGTGGGCCTCGAGGAACTTGCGGTATTCCTCGATAGGTGTGTCGAGGATCGAGTCCATCAGCCCAGGGCCGATGTGGCGGCCGTTGTGCACGATCACGTCCACTCCCTGCCAAGCGTCGAGGATCGCGGTGCACGCATTTTCAACGGAGGTGATGTCGGTGAGATCCATTCGTACCCGCAACGACTCTCGTCCCCGATCGGCAACTTCGGCCGCAGTTTCCTCGAGTGAGCCTGGGAGGGGACGGTTGATGGTTCGGTGAACCGACGTCGAATGGTCGCCGGTGAGGTCGCCCTTGGCAACCGTGCGGGCTGCGATCGCGAGGTCGAAGCCGGCGTCGGCCAAGGCCAGTGCGATCGCCTTGCCGATCCCGCGACTCGCTCCTGTCACCAAGGCCTGCTTGCTCATTCGTGCGCCCTTCTGTTCGGTGAGCGCGATCGCCCGATTCCGATGTTCTGTCGGCGAGCCTAGTGACGACCCAGCAGGCAGCGGACATCCTCGGAATCTCCCGCACCTACGTCGTTCGTCTGATCGATCAGGGTTCCATCCCCGCATACCTGGTCGGCACCCACCGCCGTCCGCGAGCCATCGACGTACTCGACTCCTGTCCGATCTTCGGGCCGTCAACGGCTGGCGAGCAGTCGCGTGACCAAGAGCTCGGCCTGGTTGGAGGATTCGCCATCGCCGGTGACAGCGGCCAGGAACTGGTCTCGCTCGATGGCGCGCATGACCAAATCGCTCGTCGCGGTGATCGTTGCAGTCCGTGGTACGTCGCGCAGCAGAGCGATCTCACCGAACGATTCGCCGGCGGACAATGTGCACACGTACTCCCCGCGGATCGTGACGTCGCCGGTGCCCGATTCGATGACGTAGAAGAGGTCGCCGACGTCGCCTTCGCTGAACACCGCTTGGCCGCTCGGCACGTTGACGACCTTGGCCCGACGGGCGAGACGGTCGACCACCTTGCCGGGCAGCACACCCAGCATGGCCACGCCCCGGATCAAGTCGAGGCCGGCCGGGGCCAAGGCCACCGTGTCGATCCGTTTCAGGCCGGCGATGCCGAGCACGACGATGAGACTGACGCCCGCCCCGATGACGACGAGGCCACTGCGCAGCCCGATGGAGTCGATCAGGAACGGCATCATGAGCGCACCGAGCCCCATCCCGCCGACGACCACGCCCTCCAGCGCACCGAACACCCGCCCCATCACCGCATCGGGCACGAGGCGTTGCAGGATCGTGTAGGCGTTCACGTCGACGACCGAGTTGGCGAGGCCGATGAGGACCATCGCGATGAGGGCGGACGTGAGCGTTGGCCAGGCCGCGATGATCAGCAGCGGTGCCGCCCACAAGATGACGCCCAAGCCGAAGTCACGGGCGATCTTGCCGCGTTGGGCGAGCAACAGTGCCACGAACCCGCCGATCAGCCCACCGACACCCACCGCAGAGTTGATCACGCCCACACCGCTGTGGCCCAGCTTCAGCAGGTCGAGTGCGATCGCCACTGTGAACACCAACGACGCGCCGGCCACGATGGTCTGGGCGCAGTAGAGCCCGGCGAGCAGCCGGAGATCACGGTTCTTGAAGATTTCACGGTACCCATCGCCCATTCCGGCGAACATGCCGGAACGCTTCTTCGGCTCAGCCACGTCGCCGGTTTCCCCGGTCCCGGTAGCCGTGGCCGAACCTACGGCCGCCCCAGTTGGTGTGATGGGGTGCACGCCGAGCACGAGCAGCGCCGACCAGACAAAGGTGGCGGCGTTGAACACGTACACCGAGGCGACACCCGTCATGGCCAGGAGCAGTCCCCCAATGGCTGGTCCAGCGAAGAAGCCGACACTCTCGACGGTGCTCGCGGCCACGTTGGCGGCCGTGAGCTCGCCGGGATGGTTGGCCAGCGACGGCGTCAGCGCAGCCTGTGCTGGACGGAACGCGGTACCTGCCACCGCCGTGAGAACGGCCAGCGCGTACACGACGATCGGCGGCCCGTCGAGGCGGATCACGAGGGCGGCGGCGAGTACGAGAACAACTCGGATCGAATCGGCAGCGATCATCACCCGCTTGCGGTCGAACCTGTCGGCCAACAGGGACGTGAACGGCGAGAAAAGCGCCATCGACACGAATCGCACGACTCCCAACACGCCCACGGCGGCGACGCCGCCCTGCGTGTACGCGTACACCGATGCTCCTACTGCGTATGCCCAATCACCCACCACCGAGCCCGCGAACGCAAGGTTCAGTCGACGCAGGTTCCGGTTGCGGAACACCTCGGCGAGCGCGTTCGTCGACTCGCTCAGTGATTCCCGTATCTCGCTCATCCCAATGCCCCCGGCCCGCGAGACCTGGATCGCGTCAGCGATCGATGATCCTAGCCATAGTCGTGGCGCCATCTCGCTTGACGGTGCCTTCGCGGTCGGGGTAGAGGTAGTCGCAGGCAAGATTCCACCGCTCGGCGAGGGCGGAGGCGGGCGCCGAGCCGTGGGGCGGTGATCAGCCGTCCGGCGGCGAGCCGACCGGCAGGAAGTGCCGACGGATCCAGTCGGCCAGCTCGGTCTCGGCGAGTTCGCCTGCAGCGACGGCGTAAAACGTGAGGTACTTCTCGTCGGCGTTGGCCACGATGTCCGAACCATTGATGAGCAGGAACAGTCTGCACGCCACGTACCCAGTGCGCTTGTTCCCGTCGACGAAGGGATGATTCGTGATGATGCCGAACGCGAGCGCAGCCCCGAGCGTCGCCAGATCGGGAGGTGGGTCTGGGTTCTGCCAGGTGAAGCGTGGGCGCGCCAGCGCCGAATCGAGCAGGCCTTGATCGCGAAGACCTTCACCGCCACCGTGTTCTGCCAGCTGACGATTGTGAATTGCGACGAGATCCGCGAGCGACAACCAGTTGGGCTCGTCGGTCACTGGGCGAGTCGCTGCAGAACGTCACGGTCCTCACGCATGATGCGCTCGGCGAGATCCATTCGGCGGTTGAAATCCGGGTCGAACGGTGACAGCAAGATGCCCGTCGGAGTCTCGACCACGTTCAACGAATCACCGCGGCCGACGCGAAGGCGTTCGAGCATTTCCTTCGGGAGGATGAGTCCCGTCGAGTTTCCGATGGCAGTGAGCTTCAGTGATGTCATAACTAAAGTATAACGAAACCTGGAAGTGCTCTTCACCCAGCCGGGAACGGCCGCCGAAGCCGACATCGTCGGCACCGCTGGTGTGCTCACATCGGGAATCTCAGCACCCGACCACTACAACGTCGACTTGACGGCACGGGCCGACACCGCCGAGGTCTACGCCGGAGCACCCGAACTCGAGACACTCGCCCATGAGTTCGCGTTACGAGCCGGCCTCGAACTCCTCGATCAGCTCCTGGATCGACATCAGGATCTATCCTGACCATATGGCGCACGTCGCGGATCTCGGCACGATGTTCGGCGCGTCGAGCGCATCCACCTTCCTCGGTCTTGCGGACCGGCAGCTCGACGAACTCGGGCGCAACGATCTTCCCGCGGTCGACATCGGTCTGATCGGGGCTCCCTGTGCGACGCCGTATCCGACCGTGGGCCCGTACTGCAGTGCGGCGCCGCAGGCGATCCGGCGGTCGAGCTGTAC